>JBBDNN010000021.1:0-6161 GCA_040877545.1 Balneolaceae bacterium
ATAGAGATAATTATGAAAAAGAGAAATGTGTTTTTGGGATTGCTAACCTGCTTACTGGTTTTTGGTTCCGGTATTGCACAGGATAATGAAAATAGTCGGTGGTCTGAAGAAAAAGCCAATCAATGGTATGAGGAAAAGGGCTGGTTAATCGGATCTAATTTCAATGCCAGCACTGCCATCAACCAGCTTGAAATGTGGCAGGAGGAAGATTTTAACCCGGAAGTAATAGATCGTGAATTAGGCTGGGCAGCTGATCTTGGCTTCACATCCATGCGGGTTTACTTGCACGATTTAGTTTGGAAAGAAGATCCTCAGGGTTTTTTGAATCGCCTGGAAGAATATCTTGAAATATCCGAAAGCCATGGAATTGGCACCATGTTTGTTTTATTTGACGGCGTGTGGGATCCTCAACCAGCATTAGGTAAACAGCCGGACCCGACTCCACACGTGCATAATTCCGGATGGGTACAAAGTCCAAGTGCGGATGTGTTAAAAGATTCTGCCCAATGGAGCCATTTGGAAGATTATGTAAAAGGCGTAGTAGGCAAATTTAAAAACGATGAACGCGTGGATGTATGGGATATTTACAATGAACCGGATAATACAAACGATCGCGCCTATGGTCATGTGGAACTGGAAGACAAAAAAGAACGCGCTTTTGATTTATTAAAAGCTGCATTTGGATGGGCAAGAGAAGTAAATCCGAGCCAGCCAATTACATCCGGGCTTTGGTATGGTGATTGGTCTGATCATGGGCACATGAAAGAAATGGATAAATTTATGGTAGATCATTCTGATGTGATATCCTTCCATGTTTATGACGGTCCTGAAGTAATGCGAGAAAGGATAAACAACTTAAAACGCTACAATCGTCCCCTGCTGTGTACAGAATATATGGCGCGGCCCCGTGGCAGTACTTTTGAGGCGGAACTCCCAATTCTGAAAAAAGAAAATGTAGGTGGCTATAATTGGGGGTTTGTCGCTGGTAAATCCCAAACCATTTATCCATGGAATTCCTGGGACAGCACCTACACCGCCGAACCGGATATTTGGTTTCATGATATTCTTCGGGATGATGGCTCTCCCTATGATGAACAGGAAGTAGAGTTCATTAAAAAAACTACCACAAGGAGTCGTTAATTCTATACATCTTAAAATTATGAAGCAGATTATGAAATTCAACTTTGGTTTAGTAATTACTACCCTCCTGATTTCTGGGTGTGGTAGTCAAGATCTAAAAACCGGAAATGCAGAAATTCCTCTTGACAAGGCGGATTTTCAAACCACTATAGATGGTAAGCAAACCGACCTGTTTACATTAAAAGCAGACGGCGGTATAAAGCTTGCTATTACCAATTACGGTGGCCGGGTAGTAAGCTGGCTGGTGCCCGGGAAAGACGGTGAATACGCCGATATATCCCTGGGTTATAGCAATATTGACGGGTACCTGAATACTAATGAACCTTATTATGGTGCATTAATTGGCCGGTATGGAAATCGTATTGCCAATGGTGAATTTTCGCTGAGCGGCAATACTTACACCCTGGCTACTAATAATGGTCCGAATAATCTTCATGGCGGGCCAAAAGGATTTCATAATGTGGTATGGGATGCCGAGCAGTTAGATGACCAAAACCTGAAGCTTACTTATATATCCGAAGATGGGGAAGAAGGTTTCCCCGGAACTTTAAACGTACAAGTCCTTTACTCTCTGACCAAAGAAAATGAACTACGCATTGAGTATACAGCCATTACGGACAAGGAAACGGTAGTAAATCTTACGAATCATACCTTTTTTAATCTGAAAGGGGAAGCCGGGGGCACTATTAATGATCATCATTTATTAGTTGATGCCGACGGTTATAACCCAGTTGATTCAACGCTGATTCCCACTGGTGAAATTGCTTCTGTAGAAAATACACCCTTTGATTTTCGGAACTCAAAGGAAATTGGAGAGAGAGTAGATGAAGAAAATCTGCAATTAAACTATGGACAAGGTTATGATCACAATTTCGTGTTAAATAAAGAAAGAAAAAACCCACTCAGTTTTGCAGCAAAAGTTCATGAACCTAATTCAGGGAGGACGATGGAAATATACTCAACGGAACCGGGACTTCAATTTTATGGGGGCAATTTTATGGATGGCAGCGATACCGGTAAGTATGGAAAACCCTTTGAATATCGAACCGCTTTTTGCCTCGAGCCGCAACATTTTCCGGATTCTCCAAATCAGTCACAATTCCCATCCACGGTTCTTCGTCCTGGCGAAATTTACCATACCATCTCGGCATATCGATTTTATACTGAATAGGAAAAGCCTTAGTACTAAAATAATTTATACGTGAAAAAACAAATTAATGTAAAAAAAAATGCCGGGGTTACTGAGTTAATACTCGAAAATGAGACTCTTCAACTCAAGGTAGTTCCTGAGTTGGGTGGAAAAATATCAAGCCTGATTAATAAAAAAACCAATACACAGTTTTTATACTCTTCAAATGAAAAAATGTATGGTTTAAAACTTCCTTCGTATGGTGATAATTTTGAACCACCCTACGCTTTTGGTTTTGATGAATGCTTTCCCAATATAGCTTCCGGAACATTCGCCTTTAACGGATCTGAAAAGAATTTGCCAGATCATGGCGAGCTTTGGACTCAACCATGGGAATATGAGTTAAAAGGTAATTCAATACATCTTTCTGTTAATGGGGTTGAACTCAACTATCGCTTCACTAAAAGTATTCACTTAAAAAAAGATACTGTTGAAATTAGATATCAACTTGAGAATTTTGAATCCTTTCCATTTGAATATATTTGGTCTTCACACCCTCTTTTGAATGTGCAAGCAGGAGATAAAATTTTACTGCCAGAAGATATAGATGAAATGTTACTAGTTTCAGGAACTTCCGGAGAGGATGAATCCAATCCCCATCAACTCCCATGGCCGTGGCTTGATGATCAGGAAAAGAAAATTGATTATTCATTTGTACAAAGCCATAATTCAGGTATGGCTGTGAAGCTTTTTGCCAGCCAATTAAAGAAGGGGATAGCTGGTATCTATCGCAAAAAAACTAACGAGTCACTGATTTTTAATTTCAATATTTCTAAAATTCCATTTTTAGGTATATGGCTTTGTTATGGTGGCTGGCCAAAGGGCACAAATTCGGAATATACAATAGCTTTGGAACCTGCAACCGGCAGGCCCGACTCCCTTTCAACGGCTGCTAAAAAAGGTGAATCTTCCAAAATAGAAATCGGTGAAATTAAAAATTGGGAGCTCAATATTTCCATCGTTAATGGGCAAAAATTGGTTTAAAACAAAATATGTTAACAACCGAGAAAAATACTTTTTTATTATTTTTATTCAGTTTAGTAATTGTGGGAAATATTACAGCCCAACCATCTAGGGATATTACCTTGGAAAATCCGGAATATTCAACTCTTCAATTCAGCAGCTATGATCGTGCCTCTGTAAAGCCTACAGGCCAGAACTGGTTTGCGAATTGGTACAGAACCATGTTTTTGCGGGAAGAGCAAAATAATGGAAGGCGTGAATTTGTGATGTTCGAAGACAAATCTCCTGAAGCTGTCATAAAAATTACATACGAAAGCGAACATATTGCTGAGAATGGCGCAAAAGGTGGGTCGGAAGATGTCTATTATAAATGACTGAGCTAGCTCAAAATATCATAAATGAATTTCAAAAACGTTTTGGAGATAATCCGGTCATTATTCAATCTCCAGGACGTGTTAATCTTATTGGCGAACACACCGATTATAATGATGGTTTTGTTCTTCCGGCTGCTATACAGCAGGTTATTATGCTGGCAGTTAAGGAAAACGGGCTGAACAAGGTTCGGGCATATTCAGTTGATATGGAGGAAAGTTCAGAGCTGGATTTAGGAAATCTTCAACCAAGTATTTTTCATTGGGTAAATTATATAAAAGGCGCCATCAGCGAAGTTCAAAAAGCTGGACATGAACCCAAAGGTTTTGACCTGGTTTTTGGCGGTGATATTCCCATAGGTGCCGGACTTTCATCTTCGGCAGCTCTGGAAGGCGGCGTGCTTCTCGGTATGGATAAATTGTTTGGTTTTGGTCTTCCCAAGATTCAAATGGCGAAAATTGGCCAATTAACCGAACATAATCATGTGGGTGTTCGATGCGGAATTATGGACCAGTTTGTAAATCTTCATGGAAAAGCTGATATGGTGCTTAAACTGGATTGCCGTTCTTTGGATTATGAATTATACCCATTTAAAAGAAAGGATGTGAAGATTGTGCTTTGTAATTCAAAAGTAAGTCATAACCTGGCTTCATCCGAATATAACGTGCGGAGGGCTCAATGTGAAGAAGGCGTAAAAACGCTGAAAAAATATAAACCGGAGATACAGAATCTTCGGGATGTGAGTTTAGAATTACTGGATAAACATAAGCAGGACTTTGATCCTGTGGTGTTTAAACGCTGCAAGTATGTGATTGAGGAAAATCAGCGTGTACATGATGCATGTGAGGATTTGGAAAAAGCAGATTTTATCTCATTTGGCCAGCGAATGTATCAGTCTCATTCCGGCCTCAGCAACGATTATGAAGTAAGCTGTACTGAATTGGATGCATTAGTGGAAATAGCGAAAAATTTGCCTGGCGTATTAGGCTCTCGCATGATGGGAGGTGGTTTTGGAGGATGTACTATCAACCTGGTTGAAGAACAACATGTGGAGAATTTTACTGATACTATTTCCCGTGAGTATCAAGATAAAACTGGTAAAGAAACCGAGATTTATATCACCCAAATAAACGCTGGCGCAATGGTGTTGGACGATTGATAGTGCTCATGGTACCAGCAATTCTCAAAAGACAGTATCACTTTTTCAAGAGAAGACATTCATAAAAATACTAACATGAATTTAGATTTCACTAAACATCCGCATAGAAGATTAAACCTATTAACAAATGAATGGGTGCAGGTTTCACCGCATCGTACGAAACGGCCATGGCAGGGGCAGGAAGAAGAAACGGCCAGAGATCAAAAACCAGATTTTGATCCGAATTGTTATTTATGCCCCGGCAACGAGCGGGCAGGGGGGGCGAAAAACCCCGATTATTCATCCACCTTTTCTTTCGTGAATGATTTCAGTGCGCTAATGGAAAATTCCCCTGATGCTGAAAATAATGACAATGATTTACTGGTATCCAAAGGGGAACGTGGCGTGTGCAAAGTGATCTGTTTCTCACCCCGGCACAATTTAACACTGCCTGAAATGGAGCTTTCTCAAGTTGAAGATGTGGTAAACCTGTGGGTGAAAGAATACCGCGAACTGGGCGGGAAACCATTCATCAATTATGTTCAGATTTTTGAGAATAAAGGGGAAGTAATGGGATGCAGCAATCCACATCCGCACGGACAAATCTGGGCGCAGCAAACTATCCCCGATGAACCGGCAAAAGAGCTCCGGCAATTCAAAAAATATTATCAGGAAAAAGAAAAAACATTGCTGTCTGATTACCTGGATCTGGAGTTAGAGAGGCGGGAAAGAGTAGTGACTGAAAATGAATACTTTGCAGTGGTGGTTCCCTTTTGGGCATTTTGGCCATTTGAGACACTGGTAGTTAGCAAGCGTCCATTTGGCAAACTCACGGAGATGAGCGAAAAAGAAAGATCAGGCCTGGCCGATATCATTCAAAAAATTACCATTAAATACGATAATGTATTTAAGATATCTTTTCCCTATTCAGCCGGACTTCATCCTGCCCCTACCGATGGAAAAGAACATCCCGAATGGCATTTTCATATGCATTTTTATCCACCCTTGCTAAGATCAGCAACCATAAAAAAATTCAGTGTAGGATATGAAATGCTGGCTAACTCACAACGTGATGTTACCGCAGAATACAGTGCCGGTTTATTACGAGAAATGCCGGATGTTCATTATAAAAAAAGATGATATAGTTATGGTGAAGTCGTGGAGATGCGATGCATCGCGCCTCACGTGTAGATCTTAGATTTACATATCATTCAGTTGTCACCAGAATACTGCATAAAGCACGGCGGTAATTACTAGGATCATATAAGCGCCAATATTAAAGGCAGGGCTCGTTTTGAAGGTGCTTGCCTTTGTATGAATGGCCTTAGGATCTTCATCCTCCGGGTTGGTAGTTAAACT
>JBBDNN010000022.1:0-32537 GCA_040877545.1 Balneolaceae bacterium
CACAGGCATCCTTAAAAACGAGCCGGGTGATGGAGCGGGCCAAAGGCTGCCTATAGTTGAAACCTCAATCGTTTTCTGCCGATATTTCAACATTGAGACAACACTAGTACCTTTTTCGTTTGATCCGCTAAATCCGCATTATCCGTGTTCAATTCAAATATTCTAAAGGGCCAAACGAAAAAATCATGCTGAAAATGAAACGCGTATATGAAGAGCCGGAAAAAGACGATGGCTATCGTGTACTAACAGAGCGGTTGTGGCCACGGGGAGTTTCCAAAGAACGAGCAAAATTAGATCAATGGATGAAAGGTATTGCACCGGGTAATGATCTGCGGAAATGGTTTAAGCATGATCCCGATAAATGGGAGGAATTTCAGGATCGATACCGGAAGGAGTTGTATGGTTCAGAGGCTGTTTCTGAACTGGTGGAAATCATTCAACAAAACAAAAATGTAACGCTTGTTTATGCATCTAAGGATAAAGAGAATAATAGCACCATGGTGCTTAAGGAGTTGCTTGAGCAGCTAATTGAATAGCATGTTAAACTGCGGAAATAAAAAAGCCAATCAGTGGGGAAACTGATTGGCTTTTAGTGCTCCCCTAAAGAAGATAATCATCGAATAAACTGTACTAAATAATAACCTGTTAGGATTGGAGATTAAAAATTATAAAGCAGATGAGCATTTATAAAATACTTTAATTATTGAGGTTCAACTACAGTATTACCATCGAAAATTGCAGCTGTTTGAGCTAATATCCGGCCATTGAGAGTAGCACCGGTATTCAGCGTTATAGCAGTCATCGAAAGGATGTTTCCCTCAAAATGGGAAGTTGTACCAATTGTAACTTCACCTGCTACCTGCCAGAAAATGTTCTTGGCCTGCGCACCGCCGCTAAGGGTGATATTTACAGCTGAACTCATCCCGAGGTTTTCAGCAATCTGGAAAATCCAGACATCATCTGCACCACCCGAAATCGTTACATCGGCAGGTATCAGAACGGTGTTACTCCATTTGTACAGACCGGCAGTAAGTATTTTGCCGCCAATATTTCCTGTATATAATTCTGCGAAATCCGGTATAGGTCGCCCGGCTGCATCCTCATAAGCAGTAGCCATATCACTTATGGCTGTAGTAAGATTAGAAGGTGTTGGGGCTGTCATGTCAGCAGCAAATATTTTTCCGGTTACCTGGGCAGATGTTGAATATCCTATTGAGGCTGCCTGGGAAAAACCTGTATAATAAGTTTCGGCTGCTGGGCTTAATCCCAAATCACCTGTAAAAGCTGAGGACGGACTATTATTGACAGCAGTTTTGGCGAGTACTACATAATTACCTGCCGTTCCAAGGTCAACTACAGCTATTGGATTGTTACTTCCGCCGGTAGTAAAACTCCAAACCTTATTCGCTTCAAGAGCAATACCTATTACACTTTTCGCACCGGTATTAACAATAACTGTGTAGTCGGTAAGAGCATCAAAAACGTTTTCAGCTATAAACCTGGCCGAAATTCCGGAAGATTCTACCGATCCATCGATGGTTACAGATCCCTGGGTTACAGTAAAGGTCGAGGTATTAAGGGTTGTCGGATCCATTGCTTCAGTAAAGGTTATTTCAATAACCTTGTTACGTTCAATTCCTGACTCGTTATTCGCAGGACTGGTAAGTTCAACTGTTGGTGTTTCTAATTCAAGATCACCTGAACCACTTGTACTTTGATCTTTACAACTTACTAACATCATTGGCAGTAAAGCCGCCATGATGCCTAATTGAATATTTTTCTTATATGTTTTCATATTGTTTTTTTAAACCCGTTCTGTCGGGACTTTCGTGATTTAATTATCACAAGTATAAGTTGCATTACTTACAGGTCGTTTGTGTTACATACCACTTGATATACATTACATATATCACTGTTTTTTAAAATTTTATAGTGTAATGTATATATAAAAAAAGCGGGCATTTCTGCCCGCTTTTGTAAGTTGAATTCTTCTTTTATTTCATCAGCAGCATTTTGCCGGTAAGTACCTGGTCATTTGCAGTTAATCTATAGATATACATCCCGCTGGCTGCAGTTTCTGCATTCCATGTAACCTGATGATGTCCTGATTGTCGAGATTCAGATATAAGAACAGCTACTTCCATTCCCAGCATGTTATAAACCGTCAGGATTACATTCGATTGTTGGGGCAGCACAAATCCTATAACTGTAGATGGATTGAACGGATTCGGGTAATTCTGAGACAGAATTACATTTGTTGGAAGCTGATTTTCAACTTCATCAATACCAGTAGGCTCGCCATCGGATGATGATGGTTCGGTAACGGAATTTTGATCTAAGGTAACTGCAGATTGCGCCAGTAAGCGGCCGTTCATCGAAGCACCTGTAAGAAGGTGTATGGCTGTCTGTGAAAGTATAATTCCCTCAAAATGAGAATCTGTTCCAATAGTTACTTCACCGGATACCTGCCAGAAAATGTTCTGAACCTGGGCACCACCGCTGAGTGTTACGTTAATATCTGCGGCTACAGTAAGGTCACCAGCAATCTGAAAGATCCAGATATCATCTTCACCACCTGAAATTTCAAAACTTCCTGGGGCTGTAACTGTGCTTGACCATTTATATAGCCCGGGGATTAGCGTTTTTCCACCTATATCACCAACATGCAGTTCATTAAAATCGGCGTCAGGGCGTCCGGCGGCATCAGTAAATGCTGTCTCCATATTGCTTATTGCGGTAGTAAGATTTGATGGAGTAGGATCTGCCATATCTGCTGCATAAACTTTTCTCGTTACCTGTGGAGAGATTGAAAATCCTGTATCGTCGGTCAGAGTAAATCCGGTTATAAATGAAGTAGCAGCAGGACTTAACCCAATATCTCCGGTTAAAGCTGATGTGGGAACTGTAGAAATTGCCGTTTTTGCAAGAATCACGAAATCACCGGCTGTACCAAGAATTACCGGAGCGGGACTCACAGGAGGTGTTGCCCATGTTGTAAACATCCATGTTTCTGAATATTCGCTGGTCACATCATTTCCATTGGTCGCATTTACCCGCCAGTAATACGCCGTTTCACTAGATAAACCGGTAATTACCTGAGTGGTGTCTGTCAGGCCCGATTCATTATAAATAGTTGAGCTAAAATCAGCATTACCTTCTGAAACCTGCAACATATAGCTGTCAGCACCGACGGAAGCACTCCAGGCTAATGTGAGGGTTTGGGGCTGACTTATAGCCGAATCAGCGGGTGCAAAAGATTCCGGGCCTGAGGGCTGAGCAATTGCAAAAGCAGGTATAAATACCATTGTCAATATAAAACTTAGGAAAAATGTAAACCGGGGTAATAAACCTGACATACATAATTTTGTAGTAGAACTTTTCATAATTTTCACCTTGTGAGTTAAAATTTACCTGCAACTTGCAGGTCAGTTGTGAAATTATTTTCACGGAAAAAATACAGTGGCTTACTTAGTACATGTAAACCCTGAAGTATTGATATCACTGAATTGTGATAGGAAGCGAATTAAAAAAGAGATATAAATTGAGGAGGAGCTTAAAAATAGTAACGGATACCTAGCCCGCTGTTTCCTGAAATACCGGTACTTGGTGTCAGGTCGAAGATTGGAACAAATTCCAGGAATATTTCAAACGGATCGTTCTGGAAATGATAGGCAGCGCCTAATGGTATTCGTATTCCTGCTTTTTCATTGTCTCCGAGTCGGAGTCTTGCACCAAAGCCAATATACAGCGGCATTGATCCCCGTTCTACGCTTACAATGTTGAAATTGTGAAACAGGTAATCCACATGAACTTGAACCGATTCATTGCCCCGGCTATTGTCATGAAGCGACCATGCCGCACCTGCTGAGAACGAGCGGCTGTTTGATGTCCAGTATGCCAAACTAAGGCCTGTTGGTTCGCCAATTATAACACCAAGGCCAAAATTCTTGTCCGTATTTTGAGCCTGAGCAAAAGTTATCGGAATAATTACCAGTAAAATCAGTAGTAAAAGGTTTTTCATATTATAAAAGTAAATTTAAAAACAGATTGGTCAAAAGAGCTGGAATGAATCTGTTGTCGCAAAATGCGGAGAGGGGTGAAATTATTTCACGATAAGAAAGTGGGGTAAAAAAACATCATCTACATTACATGTGAAAACCGGAGTGTTATACATATCACTGATTTTCAATATTTTTAACTCTTTTACTTTTTATATCTATGAAGTATGAAGGAGTATGGCCTGTAATTTTTTTGAACTGCGATATAAATAAATCTACATTTTTGTAATTTAGTTTTTCGGCAATTTCAGATGTGGTTATATCGTGATATAATAACAATTCTTTAGCTCTTTCAATTTTTTGATCAATGATAAACTGAGTTACCGAAACTCCTTTTACTTCTGTAAATATTTTCAGCATCGCTTCACCTGCCCCCAAATTTTCCTGGATAATATCTTTATAACTGATTTTTGGCAGTTCGTCAGAGAAATGGATCACCTCAATAATGGTGTTGATGATTTTATCTATCACCAAACTTTCATTTGCATCAAGCAATAATAAACGGGATTTCAGTAAATTTTTCTTAAGCTGACTATGCTGAGCATTGGTGATTCCTTCCGGAAATTCAATTGCTCCCTGTAAGGAAATTGCGTGTTTTATATTCAGCTTATTCAATTCAGCTTTAGCAATGTTTTTACATCGCAAACTCACCATGTATCTAACATACAGCTTCGTGTTTGATGCGCTTAGGCCATCATTCCCGTTATTTTCTAAAGAATTCAATGCAGTCAATTATTGATTAATATTTCTATTATTGCTTTTGTATTCATTTTTTTACCTATATATAGCTGCAGAGCCATTCAACCATTACATTTCAAAAATTAAATCTTACATACATTACAGAATATCACACGTCTTCCAGGTTTGTCATTTTTTTTTCTTTTAACGCCTTAAAGAAAGTAGGTGTAAGGCCTGTGATTTTTTTGAACTGATTGGACAAGTGAGCCACACTACTGTAATGTAATCTATAGGCTATTTCTGTTAACGTGAGTTCATCATAGAGAAGCAATTCTTTTACTTTTTCAATTCTATGCTTAATAATAAACTGCTGTATGGTGACCCCTTTCACCTCCGAAAATATGTTGGACAAATAAGTATAATCGTAGCCCAGCTTCTCACTAATATAATTTGAATCATTCACTTCTAATTGCTCATCAGAATGATGAATCATTTCGATGATGGTATTTTTTATTTTTTCAATGAGGATATTTTTCTTGTCATCCAGAAGTTCAAGTCCCGATTTTCTTAAAGCTTCTCTGAATAATTCTAATAGCTCTCCTTTAATTTCTTCCCGAATTTCAACTGTGCCAAGTTCAACAGATATCCAGTAAATTCCGAGTTTTTCCAACTCACTTTTAACCAACATCTTGCAACGTAGGCTAACCATATATTTAATATATAGCTTCATCTTGTAATAGGGATTGATTTTATATGATTAGCAGATTCAAATGACCACTTCATGGTACAAAGCTTCTGCATAAAACCCAATGGCTGGTTATAATTTAACACAGTGCCCAGTGCCAGGTGGTGTTTTTTTCTTATAAAAAAATGTGAGTTTTCACGAAATAAAAAAGCTCAGTAAATTCAGTTGCTTATTCAAGCACAATTGTTTTTTTATGAACCGTTTGCCGGAAAAGACCACCTGATTGTGCAGTGTTTATTCTTTTGGGGATGCCCATAACCTGGGCAGAGATAATTTTTCCTGTTTTTGACAAATGATGGTACCGTAGAGATTCACTATATTGCCGATAAATGTCTTGAAACGAATTGGATAGATATAAAAAATGCGAACTCCGAAATCGAAGTTCGCATGTCTGGCTCCCCGGGTAGGGATCGAACCTACGACCCAGCGGTTAACAGCCGCTTGCTCTGCCTCTGAGCTACCGAGGAATCTATAATCTGTCATCTCTGAGCAGGCGACAAATATAAAAAGATTGAAGCCCTACAATCAACACTTTTCTTTATTATTTTTTTTAAATTTTCAGGACATTAAAGGGTTCTTTCAAGTTTAGCATTTCTTAAAAAAGATATGTCGCCAATCCAGGATTATTCAAAAAGTAACGTGCCGTAATTTTCAAAGTCATGAAAGGTTTTCTGAATAGGCTGCCATGCCCAGTGTGCTGATCCTTTGTCATAATCAATCCTGTACATATTTGCTCTCCACTTGCTGCCAGATTCCGGAAATATATTATTCAGCGGCTGTAGCAATTCAAAGGGAATGAAGATTTCAGCAGACCATTCGGTAATACTTTCACCGCTTTCTTTTTCTCCACCTTTAACTGAAGTCTTGTGCACCGTTTTCCTCTCCTCTTTGTAACTATGATCGAATGGCAGCCAATGTGATGGCTTACCTTTATTATTTGAAACCAGGAGAGGTAATTCATAATTCAAAGGAGAAAGCTCGTATTCGAAATAGGTTAATTCACTTTCATCGGGCCAAATAAAAATTTCCACAACATCTTCTCGCCATAACTCCTTGAAATGGGATTCGATGGTAGCGGTTAGAACTTCATCTTCACATATAAACAGAAAATAAATGCCTGCATCAGAATAAAGAACCTTGACTTTTGTAGCCAGATTCCTGATTTCTTCATCTTCAACAAGGCCGCTGAGTTCTCGAAGTTCTATCCAGGTTGTATTTGCCCAATTCTGTGATTTACCCGTTCCGGTGATAGTGAAATCTTTGGTTTTTTGAACCTTCACAATCGAATCGGTAACAGGTTGTGCTATCAGATTTTGGCTATTAAAATGAACCAGAAAGATTAGAATCAGGATATAAAGAAAATTTTTCATTGAAGAATTTATCCAGGGTGGTATTGAAAGTCAAAGGTGACAGAAAGTCTTATCAAACAAAATCCTTTATTATTCAATTAACTTGATTAATAACTTTATGATGTAATATTCTCGGGGTGTTATTAGTAAAAAGCAGGATTATTAGGTATATTAGGTATAGTGTCAAACTTTTAAAGAATAAATCTTAATAATGGGTATAAATTTTCAGGATTCCACCCCTCTTTATGTTCAAATAGTTAATGATATCCATCAAAAGATATCATCCGGAAAGCTTCAAGTAGGCCAGCAACTAAAATCCCATAAACAACTTGCTAAAGAATATGATGTTAGTTTGATTACTATCAAAAGTGCATTATCTAATCTTATAGATGATGGGGTCCTTTTTAGTCGTGTGGGAAAGGGTACTTTTGTGGCCAAAGAAAATAAAGAGAGAGATTTTTCTAGTCACAGTTCTATTGGCTTGGTTTTGCAGGATCTTAAAAATCCATTCTTCTCATTGATCGCACACATGGTAGAAGAAACTGCTTATTCAAATAATTATAATCTTCTCCTTTCAAACAGTTCAAGCCAGATAAAAAAAGAAGAGGCCCAGATAAATCATTTTCAAAAATTGGGTGTAAATGGAATGATCGTAGCTACGCTGAGAAAAGAACCTCATGCCCCTGAAATCATTCGCAAACTGCATAATCAAAACTATCCGTATGTAATGGTTTCATATGTGGCTGATAAAGATATTTATTTTGTAGGTACCGATCATGAAAAAGGTGCTTACATGGGTACCGAACACTTAATTTCTCAAGGACATCAAAAAATTGGTTATATAAATAGTCCGGTTAATAATTCTTTGGGTGATGTTCGTATGGAAGGGTATAAAAGGGCACTTGTTGAAAATAATATTGAATACCATGAAGCTTACCACCTGCGAATATCAGACGGTAATATAATTGATAGTTTTAAAGCCGGAACTATCCTTGGAGACAGTTTTCATGCATTGCCAAATAAACCCACTGCTTATTTTACCTATAATGATTTAACCGCCCTGGGCTTTATTAAAAGAATTCAGGAGCTTGGATATGAAGTACCGGGAGATATTGCTATCGTAGGTTTTGATGATATTGAACAGGCCGAATACGCACAGGTGCCTCTCACAACTATTCATCAACAAGTTGAAAAAATTGGAGCCACCGCTATTGATAAACTTATACAGTTGATAGAAGGTAAAAACCCAGAGGTACAAACTGTTTTTGCCCCGACTCTTGTTATACGTGAATCATGCGGGGCAATGCAAGAACAACATAATGATGTGGAAGATGATTATGCAGAGTAAGAAAGAAGAGTCTAGTTCTTAATAATCTTCACATCAATAGCTTTTCCATTGATTTTAACATCTTTATAAATCAGGGGAAATACCGGTTCCCGAATGGACTCAATTATTTCAGGAACCTGATTCCAATTAACTATTCCAGTTGGCTGAGCTAAAACTGAATGGTAAATACCAATCATCATAAATATGATCAAAAGAGATGAACAACTATTCTTCATAACTTTACTTGTTTAAATCTGGCTCAGTGCGTAAGCCAACAGTAGATAGCCGGCTACAATTAACCATGAAATACCAAATCCCTTAAGATCTACATTATAATTTTTAAACCTGAAATCCTTGAGATTAAGAATATCTACCAGGATTAAACCTTCTCCATTCTCCAATGCAGGTTTGTTATCAAGCAGAGGTGGTTTTTTATCTGATTTTAACTCCGGGATGGAATCGGCAACCTCGGCTTCATCAGGGCGTTCCAAACCGGATATTTCTGTCTCATCAGATTCATATTCCTGCACATCAGAGACAGAAATACCTGCTTTTTCCAGACGGTTTTCATGGCCAACAGGTGTATTCAGCAGCGAGTAAAAGATATTAAGCTTAGTCTCATCTTCGGATTTAGTAAACAGGCTTACGGTAATCATGGTAGCAAAACCAATGGGCAGGTATAAAGCCACTTGTTCTGCAAAAGACCAGCCATAGTAATCTGTTGTAAAAGCAAGAATTGCCGTTATGATCATCGAAGACCAAGCCCCATACCGGTTTGCCCCTTTCCAGAAAATGGCCATCCAAAAAGCTATTCCAAGAAAGGCCATAATTTTCCAAATGAGAAATAAGCCTTCTAATACAGATGGAATATAAAGAGCTATTGCAACTCCGGCAGCAACTACCAGAAGCGAACTCACCCGGGCAACACTTAAATAATGCTTTTGATTGGCATCAGTATTCAGATATCGCTGATAGAAATTCCTGGTAAATAAGGCAGAGCCATTTACCATAAAATTGTTACAAGCGGCAACCACTGCTGCAACCATAGCGGCTATCATCAAGCCAATAAACCCGGAGGGCAGTAATTCTACAATTGCTAAACCAAAAGCTTGTTCGCGCTGCGAAATATCTGCTTCCATTAGAGAAGGAAAAACTACAGCAATGAAAATCCCGGTAAAAACCCATCCCAGTGTTACAAATCTCTTGAGAAAATTTCCATAGGTCCAGCCGGTACGACAGTTTATTTCTGTTTTCCCTGAACCATTTATAGACATATGATGCGGCTGTACAACCACACCTACCAATCCATTTAAAATTGCCATCACAATAAAAAATAAAGTAACCTCCTGATTAGCGATAAGGCTGAACCATTCATCGGGCAGAAAATCGTGAACAGCAGCAATTCCACCTGCCTCGGTCAATGCAAAGGGAATCAGTAAAAAAGAGAGCAGAATTATGAAAAACCCCTGGATTAACTGAGTACTTGCAGCAGCAACTAATCCACCAAGCAAACCATATATAGTGAAAAAAGCTACCATCCCGAATACAGCCACTTCAGTTGAAATCGCACCTGCGGTTATTGCTTCAATGGTAACTCCTGTGCCTTTTAATACAACACCAATATTGGCTGCAAACCAGGCAAGGCCTACAAATGCATAAGCAGCGCCCATGCTTGTACCATACCGCTGTTCGAAAAAATCACCAATCGTGATATATCTTAATCGGCGATAAATTGGTGCAATCAGCCAATAAAAAGGTGTAGAAAATAAATACAACCATTGATACCAAATGCCTGCCAAACCAATTTGCGAAGAAGCTCCAACCACAGCTACTACCTGGTCGGTACGTGTTCCGGCGCCAAAAGCCTGGGCAATCATTAAAAGTTTACCAAAGCGCCGGCCTCCCATAAAATAATCGCCGGTGGATTTGACTGCTTTGTTCGCATATAATCCAATTGCGGTAATCAATACTATATATCCACCTAAGACAATCCAGTCCAGTAGATAAATTCCAAGAAATTCGTTGTCCATTTTAGTTTTTTAAATCATTAAACTTTTCCATAGCGATGGCTGCATAAATAACGGCACCTAAGCCGCGGGGATCATTTTCTCTTGTATCCCAATTGGCATATTCTTCATCCGAAAACATGATGGGCGTTCCCCGGACTATTCCCACTATATCACCTTCTTCATTTACCTGATTTGTGAGTGCTTTCCACCCCTGCTCAGCAGCTTCAGAATAGCCTTCATTTTCCAGCCAACCTTCGGTAATTCCTACTGCATAAGCACGGACGAACATAGCTGTAGCAGAAGTTTCCAAATAAGTAGATGGGTCATCCAGCACCTGATGCCATCTTCCGTCAGAAGACTGAACGTCCAGTAATCCTTCCGCATGCCTGCCGAATATCTCGAGAATTTTTTCTTTTTGGGGATGACCATCTGGCATAACCAAAAGCAGCTCTGTTTTTGCCATCATCGTCCAGCCGTTAGCCCGGGCCCATTTAGACGAAGAATGCTCTTCATTTCGGGAGAACCAACCATGCCAATACAGGTTGGAGGCTTCATCGGTTAGATGTTCATCAAACAGGATAACCTGTTTTACCACTTCATCAAGATATTTATTATCTCCTGTGAGTTCACTCATTTTCAACAATACAATGGAACTCATATATAAATCATCAGCCCAAACCGACATTGAGTCGGGAGTATAGCGGGCAAAAGTACCATCAGGTAAACGTGAGGCATTATTCATGATATGGTCTACCACACTTTCAGCCAATTTAAATTCCTCTGAATCCTGATCTACTTCACCATCACTATTTTCGATTAAACGGCTCACGTAGGGCACGGTTTGCATTCCCATATCATCCAGCAGTGAAAAGCGGAAATAGTGCCCAAACGGGCTTTCAATTAACCCATATTCTTCCCGCATTTGTGCAATATGATCTTTGTTATTCAGGAAATAATCAAGATGCTCATTTATATAATCCTTGTAATCCAATTCCGGAAAAGTCTCTCCGGTTTGCTTCATTGCATCCAAAAAAGTCCCCGTAGAATAATGCCAGTTTTGATACCTGAGCCAGCCCGGAAATCTTTTAACAAGATGCCGTTTTGGTATATCCCAGCGAACCGGTTTACTGTTTACAGATAAGAATTCACCGGCAACTAATTCGCTCGGTGAAAGATTTGGATTCATAAACGAATTTTCATCTGCTCCTTCTGGCAATGGGCCAATCCACCAATAACCGGCATCTGCCAATTCTTCATCTGCTGATGGAGATCTTGCGCCCACCGCCGGATGAGATAAGGCATTATCAGATCGAACAATATTAAAATACACGCGGTTATTGTCGTTTGAACTTTCCGGGATAAATTTGATTGCAAGCTGATGCTCTCCATCCGGCAAATCGACAGCAAATTTATCCTGATATTCGAATAAGCCATAATCCACATAATCAAAATGTCCATCTTCACTGGTGGTTTTTGAATAAATGGTATTTCCATTTAACTGCATTTTAATGCTACCTGCAGAATGACTAATTCCAAATTCCTGATCGAAGTTATATGCTTCATTATCTTCAACAGTGATTACCGACCGGGCATAAAAAACACCGGCTTGTCCGGCAGGAAATTCAACCATGAATAAACCATCCTGCTCAAATTCCTGAAGTGCAGGTTCAAAATGAAAATCAGTGCCGGAAATCAAAACATCAGAAACATGTTCAGCCAATTCTTTCGGCGTCATTTTTTCTTCAACCGTTTGTGAGCAGGAAATTAAACCTATTCCCAAGACTGAAATTAATAGTACAAGTTTTTTTGAGATAATCATGTAATCAGGTTATTGATGGCAGTTATAATTGTTTTCTTATTTTTTATAGATAAGCGGATTTAGGACTGTCTTTGCCACATCACCCGGCTTCAGGTCTGGCAAGAAGGCGTCGCGATCATCTTTATGAGCTTCGCGTTTAAACTCACTGACTCTAATCCCGTCTTCCATATAAATGATGGTTAATACCGCCCGCACCTTATCGGAAGTGTTTGCTTCAGCCCGGTGAAATGTCCAGCCGCCATGAAAACTGATTTCCCCGGCATCAAAACCGGAATTAACCAATTCCAGGTTGGCATCAGAAAGTGCTTTTTGGATTTTAGCTTCACTTTCATCGCTTATTTCCAGGTCGCGGCCAAAATCATACTTCTGGCTTCCTTTGCTGAAGGCCAGCGGGCCCATGTTTTCTTCAGTTTTCTGCAGTGGAATCCAGGCTGTAATCGTATTGTCGCTGTCGAGCGGCCAGTAAAACTGGTCGGCATGCCAAGGGGTGATATTGCTCGTAGTTCCTGTTGGTTCTTTGTATAAAGCCTGATCGTGATAAAGACGAATGCCATCTACTTTCATCAGATCGGCGGCTATTTTGCCAAGTCTTTTGCTCAGCACGAGCTTTTTTACTTTTTCATTTGTACGCCACAGGTTTCCAATTTGGATGAAGGCTTTCTCAAAGGTATTCCGCTCTTCCATCGGTTTTTTTAATAGCGGGTTTTTTTCGAAGACAACTCTGGTGATCTCTTCATTAAAATAATCAAGGGTTTGCTGATCCAGCACTTGTTTCAGTTTTATGAATCCATGCTCCTGGTAATAGTCAATGTCCTCTGGTGTGAGTGTATATGGTTCGCTAAGAACCTTTTCGATCTTGTTCTTCATTATAACTTCTCCATAATGTTTTTTGCTGAAGGAATATCTAAAAATAGTTTAGCGTTGGGGTGCAGCCTTAATACTGTTGAAGGGCATTCTGTCGAAACAGGATGAAACAGCGTTCTCGCAATAGCTTCCGATTTGCTTTCACCGGGCACCACTATAGAAAGAAATTTAATTTTTAACAGTACGGGGATGGTTAATGTGATGGCCGTTTTTGGGACTTCTTCGAGGGTTTCAAATTCCCCGTCATTTACTTGCTGCTGCCTGCAAACTTCATCTAATTCTACCACTTTAACAGTTTTAGGATCTTTAAAATCGGCTACAGGCGGATCATTAAAAGCAAGGTGCCCATTTTCTCCTATTCCCAAACAAATGATGTCAATTGGTGCTTCTTCAATAAGCTGCGAATATTCTTCCAAATCATTATTCATAAGGTGAACAGCTCCAAAATCCCGGTGATTGAAAAGATGCTCCTTTAAAAAATTTCCAAATCTTTGCGGTGCCGTTTCAGGTAGTGTATGATATTCATCCATGTGGAATGCGGTAATTTTTCCCCAGGGGATATCATCAATCTTCAATAGTTCCGCTAAAAATTCCTTTTGAGACACTGCCGATGCAAAAATTATGCGTACAGTCCCCTTTTCTTTAGCCACCGCTTTAATTTGATTTGCCACATAGATGGCAGATGATTTTCCCAAATTATCTCTATCTGGAAATACCTCTACCTTTAATTTACCCACCGTAATTTTCTTGTCAGGAAACATTTTTTATTCTATGATTTTATATCTGTTTTTATAACTGCGCATTTCTGCATCAGGTAACCGGAATGAAAAAGCCCAATCTCCGGTGCTTTGTGTGATTTTTAACATCAGGTGATTTCTGCCTTTTCTGAGCGGTAAATAAAGTTCATCCTCATCCAGCTGAAAATCTCTTTCCTCGTAATTCTTGTGCACCGATTTACCATTAATAAAAACTTCAATGCCATCGCTGCTTCCTGCCAAAGCCCGAACATTCCGGTCTTCAGGTATATCAATATGTGCAAAAGCATACATCACTACATTTTCATTGCGATCAAATAATTCGTCCAGATCCACTTTTGCGAAATAGGATGTATTCACTCTGGCCCACCTATATTTATCGCCGTTGAAGTAAAATTCTTCGGTTACATTCGGAAAGGTGGTTTCAACCCCTCCCATATCTTCCAGATGATCCACTCCCGGATCTTGAAATCCAGCTTCATTGGCAATTGGTTCTATCATCAACCAGCCCTGAAAATACCAGCCTTCCGATTCTTCAATATCCAGGCGGATATCGGATGCTGCGGGCAATTCTTCTTCTTTGTCATAAGCGTGCATTGCATTAAGCACAGCATTGCGAACCTCTTTAAAAGCAGAAATATGCTCATCATACTTTTCCACTACACGGTCAAGTGCGTACACGCGATTTTCAACCGTCCACAGATATTGATTGGTTGTTTTTAAACTCAACTGCTCCTGGTACACTTCAGAAAGTAATCCGTAGGTCTCCACCAATAAGGCGCGCGCTTTTATTTTTTCTTCATTCTGAATGTCATACGCTTGTTTGTATAAATTTGCAGCCTCCACCAACTTTGGCCGGCTTTCTGCCAGGAACTTATATTGGTCGATGGTCAATTTGATGAACTCTGCATCTTTTGAATAAATTGATGGATCAAATTTCTGAAGATGTCCTTCCGCTTTTGTCACAATTTCCAGCACCTTCTCCCAGTCGCCAATATTCATCAATACTTCTTCCCCTTTTTCAGGAATAATCTTGGCCCACAGAATATCTTCATTCATTTTTTCTGTGGATTTTAAATCCGCCAGTTTATTTAACTCATGGATTGCTTCAGATAAGCCATTATTAGTGGCTGCATAAACCGCTCGGTTAAACCTGGAGTCATAAGTGGGATCGTTCGGATTACTATGCCAGCTTTGATCTGCAGCAAAAGCCACTCCATACCAATCCCGCGAGAAAAGGGCAAAACCGCCATCATCCCAAACCGTATTCAATATCCCCCATGCGTTCTGCTTTTTCATTTCAGCAACAAAGCCACCAATATTTCCACGGGCTACCCTGAAGTCCGGTATAGTGCTGTAGGAATTCAATATTCCGGTTGAAGCCAATTGAGTGAAACCGGCTTCTTTAAAAGGAGTGAGCCTGGGAGCAAAGTCATCCATGGCATCATAACTCCAGGTAATCAATATTATATCTTTCGGGAGCAGCTCCAGAATTTTGGGGTGATCGAGAGCTATATCACCCCACATCATCACTTTTTTGCCTAAGCCGGTAATGATGTCATAAATGCGGTTTATATGATTTGAGTACACCACTTCCATGCCTAAACTATCTACCATTTCTTTTGAGGCACCGCTACCCAAATCAAATGTCTCATCCGAATTAATATGGAAATAGTCGGAATGAAAAGCCGGAATCATTTCTGTATAAATATCTTTAAGCAGCTCATAACTCTCTTCGAATGCAGGCGACAACAAAGTGCCTGATTCGCCAAGATGTTCGTATTCCGGGTGTTTCAGGATTTGATCAAAATGGCCAAAGGACTGGAAGTTGCCGACTAAATCGATATGGAACTTTTTGGCATAATCGGCTAACTCTGCCCACTCATCAATATCCAAAGCACCACCGGGCGGTGCAAATGCAGGGTGACTTTCGGTTTTCACCACATCCTGCGTGTAATAGGTGAGCAAGTTTACTTTCATTTCGGCCATTCGCTCAATTTGCTGCCGCATATATTCCTTTGTGGGAACCGGGCCCCGGCTGATATCATCCATCATCCCCCGAATTTCAAGATCGGGCCAATCTTTTATTTTCAGGGCTGAAATTGATTTCTCCCCTCTGTTTGTGCGGATAAGCTGCTTTAAAGTTTGAACCCCGTAAAAAGCTCCGGTTATAGTATTTGCTGAAATGATTACCTGCTCTGCATCAACGAGTAGGAAATAGCCTTCGCTGCCCAAATCAGGCGATGGTACTATGTCTTCATTTTTTACAAGCTCGTCGAATGCCGAATTAATCCCGCCAACCCCGACTATGATTTGTTTCCCTGCAATTTCCTGATCTTTTTGAAGAGTAGTGAAAAGGCTGGAAGCGAATTCTTTTTCCAGTTGAGTAAAAAGAGAATGTTCTTCTTCCCCGTCATTAAGGTAGAACTGCATGGAGATATCACCATCTAAATAAAATACTCCCTCGCTAAATTCCACCTCTTGTGGATTTGGTACGAGTGGAATGTTCTGCTGACCATGCAGCATGTGTATGTCTAAAAAGAGTGCCAGCAATAAGAAAACAACTATCGTTTTGATCTTGTTCATAAGTCCAGTCCTAAATTAGTTTCTAAAAAATTCACAGCGTCTGTATAAGCCTTATCCAAATCTTCCACTCCCGATTCAGCTCCGCCGATATCGATACCAAAATGGCCTTTGAAATTGATTATATCGAGTGTTTCAAAAAAATCATCCCAGCGGATAACACCGTCTCCAATAGCCAAATGTTCTACCTTTTGCCCACCATTATCCGAAATATGGATGTAATCAATATGATCTGCTAACCTGCGAAGGGAAAGCAGCAGGTTATCTTTTAAAGCAAATTGGTTTGCGGTATCAAAGTTGAAGCGAAGATTGCTTTTGCCAACTGCATCATGGAAATACAAAAATGCATCGGTTGTTGAACAAAGCACCCCGGATGCCGGATGCATTTGATAAGTGAGGTTATATCCGGCTGCGATATCACATGCCTCACGATAGGTGTAAATGAGTTGTTTCCAATAATCATCCCATTTCAGGTCAGCCGGGAATTTTGCCGACTGCATCACCTCTTCATTATAATGGCGAACCACCGGTATATCCTCCGGAAATTGATATGGAGGCAATGGTGCATTGTCAAGGATTCCTTTTGATCCGAAAGTGGCGGCTATTTCACAGCCTTTTTCAAAAAGTTCAAGGTTGGCATTTCTTTGGTTTTTATCGGGTGAAGACAGACCGGGAAGGACCGCGCAAAAATAAGGAACCTGTAAATCCAACTCGTTTATTTTTGACTTGATGGCGTCCTTCATTTCACACACTTTTGACAGGTGCTCTTTGCGGATACCTTCCAGTTCCACAGAAGTGAAACCCAATTTTTTATACTCCCCGAGATATTCGGAGGTGTGCTCAGCAGCCGGTGGATACCCGTATTTGCTGATGGTATATAAATAGCAGCATGTAATTTGTGGATGAATCATAATTACTTGTTTAAATCCGGATCATTCATCAGGTCTTTGATATCTGCAATTCCTTTTACTGAAACAATAGCGGCTACTACAAAAAATATGAGCGCGAATACTGCAAAAATAATCATCCAGATTGTTGTTCCATCATTCATAACTAATCTCCGCTTCGTTAATAACTTTAGCCGGTGTTGATTTTTGTGTAAGCAGTGAACCTACAATCATACCCAAAGCTGCCAGGATAAAACTCAGAAAGCCGACAAAATTTACATCGGTCACAAAGGCCAGCCAGCCGGGTAATGATTCGGAAAATTTTTCCAGTATCAGGAATCCTGCGGGAACAACAGCGCCCAGAAGTAAGGCGGAATGAGCTCCTACATCATTGGCCTTTTTCCAATATAATCCGGCTGTTACCGTGCCCAAAGCACCGGCTGTGTACATGGTTCCTGTTATAAATATGTATTGAAAAGCCGTTTCCGGTATTTGATACCACAGGCCAAAAACCAGCAGAAACAAACCAATTAAACCGGAGATAAACCGGGCGATCCAGATTGTAATCTTCTCACTGAAACCGCCCGGTTTTAGACATGAAATAACATCAAGAGTAAGCACGGAACTCCATGCCAGCACATACGAGCTGTAGGTTGACATGGATGCCGCCAATAAACCTGCCACTAATAATCCTAACAAACCCATTGGAAGAAGTTCACCTAATAACATAGGCATGGCTGCCGCACTCGATTCATCTGCTCCAAAATAGGCCAGCGCCGCAACTCCCCAGAACATAGGAATCATGGCGCGGCCTGCGAAAGTTAAACCTGTTACCCAAAATACTTTTTTAGCTATTGCCGGACTTTTGGACGAAAGTGCTTTGGAAGTGCCGGGTTGCCATAAAGCAGCAGCAGCTATATTTGTTACCAATATCCATATTATAAAACTCCATCCAAACCTTGGGTTAATTATGGGATTATAACCGGCTTCTCCATACTGGGAATCTAAGGCCGTGGAGATGGTGCTAAGATCCACTTCCATTAATACAATTATGGTGGTGGCAAACATTGCTATCGAAAGCACTATATACTGCATAAAATCAGTTATTACTACTGAAAACATCCCGCCTAAAATTGTATAGGACATTACGATGATGAGCATAAATGTCATTATAAACCCGAGCGCCTGCGGGCCAAAACCCATTACTTCTGAAAGAAATATCCCGTCAAACTTGAGGAAAATCCCCATGTTTAAAACTCCACCCACAAAAAGAATAATCCCACCAATTATCCGCACATTTTTGTTAAACCGGAGTTCGTAAAATTCCGGGATAGTCATCATGCCATATTCACGCAGCTTTTCGATGATGAAGCCGGTTTTACCTACTGTGGTGTAGGCGATGAGTGCGAGAATACCGATTATAAAGCAGGAAAATCCAGACACATATCCCAGTTCACCAAAATACACAAATGTGACGGTTCCAAGTTCGGTTGCTGTAAATGTGGCGATACCCAGCGACACTTTAATTTTTCTACCTGCAACAATATACCCACTCAGATTTTGAACATATTTTTTCACCCAGATACCAATATAAATGGTAATGGATAAGTAGCTAATCAGTATGACCCAATCGATGGCGGAAAAATTCATAACTCCGGATTGAAAAGTTGCGCCCAGAACTTCTGGTAATATTCCCATTTCATAAAATTGATGCCCCAATGCGGACTTGCACCGGTCATCCAACAACTGACTTTGCCTTTCCCATAATTTTGTTCTGCCAATAAGGGATGCCATTCTCCCTGATTTTCAATTTCCACGATGGCTTTGGCTGAATCTTTCATTTTAGTTTCATTAAAGCCGAGGATAGGTGGTACGGAATTCCAATCAATTCCCTGCATAGATTTATGCTCCGGCAAGTTACACCGCACATTGTAGCTGGATGTGGATTCAATGAGATCATCGTGCTGGAGACAAACTACCGGAAGTACATCTTTGAACCGTGACCGGCCCCAGCCCCCTTTTCCAAGTTCCCCTGAAAAACTCAGCCATCCACCGTTCATGTGAAAGTGACCGCCTTTATCCACCCATTCTTTGAGCAGGTCGAAACGATCGGGAAAAGTAATATAATTGTCGTTCCATTTGGCACGATTGAAAAAATCAGGATGCAACATCAGGCATTTGGTTTCTACGTCTGCAAAAATAATGGTATCAGCCCATTCCAGCCGCTCTTCAAATTCATCAGGAGACATTCGGTACAATTCCCAGGAAGGTTGTGTTATTACTTCGGCTGTTGGAATTTTTCTAAGAGCATCAATCAATGGTTTAGCATAGTTCAATACTTCTACATCCTTACTTGGAGCTTCAAATGGAGATTCCACATAGGTTTGCCCAATGTGGATACACCAGTTTCCAACGTGCCACATTTTTAGCCTGTCTGAACTCATAGTTTTCTTCTTTTTAATTTCATTTCTACATGCTAAACCTGCCAGGTTTTAATCAATACTGCTCTAACCCGCTTTCAAAGGTTTAAACCTGACATGTATGTTATTTCATCATTTTCAAATATCACCTATTAAAAAACCCTGTTTTGGCTTTTTTGGACGATGATCCTCCGCAATTTTCTCAAATGAATTCCAATGATCCCGTAACTTGAAAGCCACACTTTTTGGATGGCGATCACGGGTGAATACTCCTTTTTTATTAAGTACCACTCTTCGGAAATGCTGTGGAGTCATAAAGTCGGCAAAATTCCAGACATGAGCACCGGCTACAAAATCACGTTCCTCCATCACTTCCAGGTATTTTAAAATGAAAGCAGTTTGAAATTCCTCGGTAAATAGTTGAGCAGTAGTTGAATGAAGCCCTTCTACTGTATCGGCACCAAATTCGGTCACCATTATTGGTTTGCCATATTTTCCGAATGTAGCATCCAATTCCCTGGCTAAATCTTTTCCGGCACTTTCAAGATCAACAGGATTTGTATACCAGCCGTAATAGCGGTTAATACCAATGATGTCACAAAATTCCAATACTACATCGTCTTCTTTAAAAGCTGCCATAGAAATGGACATCACAGGACGTGTAGAATCCAGAGATTTGGTAAAGTTGTACAGTTCTTTGAAATATTTTTTACAGGCACCATTTTGGTAAAATTCTTCAGCCCAGAGGTTAGGCTCGTTGGTAATTGACCATGAAATTACACTGGGGTGATTGGAATCTCTGTCCACCAATTCTTTGATAGCCTTTTTATGATTATCGAGCAGCGGCCTTAGTTCTTCAAAGTCATCACTCCAGAAACCTAAACTTACTGCTGGAACTTCATCTATAACCAAAAAGCCGAGTCTGTCTGCCAGCCGCATCAATTCTTCGTCATAAGGGTAGTGACTTGTACGGTAGGAATTTGCTCCAATCCAGCGCATCAATTCATAATCCCGGATGTATGCAGGTCGAAATTGCCCGCGGCCAACGATAGGAAAATCTTCATGTTTACCGAACCCGCTCATGAAAAGCGGTTCATTATTCAGCAAAATTTTCCCGCCCTCAATCTTAATCTCTCTAATTCCAAATTGCTCATCGTATTGGTCAACTACTTCCTCCTCACCATCAACAAGAGAAACACGAGCCGTATACAAGTATGGATTGGCTGGAGACCAGTATTTTGGATTTTTTATTTGAAGAGTAGTAGCCTCGGATAATGATCCCTCACCAGATGCTACTTCTGGACCATCCGCCTCAAGAATCCGGACTCTTAGGTTTAAGTCCGGATCTGAGGCGGCGTCGGCTACCAAGGTAACCTGTCCTTCCAGATTAGAATTAATTTTAATATCAGAGATATAATTCTCGGGAGTAGCAACCAGTTGGACAGACCGGGTTAAACCACCATAGGGGAAAAAATCAAAACGGGTGGCAGGAAACAGATGCCTGCGTTCATATTCCGGGGAATTGTATAAAGGTGAATTCGGATCCACATCCTGGGGAATAGAATGCATGCTGAGCTTGCTGTCTACACAAACAATCAGGTGATTTTTTTCACCATTGGTGTTCAGATTATCCGTTAAATCAAGCTCAAATGGCATATACCCTCCGGTGTGTTCCCCGATGTGATCGCCATTCAGCCATACCTCGGCTTTGTGATCTGCTGCCCCAATACGAAGCCAGATTTTATGATGTTTTTGAACGGCATTTGGAATGGTAAAAAACGTTTCATGCCAGGCTTTACCTACATAATTTCGCAACCCCTGTTCTGTTAACTGCTCGTTCCAGGAACCGGGAATGGCAATGGAATGAACATCTCCGGAGAGTTTTGTGGCAAACCATTTATCGCGGTGCCCCACTTCCTCTGGATCTGCTTTAAAATTCCAATAGCCGCCTAAATCAAATGTTGCCCGATAATTATTTTGTTGAGGATAAAGCATGTTTCCTTTCTAAGTATTCGAATTTTCTTTTTTATAAACCAAGTATCCCGATGATGCCAAGCAAAGCCATGGCTATCGAAAAAAGTAATGTTAAGCCTACCAGTATATTCTTGTTTGTATTTAAAGTGTATGTACCCATAATTGCTTTTCTGTTAAGCAAAATGAGCATTAAAGCAATAACCAGTGGGGTTACCACCGTAAGAAATGCCTGAGAAACAATCATCACAAGTACAGGACGGCCACCTAAAATGGGAACGATTAAACCCAAAGACAGCACACCAAAAACCATCCAACGGGCTGAAGTTGACTGCATGTCGGCAATTTCATTTTTATAATCTGCAATCAGCCAGGGAGCTAAAATAATTATAGGGAACAGGGATGATAATCCTGCGGCTACTATACCTGTTACAAATATGGAGAGTGCAAATCTTCCGGCAAGCGGCTCAAGTAAATTCACCATATCAATGGCGTTATCAACCCTCAAGCCCAGCGGATGTAAAGTACCCGCTGCCGAAGCCATTACAGCAACACTTAGTATAAACATCAGGCTGGCAGAAATAATAGCGTCTCTTTTTTCAAGTTTGAAATCTTTGAGAGTCCAGCCTTTTCCTTGTATAAGAATGGAACGTACCACATAAATTACTGCACCCATTGTGGTGCCAACCATTCCGGCAATTAACAGTGAAGCATTTGAATCTTCGGGGATTTTAGGTACAAGCCCGGTAATAACGTCAACCGGTTCGGGAATTACCATAAACATGGTGAGCAGAAAACTTACCCCCATCAACCCAACAAAAACAGCAAGTACTTTTTCGAAAAAATTCTGTTTTCCTTTCCAGAAAAGCGCGTACAAAATAGCTCCAAAAACTAAAGCAGAATAGACCGGGTTAATGCCCTCGCCAGATTCAGTTAAAGGCCTCGACCATTCCTGCACTACCTGAGTAACAATGGCCATAACACCAATACTGGATACTGCCTCGGTAAATAACAATGCGATTAGCACAAATAGGGCAATAGTCTTCCCGAAATATTTTTTATAACTATAGATCACAGTATCGCCTGTAACAACAGTATATTTTCCGAACACTACTATCAGTACATAAGTAAAAATACACGATAGCAATAAGGGCCATGCAAGCATCATTCCGTACTCAGCACCGGTTGCTGCCATGGTGGTAACACTGCCTGTACCTACATTATACCCGATAATAAATAAGCCGGGCCCAATGGTCAGGATGAATATTTTGACTTTTTTTAGAAGTCCTGTCTTAGGTTCTGAAGCCATTCCTTTTAATTCTCATTGGGAGTAATTGTTAGCTTGATAAGCTTTTTCGAAGGCAGGATGAACTCAGACCTGTCTCCTCTTTTTTGAATGGCAATTTTTTTATTGTTTATGATTTCCTTGCCTGAAGCTACTTCTAATGTATATTCACCTGATTTTAGCTGCCAAAATCTTACTGTTACTTGCTCTTCGGTATCTGAAAATGAATAGAGGTCTACATTCAAGGTTGTAGAGTCGCTGTCGGTTACCAGAAAGGAAATATCGCGGCTGGCATCTTCCCAGCTTACTGCTATATAAGGCGAGGCACCTTCTCCTATTCCGTACCCGGTAACCATACCTTGTAAAATTCCTGCTTCCCGCTGATTACCCGGCCCGATATGAACACGGTCGGTATGAATGGCTTCGCTGGTAACCATTGGGTAATTGTACCGGATTGTTTCCAGGTAAGGCTGCATTCCTTCAACCAAAAATTCTTCATTTCCGGTAAGCCGGTATTTTATAAAAGGTGTGCCATGCTCTATAATCAATTCATCATAATTTTCATTTCCGGTGAGAAGTCGCCAGGTTTCTACCAGGTTCCAAAAACTGCTGCTATTTCCTAATGTATGAGCAGCCCATGCGGTGGAACCTTCCTCAAAAGAATCAACCGAAGCAGCTAATTCATTTCTATATTCAGAAACTAAATCCAGATGCTGGATAATTGGTTCTAAATATTTGTCATTACCGGTTATTGTCCAGGTAAATAAAAATTGATCAAGTATGGATGAGCCACCGCTCCATTCAAAGTAATCCCAAAACATATTTGCCGTGTACCAGTGTTCTTCATCTCCATTAAATGATTCGCTTGGGAATTCTACAGAAGCTGGAATAATCCCCACCGGTTTTCCTTTATCTGTCAGCTGAGAAACATGCAGCCAGGCATCCGCCCATTCTTCCAGGGCCTGTAAGGTTTCTGCATCTTTGGTTTTCCATGCATAATATCGCACCGCTTTTGTTGCCCGGGTAGTGTAGGGGACATCGCGGTTTTTTGGGGGCTCCATTTCTAATTCTGTGGAACTAAACCAGGATGATTTAAAGAACCGGTTTCCGTTATCATTAAATCCTGTCCAAAGGTTTCTGAAATAGTCTGCCGACCAAGCAAGGCGTTCTTCATATACAGCGTCATCCGTATATAAAACCATGAGCGGAGCTGTATCTGAGATGAATTCTGAGGAGTGTTCTACATCACTGGGACTTTTTGCGTAGCCCTTATGCACTTTGTTACTATTCCAAACACCATCAGCAAGTTTTTTCCACCCACCATAAACAATGGAATCACCGGATAGAATTAGCGGCGGCCAAAAACGGAGAAGTTCCACATCATCGCCATATTTGCCACCAAATTCTCCATTTTCATCTTGCTGCTCCAAAATCCACCAGTCGGCAATATTTTTGAGACGATTCATTACCTCCCACTGTGCAAAAGCCCAATCGGGTGCTCCGGCAGGTTTATCTGTATCAAATTCATCCGGCGAATCAATTTTTTCGCCGTTATACATTCTCACCAGCTCGTTGTGGGGATGTAACTCCTGCATTTTAGCGAGGTCTTTTCTACCCTGCGCAATTTCGCTTTTTCCACCCCGCTCCAGCCATAACCAATACAACAACCGGCCTCTGTGCCACAATGCTTTTTCGTATAGCGGACTTTCTTCCGCCCTGCTGTTATTCAGAATTCCGTCATATAACATTACCGATTGATGCAAATGATCAAATAAGCCAAGGCCTGTTTCTTTAATAGCCCAGCTCCAACCACGGTAGTAAAAATATTTATTGGCCTGAGCTAATATTTCTATTTGTTGATTCCAGAATGTTCTAAAATTTTCATTTTCCGGTTCATCTGGCAATTGATTCAAAATATTTCTAAAAGCCGAAACCGAATCCTCTCCGTTAAAACCGGCTGATTCTGCAAGTTGATCATAAACCTGTTGCTGGCTATCATTTTGTGGTGTGCTCTGATCAGGTATAAGGCTAAAACTCATAATCCGGACATCATCCCGATTTCCCCTGAGGTGGAAAGTGAGTTCATTATCGGTAATGGTTACCGGTTTTTGAATAATTCGATACATTTTTTGGGGATCAGGACGTAACCCGCTTTGCTCAGCATTCTCCATAAATGCCTGAAGGTTTAACTCTTCATTTTCTTCCAAGATAAATAGTTCAGTAGTTGAAGAATCTTCAAGGCCGCCATCAACCCAAAGTGTTAGCCACCAATCTCCATTGGGGATATCTGCTTTGAATTGTACTTCACTTGAAGCAATACCATCTATTAATGCTGCATTCCGGGAAGCTTCCCAATAATCATGGTTAAATGTTTGTCCATCCTCGAAAGGTTCCGTCCATCCATATCCATTCTCAGCAGAGTAGGTAAAATCTGGGGTAAGCGGATAATATCCATCATGGATTTCTGTGCCCTTTTCGCCCACATCAAAAAAGTAAGGCTTTTCTGAAAATTGTATAGGCTCTGGATTTTTTGATGGGCAACCGGTAAATAAAAATCCTACAGTAATAAATACTACAGCACTTTTGATTGCATTTTTCATAGACTTGGTCATCTTAAATACTCCTAATTTTTGAATCTGTTTGGCAGATTCTCCTCGAAATAAATCTCATTCAGTCTCTTGTATAAAAGCCAAAATGTTTGGTGAATTTGTTGGGAGTCAAACTCCAGGTACCTGTTTTTAAAAATGGAGAGTCTTTTCACAGACTCTCCAGTAATCTGAATGTAATTTTACTTAATAAGTGTCATTCGGCCAGTATTTACCATGGTGTTGGTAGCTGTTTTAGCCGTTATTCTATAAATATACATGCCGGAAGTAAGTGAGGAAGCATCTAACATAATGTTCCTGTTATTTCCTGAACTCATTTGTTGAGCTGGAATACTCATGACCTTTTGCCCAATTACACTATATACATCTACTGATACCTGTGCTGCTTGGGGCAGGTCAAAAGAGACATTTGTGGTTGGATTGAATGGGTTAGGATAGTTGCCGTTTAATTTAAAGGCAGCCGGAGTATTGGATGGTCTTTCTTCCACCTCATTACTTACTGTCATCCCAAACCATGAAATTGCTCCTAATGGCTGGCCATTTGTTCCAGCTGTATATGCTTCATGAGAAGTATCATAACTGAAGTCGAATGGTTCTCCATCGGTTGGCATATCTGGCTGAGTGGCATCAGGTGTTTCGTAATAGGAAGTCATTACATCCACCGGTTTTTCAGGACCATTTTCGAAAGTGATATCTGTAGATATATTCGTATCACCGGTTCCTGCTTCCGCTATATAAGCTTCTGCGGCAGCATTAAAAAATGGTGCGGCCTCTACCGTATCGGGATATGCATCAAGAAATTCCGATGAATGATAGATATTGTTGTGGCTGATAGTAATAGATGCTTCACCTAAAGAATCAACCTGTGTAGGTGATAATGAATCAACCCGAACAATGAAGTTAGGATCTTCTGCAAATTCTGATTCGGCCTGGCCGTAGAAAGCACCGTCAATCACAATATTGTTAGTGAATTCAAGCTCAAGAACTTGTCCGAATTCGAAAGTTCCTCGTCTTCCAATATTCACTATTGTATTTTGATTCACTCTTGCATAATTAATCTCACCGCCAAAATCCTGAAGTACAATACTTGTCAGGTTATAGAAAGTACTGTTTTCCATCACCAGAGTATCAATTTGACTTCCACGATCATCAACAGCACGGCCGTTATCAGGACTTGCTGTTGTGCCGATATTGCTGAGAGTTGAATTAAGGACGAAAATTCTGTTACCGGCATTATCAATTCTGAAAACAGTCTGTCCGTCTTTTTCAAGATGGCAGTCGTCAATAATAATACGAGCATTATTTTCACTAACCCTTATAATTCTTTGATCTTCGTTTAAGGTGCCGGTATTGTCTTCACCCGTCACATACAATCCTCTTAAGGTCAAGTCTCCTCTTGGTCTGAAAGGCCGGCTTGAAACACCCCCATCTCCGGCTGCAGGTACAAGCTGTGGCCGTTCACCATCTCCATCTTCGGCAACTATGGTAAGATGATAACCCCGGTTTTGAATAGTTCCTTCAAGAGCATAATATCCATCTCTTTCAAGAACATACACTGTGTTAGGATCAACACGTTCACCTGTTTCAGTGGTGTCGCTATCAATTGCCTCGTTTAGTGTACCAAGACCTGGTTCTACCTCTACGGTACGTTGCGCTATTGCAGTATTACCTGCAAATAGTATCATTGTTACAGTAAGTAACAATTTCGATATATGCCCTAATAGCTTATTACTATTTAGGATCAACATGTTTGTATAAGTGGTCATATAAGCCTCCTTTTTTGGCTTGTCTGGTTTATGTATTAACGCAAATTTGCATAAGCGTCTATTATCAAAATTTATATCTAACTCCGGCATCAGCCGTCATGCCAAATATTTCATTTTCTCCGGTAAATCTTTTTGCGCCTGTAAATGAACTTTCAGATTGGCGGGTGAAATTATTTGCGTTGAGGAAAAAGACAAAAGAATCGAGCCCCTTAAAGGTTTGGTTGATGCTCAAGTCCCAGTAACCATATGTATCAGCAACTATATCTACTTCCGGTAGCCTGCCAACACGTTCTAAAATTTGTTTTTGATAGGAATAAGAAACTCTGCCTGAAAATCCACCTTTTTCGTAGCCAATAGTAAGGCTTGCAACAAAATCCGGCTGTCCGGGTAATTTTCCAGCTCTGACAGTATCAACAAAAATAGGAGCAAAAGGAGGCTCAGGATCGTTGCCTGATCTTATAAGATGTGGAAAGAAGGTTTCTGACTCTATAAAGGTAACGTTGGTATTTAATATCAAGCCATCCAGAGGTTTTGGCAGAAACCTGAAATCTGTTTGTAAATCAAATTCAATTCCTTTTACTGTAGATTTAGAACCATTGATTGGTTGAGTAACTCTGTAACCCTGGAATTCTCCTTCCCTTTCCCTGCTCTGGGTGATATAATCAATATCATCGAGTTCTTTGTAAAAGGCACCAACTGCAAAGTATCCTAAACTGCTTTTATAAAAAGAAAGAAAGGCATCATAATTAATAGCCTTGGTATGTTTAATGTCTGGGTTACCACGGTTAATGGTAAATTCGGCTTCATTTATAAATTCTGAAGGAATCAGGTTGTAGTAATCGGGACGGGATAATGTCCTGGTTACAGCTAAACGTAAATCAATTCCTTCAATTACACTGTATTTAAGATGAACCATTGGTAAAAACTCACTATAGCTTTGACCGCCTGTGGTGTCACTTAGGATGCCGTTTTTCCCGAGATTTCCAAATATATTCCCAGTTTTCCCTTCATAAAAATTTTCTGTGTATTCATACCGCACTCCGGGAAGAATCATCAGTTTGCTGCCGAGGTTTAGCTCGGTCATAATATAGGCTGCACTTATTTTTTCGCCGGCAGTATAGTCAGATAATTCAACAAAACGATTGAGATCATACCGGTTGCTGAATCTTTCATAAAAATTGTTCAACAAGTTATTATCCAAACCGGGGCCAAATTCATATTCCCCATCTAAAAAATTATCCGCACTAAATTCAGGATTAAGAAAATTACTTATTCTTATATGCTCGTCGTTATAAAGATCATATTCTGGATTATTTCTACCGATTTCACTTACCACACCAAAATCAGTTTGATAAGAATCTATATCCTGTATTCTTTTTTTATCGCGATATTTACCACCAAACTTCACCAAACCATTTCCAATTGCTGAAATTTCAAATGGAACCTGGAAGTTTAATTCACCTGTAAGATCCCTGTCTGTTCCCCGCTGTGGATCAAAAGAACTATAATGAAACCATGTATTATTTAAATTATTCCTGGCGAATTGAGGTATAGGCCTCGGCCCTTCATTATCGATAAGCCCATCTTCATAAGCCGTAAGTTCCTGAAACCTTGAATAAACGGAATATGGCCTTTTGGTGAGTGAATAGGAATGGGAAACCTGCCAATCTGCTTTTAGCCAATCCAGGTTATGCTCACCCCGTAGTGAATTTGAAAAAACCTGGTTATTAATAATTCTGTCTCTTAAATCGTATTCGACTCTGCCGTTTCCAACTCTGTATCTTTTTCGTCTTCGAACTTCGTCCCGGTCCGTTTTCCCCATAAAACTACTCAGAAAAAAGCTTGATTTATCCAGATCATAATCAACTGAGAGGCTTGCTCCATACCGCTGCCTGGTTTCTAAAATATCCGCAAGATTTAAATTTTCAATTTCCACTCCTCCGGTTTCCTGACGATATGAATAGTCAGCTTCTAATATTTCTGAACTACGGTCAGCCTGCTGAATGCTTCCGGTTACCAACACTCCGAGTTTTTCATCAAAAAAGCGGTTACTCATATTAAAGCTGACTTTATATTGGCCAAACTCATCCTGAATCTGATTGTATCCTGTTTGTGCCCGGACCTCTCCACGAAAGCCGGAAGGTGCTTCTCTAATCAAAAGATTTACGGTGCCGCCAACTGCATCGCCATCTTTGTCGGGAGTCAGTGCTTTAAATACTTCTATGCCTCCCAATACATCCGAAGGAATCAAACTTAGATCTACCGACCGGTCATTTGAATCGGTTCCCGGTAAACGAACACCATTTACAGTTATGGAATTAAACTTTGGTGACAGCCCCCTTACCACCACTTTTTGAGCCTCTCCGGCATTTCGCTGTACAGAAACACCAGGAAGCCTCCCGATAGATTCTGCCGCATTCTGATCCGGCAATTCACTAATTCTTTCAGAGGACACCACATTTACAATTGTATTGGATTGCAGCTGATCTTTAATAGCAGCTATTTGCCCCGCCGCCTGTGCCAACACCTGAATATCTTCTCCCATTACATAATCAGGTACCAACGCCGTTTCTAAAACGGTAGTCTCTCCTTCTCTTACCTCAACCCCCACCCTCTTTGTTTTATAACCCAAATATGAGAAACGAATATCATAAGTTCCGGCAGCGACATTCGTGATTCTAAAGCCACCATTTGCCCCTGTTGCATCCCCTCTTGATAACTCTTCAATAAAAACATTAGCTCCATATACCGGTTCATTATTTGTGGAATCAGTTACCTGGCCGGTGATAATTCCTGTTGTTTGTGCTAATAAGTTTAAAGGAGCAAATAAAAAACAAACAGCTACTATTTTTATAAAAGAAAATACCTGTAGTTGTTTTATTCCTTCTCTTTGTATTGTATAGCTCATATTAATTTAAATATTTGTAATTATATCGAATTCAAATCCTATTACTAAAAGCGCTTTCACTACACATGCTGAATATGCTAGGTATACTTTATATATGCAATTATTATTTCGCTTTTATTTAAATACTTTTGTTGCGGCTGTTTTGGGGAAGGTGGTTTTCGTAGTATGACAGACTTTAAGTAGATATAAATGCTTTGTTACTTGACACTATTGAAAATTTTCTTCAACAGATAAATCTTTAAGAATTATAGTAAACTTTTTCCAAGATCAATCCCTTGGCAGGTGCAGTATAGGATGGAATTTGCGTTTCTGTATTTTCAAGTATTCTCTGGAAATTTTTGATAGTTATTTTTCCCTCTGCCACTCGCACCATCGTACCTAATAACCTGCGAACCATGTTTCTTAGAAAACGATTGGACCGGATGTGGTATTTAATAACCTCTCCTTCTACTTCAAATTCCGACCGCTGAATTTCACATAACGTGGTGAAATTATCTTCGTTAAATTTCGAAAATCCCGCAAAATCGAATTCTCCATTTAGCATTGTTGCGCATTTCTCGAGCTTTTGCATATCTATAGCTTTTTTCAACTGCCATGAACAGTGATGCATTAAAGGGATGCAACGTGTGGTGATTGTGTATTCGTATTCGCGGGATAAAGCATCAAACCGGGAATGAAATTCACTGCTAACTTTTTCTATTTCGGTGATTTGGATTTCTTCGCCAACTATTCCATTCACTCCATAAACCAGCTTTTGAACATCAACTTCATCCGAAAAATCAACGTGTGCGGTTTGTCCACGGGCATGAACCCCGGCATCGGTTCTGCCCTGACCAATAAGGTCAACTTTTTGCTGCAGAATTTGCTGAAAGGCATCTTCCAGAGTCTGCTCTACGGTAACTGCATCGGGCTGAATCTGCCAGCCTGAAAAATTTGTACCATCATATTCTATTGTCAGTTTATATCTCGGCATAGTGCAAATTAGCGGTTAAAATACTCAGTCTCATCCCCTAAAAAAATAGGGTAACACTGGAGAATCGTATAAAAGGATGATGAACGAAATTCAGGTGATTTTTACTTTTATTTTTTATACTCTTTATTAACACAAATTTATGGAGACATTACAATGGCAATATCTAAATTCACTTTCTTGTTTGTAATTCTGTTTTTAACCATCTCCTTTATAAGTTGTTCGAATGGTGTGAATGAAAAGGATGAAGAAAATAAAGAAGACTCTTTTGAAATAGAGTCCGTTTCTGGTGTAATCCAAAAAGGCCCTTTTAACAGCGGTGGTAATATTTCACTATATGAATTGAATAGTGATGATCTTTCGCAGACCGGAAGAAGTTTTAACGCACAGATTAAAAATAACTTTGGTGAATTTGAGTTTAGCAATATAGAATTAAGCAGCCCCTTTGCCCATTTAAGAGCTGATGGCTTCTATTATAATGAAATCCGGGGCGAACAGTCTGGTTCACAACTTACCCTCCACGCAATTTCTGATTTTTCAGGAGATTCAGTTGTCAATGTAAATGTTTTGACACACCTGGAAAAGCCCCGCATTGAATACCTCGTTTCTGAGGCTATGGAATTTGAGGAAGCTAAAAAACAAGCCGAATCAGAAGTACTTTCAATATTTCTGATTGATCAGTCGGCATCACCATCTCAAAAGATGGACCTTACAGATGTTGATAATGGAAATGAAACTTTACTAGCCGTTTCCGCAATCTTACAGGGTTATCGCTCAGAGGCAGAATTATCTGAGCTCCTTTCAAATTTAACGGATGATTTACGTGAAGATGGAACGATTGACAACTCTTCATTAGGTTCGGAATTGATTAATCACAGCCGGTATCTGTTGCCTGATATCATCCGTAATAATCTGCAGGAGAGATACACGGATTTAGGCCTGGAGGTTGAGATACCCGAATTCGGCCATGTGATTGAATATTTTAATGAACACACACCTTTTGAAATCACTAAATCACTCATCAGTTATCCACCTGAGGGCAGATTTGGAGTAAATATACTTTTCCCGGACAGCTCCCATTTTACGACTAAACCAAGTACCAGTTTTTTCCAAAGCCTTTCCGCAGATCTGGCTGAAGGCACCGCACTTAGAATCAGAATTTCTACCCTTGAGGGATCACCAACATCTACAGAAGGTATGTGGGTATATGATGTTTTTTCGCATATTAATATGGAAGTAGGCTCTTATGATTATGCAAATCATACACAGGAATTTGTTGCCTTGGAATCAGGTGAGTCTATAGATTTAAAAATCCGTTTTGACCCTGGCCGCTTCCTGGTGGAGTATTTTGAAATGGACACAGAAGCTGAAGAACCTGTGTGGTCCCGGGAATTTACCGTTTCTTATTAAATTTTATCTTCTCCTTGCAGCGACTTTACCACACCAGTATCAGTTCTCACCTGCCCACGAGAATCATATTCTATAACTAGTGTTATGTCAATGGTACATTGTTGGGTAGAATACCACCAGATGGTTT
>JBBDNN010000023.1:0-6121 GCA_040877545.1 Balneolaceae bacterium
TGGAAGAACATGAAAACATAATGGTAGGCCTCGACATCGGGACTACAAAAATTTGTGCGATTGTAGCATCAATCGACCAACAAGAACGGATAAATATACTCGGTGTAGGTAAATCGCCGAGTGAGGGGTTGAATCGTGGCGTAGTGGTAAATATCGATAAAACGGTAAATGCGATCAAAGATGCCATTGCCCAGGCAGAACTTGCCTCCGGAATTCAGGTAAATTCGGTGAATGTTGGAATTGCCGGAGATCACATCCGAAGTATGCGCAGTAAAGGCGTCATCACCATTAATAACCGTGACAATGAAATTACAGCAAAAGATGTAGAACGGCTGTTGGAAGACTGCCAGCGAATCATGCTCCCCACCGATCAGCAAATCCTTCACGTTATTCCGCAGGAATTTGTGGTAGATGGACAAGACGGCATCAGCGATCCTGTTGGTATGAGTGGAATGCGCATGGAAGCAGAAGTTCACATTATTACCGGACTCGTTTCAGCGGCAAAGAACATGTACCGATGTGTAGAACGCGCCGGTTATCAGGTAGCAGATCTCATCCTCGAACCTCTTGCTTCTTCCTATTCTGTGTTAGATGAAGAGGAAAAAGAAGCCGGTGTGGTTTTGGTTGATATCGGTGGCGGAACTACAGATCTCGCCATTTTCCAGGATAACACTATCCGCCATACGGCAGTAATTGCCATTGCCGGACAAAAAGTAACAGACGACATCCGGCTTGGCCTCAGCGTATTAGACGATCAGGCCGAAACACTCAAAAGAAAGCACGGCGAAAGTTATGCCGATTTGATTGAGGAAGATGAAGTGATCACGGTTCCCGGAATTGCGGGACGTCCACCCAAAGAAATCACCAAAAGCATTCTTGCCAAAATTGTACAGGCCCGAATGGAGGAAATCCTCGAAATAGTAGGCATCGAGATAAAACGCAGCGGCTATGTAGATTCATTAAGTGCAGGCGTAGTGGTTACAGGCGGAGGGTCTTTGATAAAGAATATATGTCCACTGGCAAACGAGATTTTAGGAATCGATGCCAAAGTGGGAATTCCTCTCGGTATTACGGGAGGATTGAAAGAAGAAGTGAACAGCCCGATATACGCTACCGGCGTCGGTTTGGTGATGCATGCACTTCGCTCAGGTACAGCCAACAACCAGGCGATGATTCCCACATCATCCAAAGGAACCAATGTTGATCAGGTGATGCAGAAAATCACCGACCGCATGAAAAGTTGGTTTAAAGAACTTTAACAGTAGAATAAGCAATCATCTACAATAACAATCCAGTAAACAACAACTCAACAGGAGTTAACATGGCTAACAATAATTCACGTTTCTTTTTCGACGAACAGAGCCAGGAAAACGCCAAAATAAAAGTAGTAGGCGTAGGCGGTGGTGGTGGAAACGCCATCAACAATATGATAAATATGGGACTCGACAGCGTAGAGTACATCGCGCTGAATACCGATGCCCAGGCACTTAAAAACAGCATGGCAGATATCAAGATACAGGTAGGCTCAGCGCTTACCAATGGTCTTGGAGCCGGAGCCCGGCCTGAAATCGGGCGGGAAGCTGTAGAAGAAAACCGGCACGAAATCGAGGAAGCAATTGAAAGTGCGGATATGATTTTTGTGACCGCTGGAATGGGCGGTGGAACCGGAACCGGCGGCGCACCCGTTGTGGCAGGAATCGCTAAACGCCGAGGCATTTTAACGGTGGGAATCATTACCACCCCGTTTGAATGCGAAGGTAAAATTCGCAAGAAATATGCGCTTGAAGGAATCACCGAACTAAAGAAAAATTGCGATACGGTGATTGTGATCCCCAATGAGCGCCTGCTTGATATAGCCGATGAGAATACATCACTGATGGCTGCATTTGCGATGGCCAACGAGGTGTTGTATAACGCTACACGTGGTATCAGCGATCTTATCCTGATGCCCGGCCTTATCAATCTTGATTTCGCTGATGTTCGAACAACCATGAGCGATGGCGGAGCTGCAATCATGGGTTCAGCAACAGCCGAAGGCGGCGATCGGGCGGAAATGGCGGCTCGTTCTGCAATCAATTCACCATTACTTGACGGTGTAAGTATCCGTGGAGCACGAAATGTATTGGTTAATATTTCGGCCGGTGCAAATCTTGGTATGCGGGAAACCACAACTGCCACAAGTATCATCCAGCAGGAAGCGGGTGATAATGCGGAAATCATTCTTGGTACCGTACTGGATGAGAATTTCGGCGAAGAAATCCGCGTAACTGTTATAGCAACCGGATTTGATCTGGCTGAAGACCGTACCACGGCAAAAGTGGCACCAAAAGAATCACTGAATAAAGCAGCTGAAAATGCAGCGGCCAATCTTCAGTCCAAAAGGGAATCACATGTTCCGAATAAATTTCCGCGGACTAGCGGTGATTACTATAAAGGTGAGAATAATCTCAAAAAACTGGATACGCCTTCTTACCTGCGCCGGAATTTAAATGTGCGCAGACAGGAAGAAAGTGAGGAAATCCAGGAAGAACCCGAAGATAATAATCAGAATGAGGCAAAGGATAATATCGCTCCTTTCCAAAGCAGAACAGAGCGTATTCGAAAGGATGATACCGACCAGCCTGCGTTTCTGAGAAAGATCATGGATTAACTGTATGGTTGTGCCGGTTTTTGAATGCCATGGGAATGGTATCTCCGAAAACCAACCGATTTACTGGATATAGCTTTTAGAGCTATAGATTGCTAACACAGAAGAAGCCCTTTGATAGAGGGCTTCTTCTTTTTGATCGTAAATTGTGGGGATTTATGGATTGGTGGGATATTCGATCATTGATTTCTCTGATGTTTGAGTAACTGTGAAAAATAGTGTCATTCCCGCAGAGGCAGGAATCTATGATTTGCTAAAGGACCTACCTCCCTCCAATGGCAAATTTTAAATTAAACTTCCTGATCAACAAATAGATTACGGAAACACAGAAAAATACTGCTATAAGCTGGGCAATAACCAGCAGGTATTCATTTCCTATATACAATGAAAAAACCGGAAATAGCACCACCACTACAGGGGAATGATATAAATGCAGAGTATATGAGTAGCCGCCTACATCTTTAAAATCAACCTTCCAGTTGATGACCAGAATAAAAAAGAGGATGGCGATTAAGTGTTTATCATAGGGAATATCCAGGTACAGAAACAGGAGACTTAGCCCAAGACAAACAATAACGGAGGGCCGGGCATACTGCTGATGAATAATTTTATACCTGGAGAGCATAATTCCGATTATAAATAATATCAAAATATCATAACGAAGCAGCAGGTTGCCAAAAAAAGCCAGGACTATGATTCCCCCAAATAAATAGAAGTTTCGGCTACGCACAACTTCAACCAATAAAAAAATGATGAATAAATCACGAATAAAATAGGTTGGTGGATTAACCGGCGCTGCTGAAATGGAGAAGAGTCCCGTCCACAAAAGATCAGCATCAACACTCAGCCTGTTCAAGAAATCATATCCCAGGTAATGGGCAGCCAAAACAGGAATAATCACCACAATATTTGCGATGAGATAAGGAATTAACAGGCTTCGAACTTTTTTATTTAGCAGGCCGTCCTTTCTGGAAGTTACCTCGGCATATAGAAAACCTGAGATCACAGACAAGATCAATGTGCCGTACATTGGTATCTGATCCAGGAAAATATTCATTACCCCATCGCTAAAGTTATGCCTGATGTGAGTAAATGTTATCAGGATAACCGATAGTAATCTTATCAGTTCAATAGAATAGTACAAATTGTTTTTCTTTGAGCCGTTTCAATAATAATTTTAGGCTAAGATACTATTTCATGAAGATTAAGAAAATCACTGATGTTGAAGGAAATCTTATTTCCCAGCCTCCTCACCAGTTAAACAATTCCCCAAATTAATCTTCCGGCCATTATACCAGCCAGCACTGCAAAACCCCATTGTAAAACCCGGCGGTCAATTTTATGATTGAGCAGTGCCCCGCCAAAGCCACCTAATAATCCACCAATCGAAAGTGGTAAAGCTGTACCGAAATCCACATATCCCAACGTGAAATCTGTGATTCCTGCTACCGGATTACTCATCAATGCCAATTGAAACCAGCCGGTGAAAATCATTATAGTCATGGCAAGCTGAGAGACACTCACCGTTTTACGGAATGGCTGCTTGAAGAACAGGTTCATAATCGGCACCATCACTCCTCCCCCGCCTACCCCGGCCAACGCTGCCACAAAACCGCCGACTCCACCTGTTACAAAAGATTGCTTGAGCCTCATCTTTTTAAAAACCCGGTCATATTCACTTTCTACATCTTTCCCGCGGCGGAACATCATATACCCGGCATAGAGTAACATCAAACTGAAAAATATTACAAATTCGGTGCGGCTATAATAAGGAGAGGTAACCACTAATTTCCCCATAAAAACACCAATAGCTCCCATCAGGCCTAATTTTATCCCCTCACTCCAGAACATATTTTCCTGAACAGCCTGGCGTACCGTACTTCCAAAAGCCGTAACAAAAGTGCAAAACAGACCTGAGCCAATGGTCCAGATAACGGGATTTTCGACCCCGGCTCCATCAAAAATAAAAAATAAAACAGGGGTAAAAATGATACCGCCACCTATTCCCAACAAACCGGCAATCACTCCGGCAACCAATCCTATCAGCAAGAGCAAAAAAAGTTCAAACAAAAGTTATTTCCCCTTTCATAAAAGTTACCGCCTTACCGAGAATTTCAACACGGTCTTTTTTGATGCGGCAGGTGAGATTGCCTTTCCGTTTCGAGATTTGACGAGCTTCGAGTTCGTGCTTTCCCAGTTTTTTACTCCAATATGGAGTGGTTTTAGTATAAGCCGAACCAGTAACGGGATCTTCATCAATGCCTGATTGCGGGGCAAAAAACCGGGAAACAAAATCTACTTCATCACCCGGAGCGGTAACTATTATCCCGCGGGCATTAACTTCGCCAAGCAGCCTGAAATCGGGATCCAGGCCAAAAACCGCGCTTTCAGATTTCAGCACAACCATGTAGTCATCTGTTTTATACACCTCAGGAGTTGGGTTTATTCCAAGCGCCTGAAACAACATTGCCGGGGCCTCCACTTTGGGCATATCCACGGCTGGGAAATCCATCAACAGGCGATCGCCTTCACGGCTTACAGTCAAAAGCCCGCTTTTGGTTTTGAATATGATTTCATCTTTATCATACCCCAACTCCTCAAACAGGATGTGCGCGGTGGCAAGCGTGGCATGGCCGCAGAGATCCACCTCTACAACAGGGGTAAACCACCGAAGCCGGTAGCCATCGCCTTCCGGTACAAAAAAAGCTGTTTCGGAGAGGTTATTTTCGGCAGCTATATTTTGCATTAGCTCATCCGAAAGCCATTCCTCCAGCGGAACAATGGCCGCAGGATTTCCACCAAAAAGGTCGAAGGTGAAAGCATCTACCTGGTAAATTCGCGTTTTCATTTTTTTATGATTGAAATATGAATTGCTAAAATACAGGTTCTCCCTGATAAAATTCTATGTGTTTTGATCTCGTTCCAATTGGAAAAAATATTAATAATGGCAGGTTGTTCCCATACATATCACGCAACACGCGCGTATGGCAAAAATATAAAACCCCCGGATTACAATTCATTCCTAACAAACATCGATATCCAATTTTATTCCTTTTATCTTTGACAGGATATTTCAGATTCAACCAACAGATGAAGCTTTACCCAAATTCCCTTTTAGACAAACTTGGTTTCGAACACATCCGGCAGGCTACGCTTGAGCTGGCCCAATCGGAACGTTCTGAAGAACTGCTTGAAAAGTTACAGCCTTCCTCAAATTCCGGCCGGGTAAAGCGGTTGCTGGAACAATGCCGGGAAATGCTGGAGGTGCTAAACTCCCCCGATCCCTTTCCGCTTGGTGAATTTCCCGAAGTGCGGAATTATCTCTCCAAAGCAAAAGCTGTTGATAGTATCATTCCACTCCCGGCTTTTGTAGATATTTTTGCAATTTGTACTTCTACCCGGCATGTGAAATCATTTTTCAAAGCACGCGCCGGACATCTTCCCCAGCTTAATAAGTTTGCAGATGGGCTGATT
>JBBDNN010000024.1:0-32390 GCA_040877545.1 Balneolaceae bacterium
CGCCCGCTTCCCATGGAAGGAGAGATTCACATATTCCTTTACTAACGCATTCAAATCCGTCGACTCCATTTTTCCCGAACCACCCCGCGAATGTTGCAACATGGATTTAACGATGGAATCGGCCCGGCTTCCGTGCTCGTGAATTTTGCGAAGGTTGGCTTCGATGTTGTCGAGGATTTCAAGAACTTCTGAATTCTGACTCCTGACTCCTGAATTCTGAATTTCCTCCCGTACCTCTTCAATCAACTCCACACTCAAATCCGAAAAATTATTCACAAAGTTCAACGGATTTTTGATTTCATGGGCAATGCCCGCGGTGAGCTGGCCAAGGCTGGCAAGTTTTTCCTGCTGGACGAGCTGGGATTGGGCGGCTTTTAATTCTTCATGAGATTTTTTAAGATTTTCATAAGCTTTACCTAACTCGGATGTTCTCGATTTTACTTCCTTTTCAAGCTCTTTTTTACGGCTTTCAATCAAAGTCTTTTTTTCCTGTTCAGCTTTTAATTTTAAGTTATTTAATTGCTCGTTCTCATCTAAAGAATCCCGAAGTTTTCGGTTGGTATAAATAACTTCAAAGATTGGTATAACTAATAAGGCTAAAGGCACAGATAAGGTAATAAATGAAATCAATAGCAGGTTAAAGAATTGATTGAAAATAGCCGGGAAAAAATAAAAAAGAAATCTTCCTGCTATTCCTATAAGCATCAGGAAAAAGGCTATCAGAAATACTAAAAATTCTTTTTGACCTGCTTTATTTTGTTTATAAGAAGTATAAATAGCCTCACCAATATGGAGCATTATCACCAGGAGAAAAATTATTAAAAACATATCCTCAGCGAAATCGCCGAATAAAGTAGACCTCAAAAAATCAAGAGGGAAAATGATATCAATAAATAATAGCAGGAACACACTATTATAAATTTTCTGCCTTCGCGTGAATTTATTTGCTTTTAATGCTATATGGTTTGGTATAGATAAAAAAATCAGGAGGATAGCAATTTGACTGGGAATATGAATGGCAAGGAAAAAATCATATCCAAAAAACATTAGGTCAATATTTAGAGCGGCAATACCAACAAAAATCAAAAGGAAACCGATGGCTAATTCATTTATTTTTACTTTTGTTACGCCCTCCAATCCTATATTCAGTAAAGCAATAATCATCAGGCAAAATCCAAAAGCCCACATCAAAGTTTGATTTGTCCGGTAGAGTAACCGGTCATTTTTGTAAGCTGATATTTCTTCCTGCAGAAAATATAATTCGGGCGAAAGGATACCTAAATCAGGGGTAGAGAGAAGCTTATTTTTCGCTGATTTAATGTGTTCGATATTCATGCGGAAGGTTAGTGTTTGCAACGAATCTTCGGAAAATTGAAGCCTGTCAAAGTTTACGCTTCTTGCAACAAGGTGAGGGGAATTTCCCCCAGTAGTATCAGCAGCTCCGTATGATTCAATTAACTCGCCATTCCAGTATACCTGGGTTTCTCCCAATAATTTAAATGAGAGAAAAACATAGGTGTTAAAATGTGACTCAGGTATAGTAAACTTTGCCTGAATCCAGATTTCGGAGGGAAGTTTTTGTACAACTGTGTCTGAATTCAAATCAAAAGGATGTGGAGTACCTTTAATATTACCAGATAAGATTTCTTCGCTGCTATATTCCTCGTTATCAAATAATTCCCACTCAAGTAAATCAAGATAGGCTGCCCTAACACCTGTCTGATGCTGAACCCTTAGTACCTTGTTAAGAGGCTGCACTTCATCAATTGTATCGGCCGGGGCAACAACTTCTGTGTTTGCATAAACAGATGTTGACAGCAAAAACAATAGCAGCAGATAAGTTATACAGTTCCCGTAGAGCTCTTTATTGTGAGATTTATTTTTTAGAAAGGTTAACAAGAGCAAAGATTTCATTTATCAGGGGATGAGAATATTTAAAATAGAACCAGTTCCAACTGTCCCTGCACTGCCAACCAAATTTCCACCAGAAGTGATACCCGCATAATTCTCTACACTATCACGGGCGTTATAGTACCAGGCTGCTAACAAACGATTGGACATTTATTCTATAATATTTGAAGGAAAATTGATCGGCGACTTTTTGCTGCTTAAATATTGGCGTCTCTACAGCCGGTAAATGTTGATACTGGTACTGCCCGAAGAAAAATGCAACAAACCCTGTACTTTGTAAGAAGTGAACCCCAACCCCTACTGCCAAAAACCTAAAGTAACAGATTTTCTTTTATATCAAAAAATATTTGCCTGCTGGATATTCTCCCAAAAATTAGCTTTGTTCTGTTTCTCTTATAATCAACAATCAATATTATGAAATATGAAATTTCGGAGCGGTATAATTGTGTGATAATACCTCTAAAAGGAAACGTTATGGGTGGCCCACAAGCCAATGGTTTTCGTGAAGAGCTGCATCAGTTAATAGAAAAGGGGAAGAAACAGGTAATCGTGGACCTGGGGAAAGTGAAATTTATGAATTCCTCCGGGCTTGGCATATTGATTGCCGGGTTAACAACCATGCGTAATGCAGATGGTGACCTGAGGATTTGCCGGGCTGATAAAAAAATCGAAAGCCTGCTTATGGTAACTCAGCTTATCACCGTATTCAAGCATTTCAGAACTCTTGATGAAGCTGTTGCATCTTATAATTAGCTTTTTTGTTTTTAAAGAAAGCTTTTCGCATAAGGCGAATATACACTCAGTAAAAAATAACAGGTACGCATCGTAGATTCCGCCTCCGCGGGAATGATTACTATGCTTGATTTACAGAAGGAATTTAAGTTTAGAAATATACCGGGATGTAATCTACCGGATAAAACTTACCAGATATTTCAATACCTGCCCGTCTTCTTTGAAACGAGGATTTAATACCTGTACTGATCAGATTTGTAAGGCCCTTTTATCGGTACACCGATATACTTTGATTGTTCTTTGGTAAGAGTTTCGAGTTCCACACCAATTTTAGAAAGGTGAAGACGGGCTACTTTTTCATCCAGAGATTTTGGCAGCACGTGCACCCCTGAATCAAATTCATCCGGGCGATTCCAAAGCGCAATCTGAGCGATGGTTTGATTGGTAAAACTGTTGCTCATTACAAAAGAAGGATGTCCGGTTGCATTTCCAAGATTCATCAATCTTCCCTGTGAAAGCAGCACAACCTGCTTTCCGCTTTTGAGGGTGAAAATATCTACCTGCGGTTTGATGTTTTCTTCCCTGGCATTTTCTTTCAGCCAGGCTACATCAATTTCGTTATCAAAGTGGCCGATGTTGCCCACAATCACCTTGTCTTTCATGCTTTCAAAATGATGCCTTTGCAAAATGTTTTTGTTACCGGTGGCGGTAACTACGATATCAGCCCTTGGTGCTGCATCGTCCATTCTCTTTACTTCGAAACCATCCATGGCTGCTTGCAGGGCACAAATTGGATCAATTTCAGTTACAATAACGCGGGCTCCCGCGCCACGGAGTGAAGCCGAAGTTCCTTTCCCGACATCTCCATAACCGGCAACAACGGCAATTTTACCCGCCATCATCACATCTGTTGCACGGCGAATAGCATCAGCGGCTGATTCTCGGCAGCCATACTTGTTGTCAAACTTTGATTTGGTTACAGAATCATTCACATTTATAGCCGGCAAAGTAAGTGTTCCATTTCGTTCTCTTTCAATCAGGCGAAGCACTCCGGTGGTGGTTTCTTCAGAAATGCCGTTAATGCCATCCGCTAATTCCGGGTATTCATCCAACACCATATTGGTGAGATCGCCGCCATCATCCAAAATCATATTTAGTGGCTGGCCGTCTGGAAAATAAAGCGTTTGTTCAATACACCAGTTAAATTCTTCTTCAGTCATTCCTTTCCAGGCATAAACCGGTACACCAGCTTTAGCCATCGCCGCCGCTGCATGATCCTGCGTTGAATAAATATTACAGGATGACCAGGTAACTTTGGCACCCAATTCAATTAGGGTTTCAATCAAAACCGCAGTTTGAATGGTCATGTGAAGACAGCCGGCAATGCGTGCGCCTTTTAGCGGTTGCTCGTCCTTATATTCCTCACGAAGAGCCATCAAGCCCGGCATTTCCGCTTCGGCCAATTCAATTTCCTGCCGGCCATAATGTGCAAGTGAAATATCTTTTACTTTATACGCTAATTTTTCGTCTACTTGTGGCATAGTATGATTTATGATTTTTTATTGTCGTCTATAATTACTTTGGCTTTTTGATAATCACCTTCTGTGCCGGCAGAGCCAAGCTCGGCTTTAATCAGATATCCTTCTGGATCTAAAAATACTTTAAAGGGGATACCAAGGGTAATGATTTCATCACTGATGTTATTAGTGTCCAGCACGTACTGGAAATCATACCGGTTTTTGTCTTTGAAAGCCTGTACATCAGAGAGCTCATCCGAGTTATTCAGGTTAACTGCAATCACAACGAAATCGTCAGGATATTCATTCTGAAGCGAATCCATTGCCGGAAAAACCTGTAAGCAGGGGCCGCACCATGTTTCCCAAAAATCAATAAGCACCACTTTGCCGGTTAAATCCGAGACTTTGACTTCATTGCCTTCGAGATCCTCAAAACTGGCTTTCCAGATAATTTGGTCAATTCGCTGTTGTTCAGCGTCCAGCTCGCGCGGATTCTCTCTGTTTGAGCAGGCAAAAATAACGGTGCTTAAGAGCAGTAACAGGGTTAAAAATCTCATAAAAGTATTTCAATAGGTGATTTTAGAAAAACAGAGATTTCAAGATACGGCATAGTTTTTAGAATAGCACCGCGCTTGAATTTCAGGGAAAATTTAAAAGGCTGGTGGTGAGAATTTATCAGGGGTAATGCTGGCCTCAATTAATCTCTCCTTTTTTTTAAAGAATTGATATCTTATAGCCATGATGTATGATTATACAATAGTAGGGGCGGGTATTATTGGTTTGTCCGCAGCTTATAAATTATCTCTTAAATATCCTGATGCCCGAATTTTGATTCTGGAAAAGGAAAATAAGGTTGCCGCTCACCAAACAGGAAAGAATTCCGGCGTAATTCATTCAGGTATTTATTATAAACCCGGTAGTTATAAAGCCAAAAACTGTATTAATGGCCGGCATCAGCTGGTAGCTTTTTGCACAGCTCATGATATTGCTATTGATGTGTGCGGTAAGGTAATTGTGGCCACCGGGGAGGAGGAATTGCCTCGCTTGATGCAAATATTTGAACGCGGTTGTGAGAATAAAATTGAAGGAATTGAACTGATTGACCAGCGCCGTTTGGCTAAGCTCGAACCGCATGTAAAAGGAGTAGCTGCCATTCACATCCCTTGCGCCGGTATTGTGGATTATGCGGGGATGTGCCGAAAAATGATGGAATTACTTCAGGAGTATAATGGCGAGATTCGTTTTAATCATCCCGTTACAAATATTTCTGATACAGGTGAGAAAATAGTCATAGAAGCCGGTGGTAAGACCATTGAATCTGAATTTCTAATTAATTGTGCAGGTTTATACTCCGACCATGTAGCAAAATTTGCGGGAATTGAATCACCGGTAAAAATAGTGCCCTTTAAAGGTGAATACTATGATTTCAAACCACAGGCAGAGCATTTTGTGAAGAATCTGGTTTATCCGCTGCCGAATCCTGAGTTTCCTTTTCTGGGGGTGCATTTTACGCGGATGGCGCTCGGCGGAATTGAATGTGGTCCTAATGCAGTATTTGCCTTTAAACGGGAAGGTTACAAAAAGTTGTCATTCAACCTAAAAGAAACCACAGAAACTTTTAATTTTCCCGGTTTCTGGAAAATGGCGCGAAAACACTGGCGGATGGGAATCAAAGAATATAAACGCTCCTTTTCTAAAAAAGCCTTTACAAAGGGCTTACAAAAACTAATTCCTGAAATTCGCGAGGAGCATTTGCAAACATCACCGGCCGGTATTCGTGCGATGGCTTTACAACCAAATGGTGAAATTCTTGATGATTTTTATTACGAAGTGGTAAACCGGCAAATTCATGTATTGAATGCTCCAAGCCCGGCAGCTACCGCCGGGCTGGCTATTGGCGATGAGATTGTAAAAAAGGCTGAAGATAATTTCATCTTTAATAACTCATCCAAAACTATCTATTGAAATTATGTATAAAGAGATGATATGAGAAATTTAAGCTTGTTGATATTTTTGGCGATAATTTTTGTTAGTTGTGTTAACGACGCTAATAATGATAAGAATACCAATAATAATGAAGCTGATTTATCTGATATTATTTTAAAAGAATATTCGATCAAGCCATTCACCGACGATTTTCATCCATATAATTTAACTTATGCTATTCCTTTTAGTTGGATTGGAACAGTTGATCAGGATTCAATTCCAGTTTTTATATGGGATGAAAAACCATACTATCATCCTGTTTACACTTCTTTATACGGAATATATTTTGTAGAAGCCTTCCACATTACCGGAAACAATCGATATATAGAATTATCCGAAAAAATAGCAGCCAAATTAGTGGAGAAATCCGCTGAAAGTAACCAAGAGTTCTTTTTCCCATACAATTTTGATTATCATTTGGTTAATGAAACAATGATAGCTCCATGGTATTCAGGAATGGCTCAGGGACGGATGCTAACTTTTTTCACAAGATTATATAAGGCAACCGGCGAGGCTAAATATCTTGAATGGGCAGATCGAACTTTCGAGACTTTCTTACTCCTTCAAAAAGATTCAGATAATTGGGTAAGTTATATTGATTTTTCAAACTATCTTTGGTTTGAAGAATATCCTACTGGTGATCCATTGCATGTGTTAAATGGTTTTATATATGGGACTTATGGTATATATGATTACTACATGATAACTAAAAATACGGATGCTCTTTATCTGCTGAATGCAGCATTAACCACAGTGGAACATTATATCCCTGAATATCGAAATCCCGGAGAGATTAGCAACTACGATTTAAAGTATAAAAACACAAAAGAAGATTATCACTATGCACATATCAATCAGTTAAATGCGCTATATGAAATTTCGGGGGAAATAAAATTTAAAGAAATGGCAGACACTTTTAAACAGGATTTTTATAATAAGGAAGAATAAAGAGGGGCTGCTCACAGATTTAATATATCCCGCCAATATCTAAAGCTGGGAGGTTTGAAGGGAATTTAATAATTAGCCTGATTGCTTTTGATAAGAACCAGATCTACAACTTGATGTATGGATTCCGTCAAAGCCATAGTTGAAAACATAAAGAAGTCTAATTATTGATTAAAGTTTAAAACCACCTGTCGTTGATATCGAAAAAGTGTGTTAATTTGGAAATCAATAATATTTAAAGAATTTTTACCGCTGTTAAATTAGCTTTTTACCACAATATGTGATTCATTGCGGCACAAAAATAATATTTTATGAAGCGAAAAGAATTTTTAAAGATTGCAGGTATTGGAACGGCAGGAGTTGCTTTTCTTCCTTTTATAAACAGCGAAACACTGGCCGGTGGAATTCTTGGCAGCGAGAAAAAAAGATTAGCAGAAATTGCTTTAACTGCTGCAAAAAGTGCCGGTGCCTCTTATGCCGATATCAGGATTGGGCGATATTTAAATCAATACATAAGTAGCAGGGAACAAAATATAACGGGCATCACAAATACCGAATCGTTTGGTTTTGGGATTCGGGTGGTGGCAAATGGAACCTGGGGTTTTGCGTCTTCCAATTCATTAGATGAAACCGAAATAAAAAGAGTGGCAAATCAGGCTGTTTTAATTGCTAAAGCAAATCAAAGCCTGCAATCTGAACCGGTTCAACTGGCTCCTGTTCAGGCATATGGTGAGGTTGATTGGGCCACACCCATCGAGACAAACCCTTTTAATATTTCTATGGGAGAAAAAGTGGATCTGTTGATGAATATAAATGCAGAAGCCGAAAAAGCCGGCGCTGATTTCTGTTCCTCAAATCTATTTTTTGTGAATGAACAAAAATATTTTGCTTCAACAGAAGGCACCTTTACCAATCAGGATGTTTATCGCTGCTGGCCAACCTTTACCGTTACAAGTATTAATAAAGAAGAGGGTGGTTTTGAAACCCGAAATTCTCTTGCCCAGCCTATTGGAATGGGTTATGAATACGTAAAGAATTTTGGTTTAATTGAAGAAGCGCGTGAAGCAGCTGAACAGGCAAAAGAAAAACATTCGGCAAAAAGTGTAGATCCTGGAAAATATGATTTGGTACTTGATCCATCTCACCTGTTTTTAACTATTCATGAATCGGTGGGTCACCCGCTGGAATTAGACCGGGTTTTAGGTTATGAAGCTAATTATGCCGGCACCAGTTTTGCCACTCTTGATAAATGGCGCAACAGAGATTTTGAGTATGGAAGTGAGATTGTAAACTTTGTGGCCGATAAAAACCAGAAAAATGCACTCGCTACCGTAGGCTATGATGATGATGGCGTGAAAACCAAGCAATGGGATTTAGTGCGGGATGGAAAACTGGTAAATTATCAAGCAACCCGCGATCAGGTGCACCTCATAGATCAGAATGAATCGCATGGTTGCTGCTATGCCGATAGCTGGTCTTCGGTTCCCTTTCAGCGAATGCCTAATGTGTCGCTGGAGCCGGGGAAAGAAGACAAATCGGTAGAGCAGATCATTTCCAACACAGAAGATGGAATCTATATAAAAGGACGTGGCTCTTATTCTATCGATCAACAGCGTTATAATTTTCAGTTTGGCGGGCAACTGTATTATGAAATTAAAAACGGGAAAATTACCGACACGCTTCGGGATGTAGCTTATCAATCCAATACCCAGGAGTTCTGGAATAGCTGCGAAGAATTGGGCGGGCCGTCAACCTATGAGTTAGGGGGTACTTTTTTTGATGGAAAGGGACAACCTTCACAGGTAAGTGCCGTAAGTCATGGCTGCCCAACTACAAAATTTAAAGATGTTAATATCATAAATACCGGTAGAAAAATCAGTTAATCAAATGAAGAAGACATTTTTCGCCGACCATAACCATTAACCAAAACGGAGTTCTTTCTTGAAGAGAAAAGATTTTCTAAAAATTGCAGGAATAGGAATGGGTGGATTAATCATTCCACTCACAGGAACCAGGGTAGAGGCGTTTTCGTCTTTAGTTGGTATTTCAAATGCGGATAAAAAAGAATTAGCAGACACTGCATTAAATGCCGCAAAAATGGCTGGTGCCAGTTATGCCGATATCAGAATTGGCCGATATCTGAACCAATATATTATCACTCGTGAACAACAGGTTCAAAATGCAGTGAACACCGAGTCTTTTGGCGTTGGTATTCGGGTTATTGCTAACGGAACATGGGGTTTTGCTTCTACAAATCTGGTTAATAAGGAAGGAGTTGCCGCTGCTGCCCAACAAGCGGTTAAAATTGCAAAGGCAAATTCTCCCGTTCAAACTGAGCCGGTACAATTAGCTCCGGTACAATCTCATGGCGAAGTTTCATGGCAAACACCTATCGAAAAAAATGCATTTGAAGTTCCCATTTCAGAAAAAGTCGACTTCTTGCTTGAGGTGAATGATGCCGCCATGCAAAGCGGAGCTCAATTTGTTGGCAGTAATATGTTTCTTGTGAATGAGCAAAAATATTTCGCCTCTACCGAAGGCTCTTACATAGACCAGGATATACACCGAATCTGGCCTACTTTTAATATTAGTTTGGTTGATCGAGAATCCGGTACTTTTGAATCCATTCAAAGCTTAAGTTCCCCAATGGGAATGGGCTATGAATACCTGGATGGTGATGATTCGAAAAAAGCGAAGGGAGTTATTACCCGCTACGGCGATTCTTACGATATGATTGAAGATGCTGCTCAACTAGCCGAAGCCGGTAAAGAAAAACTATCTGCGAAAATGGTTGATGCCGGACAATATTCACTGGTACTTGATCCGTCTCACCTTTGGTTAACCATTCATGAATCGGTTGGTCATCCCCTGGAACTTGACCGCGTACTTGGATATGAAGCCAATTATGCCGGAACCAGTTTTGCTACTTTGGATAAGTGGGAAACCGGTTCGTTCGAATATGGCTCCAAAGAAGTAAACCTATTTGCTGATAAAACCCGGAAAAATTCACTTGGTTATGTTGGCTATGATGATGAAGGCGTGAAAACTAAAAAATGGGATTTGGTTAAAGAAGGCACTTTGGTGAATTACCAGGCTATTCGCGACCAGGCTCATATCATTAACGAAGATGAATCACATGGTTGCTGCTATGCAGATAGTTGGAATAGTGTGCAGTTCCAGCGTATGCCCAATGTTTCATTGGCATCCGGAGAGCAGCCATATTCGGTTGAGGAAATGATAAAGGATGTAGAAAAAGGCATCTACATAGTTGGAGATGGATCTTACTCTATCGATCAGCAACGCTATAATTTCCAGTTTGGCGGCCAGTTATTTTACGAAATAGAGAATGGGGAAATTACCGGAATGCTTCGGGATGTTGCCTATCAATCTAATACACAAGAGTTCTGGAATTCATGCTCCAAAATTTGTGATGAATCAGATTTTCGTCTCGGCGGTTCCTTTTTCGATGGAAAAGGCCAACCGGGACAATCAAGCGCGGTTTCTCACGGAAGCTCAACTACCCGATTCGACGGTGTGAATGTGATTAACACTGCCCGTAAAATCTAAAAAGGAAATAAACAACAAACGAAAATTATAGAAATTATGGCAATTTTAACACGAGACGAAGCACGCGAAATCATGCAAAAAGTGATCAGGCTTTCTAAAGCTGATCATTGTGAAGTAGGCATACAAGGGCAGAACGGCGGTAATATCCGGTACGCCCGTAATACTGTTACTACCAGTGGAGAAGAGCAAAATACTTCACTTTCAGTAAAATCTTCATATGGTAAAAAATCGGGTACGGCTACCATCAACGAATTTGATGATGAGTCTTTAGCAAAAGTAGTTCGCCGTTCGGAAGATCTGGCACAGCTGGCACCTGAAAATCCCGAATTCATGGAACCTCTTGGGCCTCAGCAATACAGAGAGTCTAAAGCTTATATACAATCAACGGCTAATATTTCACCAGAATATCGGGCAATGACCGCTGAAAACAGCATTAACCCAAGCAAAGAAAACGGCCTGGTTTCAGCCGGATTTCTGGAAGATAATTCCAGCTTTAATGCTATCATGAATAATAACGGATTGTACGCTTACAATCAGGATACCGAAGTTGATTTTTCTGTAACCGTGCGAACTGAAGATGGACGAGGCTCCGGCTGGGTCTCGCGTGATTATAACGATGTGGATAAGCTGGATACAGCAACTGCTTCACAAATTGCAATCGATAAAGCGAGAGGTTCAGCAGATGCGGTGGCAATGGAGCCGGGGAAATACACGGTAATTCTGGAACCGGATGCTTCCGTTGGATTGCTCCGGAATATGTTCTACGGATTGAATGCACGTACTGCTGATGAAGGCCGCAGCTTTCTCTCGAAAGCAGGTGGTGGAACCAAAGTGGGTGAAAAAATGCTGGATGAGCAGGTTACCTTTTACTCTGATCCTTTTGATTTAAACGTTCCCCGCTCTCCGTGGACCGGTTCAGGCCTTCCGGTAGAAAAAACCACATGGGTTGAAAACGGAGTTGTAAAAAACTTGTCGTATTCACGGTATTGGGCTAAGGAAAAAGGAGTGAATCCACTCCCCCGCCCTTCGAATGTAATTATGCAGGGTGGAAGTAAATCTACGCAGGAATTGATTGAAAGTACCGAGCGTGGGATTTTAGTAACCCGAACCTGGTATATCCGAATGGTGGATCCGCAGTCGCTTCTGTTAACAGGGTTAACACGCGACGGAACTTTCTACGTGGAAGATGGAAAAATTAAAAATGCGGTGAAAAATTTCCGTTTCAATGAAAGTCCGGTAATCATGCTTAACAACATTGAAGAACTCGGAAAACCTGTTCGTTGCAGCGGCAATATGATCCCTCCAATGAAAATACGCGACTTTACTTTCAGCAGTCTTTCCGACGCTGTATAGATAAATTGTACGTTTTAAAGCCACGTGCGTTTTTTCGTATGTGGCTTTTTTATTTACTGAAGATTTAGAAGAATGAGCAGCAATCAAAAACCAGGCATCGCATCCCGCGAAAAGAAAAATATTCAGGAATTCAGCAGTGAATCCGCTAAAGAATTTTTCTTTACCCGCATTCAATATGAATCCGGGAATTGGTACGTAGACGAGCGCATGCCACAAAACCTGCTTCATTCGTTAGTAGAATACACCACATTATCGGTTGACCTGGAGGAGCGGATTATTCCCTTATCCAGTAGTGAAATTCTCTCGTCCCCATTTTGTTATATGGCCGGACATCGATTGGTTGAATTTTCAAATAAAGAAAAAGAGAATTTTGAGAGACTGGTGTACAACGGGAGTTTTGTTTTTGCCGATGATTGCAATCATGATATCGACGGCCTGTTCGCAAAATCTTTTGAAGCAGAGATGGCGGAGATCTTTGGGCCTGACGCACTGGTAAAAATCCCCAACGACCATCCCATCTACCACTCCTTTTTTACTTTTGATGAGGGCCCTCCAACCACCAGTTTTGAACTGAATGGCTGGGGCGATGATCTCGTCCATGATTACCTGAAAGCCATCCTGATAGATGGAGAAATCAGGGTATTATACAGCAATAAAGATTATGGGTGTGAATGGGATTATGATTACAGAAATAAACGCTGGCTTGTCCGCGACAACACTAAATTTGGCGTAAATATTGTAATGTACGCCATGTATAAAAATATGCATAGTTCGTGAATACAGAGAAAGAAGACGTAGTACTTTTAGTTCGTAAGCTGCAAAAACTGAAACAGGAAATTGGCAAAGTTATAATCGGGCAGGAACAGGTGCTCGATGAATTATTAATTGCCTTCTGTGCCGGCGGGCACGCCCTGCTGCAAGGCGTTCCGGGATTGGCGAAAACACTGATGATTCGCACGCTTGCGGAAGCAATTGAAGCTGATTTTAATCGCATCCAGTTCACTCCGGATCTTATGCCAACCGATATCATTGGGACAGAAATTTTGGAAGAAGATCACGGCACAGGTAAACGCTATTTCAAATTCGAACGCGGCCCCATCTTCACCAATATTTTACTTGCTGATGAAATCAACCGTACTCCGCCAAAAACACAATCAGCGTTGCTGGAAGCCATGCAGGAATATCACGTTACTGCAAGCGGAAAAACTCTGAAGCTGGATGCTCCGTTTTTTGTATTGGCAACTCAGAATCCCATTGAACAATCTGGAACATATCCGCTGCCTGAAGCCCAACTCGATCGGTTCCTGATGTTTCTAAAGGTTAATTACCCAAATGAGGAGGAAGAATTCGAAGTATTAAAACAAACTACAGGTGATGTAAAGCCTAAAGTTAATGCAGTGATGAAAGCTTCTGAAATTGTGGAAACTCAACACCTGGTGCGTCAAGTTGTTATCAGCGATGATTTGATCGCATTTGTAAACAGTTTGGTGCGAAATACGCGCCCGGATAAAACTAATATTAAAGCCATCGGTGAAAAAGTAGAATGGGGAGCCGGCCCGCGTGCCGGACAGGCAATGATTTTAACTGCCAAAGCAAAAGCTCTGCTAAACGAGCGCTACTCTGTAACCCTGGATGATCTCTCTTTTGTGGCACCGGCTGTCCTAAGGCATCGCATGCTGTTAAATTTTAAAGCAGAAACCGAGGGCGTTTCAACTGATGATATCACTTCTATTTTACTAAAAGAGATGAAACCTCCTCAAAGTTCAGTATAATCTTATGGAAAGAGGACCCGAAGAACTCGATTTTTTACGTTCCGGGGTAAATCTTGGATTGTGGGCAAAGCATATTGTCAGTGGATTTATGATAGGATTTCATAAAGGCACCCGGCGCGGAACCGGCAGTGAATTCAGCCAATACCGAAGTTACCAGCCGGGAGATGACATTCGCCAGATAGATTGGAAAATGTTCGCCCGCAGCGACCGCTATTACATCAAGGAATCTGAAACGGAGTCTTCAGTTACAGTTCGATTTTTTCTCGATACTTCTGCCTCTATGAAATACGAGGAGAATGGAATTACCCGCTTTCGATATGCTTCCTTGATTACAGCGGCTTTGGGAACTCTTGTTACCCAGCAGGGAGATGCTATTGCATTACATTTGGTAAATAATCAGGGGCAGCAGTCGCTAAAGGAGAGAAGAGGGAAGGCTCATTTAAGCCGGTTTATCCAGATGATTGAAAATGGAAATTGTGAAGGAAGCTGGCCTGAATCAAGCGAGTGGCTGATAGATAATCTGACTTCACACAACCGTGAGCTATGGGTGGTTTGTTCGGATTTACTGGACGGCCATGACCGCTGGAATAAATTCGTAGAAATGAGCGAACATATAGGTCACGAAGTTCTTTTTCTGCAAATTTTGGGTGAAAATGAACTCCATTTGAATTTACCTGATGTAGCCACCGTACAGGACCCGGAAAGCGATCGGCAACTTAATATTCGCCCGCAGGCAGTTAGAACACAGTATTTGCAAAACCTGGATGCTTATCTGAATGAATTGAAAATTGCGCTGATGAGCCCCAAATCAAGCCTGCATTTAATGGAGATGAATAAACCTGTATCTAAGGCTTTATATCACTTTTTGAAAAAAAGGGAGCGCGAATAATGATCTCTACTCCTCTTTGGCTTTGGTTAAGTGCGGCTGTTTTCATCCCGGTGATAATTCACTTTTGGAATAAAAAATCGGGCAAACCGCGGCTTTTAGGCACCTTCAGGTTTCTCCCCGACGATACCTTTTCTGCTGCCCGGAAAATAAAGCTGCACGAACTACCTTTGCTGCTAATCAGAGTTTTGATGGTACTGGTAATTACGGCACTTTTAGCGGGAATTTTTTGGGAAACTGAAAAAGATTCTATGGATGAGCTTTGGGTGTATGAAGTGGAGAAAACCGGCAATCCTAAAGCTGAAGAAAAAGGAAATTCCATTGAAATCCCGTCCCTTGAAATAAATGAAAAAGGATGGTGGAATATACTGGCCCAGCTTGATCATCAATTTCAACCCAAAAATATGATTGTGGAGGGAAATTTTAGCGCAAAGAACTTTCAGGGTGAAAGGCCGGAGATTTCTGCACAGGTTGAATGGGTGAATTCAGATTCTCTGACTTTAAACGAGAAGCAACTGGCTATCTGGAAATCCGGAATGGAGACAAATTACAGGTTCTTTCAGTACAAATCTAAACCAGGAGTTTTCTCTGAAGTAGAAGCTGTAGATGAGGTCGTGCCGGAAAATTCACTTCAGCAATTAAAATCCATAAGATTAATTCTGAACACGAATAATTCCGAAGAAATAAATACCGGCTTAAAATATGCCGCTGATTACTGGAACATCACAGCAGAAGAAAGACAACTGGAAGAGATTGCACGAATAGAAAGTGGCGGACAGACTTGGATATTAAAAAGCCAGAGGTTTGAAGACGGCCCAACAGATTTTGCCGACCCAAATGATATTTCAGGCATTTCATTTCATGTAACCGACATGGATACATCGGTCGAATTTATGGATCCTATTTTAACAGGAAACCTTGTCAATTTTCCGATTCTTTATGAAGAACAGAAGGATGTGCTGGTTATAAATGGAGAAATTGAGCAAGAAATCAAGAGCTGGGTATATGCCGGTGTGGGCAGCTATTTGATCCAGCAATCATTGGAGATTATGGAATTTCTCAGCCCTGAAATTATTTCAGAACAACGGGAAGTAATTTCTGCATCAGGGGAAAATAAAGAAGCTAAGGAAAGAAAATCAGCCGGATTTTGGCTTTTTATGCTGTTGGCTCTTTTATGGGTTTTAGAGCGATGGCTGGCGCCGAAGAGGGGGATGTGATATGAAAACCATTCATAAACTAATCTTGAAAATTCAACGTCAGCGCATTTTAAGTGTGATTATTCAGTGTATTGGCTTGAGTTTTTTTACGGGGATATTACTGCATGTAATTATCGGGTGGGATATTTCGTACTCATCTCTTTCGGGGTTTGGAGTTTTTTGTATCGGGGTGGGAGTTTTTGCATTAAGAGGTCAACTTAGGAAACCATCATTCAGAGAAATTGCCCGATTTTTAGATCGCAATTATCCCTTTATGGAAGAATCATCATTGTTACTGCTAAAGGAAGAAAGGCAGGGTTTTGAATTTTGGCAAAAGGAGATTGTTGAGGAGCGTTTAAAATCAAAAGAAGATCAAATAAAACTTCCAAACAGCAGACTAAAAAAGGCGGCCGGATTTGCAGGATTTTGGATGATCCTGGCAGTAATGACATTAGCCTTACAGCCATTTTTAGAATCAGAGCTCGGAGAAGAGATTTCACTCTCGCAAAAAGATGAAGCAGAAAAAACAGATTTAATCTCCATTCCGGAGTTAGGGGAGGTCACTATTTCCGTAGATCCACCCGATTATATGGGAAGGCAAGAAACAAATTATGCCTGGGAAAATATCTCAGTTCCCGAACAATCAGCATTAACCTGGTATCTTACTGTAAATGGCGCTGTTGATACAGTAGAGGTTGTTTTTTCGGATGGCGAGGTGCTTGATTTTAATAAAAAGGATGATTTTTACTCTGCCTCACTACAAGATATTGAAAATGGCATTTACCAAATCAGGCTTGTGAATGCGGATACCGTGGTGCATTCAGATTTTAAAAGCTTAAGCGTTATCAAAGATAATCCTCCCGGTTTTGTGGTAAAAAAGCCCGAATCAAGCCGGGATTTCATCACCCCAAATAAACGGGATTTTGAAATTGAGACACAAATCGGCGACGACTACGGCATCACCGAAACAAAAATAAATGCTACACTCGCTCGTGGTTCCGGAGAGAATGTGAGATTCAGGGAACGAACCATTTTGTTTGAAAATATTAGTGGTTTAGGCAGTGCCCAGGTAAATGCCCACACCGTCTTAAATGCTGATTCCCTGGAAATGGAGCCGGGCGATGAGCTCTATTTTTACATTACCGCTACAGATAATCGTCCTTCGCCGCAAACTGCCCGCTCGGAAACATACTTCATTGTTTATGCCGATACGGGAGCTTCAGGGCAGGGACAAATTGCAGGTGTGGCCGTGGATATTATGCCGGAATATTTTCGCAGTCAGCGACAGATCATTATTGATACCGAAGCTTTACTGGATGAACAGCCGGGTATAGCAGAGGAAGAATTCAATCGGCGTTCGGGTGTTATTGGGCATGATCAAAATCTCTTGCGAAAAAGGTATGGTGAATACCTGGGTCAGGATGATGAAATGCCGGCTGAACAGGATGAAGATGATCATGATCATGAAGCAGAATTGAATGAAATGGGGATGGAAAATGAAGCAAGTGATGCTGCCGGTATTATCCCTGATGAATTTTTCCACGATCACGGTGCGGCAGAAATGAATACTTTGTTTGCTGAAAGTCCGAGAGCAATGCTGAAACAGGCGCTGGATCATATGTGGAATGCCGAGCGGTATCTCCGCACCAACCGGCCAGCGGAAGCCTTACCATTTGAATATGCTGCGCTGGAATTACTGAAGAAAGTGCAGCAGGCAGATCGCCAATACACGCGCAAAGCAGGCTATGAATTGCCGCCCATTCCAGTAGATGAAAAACGGCTTACCGGAACCTATGATGATTTCGCAAATCCGGCAGAGGAAATAATATCTGAGTTGGATAAAGATCCTTTAAACCAGCTGCAGTTGTTGTTCAGAGGAGATTTTACTGATAATAAATCACTGGCTGAGCAGGGAATGCAATTATTGCGGAAGGCAGAAATATCTGATAGTGATCGATTGTTTTTGATGAACAGGATCAGGCGCATGGAAAATGAGGGAATCGATGAAGAAATTACCCGGCAAATTCTTGACAGGATCAGCCAAATAGAAAGGATTGTTTTGATTGATCCCGCCCCGGATAGCCGGCCAATTCTCACCTCAGGTTCAAATTAAATGACAGCCGCTATTTTCATTATCCTGATTATACTGGTTACTGCCTTTGCCGTACGGCAGGATTTCAGCTTCTATAAAAATAAGAAAAGAGCCATTATCCTGATTCTTTCGGGTTTACTGCTGATAGGATTTGTTTCCAAACCTGAAATCTGGCCGTCATCTTCTGCCCGGTATGCTTTACTTACCGATGGCTCTAATGGTCAACAATTAAGCAAATCAAATTATGATACCGTCTATTCACTTCGGGCAACCGATAAAAATAAAAGTGAGAGAAACTGGCTGAGTTCGGTTTCTTTATTAGCAGATTTTATAGCACAGGGAAGTTCGGTTGATATCTACGGATATGGAATTTCGGAGAAGTTACCGGCATCATTTGTATGGGGAAATCAGCTGCAAAAGCCTGAAAAGGGGCTGCTTCTGCAAGAGGCTCCCGGGGAAGTAGAAATCGGAAAAGAATTCTCTATTTCAATAAAACCGGAAGGTGTCTCAGAAAATGATTCGCTGGAGATCTATAAAAATGGGATGAGATGGCACAGCCGGAAGCTGGAATCAGCCTCTCCCATTTCACTGGCAGATGAATTAAACAGTGAAGGTCCGGTAAGCTATGATTTTGAATGGATGGCTGAAGATACGCTAATCCGGGAATCCTGGAATATCAGGGGCATTCCAACCGAACGGCTGGCGATTGGAATAATGACTTACAGTCCTTCTTTTGAAATCAATTACCTGGCCGGACATCTGGGCCAACGTGGCCACCGCATTTTGCAGCGAAGCAGAATCGGACAGGATCGTTTTCGATTTGATGCGGTTAATGCTGCTTCGGGTGAAGCGGAATTCCTGATCGATAACCTGCATGATTTGGATTTGCTTATCCTTGATTCACATGAATTTTTGCAGCTTAATAATGCAGAGCAGGAAAAGATAAAAGAATCGGTTGAGTTAGGATTGGATGTTTTGATGACTTCACCTGATTCCGATTTCATACAAGAATGGACAAAGGTATTTTCTGAATTGAGTGGAGAGAATATAGGCCTGGAAGCTATTAACAGGCTGGAAGAACGAAACTGGCTTCCGGATTTCATTCACAGTGAGGACGAAACGATACCAGGGATTCCTTTACTGAATATGAAATTCACCGGCATTTCTGATGGCGGAATAATTTTACATGAATACGCTGGAAACGAAGCGGTGAGTGTTCAGCATCAAAATAAAAATGGCAAAATAACCGGCCATATATTTTATCAAAGCTATAGCTGGCTGATCGGCGAAAAGCAGGAAAGGTATAACCAGTTTTGGTCGGATTATTTGGGCCAGATTATTACACGGGAAGATTCGCCGGTAGAAATATTCCCACAGATTCCCCGGAAGCACCACAGAATGATGTTTTATATTGCTCAGCCACAGGATTCTCTAATAAATGTAAGATCTGTTTTAGAGGCAGAGAGTTATAGTCTGCCCATGGTATTCAGCCAGATTCATCCCAATGTTGCTGCAGCAGAATTCTGGCCAGGCAATTCAGGCTGGCATTTTTTGGATGCAGGAAATCAGCGAAAATGGTTTTATGTGTATAGTGATGACTGGAAGTTTGATTCAGATTTTCAAAAATACCGGCAGAGCCAAAATTCAATTCTAAAGCAGCAGGAAACTTCAGAAGTACCTTCAGCCCAAAACAAAACGGCCATCCCAAACTGGATTTGGCTGATTGGCTTTCTAATGCTGCAAATGGTTCTGTGGGCGGAAAGGAAAGTGGGGTAGACACGCCTGTTTTTTTTATCTTGTTTGATCAGAAAATACAGGAGATGTTTATTTCTGATAAATAAAAGTTAACCTCACTCCTGAATAAAATCTAACAGAATTTCTTTGATTCAAACAGACCAACTTACCCGCCGGCTTTATGCCAATGATGCTTCCATGTATGAGGAATTGCCAAAAGGAGTGGCTTTTCCCCAATCAACAGAAGATATACGGCAGCTGGTAGTTCAGGCCAATGAAGAGCAATTTTCTATTACCGCCCGGAGTGCGGGAACCAGTCTTGCCGGACAGGCAACCGGCGGCGGAATTGTGATGGATGTGTCGCGGCATATGTGTAAAATTCTGGAGGTAAATGTTGAAGAACATTTTGCCCGAGTGCTGCCGGGGGTGATTCAGGAAGCGTTGAACCGCAGAGTGATTTCGGATAACCTGATTTTCGGCCCCGACACCTCTACGATGAACCGGGCCATGATGGGCGGTATGATAGGGAATAATTCTGCTGGTTCATTTTCTATCAAGCACGGAACAACCCGGGAACATACACTGGAAATTGAGGCAGTTTTGAGTGATGGCTCGACTGCTCATTTCAAGGCGCTCTCTCCGGAAGAATTGGAACAGAAAAAGAAGCTCAAAAATCTGGAGGGGCATATTTATCGCTCCATGCTTAAACTCCTGGAGCGGAATAAAGAACTGATTCTTGCCAATTATCCTCATCCCGAAATTATCCGCAGAAATACGGGCTATGCCCTTGACAGAATGTGTGAAATGCAGCCATTCAATCCACACGGGCGGCCTTTTAATATGTGTGAATTGCTCTGCGGGAGTGAAGGGACTCTGGCAATAACCGCTTCTTCGAAAATGAACCTGGTGAAAAAAGATAAGCACCGGGTATTGCTCATTCCCCAGTTTCATTCGCTCCATGAAGCAATGTTGACAGCTGTTGAAGCAGTAAAAATAGAACCATCTGCAGTAGAGCTGGTGGATAATATTATTCTCGGCGCCACTAAAGGAAATATCGAACAAAACAAAAATCGCTTCTTTCTGAAAGGAGATCCGGAATGCATTTTAATTATCGAGTTTGAGGGAAATGATGAAAAGGAGCTGCTCGGGAAAGCCCGAAATCTTGAACTGAAATTACAGGATTTGGGCTTGGGATATCATTATCCGGTGGTAAGCGATACTAAGGAAATGAACCGTGTATGGGAACTCCGAAAAGCCGGGTTGGGCTTACTGATGGGTTTGGGAGATGACTCCCGCTCGCCAACCTTTTGTGAAGATACCGCTGTTCGGGTTCAGGATTTACCTCAGTACGTAAAGGATTTCCAACAGATTTTGATAAAGCATAAAACAGAATGTGTTTTCTATGCGCATGTATCGGTAGGCGAGCTGCACCTTCGCCCCGTACTTGATATCACCACAGAATCTGGTCTGCGAACCATGAAAGAAATGGCGGAGGAAATTGCCCTGTTGGTCAGGAAATATCGCGGCTCACTTTCCGGCGAGCATGGCGATGGAAGGGCGCGGGCTCCGTATATAGAAAAAGTATTGGGATCGGAACTGATGCCGGTGTTACGTCAGGTGAAAGAAATCTGGGATCCTCAATATATTTTCAATCCCGGGAAAATCATTTCCCCAAAACCGATTGATGAGAACCTGCGGTTTTCGCCTTCCTACAAAAAACCTGAAGTGGATACCGTTTTTAAATGGAGACGAGAACGCAGTTTTGCCAATGCCACAGAGCTTTGTAATGGTGCCGGTGTTTGTCGCAAAATGGCGGAAAGCGGCGGAACCATGTGCCCATCTTACATGGCCACCAAAGATGAAAAAGATACTACCCGCGGACGTGCAAATGTATTCCGGCAGGTTTTTACAGGAGATGACCCCGAAGGATTTTCCTCCCCCGAATTAAAAGAAGCACTGGATTTATGCCTGAGTTGCAAGGGGTGTAAAAGTGAATGTCCTGCCAATGTAGACATGGCCAAAATGAAAGCCGAATTTATGCACGGCTGGCATCAGCAAAATGGAGCCTCAACCAAAGAGCGGTTTTTTGCGGATGCCGGAAAAATATTTCCAATGGCTTCAATATTTCCAGCCTTATCCAATAAAATTGCAGCATCCGGAATGGGTAAAAAAGTTTTTGAGAGGATTTTTGGAATTGATGCCCGGCGGGATTTACCAAAATTTGCCAAACAATCTTTTCAACAATGGTTCAGGAAACATCAGCGAAATGGAGCAGTGAAAGCCGAAGAGAAAGTTGTGCTGTTTGTGGATTTATTCACCAATTACAACGAGCCGGAAATCGGGATATCTGCTGTAAAGGTGCTGGAAAAAATGGGTTTTCAGGTTGAAGTGGCAAAATCAATGGAAAGTGGAAGGCCGCAGATTTCAAAAGGGTTCTTGGATGAAGCTAAAAAGATCTGTGAGGCCGTAATTGATGAGCTTGGTGAATTTGCAGAGAAGGATGTTCCTGTAATTGGCCTCGAACCCTCGGAGATTTTAACTTTACGGGATGAATTCCTCGAGTTATGTGAGGATGAAGCTCTTCCTGCAGCTAAAAAGCTGGCGGTTAATTCTTTTACTTTTGAAGAATTTATCAGCCTTCACAAAAATAAATTGCCGGAAATAAAAAATACAGGCAAAGTTACACTACATGGACACTGTCACACAAAAGCCCTTCCCGGCAGCGGGGCAACTATTGAAGCTCTGGAAGCAGTTGGGTATAAGGTGGAGGATTTACCAACGGGATGTTGTGGAATGGCTGGAAGTTTTGGCTACGAAAATAATCATTACGAGGTGTCGATGGATATAGGAGAACTTGTTTTATTTCCGAAGCTACGAGAGCGAGAAGAACTTATATGTGCACCTGGCTTCTCCTGCCGCCATCAAATAAAAGATGGAGTAAATCAGAAAGCTTATCACCCGGCCGAACTTATTCATAGAAACTTTTCAAGCTAACTCTGGGTTATTGCCTTAGGCTAACTAAAAAATTAGCTTAGACAAAATAAAACTTTGATGTTAAACTATTTTATATGATTTTGTCATAGAATTAAATAAAAAAGAGGTTTTCCATGAAAAAACATTTACTACTACTTTTATCGGTATTTATTTTCTCTCCTTCTCTCATTCATGCACAGGTGGATTATGATAGTGAGATTCAACCTATTTTTTCAGCTAAATGTATTTCTTGCCATATCGGAAGCGGAACAAATGGGGTTATTTTATCCAGCTATTCTGCTGTAATGGAAAGTGTGGGTGAGCAGTATGGTACTGAAGTTGTGGTGCCTGGAGACGCAGAAAATAGCCCACTTGTGGATAAAATTAGTTCTGACAATCCTGAATATGGCGTGCGGATGCCACAAACGGGGAATTATTTATCAAGTAATGAAATAGACCTGATTGTAACCTGGATTAATGAAGGAGCAAATGAAGTGCCGACGTCAAACGAGTTGATAGCCAATCTTCCTGATGGATTTGAGTTGAAAGGTAATTACCCGAATCCTTTTAACCCTACAACAAACATACTTTTTGAAGTCCCTGAATCAGCCTCCTATACTGTTTCCGTCTATGCCTTACATGGTGCATTGGTTACTGAATTAGCGGGAAAAACATCCGCGGGTTCTGTTTCAGTCTCGGTTAATTTTGGAGATGAACCATCCGGCATTTATTTCTATAAAGTGACTGCCTCTGCTAATAATAACAGGTATTTAATTGGCACGGGAAGAATGACTTTGGTTAAATAAAATCACTGAATATTCCAGAGTCTTTGAATATCCAATAAACCAACAAAGAATGATGAATATCCACGTGTAACGCCGCCTTATTAATTTGGTTATTTCTTTAGCTGTTTGTTACCAAAAATCCCTTCATCGTTGGAAATTTCTTGCTGGCTGGATATTTAATTACTAAACGTATTTTTCTCAATCAATTCCCTTGCGCTTAACATAGCTGCTTCGGAAATATCCGCTCCACTCATCAGGCTGGCTATTTCACGTATATGTTCATCACCGGAAAGCGGGATTATCCTGGTGATGGTGCGGCCATTAGATTCTAATTTCGCCACCCGGTAATGTTTATGTGCCTGGCTGGCAATTTGCGGCTGATGGGTGATGGCAATAATCTGGCAGTTTTGAGATAGTGTTCGCATTGAGCTGCCAACTTTTTCCGAAATTTCCCCGCTGATACCGGTATCAATTTCATCAAAAATCATAACAGGCAGGCTTTGTTCTTTGGCGAGGATGGATTTCAGCGCCAGCATCACCCGGCTGATTTCCCCTCCTGAAGCAATTTTTGAAAGTGGCTTGGGCTCTTCTCCTTTATTGGTCGAAATGTACATCCGTACATTATCGCATCCGGTTTCAGTGCATTCAATATGTTTTTCGTCCACTTCAATCCAGCCTTTACCGGATAAAAGCCAATCTACCCGTACATCTAATTTTGAATGAGGAATACCAACTTTGGCCAATTCTTCCTGAATTTGAACCGCCAGGTTCTCCCCGATTTTAACTCTGGCATCATGCAGCTGAATGGCTTTTTTCCTGAGATTTTCCGCCTGATCAGTTATGGCATGTTCCATTTTTTCTATTTCCAGATCAAAATTATCCGCGATAGAAAGTTCGCGTTGTACCTCATGCAGGTATTTAATTAGCTCCGGCACATCCCGTTGATATTTTTTTTGAAGCCGGTTTAATTCTGATTGCCGATGCCGTAACTCTTCTAGTCTGTTCGGGTTGAATTCAATGCTGTTTCTATAACGCTCGGCAAAAGTGATAGCTTCATTAATACTCACACGTGCGGCTGTAATTTCGGCAAGATAGTTGTTGAAATCTGGCTCAATACGGGCAAGATCTTCCAGGTTTAATTTCAGGAAATTGATCAACTGGATGATGTTATTTTTATCAGCATCGCCCATTTCAGAAATAGCCGCTGCTTTTTGGTCTAACTCTTCGGCGTTATCGAGCAGGTTCATTTCATTTTCCAACTCCTCTTCCTCAACCTCGTCTAATCTTGCTTCTTCAAGCTCCTTCACCTGAAATCGATATAACTCTGTTTTTTCGTCTAAATCTGATTCTCGCTTTTTCAGGGAACGAAGATCTCTTTGCAGCTCCGTCATTTTCCAGTATTCTTTCTGATAAGCTTTCAAAACCGGCTCCATTTCACCAAAGCCGTCAATTACCCCAAGATGATTTTCCTCTTTCAGCAAAAGCTGATGGTCGTGCTGTCCGTGCAGGTCCACCAGCAAGTCACCGGCTGCTTTCAGCACACTGATGTTGACGGGGGTATCATTTATAAAAGCGCGGCTGCCTGTTGTCCGAATTTCTCGCCGAAGAATTAAATACTCGCTGAACTCCACTTCATTTTTTTCCAGAAGGGCCTTCAATTCCGCATTATCATCTACACGAATAGTAGCTTCGGAAATGGCTTTATCCTTTCCTTGCCGGATAACCTCGGTATCGGCGCGTTCCCCTAAAATCATATTCAAAGCCCCGATAATAATAGATTTCCCCGCGCCCGTCTGCCCGGTTAGGATATTCAACCCCTCCTCGAACTCCACGTCCAGCTCATCAATTAAAGCAAAATCTTTGATGTGTAATGATTGTATCATAAGGGATGTTAAATTTAAATGTTGAATTATAATGCTGATTCGAACTTCTTTTCTGTAGCAGGATTATAAGTGTTAAATGCTAAATGTTAAATGGGTTTTTCAGGGATTTTTTTGTGAGGTTTTCACGATAGAAGTGAGAATTCTAATTATCTCCGTGGAGTCTTTTAAATATTGTGAATAGTCCATTTCTACCAATTGGCTTTTATCCAATAATTTTAGCCAATATCTTGTTTCTCGTGCTTCCTTTGAAGATATGCTCATTTTATAGGCAAAATCTTTTTTTGATTGTGCAGCCGTAGCCTCTTCAATATTAGCGCCAATACTGGTAGCAGACCTGAGAATCTGTTTTGAGATTACATACTCTTTTCTTTGCACAAGAATTTTATAAAGCTCAATAATAGAGAGCGCGAAATTAAAACTCTTTTCTTGGATTACATTTTTACCTTTCATCTAGATTACCTCATTCAAAATTTAAAATTTAGCATTTAACATTTTTAAGTAAGACCGATTCAAAACTAATTCCTTACAAAAATATTTAAACTGCGTACCTTTGAGAGATGGAGAAAGAAAAAACAACGATCTACAAATTCACGGTGCCCGAAGGGCAAAAGGCTGATATCCGTTTGGATGTTTATATCACAAATACGGTGGAAAATGCGACGCGGAATAAGGTTCAGCAGGCGATCAAGGATGGCTATGTATGGGTGAATGAGAAGAAGGAAAAACCATCATATATCATGCAGCCGGGAGATGAGATTTTCATTGAACTCCCAAAACCACCTCCGCCGGAAGCCAAAGCCGAAGAGCTGGATATCAATATTGTTTATGAAGATGATGATATCATTGTGGTTAATAAAGAAGCCGGAATGGTGGTGCACCCCGCCTATGGGAACTGGACTGGAACCCTGGTAAACGGCCTTATGTTTCATGCAGATGAGCTTGCAGGCGAGGATGAGGATGAGAATATCAGGCCGGGAATTGTACACCGTCTCGACAAAGATACGAGCGGACTTCTGGTTGTTGCCAAAAATGAAGAGTCTCTATCCATGCTTGGTAAATTGTTTGCTGAAAAAGATGTAGAGCGAACTTACTGGGCCATTATTTGGGGAACACCGGCTGAGAAGGAAGGAACGATTGAGGGTAATATCGGCCGCTCCAAACACGATCGTAAGTTAATGGCAGTACAATCTGAAGGGCGGGGAAAGCCGGCGGTAACTCATTGGAAAGTACTAGAATATTTTGATTACCTGAGCCTGGTAGAAGTGAAGCTGGAAACGGGAAGAACGCATCAGATTCGTGTGCATTTTAATCACATGGGTTATCAGGTTTTTGGAGATTCCACTTATGGCGGCACTTCGGTAAGATACGGGCCAAATACCGGATCCCGAAAACCCATGATGCATAAACTAATTACCGGCCTGGGCAGACAAGCCCTTCACGCAAAAACCCTCGGATTTGAACATCCCAAAACAGGAGAAATGGTTCGGTTTGATTCCGAGCTTCCCGAGGATTTTAAACATGTACTGGAGATGTTGAGACAGAACTGCAAGGATGAATACTGAAGAACATCGAACATTGAATAAGGAATACCGAACATTGAACAAGGAACACCGAACATTGAATAAGGAACACCGAACATTGAATAAGGAACACCGAACATCGAACATCGAATAAGGAATACCGAACATAGAACAAGGAACATTGAAAATATGCCAAAAAAAGAAATTTCGATTACTGTAGAGCTGGACGAAGAAAATATTCCTACCGACATCATCTGGAATGCAAGCGATTTGCAGGGTAAGGATGAAGCACAATGCCGGGCAATGTTGCTTTCGCTTTGGGATGCGAAAAATAAAGATACCCTGAAGCTGGATCTGTGGACCAAAGAAATGACGGTGGATGAAATGAAAATTTTCTTTCACCAAACACTTGTCACCATGGCGGATACATTGGAACGCTCCACTAATGATGAGCGCATCTCCGGAGATATGATGGACTTCTGCAATTACTTTGCTGAGAAGATGGAGATTAAGGAATGAGGTATTTAAAACGTAGGTTTTGTTTTAAAATGTCGAATGACACTGTGCGTGAAAATTGTGGAGAGAAATTCAGTCCTTTAGTTTAGATAAAACATCACCTTTTAAAGCGGGTAAATAATTTTTTAGAACTGCCCAGACTATTGTTGCATCAATATAATCGTATGCATGTATAATGCGATTTCTGAAGCCGATGATTCGCTGGGAGTTTTCTAATTCAGTTTCACTTATTTTGCTGAACTTATTTACTGCTTCTCCTATTATCCCAAGTTGGCGCTCAACAGCACTTTGAGTTTTTAAATCCTCAGAATACAATTCGAAAGTTGGGGTACTTTTTGAAAAGGATTCAATTAATTCAATCGCTTTCAAAATATCAGATAGGTATTTTTTCTGTTGATTCCTCATAGATTAGTTCTTTTGTGGAATCAACAGATTTTTTTAGATATGGATTTGAAAGTGAAGATTCAGTAAGTAAATCCACCTTACGATTAAAGAATTTTTCTAATTCGTCCCAAAAAGAAAGTAAAAGCTCACCTTTATGGAGAGGATCTCTTTCATTTATTTCCACAAGTAAATCTATATCGCTTTTTTCCTCATCAAATCGGTTGGTAATAGAGGATCCGAAAGCATATAAATATTTCACTTTGTGCTTAGCACACAAATTATAAAATGAAATTGATCTGTTCTTTATTTCTGCTTTTAAGCTCATGCCACTAATGTAAGGAATGTTTGCAAAAATTTCGTGTATTAGTGCCCAAACAAAATACTTCCAAAACTTACCGCGCTTTCGCGTTCCTGTTCATCCCAGATATCGTAGGAAAGAATTTCGCCTTTTAGATTTGGAAAGGTTTTAAGAAAGGTGAAAAGGGGCGGATAGCCGCAAATCCGGTAGGGGTCGTATTCTTCACTCATAAGTTCAAGCATTTGGCTGGAATTAGAATTTGCTCCCGCTTTTAGAAATCGCTCATCAAAGGCTTTTATATTTTCTCTCATTTCACTGGCTGGTTGCGGGTCGCCAAATTTTTTACCGATATGAGCTAAATCGCCGCTGATCAGGAAAAAGGTATCGTCATCATCACCAAAGAGATTGTTCAATAAAGCAGAAAATTTTTGTACCTGTTTCCCCTGGAAACCATCTTTCTTATAAAATAGCTCATCCAATCCGCCAACAAGAATGGGGATAATCTGAAAATCATGATCCCACAGATGATTCAGATATAATAAATGCAATTCAATACTATGCTCAATCCGGTGGGTGCGATCCTGAAAAGTGATGCCATAATCTTTCGGCTCCCCATTCTGTTCCACTCGTTTTTGTAGCTTTTTAATTCCCTCCCGATCTGCTTTTATTTCACCATTCGCCATCTGGTAATTTTTAACGGAAATTATAAAGGGCAAATCTTCATACACCTCAGGAAACATTCCCGAATAATGAGAGGTCGCTAATATAACCACCCGTTTTGGCTTTAAATTTCTTATTGAAGAGAAAGCCTTTACATAACTGCTCAACCCAACCCTGAGGTCAATATGTGGGGAGTATAGAGCTTTCGCCTCAGCTACTGCTTCGGTGGTTTCCAATTTGTTAAATGCTTCATCCAGGAAGAACTTCAATTCCCCGGCATCTTCCGGGTATGAAGAGCCGGCTGTATTAGAAATATGAACGTTCGATGCTTCGTATTCTGCTTCAACTGATTCCGAATGGGATTTGAAATAAGCAGAATCTAAAAGTGCATTTTCATCCAGGAACCGTATGTATTCGAGTACTTGTTCTTTGGTGATGCCATTTGTACTGAAAGCCATTATATCAACTACACTGCGATTACCATCCAGCAATGAGAAAATTGTTTGAGCTGAAGTTGGAACGGCAAAATTGGGTGAGGCGTACCCCAGCTGATCGTGAAAATAGAGAAAAGATTCTCCGTTTTGATTAACAGGTACAATCTCCACATCATATCGAAAAGGTGGAATTGGAGCGGTATATGAATTAAAAAGCTTATCCTGCATGACAGAAAATCTCAACAATCAAATAGATCATAAAGTTTAAATTTTTGAATATTTCTATTCAGCATCAACATAATTAAATGCAAGAGAGGCAACTGCTCCGGCAACTAAATTAGCCACCAGATAAATCCAGATATTGGACCAGATTAATAAACCCGCGAAACTTCCGCCGATTGCTACAGCGGGATTAAAAGCACCTCCCGAAACACTTCCTACCGAAAAAGCCATGGCTGCTACTGTAAATCCAATTGCCAGCCCAAAGTAGGAATTTCCTTCCGAACGCTTAGAGAAAGCAACCATCAAAATCACAAAACACAAAGCAAAAGTACCTAAAAATTCAGAGAGTAAAGCAGGTGTAAAATTAACTTCCAATCCGGTACCCGGTTCTACACCAAGAATAAAATTGGCAGTGAATGCTGCAATAGAAGCAGCAGTTATTTGTGCAATTAAATAACCCGGTACTTCAGCGGTGCTACATTTACCCCGCATCCATACTGCGAGGGTTACAGCCGGATTATAATGAGCTCCCGATATTGGGCCTCCGGCATATACCATAACCATCAGGATACTCCCAATTGCCAAGGGGGCAATATCTCCGGCATTGGCAACGCTCATTACAATTCCAAACATCAAAAAGAAGGTTCCGATAAATTCGGCCGTATATTTTCTCATAGTAGTATTTTATTAGTTGATAGTGTTTTTTATTTATTGTGAGTGTTCTTTCCTCATTTTCCGGCATTTACACTTCACGCCATACTTCACACAAACCGGATGATCCGGCGCTTTTGATATTCTTGCTTTACAAGGCCCTCGTCCGTGATGAATTAACAAGTGTGATAAATCAGTCCAGTTTTCCTGTGGAATTAGGGCCATTAAATCCCGCTCTATTTTAGCCACATTCTTTTTTTCATTGGTTAGCCCGAGCCGGTTTGAGATTCGCCGAACATGAGTATCTACAACCACACCTACATTTATGTTGAAAGCATTTCCTAAAACCACATTTGCGGTTTTTCTGGCCGCTCCTCTTAATGTAAGCAGATCATCCATTGTTTGGGGAACTTCACCCCCAAATTCTTCCACTATTCGGTTTGAGGACTCCTTCAGGGCAAGCGCTTTATTTTTATAAAAACCAGTGGTGCGGACAAGATCTTCGAGTTCTTCGAGAGGAGCCTGTCCCATTAGTTCCGGTGTGGGATAAGTTTCAAAAAGAACAGGAGTCACCTTATTCACGCGAACATCTGTACACTGTGCACTTAAGATGGTGGCAATTAATAGTTCAAAAGGGTTTTGATGATTCAGCTCACAATGTGCATCCGGATAATGTTTATAAAGTTCCTGGAGGATTTCATGGGCTCGTTCTTTTTGCTTCTTCGATTTGCGGGGTAGCTTCACTGGATGAATTTAATTTCTTTTCTACGCTTTCGCCTTCCATTCTGAAAGTGATTTAAAATAATCGCTGAATTAAGCTTAAGCAAGAATTGAATCTTTTCGTAAGCTGATACAAAAAGTCCAGGAGGAGGCTTGAACTTTTTGTTTTTTTACACCTGCAATCAAAAGTTGCTGATCGTTCATCGAAAATCAAAATAAGACGTTGGATTTAGTTCTTCCGTAAATCTACATCAAATATTCAACTTCAGGATAAAATCTGCTACCTTCAAAAAATGAAATTCATCTACGACAAAATCAGCTCAAAAAATCCGCAGGTTTACGCCTGGCTGGTGCTATTCATTTTGGTGCTCATTTATATTTCGAGCTTTGTAGACCGGCAAATAATTGCGGTGCTTTCCACAAACATCAGGGAAGATCTGGGTTTTTCAAATACACAGATTGGCATTTTGTACGGACCGGCTTTTTCTTTGGTATATGCCTTCTGTGGTGTTTTTATGGGTTATTTTGCGGATCGACTTTCTCGAAAGAGAATCATCTTGGCGGGATTAACTATTTGGAGCCTGATGACACTTGCCAGTGGATTTGCGTCCTCCTTTGCCTTCCTGATTACCGCTCGTTTTTTTGTTGGAGTGAGTCAATCTGCGCTGAGTCCTTCGGCATATTCTTTGTTGGCTGATTATTTCAAGCCGAGCCAGAGAGCGAGAGTTTTTTCGGTGTATGCTTCCGGAATTTTTATTGGTGTGGGATTTTCTTTTTTGATCGGAGGCTCGGTAGCCCATCTGTATGACTGGCGGCTCGCTATTAAAACCGTTGGCTGGCCGGGGTTGGTTTTAGCTGTTATTGGTTTTTTGCTGATTCGAGAACCTATTCGAAAATCCCGAGGAACCAAGAGTGGGAAACCGGCTGAAGCATTTTTTCAAACACTTAAATACATCCTTCAAAAAAGGACCGTACGATTTCATCTTGCCGGGTTTTCGTTATTGTCGCTTAGCGGATATACCCTTTTAGCTTTTATTGGAACAGTATTGAGCGATACTTTTCAGACTCCTTCCCTTATTTCCCAATATGGATGGTTCATGTTCTTGACCGGAGTGAGTGTAAACGCCTCCGGATGGTTTGCAGATCTATTCGCTACAAAATGGGGAGCAGAAAAAAGATTTATTATGGGAATAGTAGCAGCCCTCGGCGGTCTTCCATTTTATTATTTTGGGTTGATGGCAGAAACGGCCTTAACTGCTTTTCTGCTCATTGGTTTTGCTAATGTAATTTCTTCCTCCTACAATGGAGTTGCTGCGGCGCTCATCCAATATTTTGTTAAACCCGATATGCGCGGCATGGCCGCTGCGGTTTATTTATTTGTGATAAGTATTGTTGGTTTTGGAATCGGGCCACCATTAACCGGTTGGTTAATCGATAATATTTTTACCGATCTTTATGGCCCCTCCAAAGCTTTACTGATAGTATTTACCAGTTGTGGTTTATTAGCTACTTTTTTCTTTTTCCTTGCAATGAAAAGTTATAGAGAGGATGCGGAAGAGTAATGTCCAAGCGGACGCTTGAACTAGTGTTGTGTCAATTGTTGAAATATCGGCAGAAAACGATCGAGGTTTCAACTATAGGCAGCCTTTGGCC
>JBBDNN010000025.1:0-17773 GCA_040877545.1 Balneolaceae bacterium
ATTTTGAGGCTATAGCTCCATCTTTCGGCTCAGCCGGAACAGGCATCAAAGGCATTCTTAAAAACGAGCCGGGTGATGGAGCGGGCCAAAGGTTGCCTATAGTTGAAACCCCGATCGTTTTCTGCCGATATTTCAACGTTGACACAACACTAGATTATTAAAACCACATGCTTATGCGGTGTTATTACACAGCATAAAGAGTAGCTTATTTTTATGGTATAAGTCCTTCCAAACAGACTTAGACTAACCTAAACATCCAGGCCCCGCTTTTTGAAACAAGCGGGGTTTTTTTATGGATTGTCTTTTTGATGAGTTGCACCGCCCTTCAGGCGAGATTAATTTCGACCTGGTTTTCCTCTTTTTTAAACAGTGATTTAGAATATATAACCATAAAGTTTAACCAAATGGTTGAATTATTTGGTTAACTTGTTTAATATCCCAGGAACAGAAGAAAAAGTTTATGGGATTGGAAAAAGAAACTGAAGAAAAAATTTTTATAGCAGCACAGGAAGTGTTTCAGAAAAAAGGATTTGATGGAGCCCGGATGCAGGAAATTGCGGACCAAGCAGATATCAATAAATCAATGCTGCACTATTATTACCGGAGTAAAGACAAACTTTTCATGGCGGTTTTTCAAGCAGGTATAAAGAAAATTTTGCCAAAACTCATAGGTGTTTTGGGATCTGAAAAAACATTGGAAGAAAAAGTTGTGCAAATTGTAGACTTCTATTATTACATCTTTAAAGTAAATCCGAATTTGCCTGCCTTCGTAATCCATGAAATGAATATGCATCCAGAGAGATTTCATCAATTTATCGTTTCTACGCATGTTCAAATTCCGCAAAAATTCAATGAACAGGTTGAGGAAGAGATTTCCGCAGGAAGAATGATGGAAATCAAGTCTGAGCAGTTTTTGATAAATATCGTGAGCATGTGCATGATGCCGGTAATTGCAAAAAAAATGGTGCAGGGTATTTTTGGTTTTGATGAAAGTGATTACAAGAATTTTCTTAAAGAACGAAAAAAACTTATTCCTGAACTCATTATGAAAGGAGTGAAACCATCATGAAAAGGGACATATCATTCTTGGTTTTTCTGCTGATATCAACTGTGGGATTTACCCAGGAAAATCCAGTTACGCTTGAATATTGTTATGAGCAAATAGCCGATTATCCCTTGGCAAATAAAACGGCTATTCAGAAAAAGATTATTAATTTGAACAGGCAAATTGCCCAATCCGGCTGGTACCCTGATATTCAATTAAGTGCAAGTACCAGCTATCAATCAGATGTAACCTCAGTTCCTTTTGCCGCACCTGGCACGAGCCCTCCAACCTTCAGTAAAGATCATTACAACATATCTGTTGATATCAACCAAACCATTTTTGAGGGAGGGCGAATCGGTTCATTGAAGAACCTGAAAACTAAAACAGGGAAGGCGGAGATTGCAGCAATCGAAGGCGAATTGCTGCAAATTCGCAGTCAGGTTGAGCAGGTTTATTTTGGAATTCTCTACATGCAGAAGAAAAAGGAGTCGGTGGAATTGCTCATACAGGATATGAAGGAGCAGCTTTCATCTGTTGATTCACGGGTAAGAAATGGGGTTTTGCTGCCTGGTAATGCGCTGGTTTTAAGGGCGGAGATTTTAAAAGCCGGACAACAACTCCCTCAAATTTCGCACGATATTGAAAGCGGTTATGATGTACTGGGGGAACTGATAGGGGAAAAAGTATCATCGGCAGAGGAACTGGTTTTACCGGATCTGAAAGATTTCGAGCCTGATCAAAAAAATGAAATTATTCGGCCGGAATTTGAAGCATTTAATGCCCGGATTGAAAGTCTGGAATCACAAATAAAAATCACGGAAGCAGATAGATTCCCAACTCTTGCTGTTTTCGGAAAGGCTGCATACGGCCGCCCCGGCCTGAATGCTTTTGATGACGACCTTCAGGAATATTGGCTTATTGGGATGAAAGCTCAATGGAATTTCAAAAGTTGGAGTAATGCCGGTAAGAAAGCGGAAGTCATTGCTTTACAGCAAAAGAACGTGAAAGCTGACGAAGAAGCATTTAACCGCCAATTAAATGCCACACTCAAACAAGCGGAGCAGCAAATTGAAATGCTTCGTGAGCAGATTGAGCATGATGAAGAAATCCTTGCTTTGCGCTCAGATATTGTAAAGGAAAAAGAAAACCTTCTTAACCAGGGAATCATCACATCAACAGAATACATCACGGAATTAAATGCAGAACATCAGGCTCAGCTTGATTTGGAGCAGCACCGGATTCAGTTGGTGCAGGCAAATATTGACTATTTAACTAAAAAAGGAATTTCATGGAATTAAAAAATGCAGCCGGAATTGTAGCAATTTTACTTCTGACTATTTCTTGTAATGACCGGCAACTATCAGATGCCTACGGACAATTTGAAGCAAATGAAATTACCCTCTCGGCAGAAGCTTCTGGAGTTTTGCAGGATTTTAAGGTTGAAGAAGGCACTGGACTGGATGCCGGTGAAATCATCGGACAAATTGATACTACACAGCTTTTCTTGAGAAAAACTGAATTACAGGCATCGATAAAGTCCATACAAACTAATATCGCAAGGCTGAATGCACAGGCCGATGTGTACAAAGAACAACTGGAAACAGCCCAAAAAGACCTTCAAAGATTTACATCGCTACAGGAAGATAATGCCGCCACCCAGCAGCAAATTGATCAAGCCCAGGGTCAGGTGAATTCACTGCAAAAGCAGATAACATCCGTTGAGGTTCAAAAGCAATCGGTGTATACCGAGATGGAAACCATGGAAGTGAAAATTTTACAGGTTGAAGATCAGATAAAGCGGGCAACTATTATCAATCCGGTAACAGGAACTGTTTTATCGAAGTTTGTGGAGCCGCATGAATTAATCTCCCAGGGAAATCCACTTTATAGAATGGCTAATCTTGAGGAGCTGATACTCCGGGTATATGTATCTGGAGTACAATTTTCAAATCTGACATTGGGGCAAGAAGTTGAAGTACTGATCGATAAAAGCGCCGAAGAAAATGAGCGTTTAAATGGTAAAGTTAGCTGGATTTCGACCCGCGCAGAATTCACCCCAAGAATGATTCAGACCAAAGAAGAACGCGTAACGCAGGTTTATGCGGTAAAGGTAAAAGTGCCTAATCCTGACGGAAAATTGAAAATTGGAATGCCTGGTGAGGTGAGTTTCGGTATTTCAAATTAACGCCAGATCCATGGCCAATCAAAGTAGGCAAATACTTCAATCAGTATATGAGGGTTTTAAAATCTTTCTAAAGGAATTGGATCAAACCATTGGACAACTTGTGCAGCAAACGATTGATGTGTTGGAGGAGGTGTATAGTGAAAAGTAGGTTTTCAAAAAAATTGGAGGTTCCGCCCGGCGCTCCCAACCAGAAGAGGTTGGGAACGAGGTAAAAACATGCTCTGCGAAAATAAAATCAGTGTAATCAGAGAATCAGTGCTCCCTTAATCCCACAATTTGTGATCATAGAAGTACAAAATATAAGCAAGCAATTCGGCAAGGTGCAGGCCTTGCAGGAGATCAACTTTCAGGTAGAAGAAGGAGAGCTTTTTGGGTTTATCGGTCCCGATGGTGCCGGAAAAACCACACTGTTCAGAATTCTGGCTACACTCATTATTCCCGATACGGGGAAAGCTGCTGTTTTGGAAAAAGATGTGGTGGAAGACTATAAAATCATTCGCCCGCAACTTGGGTATATGCCCGGACGATTTTCACTTTACCTGGATTTGACGGTAGAAGAGAACATGAACTTTTTTGCCTCTGTATTCGGTACTACATTTCAGGAAAACTACGAGCTGGTTAAACCGATTTACAAACAACTCGAGCCTTTCAAAAACCGTCTTGCAGGAGATTTATCCGGTGGAATGAAGCAGAAACTGGCATTAAGCTGCGCCCTCATCCACAAACCAAAACTATTGCTGCTGGATGAACCCACTACTGGCGTAGACGCTGTTTCGCGTATGGAATTCTGGGAAATGCTTTCTGATCTAAAAAAAGCAGGAATCACTATTATTGTCTCCACACCCTATATGGATGAGGCTAATTTGTGCGATCGTGTAGCCTTGATACAGGAGGGAAAAATACTTCAGATTGATACACCGGCCAAAGTTGTGAGATCGTTTAAAAAGCCGCTTTTGGGCATCAAATCAAAAAATACCTATGCATTGTTGCAGGCTTTGAAAAATTATGAATTCACGGAATCGGTACATCCTTTTGGAGAATTCATCCATTTTACCGATAAAAGAGAGCGGTTAAATATAGAGGATTTGAAGTCTTATCTGCGGCAACAGGATTTAGAGGATGTAATAATCAAGAAAATCAAAGCAGATATCGAGGACGCTTTTATGTTTTTGATGGCGAAGGAGAGTGAGCATGCTTGAATTCGCCATTCAAACTGAAAATCTGAGCCGAAAGTTTGGGGATTTTATCGCCGTCGATAACATCACTTTTAATGTTAAACAGGGGGAGATTTTTGGCTTTTTGGGCGCAAATGGAGCCGGCAAAACTACCGCCATGAAGATGCTTACCGGACTTCTAAGCCCAACTTCGGGTAAGGCTTCGGTCTCAGGTTTTGATGTTTATACTGATGCCGAAAACATCAAGCAAAATATCGGATATATGAGTCAGAAATTTTCGCTCTACGATGATTTGACGGTGCAGGAAAATATCCGGTTTTATGGCGGGATTTATGGAATTGATGATTTAGATCTCACCCCGAAAATAAACGAGGTGATGGAATCTGTAGGAATTCAGGAACTAAGAAAAAAACTGGTAAAATCATTGCCCCTGGGATGGAAGCAAAAGCTGGCTTTCGCCATTTCAACCATACACAATCCAAAAATTATATTTCTCGACGAACCCACCGGCGGAGTGGATCCTGTCACCCGCCGTCAGTTTTGGGAACAGATTTATGAAGTCTCCAGCCGTGGAATTACGGTTTTCGTGACCACCCATTATATGGATGAAGCTGAATATTGCGACCGTATTTCCATCATGGTTGATGGGCGAATTGATGCGTTGGACTCTCCCCAAAACCTTAAGAAAAACTATTCCGCTGCATCCATTAAAGAAGTATTCATTCAATTAGCTCGCTCGGCAGAGAGGGGGGACTGATGGGCTCGTTCCGGGGATTTGTAATCAAAGAGTTTAAACAGATTTACCGCGATAAGCGTACGCTGGTGGTGCTTTTTGGGATGCCGGTCATTATGCTTTTGCTTTTTGGATTTGCCATTCGGAATGAAATTAGCAATGCCGAAATTGCCATTCTGGATTTCTCCAGGGATGAAGCCACACGAACTATCATTCAGAAATTAGATGCTTCAAATTCATTTGTGTTAAGTGCATATTTGCAGAGTTATGATGAGGTAGAGGAGGTGTTCAGGGCCGGAAGAATTAAGGAAGTGGTGGTTTTTGAGAAAGATTTTTCCAGAAAATTAACCCGCGATGCTGTAGCGGATATTCAGATCATCACAGATGCCACCGACCCAAACCTGGCGAACCTGGTACAGGCATATACTACAAATATTGTCCGGGATTATGTGGCATCAATAAATGATGGATCTATTCAGCAGGCCGGGGTTCAATCCGAAATCCGGATGATGTACAACCCTGAATTGCGGAGCGTGAATTTATTTGTACCGGGATTAATAGCAGTGATCCTGATGCTTATTTCTGCGCTTATGACCTCTATATCCATCACCCGTGAAAAGGAAATGGGGAATATGGAAATCCTGCTGGTTTCGCCGCTTAAGCCGCACCATATCATCTTCGGGAAAGTACTGCCGTACCTGGTACTTTCGGTTATTAATGTGATAACCATTTTAATTTTGGCGCGTTTTGTATTTGATGTTCCCTTTGCCGGCTCTTTCATTCTTTTTTTCGTTGAAGCCATTCTGTTTATTCTAGCCGCACTTGCCCTTGGGGTTTTTATATCGGCTGTGGCAAATAACCAGCAAACAGCTATGATGGTTTCTCTCGCCGGACTTTTACTTCCCACAGTTCTTCTTTCCGGTTTCATATTCCCGGTAGAAAGTATGCCTTATCCGCTGCAAATTTTTTCTCATGCCATTCCCGCCAAATGGTTTTTGATTATTGTGCGCAGCATAATGCTTAAAGGATCAGGATTAATATATCTCTGGCAGGAAACGCTGATCATGTTTGGTATGACGGTTTTCTTTATCGGGGTCAGCCTCAAAAAGTTCAATGTGAGGCTGCAATGAGAACCATCCGTTTCTTACTTCAAAAAGAATTTCTGCAGATATTTCGCAATAAAGGCATGCTTCCCATTTTATTTGTGATGCCGGTAGTCCAGTTGTTGATTTTATCCTTTGCAGCTACTTATGAGTTAAAAGAAGTTGATTTCGCGCTGGTAGATATGGATCAAACTTCACTTTCGCGGGAACTGACATCAAAATTTCAGGCAACTGGTTATTTTCGCCTCACTGAGAAAACTTTTAATAAGTATGGAGCAATGGAGGCTATGGATGCCGGTAAAGTGAAGATGATTATTCATATTCCGGTACATTTCCAAAGAGATTTGCAAAGTGGTAATTCTGCACCCATTCAGCTTATTATTGATGCAGTAGACGGTAGCACGGCTGGATTAATTCAGGCTTACAGTTCTTCCATTCTAAATGATTTCAATAGAGATCATTTAATGGAAATTCAGCTTGCTTCTACCACTCAGCCGCTTTTACAGGCAAAAGATATCAACCTCATTACACAAAACTGGTACAATCCCGACCTGGATTATATCACCTTTATGGTACCGGGAATACTGGTGGTTTTGGTTTCTATGATCGGCCTCTTTCTTTCGGGAATGAATATTGTTCGAGAACAGGAAATTGGAACCATTGAACAACTGAATGTGACACCCATCCGAAAATCTCAATTTATGATTGGGAAATTGTTACCCTTTTGGGTAATCGGAATGATCGACCTGCTCGTTGGCCTTGCCCTTGCCCGCTACGGATTTCAAATTCCATTTGTAGGAAGCCTTTTTACCATTTTGGTGGTTGCGGGAATTTACCTGGTGGTAGTTCAGGCAATGGGATTATTCATTTCTACCGTCACCAATACCCAACAGCAGGCAATGTTTATAGCATGGTTCATCATGGTAGTATTTATTTTGATGGGAGGCTTTTTCACTCCAATTGAAAGCATGCCGGTGTGGGCCCAACAACTCACTTTCGCCAATCCTGTAGCTTATTTTATTAAAATTATGAGGATGGTATTACTGAAAGGAGCAGGATGGAAAGAAATTCAACTCATGGTTTCTATTCTTGTGGGTATGGGAGCTTTATTCTTGATGGTTGCTATTAAAAGATATAAGAAAACGAGTCAGTGATCAGGGAGAAAAGCTGAAGGAAGGAATCAACAATTATTATAAAATTTGCATTATAATTATTTCAGGTTTAGTTTCATATATATACCATAATGAAACTACTACAGCCATGCCAAATATAACCGTAAAAAATATCCCCGATGAAATCTATACTAAATTAAAGAAGCAGGCTAAAGCGCAGCATCGAAGTATGAACAGTGAAATTATTGCATGTCTTGAGAAATCCGTTGAGCCGAATCATGTTTCTTCTGAAGAGGTTCTTTATCAGGCACAGTTGATGAGAAGTAAAGTTAAAGGACAACTGACTGCTAAAGAAATTCAAAAAGCTATTGATCAGGGCCGGGAATGATTGTAGTTGATACAAATATCATTGCTCATTTTTGGTTTCCCTCCGAAAACACTCAAATTTGTGATAATTTATTTAATAAAGATCCCGAATGGCTTGCCCCCATACTTTGGAAAAGTGAGTTTAAAAATGTGGTCAGCCTATACTTCAGGAAAAATCTGATCAATATTACAGAAGCTTTACAAGTCACTGAGAAAGCAGAAAAACAAATGAAAGACCGGGAATTTCATATAAACACCACACAGGTTTATAATTTTGTGAGTCAATCACAATGCTCATCCTATGATTGTGAATTTATATCTCTGGCGGATGATTTAAATATTAAGTTGGTTACATTTAACAAGCAGATATTACGTGCATTCCCACAAATTGCTATTGTACCTAATACCTTATTATAACTGAAGTGTTGGTGAATACGTTATTTACTGTATATCTATTTACTACCAACTTTCCGCCAACATTCTTCCAATCTTTTCAAAGGCTGATTCTGCTTCTTTCAGGCTTTGGTATTTTTCGGCACAGGCAGCGACTATAAGTGGATCTTCCTGTTCAGGATAAACTATTCCGACGTTGCAGGCGCGGCCAATTTGGGTTCCGGTTTTATGGGCAAATTCGGTATCCCCTGGAAATCCTGCTTTAATCCTGTTATCACCCGTTGTAACACTTTTCATAATGTCCAGAAGAATCTTTGTGTGTTCTTCATTCAGGTATTCCCCTTCAGCAAATTGTTCCAGAACCAAACCCATAGTTTGCAGTCTGCCGGAATTTAGATTGCTTTTATAATACTCCTCAAAAGCATCAGGAATGGTTTTTATTTTGATGTCATTTTTATCCACGGCAATCACCTGGAGCAAGGCTTCGAGCCGGTTGGACATGGGAGTGACACCTTTCAATTTGATGATATCCATATTGGTAAGATTGGCTGCATTTTCGTGCAATTCGCCGTAGGCATCATACCGGACCTGCAAAATGGTGGTAAAAGGTTCAAACCCTTCACTGACAATGCTATTCCGGATTTGTTCATTAAATTCATCTTCCCCTAATAAAGCGATTAGCATATCTGTGGCGGTACTATCGCTGTCTTTGATCATTCTTTCCAGCAGTTCCCGAATGGTGAAAGAAGTTCCCGGTTCGTGCCATAACAAATCACCGCTGCCATCCACTAAATGATATTCTTCAAGCATGATTTTATCATCCAGAGACAATTCGCCTTCTTCAACTTTTTGCAGAATGGCAATACCAAGTGGAATTTTAATAGTTGAAGCCAGATACCAGTTACGTTCTGTATTGTAATTTATCGTGCTCTCATCTCCCAGGTATTTAATATATACACCCAAATTTCCGGAAAACTCACTATCAATTTGCTGAAGTTTTTCTTCAATGTCGGAATTCAGGATACTGTTGGGAGCAGCCAGAATCAAAACAAGTGGAAGTAATAATTTTTTAAACATCGTTGTAATCTTTTCAGTAATTCTCATGTATTTATAAACAGCTTTTAGGTCATAATGTTTCTGCTTTTTACTAAAAGAAAAAATCTGCTAAAAAAACGAAATCAGGTAAAAACTATTATCGAATAATTTCGGGCTAAAGGCGCGGCATATGCTCAAATAATATTAATATTTTAGGCCTCTGTGAAGTCTGCGATTAAATAAAATTCTAAATCGAACAAAGAATTCACTTTAACTGGTTCGCTTATTTTTTATATAACGGCCGTAGGTGAGAACCCGCCAAAACCACTCCAGCGGGCCATATTTGTAGCGTTTTAACCACAGATTGCTGATGATAATCTGAAAAGCAAAAATGACTATAACTGCCAGTGTTAGATAAGCGGAGCCCAGATATTTTCCCAAACCTAAACCTACATCATAAAAAATAAAGATCCCGATCAGCGATTGCAGTATATAATTGGAAAGTGCAGTTTTACCCACAGAATTAAAAAGGGAAGTCAAAACTTTGTTGATGCGGGTTAGATATAATAGCATAACTGAAGCGACAAAGGCTGCAGTAAGACTTACATATCCAAAAGGAGTTAAGCCCTCTTTTGCAAGCAGGAACCAAGAATTTTCCGATTCGAAAGGATTTTCCATTCCGTACATGAAATTAAGCGGCAGCCCAATCAGAAAACTGACAATGGCAATCCGAATTAACAAAGGGCGATTTTTGTGGAGATTGTGCAGTAAAAGTTGTCGGCCAGTCCACAAGCCCAAGACAAATACCGCCAGAACCTTGATGAATCGCAAATCCACAGAAACCATATATGCCCTGAGCAGGGGACCGATATAGTTGAAGGATAGAATGGTATCCCAGGAATCACTTTGGATTACTTCCACCACATCTCTCATCACAAAAGTTACTTGTTCTTCTGATGCTTTTGGCAAATCTGCTTCAATCCAACTTTCGGATAATTGTTGATAAATAGTTGTGGTATAGCCGCCATCAGCTATTTGCAAATACCAGGCATGTATCCCCGGAAGCAGTAACAGGAAAAAAGCTGCCCAAAGTAATTTATGGCTCGAAAGGTCTTTAAAAAGTATCAGTACATATCCGCATAAAGCATAAATAACGAGGATATCACTAAACCAAATGCCCCAGAGATGACCAATGCCAATCAATAAAAGGAAAAAGAGACGGCGGCTGAAATGGCGTTTGAACGAGCGGTCGGTTGAAGAAGCCCTGATGAATTGAATGGCAAAACCAATACCAAACAGGAGTGAAAAAAGCGTATAAAATTTTCCACTGAAAAACATAATGTGAAGCCAATCGAAAGCAGCATTCCAGTCGGCTAGTAACATTCGATTTCTGGCTTCTTCCGCCATAAAAGAGTACCCGCCGAAAACACGAATATTAATCACTAAAATGCCAAAAATGGCAAATCCACGTAAGGCATCCAGCACATGAATGCGCTCTTTCTGGCCTACAGGTTTTAGCGTAGATTTATTATTCATGAAAAGGAAAAACATAGTTTGCACAGAGAAAGTTTAACACCTTATGCAACTATGCCAAACAAATGACCACAGGAGCTTTTTAAATTCCAATGGGAATGAAATTACTTCTTTTGCTGTATTAAATTTTCAAGAGATAGAAAAATTTTGATATCAAAAGAGAGGTAGAAAATGAGTGCAAGAGAAGCTAAAGCTTATACTCCAAATATTGGACCTAAAGAACGAGTAGCATCTATAGCCAGTGGATCTTATTTGATGTATAAAGGCTTGTTAAAGAAAAAAAGTCTCATCAAATCATTAACAGGCGGGTATATGTTATTCAGAGGCTTGACGGGTTACTGTGCCCTAAATAATGCTATTGGCATTAAAGAAATTGAAACAAATACAGATATTGACATAAAAACAAAGCTGATTGTTAACAAGCCTCGGAATCAGGTTTATAAATATTGGCGTAATCTGGAGAACCTGCCAAAGATTATGAAACACATTGAGAAGGTGGAAACACTGGACGATAAAAAGTCTAAATGGGAGGCGAAAATGCCAGGTGGTGTTGGTAAGATAAGTTGGGAAAGTGAAATCACAGAAGACGTAAAAAACGAGTTTATCAGCTGGCAGTCGTTGCCAAATTCAACCATAGAAAATATCGGGAATGTGCGATTCCAAGAGACCGGAGAATTTGAAACAGAGATTCAGGTAGATATCACTTATCGTGTACCTTTAGGTACTCCGGGCAAGCGTGTCGCAAAACTTTTAAATCCTGTTTTTGAGAGCTTTGTGAAAGAAGACATCAGAGATTTTAAGCGGATAATAGAGGAAGGGGCAGACCTGGTAATGGATGGTGGTTAATGTAATATCGATCTGATTTGCAAAATTAAATCTAAAAGAGAAATAATTAAGAATGTGGAAAATGAGTTCAAATTCCGAGGGAGCCTTTGGCTTTGCACCCAATATTGATGTAAAAGAACGAATAACCTCTGTTGCAAGCGGGGCAATACTTGTGCATGAAATTGTTTCAAACAGAGATAAAAGTGTTGTTAAAGCATTAACTGCAGGATATATGTTATTCCGGGGTACCACAGGTTATTGTCCATTAAGCCGCGCCAGGTTTCTCATGCCTTAATCCTATGAAATTTAGAAGACATTGCAGATGTTTAATTTATTTATAGGAAAAATTTTCTCTCCAAATTCCCTGCACATTTCCTACTTTCCATCACTCACTCATTTGGAAAAATTATGTCAGACAATTTGGACTCCATCCGCGAAAAGCTGGATCAGATAGATCGTACGATTCTTAAAGCTCTTGCCGAACGGCAGGATTTAGTAAAAGAAATTTCTTCCCTGAAATTGAAAAATGAAAAAGGTATACGAGACCTGGAGCGGGAAGAATTACTCCTCAGCCGTATACGGGATTTAGCCCACGAAATCGGTCTCGACCGTTATTATGCTGAGCATTTGTTTCGGGAGATCATTACTAATTCGGTGCGCTTTCAAACCCATTCGCTGGTAGATCATCAAAACAAAAAAGAAAATGGAAGCACAGTTCGCGTTTCCTATCAAGGGACAGATGGGGCATATAGCCATCTTGCTGCAACGCGGCATTTCAGCGAACGCTATTCTCATGTAGATGCCATTGGCTACGATACTTTCCAGCAGGCAGCACAGGCTGTTTTGGATGAAAAAGTGAATTACGCACTGCTTCCCATTGAAAACACCACTGCCGGTTCCATCAATGATACTTATGATATTCTGGGAAATGAAAAGCTGCACATTGTGGGCGAAGAAATCCTGAAAGTAGTGCATTGCCTGATGGCTGTTGAACCCGTTGAAGTTGGTAAGATCCGGAAGATATTATCACATCCCCAGGCTATTGCACAGTGCACCCAGTTTTTGTCCAAACTGCCTCGATGCAAAGTGGAATCTTATTTGGATACCGCCATGTCTGCCAAAAAAGTTCTGGACGAGGGAGATATTTCGCAAGCAGCAATTGCCGGTGCCCATGCCGCCGATTTATATGGCCTGCACATAATAGAACACGACATTGCCAATCAGGGTGAAAATTATACGCGCTTCGTGGTGGTTACAAATAAACCGGTAAAAGTGGATTTACAAATTCCCGCAAAAACTTCCTTAATGATGGTGACTTCAAATGAAGAAGGTTCACTTATTGATTGTCTGAATATTCTTCACAAGCACAAAATTAATATGTCGAAACTGGAATCCCGCCCTCGCATGAACGAACCATGGAAATACTCCTTCTACCTGGATATTCAAGGAAACATCGATAACTCAGAGGTTTCAAAAGGATTGGAAGAGCTAAAAGAAGAAGCGGATGAACTAAAGATTTTAGGATGCTATGCAATGCAGGAGTGATTTGAATATTCAATAATCTGACTATTCATTAACGATATTCAAAATTCGAATAATGAAAATATCAGGTTTAATAGGCCGCTTCTACTCTGGAAAGGCGGTATCATATTAAAAGAACGTAGGTGATCTAAATAGGGTTATTTACCCAAGGATGTACTGAGAATTCTTCAATGCTTCAGTTCTCATTACTTATAAAAGACTCTCTTTTGATTCACTAAACTAATAAGAAAATGGAAAATCTCCCTTGGTTTGATTTATATCCGGATGAAATTTCACACGAAATAAACGCAGATAAATACCCCAGCTTGGTAGATGTTTTTTTTGAGGTATGTCAAAAATATGCCGATTTACCCGCTTTCGAAAATATGGGTGTTTCCTTAACGTACCGCCAACTGGATCAAAAATCCCTCAATTTTGCTGCCTATCTTCAGCAAGTGGCAGGATTAAAAGCAGGTGATCATATTGCCCTTCAGATGCCAAATCTGCTCCAATATCCAATTGCATTATTTGGAGCTTTGCGTGCCGGACTGGTGGTGGTGAATACCAATCCACTATATACCCCGCGTGAAATGGAGTTTCAATTCAATGATTCTGAGGTGAAAGCCTTGGTAATAGTAGAGAATTTTGCTCATAAACTGGAAAAAATAAGGGATAACATTTCTATTGAAACTGTGATAATGACACGCATTGGTGATCAACTCGGAGGGCTGAAAGGCTCTCTTGTCAATTTCGTAATCAAGCGGGTGAAAAGGATGGTTCCATCATATGAATATCCAAAAGCCGTATGGTTTAATGACACCCTTAACAAAGGAGCTGACTTAATTTTTGAACCCATTAATTTAAAAGGCGAGGATACTGCTTTTCTGCAATATACAGGCGGAACTACAGGGCGTTCAAAAGGAGCGGTGCTTACACACCGGAATATGGTAGCAAACCTGTTGCAGTGCCGGGAATGGTTTATTGGGCTTGATAGCGGTAAAGAGTCAACTATTACAGCTCTGCCTCTCTATCATATATTTGCCCTTACGGTGAATGCTCTCCTGATGCTTCACATTGGAGCAAAAAATATTCTTATTACTAATCCCCGTGATATGAATGCTTTTCTAAAGGAACTAAAAAAGCATCCTTTTTCCATTTTTACGGGATTAAATACACTTTTCAATTCTTTACTGAATCAGGATGAATTTGATAAAATTGATTTCAAAAATCTTAAAATAACTATCGGTGGTGGCATGGCCGTTCAAAAATCTGTAGCGAAAAGATGGGAAAATACCACAGGTAAAACGATTGTAGAAGGCTATGGATTAACGGAAGCTTCCCCGGTATTAAGTTGTAATCCTTTAGATGGTTCGGGAAGATTGGGAACCATTGGTTTGCCATTACCAGGTACCGAAATGGCAATAATGGATGAAGAAGACAAATTAATTTCAGTGGGTGAACGCGGGGAGATTGTTGCACGCGGACCGCAAATTATGAAAGGGTATTGGAAACAGGAGGAAGAAACCCGCAATATTTTTAAGGATGGCTGGCTTAAAACCGGTGATATCGGAGTTATGAGTGAAGACGGATATTTCACCATTGTAGATCGCAAAAAAGACATGATCAATGTTTCGGGGTTCAATGTGTTTCCGAATGAAGTCGAAGATGTAATTGCCGCTCATCCTGATGTAGCCGAAGTAGGAATTGTTGGGGTAGAGGATGATCATTCCGGTGAAGTTGTGAAAGCCTTTATCGTCAGGAAAAATGCCAGGTTAACCGAAGAAGATATCCGGCAGTACTGCAAAGAAAATCTCACCGGTTATAAGCGCCCAAAATATGTGGTATTCAAAGACGAGCTCCCCAAAAGTCCTGTAGGTAAAATACTACGCAAAAACCTTCGGCAGCTGGAGGAAAGAAAAGCCGAAAAAGTCGCTTAAAAAATCTCATCCGAAGAGTGAAGGTATAGAGTAATTCAGTGAAATAAATAATTGGTAGGAATCTGAACATTCCTTGTTGGTTATTCATTATTGGATATTCAACTTTCTGTCTTTCCACTCAAGTTCAAAAGCTGATTTCTTATTGAATGTTTCGGGTTTACGTATCCATTTCTCGTTTTGCCAGACGCGTACGAAACCTTTTTCAAGAGGCTCGTTTGGGTTTTGTATGTCGAGGGAGTGAAGCAGGGATGTGAATTTTTCTTTTCGGTTTCGGAGGAGTGATTCTGTGCGGTGATCTATCTTTTCGTGCAGGGTCAGAACTCTGGATCTTGCCGCTTCCATTTTCTGTTTTACTGCCATTAGCGCATAGGACTTGGCAATATTTTCCACTTTGTCTTTATATAAGGAGATAGCACCGGTAGTATTCACTTCAAGTTTTCGGGAGTAATCTTCCACTAAAAAACGAATTTCGTTAATATCAGGTACAGCAAGAACGGCAGCCTGGGTTGGAGTTGCCGCCCGGCCATCCGCTACAAAATCGGAGATGGAGAAATCCACTTCGTGTCCCACAGCACTGATGATTGGAATCTCACTTGCAAAAACTGCCCGGGCAACGGCTTCTTCATTGAATGGCCACAAATCTTCCAGGGAACCCCCGCCCCGGCCAATAATCATTACATCTACGTTTTTGTGGGAGGAGAAATATTTAATACCCTTTACAATCTCCGGGGCTGCATTCACACCCTGTACGCTGGCATGATATAATTTCACCACAGCAAGCGGCCAGCGTTTCTCAAGTGTAGCATAGATATCCTGGAAGGCAGCACCGGTTGCGGAGGTAACAACTCCTATACGTTCAGGAAATTTAGGAAGTGGTTTTTTATGAACTTCTTCAAATAATCCCTCAGCTTTTAATTTCGCTTTCAGTTTCTCAAAAGCCTGCTGAAGTTTTCCTATGCCAGCTTGCTGCACCAGGCTTACAATCATCTGGTAGCGCCCATGCGGGGCATACACCTGTATATCTCCGCCAACCACCACCTGTTGACCATCAGTGAGATTGAGCCCCAATTTTTGAGCCGTGCTTCGCCAAATTACACATGGCAGGGATGCTCCGGAATCTTTCAGCGTAAAATAATAGTGCCCGTTCCTGCTTTGATTGACATTACTGGTTTCACCTTCCACTAATATGTCAAGAAAATTCTGCTCCAGAAGCACCTTGATTTTTTCGGTGAGCTGAGATACAGTTGGGATATCAAATAGGAACGGTAATTGTTCGGGCATTAATCTTGTTTTATAAATGAGATCATGAAGTTGGGAATATAGGGGTTTGCTGGATTTTTATTGGAGTGGTTTTTCCTCGCCATGTTTAGGAATGGAAAATTTACACAGAGAAATTTTGGTAAAAAATATTAAGGGATCGATGATTTATTGTGAGAAATGACTTCTTTCATTAATTTGAGAGATGGAGCCAAAAGAAATTGAAAAATATCTCTATAAACATATTCCCATCACCAAAGCATTAGGTGTGAAAGCCGTAGCTTTTTCAGAGGATGAGATAAAATTTTCTGCCCCACTCTATAAAAATATCAATCACCGCTCCACTGCTTTTGGCGGGAGTATAAGCAGCCTGTTAATAACGACGGGTTGGTCGTTTGTTCGGCTTCTTTTTGATTCGTTTGATTCAATTCCATCTATTGTGATTTCCAAAAGCTCTACAGATTATCTCACCCCTATACGTACCGAATATTTTACTTCCGAGTTACTATTTCCTGATCAGGAAACGGTGGAAAAATTCCTGGAAACATTTGAGCGATTCGGTAAAGCTCGAATTACACTGAAGGCTCAAATAAAAGAGGAAGGAGAAATAATGGCTGAATTTGAAGGTGATTTTGTAGTGATTTGATAGCTGTATTTCAGCTCTCTAACTTCTTTTCAGATAATTCAGTATTTCAATGGCCATACTGTACTTCCAAACGCTGTCTCTTCTAATCTGGTTACTAAGTTGAGAGAGAAAAATAACAGCTACAATAATGTCTGGAAAAATACACATCGGCACTTCCGGGTGGAATTATAAACACTGGAAAGGAACTTTTTATCCAGAGGATCTTCCCCAAAATAAATGGCTGGATTTTTATAAAAATCAGCTGGATACAGTCGAAGTAAACAATAGCTTTTATAAACTTCCCAATAAGGATACTCTTAAAAAATGGAAGGAGGAGGTACCCAAAGATTTTATTTTTGCAGCTAAAGCAAATCGATATATCACACATAGGAAAAAGCTTAAAGAACCTAAAGATAGCCTGAAAAAGATGTTGGATAATTTTAAGGCTTTTGGTGAAAATTTAGAACCTATTTTATTTCAGCTTCCACCCAATTGGAATTTCAATGAAGAGCGTCTCCAAAACTTTATCAATGAATTGCCTGAAGATTATATTTACACTTTTGAATTTCGCGATAAAAGCTGGCTGAATGATACCACATATGATATGCTGAAAGACCGAAATATAGCCCTTTGTATATATGAACTGGCCGGATTTCAAAGTCCGGTTGAGGTAACAGCCGATTTTGTATATATACGCCTCCATGGCCCCACAAATCAAAAATACCAGGGAAAATACAGTAAAGATCAGTTATCGGGTTGGGCAGATAACCTGAAGAAGTGGAAGAAGAAAGATCTTGATGTGTATTTATACTTCGACAATGACGAGAGGGGATATGCCGCCCAAAATGCACAGGAGTTAAAAGAGATCACAGATTAGTGGGATGTATGGATTTCGCAGATTTAATAAAAGAGATTACAGGTTAGTGGG
>JBBDNN010000025.1:17873-32199 GCA_040877545.1 Balneolaceae bacterium
GATCACAGGTTAGTGGGATGTATGGATTTCGCAGATTTAATAAAAGAGATTACAGGTTAGTGGGATGTATGGATTTCGCAGATTTAATAAAAGAGATCACAGGTTAGTGGGATGTATGGATTTCGCAGATTTAATAAAAGAGATTACAGATTAGTGGAATGTAGGGTTCGCAGATTTAATTGGTTAGGCTGGAAATTGTTTGTTCATGCTTTAGATATTCCTCTTAAATCCCAAACGTAGATACATATTATTTTATATCTCTACAGCGGTTCCTATCTTTTAATCAATCCTATTCTGCAGATGAAACAGGGGTTAGTATTATGTATATTCCATGTACGATTGGCTGACAGTTTTAGTTAGCTTCAAAAAGCCAAAATAAAGAGGTATTGTTATGATTAAACCTATGTTTGGTCACCGGCCAAAGCCTAAACAATTCGATTTACCATTTCGGTATTACGATCCCGAGAAAGATGAAAAAGAAAAGCGAAGAAATCGCATCAAGTTCGAATCTCATACCCGTCGCCGACCGGCTCAGTTTAAAACCGTGGTGTTTTTTGCGGCTATGTTAGCTTTGATCATTTATATTATTTCACTTTAAAGACCTGAATTTACATTGAGCGATACCCGGATCAGCAATTCTATTATACATCAGCTTCCTCCAGAAATAAGCAATAAGATTGCTGCCGGGGAGGTCATTCAGCGCCCGTCTTCGGTGGTTAAAGAACTGCTTGATAATGCCATAGACGCCGGTGCCGATCAAATAAAAATTCTCATCCAAAATGCCGGACGCACATTAATTCAGGTAACGGATACTGGCTGTGGTTTGAGTAAAGAAGACATTCCGCTTTGCTTTGAAAGACATGCCACCTCCAAGATAAATTCAGTGGACGACCTGTTTCGAATACGAACTCTGGGTTTCCGTGGAGAGGCAATGGCTTCTATTGCTTCCGTGTCTCAAATCTCCATAAAAACAAAGCGTGCTGAAGATGAAAACGGCTGGGAGCTTGAAGTTTGGGGCGGAGAAGAACGGGAGATTAAACCGGTTGCAAGTGATAACGGCACCTCTATTTCTGTGCGCAATTTATTCTTCAATGTTCCCGCGCGGCGACAGTTTCTCAAAACCGATGTCACCGAATTGCGCCATATTTTACGAACAGTTCAATATGCAGCTTTAGCCAATACCGATGCGGCTATTTATATAGAAGCAGATGGAGATATTATTTATGATTTGCCGCCACAGACTTTAGGTGAACGGGTGACACAAATTTTTGGAAATTCCTACAAAGCCAGCCTTATCGAGTTTGGTGAAGAAACCAGTTATGTGCGAATTCATGGCTTTGCCTCCGATCCCAAGCTTGCCAAAAAAAGCAGGGGCGAACAATTCTTGTTTGTGAATGGAAGGCCATTTCAGCACCGATATCTTACTCACGTAATTTTGAGTTTATATGATGCCTGGACACGAAATAATGAATATCCATTTTATGCACTCTTTTTTGAAATAGATCCGGGGAAAGTGGATGTGAATGTGCATCCTTCAAAACTGGAAGTAAAATTTGAGGACGAGCGGAGTGTGATTCAACTTGCGCGTTCAGTGGTAAACCGGGCTCTAAACAAGCATTTCCAGGTTCCAAATATTCAGCAGGATGAAGATTCGTTTTTGAGTGATGATGTAACTAAAGGCCTTGATACCGGTTTTAATTTTAAACGTCCCGATTCTTCCACCCAAAACGATTCCGGTTTTCAAATACCATCCCGAATAAATTTCAACCCTAATCCAGCAAAGGGAAGAGGAATGGAATTTGGTGAGCAATTATATGGCAGAAATCAACATCTGGAATCACAGGAAAATGGAAATGCGCCCTTCAATCCACCTGAGGCCGGGCAGCAACAAGTAGCTGGTGACAAAGGTTTTTGGCAGCTTCACAACACCTACATTTTATCGCAAACCAGAACCGGAGTTTGTGTGATTGATCAGTATTCGGCCCATAAACGCATTATCTATGAAAAGGCCATGCAGGCTACCGACGAAGCTCTTCCAAACACACAACAGCTTCTTTTTGCCCAAACACTGGAACTCTCAGCTTCAGATTATACGCTCTTAAAAGAGCTTCATGCTATCATTCAAAGAATGGGGTTTTCTGTTCAGCTTTTAAGTGGAAATACAGCAATGATAAATGGTGTTCCGGCAGATATTGAAATTGGCAACGAAGGAGAGGTGTTGATTTCCATGCTCCATCAATATCAGGAATTGGGGCAGAAAGTGAAGCTGGAAGCCCGCGAAAAATTAGCTATTGCTTTTGCAGCCAAAGCGGCCATCCCCAGAGGAAAAAAATTGAGGCCGCAGGAAATGGAAGCGCTGGTCGATCAGCTTTTTGCCTGCGAACAGCCTTATACAGATCCTTTACAAAAGCCCACAATCGTCTATATTCCTATGGACGATCTTCAATCCCGGTTTAGGTAGGAATGCATGAATATCCTGGTGGTAGAACCTTTTTACAGCGGCTCGCATAAAGCTTTTTTAAAAGGGCTTGAAAGGCATTCAGGGCATCACATCATTCCTATAAAGCTAAGCTCTAAAGGCTGGAAATGGAGGATGCACGGCGACTCTGTTACCCTCTCGGAGATGACAAATCAGGTTACTGAAGATATTGACTTACTGATCACCAGCAGCATGACCAACCTGCCGGCTTTTATGGCGCTGACGAATCCACGTTTTGCCCATACGCCTACTATTATGTACATGCATGATAACCAGTTTACCCGGCCAATTCCGGAGGGAGAACAACGGGATATGACCTACTGCTATATCAACTATTTAAGCATGCTGGTAGCGGATAAGTTGCTATTTTCATCCCAGTTTCATTTGGATGATTTGCTGCAGGCCCTGCCTAAATTCCTTGACAATTTTCCTGACGACAAACCTTACAACACGGTAGAGCAAATCCGGGAAAAAAGTGTAGTGATGCATCAGGGATTGGATTTGAAAAGCTTCGATAAGCAGCCTGACACGCGCGCTCAAAATAAAAACCCGGTGATTGTATGGAATCAGCGCTGGCAGTTTGACCGAAATCCAGCCATGTTTTTCCGGGTGCTCAATAGGTTGAATGATATTGATTTGAAGTTTGATCTGATTCTGGCGGGAGATACCAAACATGAAAAACCCGAGGAATTCGAAAAAGCCTGGCAGCGATATGGACAGCAAATTACCCATTTTGGTTATGTAGACGACAAAGAAAACTACAGCAAGTTATTGCATTCGGGCGATATCGTGGTTTCCACAGCAAGCTATGAATTCTTCTGCGTGGCTATAATGGAGGCGATATATTGCGGATGTCATCCTTTAGTACCCAATGACTTACATTACCCGGAGTTGATTCCAAAAAGCCTTCACAATCCACTTCTGCATGCTCCTGTTTTATATGAAACCGAAGATGATCTTTTTCACTACTTAAAGGATCTGTTGACGGAAAAAACCAAGCCTCTTCCAAAACCATCCCTTCAAAATATTAACAAGCATCTGGACTGGCCAAAAAGAATTAAAGAATTTGATAAGCTTTTTGAAGGAATGGTGGATAAGTAAGGACCATTGCTTTTGTTGATGCTTGATTTTTTTTGGAGCAAGTTTTGAATCTTATACCGACTGGATTTCCCACTAAACCTTTTTCTTTCTAATCTTTTACGCTTTTCCTATAATACGCCATTAGTAAAAAGAATTTATTAATCATTCGTATGTAATTTTTCCTGTTATCTTGCGAAAAATCACCAAATTTAAACTAGGATGAGAAAATCGATATCATCTTCACTGTGCTTGTTTAGTGTATTTTTGCTGTTGGCAAGCTGCAATGCAAAGGAGGGACATGTAAGAAATGTAAGCTTATTCACTTCCGGCTGGCAGTTTCATCTCGGTGATATTGATGATGGCCACCTTCCTGAACTCGATGATTCGGAATGGCGAACATTGAATATACCTCACGACTGGAGTATTGAAGGAGAATTCAGTCAGGATCATCCGGCGGGAGTTGGAGGCGGGGCATTACCGGGTGGTGTGGGTTGGTATCGAAAATCTTTTACTGTGCCTGAATCAGATTCAGGTAAAGTTATTTCTATAGAATTTGATGGAATTTACCGCAACAGTGAGGTCTGGATAAATGGGGAGTATCTAGGAAAACGGCCCAATGGATATATATCCTTTCGGTATGATTTGAGTTCTCATCTGAATTTTGGTGAACAGAAAAATACAATCTCGGTCCGAATTGATAACTCTCAGCAGCCGAACTCCAGGTGGTATTCCGGTTCAGGTATCTACAGGAATGTAAGGCTTGTCAAAACTCACCCGCTTTATGTTGATCAATGGGGAACTTATATCACCACACCTGAAATCAACGAAAATGGTGCTCTGGTCATGGTAGAAACACAGATAATAAACAGCCTGCCGGATGCTCAGCAATTCACATTGACCACCATTCTTTACAATGAAGAGGGCAGAGAAGTGGCTTCGGTAACATCTGATCAGCAGTTAATTAATGATTCGGAAATCATAAAACAAGAACTTGAAGTTACTGAACCACTGTTATGGTCGGTTGATGAACCAAATTTATACACAGCCCTTTCACAAGTAAGGCAAAACGGAGAGGTGATTGATGATTACAAAACTCGTTTTGGAATACGTAATTTTCACTTTGACAGGGAAAATGGGTTCTTTTTAAATAACGAGCATGTAAAAATTCTTGGAGTTTGCGAGCATCATGATTTGGGAGCGTTAGGCGCAGCGGTTAATAAAAGAGCCATAGAACGGCGCCTGGAAATTTTAAAAGATATGGGGGTGAATGCCATCCGAACAACGCATAACCCCCCTTCTACCGAATTGCTTCAACTTACAGATGAAATGGGTTTTATTGTGATGGATGAGGCTTTTGATTCCTGGAAAAAGAATAAAACAGAATTTGGATACTACCAGGATTGGGATAATTGGTATAAACAGGATTTACAGGATTTCATCCGACGGGATCGCAATCACCCAAGTGTGATTATGTGGAGCATTGGAAATGAGATTTTGGAGCAGTGGGATAGCACCGGAACCCCAATGGCCAAAGAACTGGCAGGCATTGTGCGGGATTTGGATAATACCCGGCCCATAACTTCCGGAATGAATGATCCCGAGCCTCATAATTCCCTCATAAAATCAGGATCCCTCGATCTTATAGGCTTCAACTATAAGCATAAAGCTTTTAAAGATTTCCTGAATAAATTTCCCGGCGAAATAATGATCGGCGCCGAAACGAGCTCAGCATTAGCTACCAGGGGCGAATATCATATGCCTTCAGACAGCATCATGCGATGGCCGGAAGCCTGGGATAAACCTTTTGAAGACGGAACCGAGGATTTTACAGTTTCTTCCTATGATAATGTAAGTGCGCCTTGGGGTTCTACACATGAAGAAACGTGGAGGGAAGTCAAAGACAGAGATTTTGTTTCAGGGATGTTTATCTGGACAGGTTTTGATTACCTCGGTGAACCGACACCTTACAGCTGGCCCGCACGGAGTTCTTATTTTGGTGTTATAGATTTGGCCGGTTTTCCAAAAGACGCTTATTACATGTACCAGAGTGAATGGACGGATAAAGACGTACTGCATGTTTTCCCTCATTGGAATTGGACAGAAGGCGATACGGTTGATGTTTGGGCTTATTCAAGTACACAGGAAGTTGAGTTATTTTTGAATGGGAATTCATTAGGACGAAAAGCCAAGGCTGAAGATGTTTTTCACACACAATGGCGAGTGCCTTATCAATCGGGTACAATTAAAGCCGTTGCTTATAAAGATGAAGCGCCAACCCTTACCAAAGAAATAACAACAGCCGGAGCTCCATATAAGCTGCGCCTCAATCCCGATAGAACTTCACTTATGGCTGATGGCCAGGATATATCTTTCATTAAAGTTGAGATATTGGATAGAGAAGGCAATATCGTACCGAAAGCATCCAACAAAATTTCGTTTAATATATCCGGTGCCGGTTTTATTGCTGGGGTTGATAACGGGAATCCCATCAGTCATGAACCCTTCAAAGCGAATTATAGAAATGCTTTTAATGGACTCGGTTTAGTGATGATTCAAACAGAAGAAGTACCCGGTACAATTACATTAGAAGCTGTTTCGGAGGATCTTGAAGGTGCTGAGGTGGTTCTGGAGTCAAAACTGAAATAGAAAGATTTACAATGACAGAAACAAATACAGGAATAAAAATGATCAGAAAGTTAGGCGCTTTATTTACATTATTATTTGCCGTTTTATTTATTACGCAGGCAGCGGCTCAATTGCAGGGGACAAATCTTTTAAACGAACCAACAGATATCTCCCCGGATTTCACCGATTTTAAGAACACTTATTACCTGGCAGAAGAACTTGTTTCTTTTAATCCTGAAACTGCCTCGGGAACCATCAAATATAACCGGTATGAATATTCCACGCGTATGGCATTCAACAACATGCTGGCAGGATTAAATCCGGTGGACGCCAATGAATTTCCTACTACTGAATATGCGGCAAGCCCGGAACTGCCTTTTTCTCTGGAATTCATTTCATCCAGAACAGTACGCCTTAAAGCTACTTCAGGCCCGCAGTTTGTTGATGAAGCTTCATTGATGCTGGTAAATGGAACGGCTCCTGACGCCCGCGATGCATGGGAATATTCCCAAACAGATGAAGGCCATACCTACTCCAGCGAACATGGAAAGGTGGTGATAACAGAAAGCCCCTGGCATATTTACCTGTACGATTCCGCTGGAAAATTACTGACCAGCACTATTCATCGCACCGATGTCACCAATACTTTTACTCCCGTTTTACCCTTTTCTTATGTACGCCGCGCAAGCGATTATTCGCGTAGTATGTCCGCAGTTTTTTCTCTTTCTCCTAATGAAAAGATTTTCGGCTTTGGAGAATCCTTCACACAGTTCAATAAACGCGGTGAAAAAGTGGTGCTATGGGTTGATGATGCTAATGGAACTCAAAACGAGACCATGTATAAACCTATACCTTTTTATATGAGCAGTCGCGGATATGGTGTATTTATGCATCATTCCACACCAATTAGTGTGGACGTCGGGAAATACTACAATGCAGTTAATTCTATGATGATAGGGGATGATGAAGCTGATTTATTTTTCTTCCTCGGTGAGCCGAAAGATATCCTGGATGAGTATACCGAACTCACCGGCAAAGCTTCCATGCCGCCGTTATGGTCTTTTGGCTTCTGGATGAGCCGGATCACCTATTTCTCTGAAGAGGATGGGAGGGAAGTAATTACAAAATTACGAGATCATAAAATTCCCGCTGATGTCCTCCATTTTGATACCGGCTGGTTTGATGTGGATTGGAGAGGAGATTATAAATTCCCCGAAGATCGTTTTCCTGATCCCCAAAAAATGATCAGTGATTTCAAGGATGATGGCTTTCATATTTCCTTGTGGCAATTACCATATTTCACTCCGAAAAACACCTTATTTCCTGAGATTGTAGAAAATGGATATGCCGTGAAAGATCGGAAAGGAAATCTTCCCTATGAAGATGCGGTGCTTGATTTTTCCAATCCTGATGCGGTTCAGTGGTATCAGGATAAACTCGAGCCGCTGCTGGAAATGGGGGTAGGTGCTATCAAAGTTGATTTTGGGGAAGCCGCTCCTGAAAATGGAATTTATGCCTCGGGAAAGTCAGGTTTTTATGAGCATAATTTATATCCGCTTCGCTACAATATGGCGGTGGGAGAAATCACGGAAAAAGTTCATGGCAAGCCTTTTATCTGGGCCAGGAGCACCTGGGCGGGAAGTCAGCGTTTTCCAGTGCATTGGGGCGGGGATCCGGCCACTACAAACACAGCTATGTCGGCAACGCTGCGAAGCGGACTTTCTATGGGAGTGAGTGGATTCACCTTCTGGAGTCATGATATCGGTGGTTTTGTAACCGCAACTCCCGAAGATGTATATCGCCGGTGGACGCCTTTCGGGATGTTAACATCTCATGTTCGAACCCATGGAAACCCACCGACAGAACCGTGGGAATACAGTGATGAGTTCCTGGAAGGTTTTCGAAAAGCCGATAATTTGCGCTATCGATTGATGCCGTACATTTATTCACAGGCAAAATATAATTCGGAAAAAGGTTTGCCGATGCTTCGCGCTCTTTTTGTTGAATTTCCGGATGATCCCGGTTCATGGCTCATTGATGACCAATATCTTTTTGGGTCAGATATGCTGGTGGCACCGCTGTTCGAAAATGTAGAAGAACGTAATGTGTACCTGCCTCCTGGAACCTGGATTGATTACCAAACAGGAGAATCTTATGAAGGCGGGTGGCATTCTATGGAAGCTGGTGAAATACCAATTGTTGTATTGGTAAAAAGAGGAAGTATATTGCCACACATAGAGTTGGCTCAATCAACAAAATTTATGGACTGGTCAAATATCGAACTAAACATTTTCGGGGTAGATGAAGGCCAGGCAAGCGGCATCATCTATTTGCCAGAGGATGATGAGTGGCATTCAATCACCGTGAATAAAGTGAATGGTGAATTTGTACTGGAGAATGATCCTTACAATGGCGAGGTTAATTGGGAGATTGTGGAGGGCAATTTTTAAAAATCCAAATTCCAAATAACCAACTTGCCAATCACAATTTTTCAATAAACTCTGTGATGAGCTGAAAATAGTCTTCAAACTCGGTGAGTGGAAGAGTTTCTGGCCGGTCATTTATATCGTGGTAGGCTTGAATACCACCCAGGGTATAAATGTAGAAGTTGGGCACATCTTTCTGGTCAAACATACAATGGTCGCTGTTACAGGCTTTGCCGCGAATCTTTACTTGTGGCAGAAATTGTTGCTCCTCATTTATGTGTGTGAGCATCTCAAATTTATTTTTATAAACCGAACCATTCACTACCTGAATACCATCATCACCCGTTCCGGAAATGTCGAAATTGATGAGGAATTTAATAGAGGAAAGATCAAACACCGGATTTTCAGTAAAATGCCTGGAGCCAATCAAACCCAATTCTTCGGCTCCAAAAGCTATAAATGCAGTAGTGTATTGTGGTTTATGATTTGAATAGTGCCTGGCGAGGCTCAACAGCATTGCCACACCACTTGCATTGTCGTTTGCTCCGGTGAAAATGGCGTCAGGCCCCATCATTCCCAGATGATCATAATGCGCGATAAAAACAATCGTAGAATCGGATTTATCACCCTCTCTAAAACCTATAACATTCTGTGTTTGATAGTTCGGGTGAAACTGATTTTTTATCTCGACTTCTACCTGTTTGATGGTTTCCGAAAGGAAGTCTGCATATATGGTAAATGAAGGCTTGGGATATTCCACTGTTGAGGACGACCACGTCAGTTTTTCATCAGAAAGTACAATGGTAGCGGCGGCAGGATTATTTTCATGATATTTTAAAAATCCTATGACTCCATTTATCCGCTCCAGTTCTTCTTTGGTGAATTCATCTTTTGTGAATCGTTCGATAACAATGATTATCCCCTCAGCCTGCTGAAGTTTGGGAATGAGGTGCTCATCAGACAATAAATCCTTCACCGAAACTAACACGACATCAAAAGAACCTTTTAACTCCGGAGAACCGGCATCTACCAGAAATTCTGTTCCGGCTTCCAGTTCTTTACCGTTTATTTTCAAGATTACCGGATCGGGAAAAGTATTTACCGGCGTATGGAAAGCCTGGAAATAATCCTCGCTAAAACTTTCGAGACCATGTTTTTCAAATTCTTCACTGATAAATTCCGCTGCCAGTTTATCGCCATCTTCCACATAACCGCGACCTTTAAATTCATCAGAGGCAAGGGTATCCACTACTTTTCGGGCATATTCTGTAACCTGAGCGTGGCAATACGATCCAAATAATACAAAAAGAATGATAATCAGAAGCTTCTGCATGATTTTTAAAATGCTAAATTTTAAATGTTGAATGCTGATCGGAGAAGTGAGTAGTAATCTGAAAATGGGTTATAATACCAGATAAAAACGTTATCACCTTAACACATACACACGTTAACAATCAAAAAGGAGCGTCTTCATTATCCGGGGCAGGATTATGGGGAAGAGGAGCGGGCCCTGAATCAGAGGGTTTATTATCGTAATCTCCTTCCGAATTTCCACCGCCGATATAAGCATTATCATTTCCGGCTGTAGTCAGGTTTTCGAAGCGGGCATAATCTTCCACGAAATAATGGGTTTTTGTACCGATAGGACCATTACGTTGCTTTCTTACAATAACTTCAGCCAATCCTTTTGTTGAGCGGCCTTCTTCAGTTGTAGTAATCTGGTAGTATTCTGCACGATAGAGGAAAATAACCACATCGGCATCTTGCTCAATTGATCCGGATTCACGCAAATCACTCAGCAGTGGACGTTTATCCCCGCCACGCTGCTCCACGGCCCGACTCAGCTGAGACAGCGCTATCACCGGCACATCCAGGTCTTTGGCCAGAGATTTTAGTCCACGTGAAATAGAAGCAATTTCCTGCTCACGGTTACCATTGTCTTTGGAGGAGCCTTGCATTAGCTGCAGGTAATCAACTACTATCAGGCCGATATCATGTTCACTTTTCAGGCGGCGACATTTGGTTCTCAATTCCATTAAAGTGATGGCAGGTGTGTCATCTATAAATATTTGAGCCTCATGTAATCTTCCGGCGGCATTTATAAGCTCGTGAAAATCACTGTCTTTTAGATTTCCTTTACGTGCTTCATCACCTTTCACCCTGGCTTCCATTGTGAGCAAACGCTGGACAAGCGATTGATTAGACATCTCCAAACTAAAAACAGCCACCGGCACCCGCATATCTTCGTCGGGATGCATAGCCGCATTACGAGCAGCAGTAAGAACAAAAGCCGTTTTACCCATTGAAGGTCGGGCTGCAATAATAACTAAATCACCTTTCTGCCAGCCTGCTGTTAAATCATCAATGGCCAGTCCTGCGGGAACTCCAGTAATACTGGAAGTTTTATCCCTCATATTTTCCAAATAGGAAAGGGTATCGGTAAGTATATCTTTTACCGGTTTGGCGAAATTCTTGCTTTTTTGATTGGCAAGATCGAAAATCTTTTGTTCGGCAGAATCCAGTACATCATAGGAATCGGAGGTGGTATCGTAGGATTCCTTTATAACATCGGTACACCGCAGGATTAAATTTCGCTTGATAGACTTTTCAATAATTATCTGGCAGTGATACTCGATATTTGCCGCTGAACTAACAGATCTTGTCAAATCAGCCAGATACGTAGAGCCGCCGCAGGCGTCCAGTAAATTTTTATCCCGCAACTCATTTTCGATGGAAAGAAGGTCGAGCGGATTGTCTCTTTCGTGGAGATTAATCAGCGACTCGAAAATATGTTTGTTGGAAGGCTTGTAGAAATCATCGGGCTGAAGCATCTGAAGGGCGATAATAGCAGCTCCCGTTTCAATTAACATGGCACCAAGAACAGCTTCTTCAACCTCAACGGCCTGCGGGGGAACCCGGCCGTCCATTTCTAAAATCTTTGCTCTTTCTTTTGTTTGATCTTTATAAGATCCTGCACCTTCTGCCATAGAAAATTAAATTACCCTCGGAAATAAGAAGTGAAAAATGTGGATATATATTAACCCTTTCCTTCAAGTTCCTCAAATTCTTATTGTAAAAGTTGGAGGTAATTTGGAGCTGCTACACTTCAAAATTATTCAGCAGAGCAGCATTTCAGGGCACTAAAAATATTCGAATTTTATAGATGCGTATTTTAAAATAAATAAGGGTGAGAATATTGAGAGTGCACTTACAGCGCAAACATTTCTTGAAGTACATTAAGTATTTTTTCTTCAACAGATGAGTTGAGCTTACCGAGTTTTTTAATTAATCGTTGTTTATCAATCGTACGAATTTGATCTAAGACTATTTGGCCTTGTTTTCTTTGAAATTTAGTGGTCACTCTGGTGGGATATTTCCTAATTACGGAGGTCATTGGAGCGATGATTACTGTCTGTATATGCCGGTTCATTTCGTTGGGAGAAATAATAAGGCAAGGACGGCTTTTTTTTATTTCTGAACCTTTTGTAGGATCAAGGGCAATCAGGTAAATATCAAATCGCTGAATCGGGTGCTTGGCTACCATACCCACTCAGTTTCGTCCCAATCAGAGGGATGCTCAATTTCTTCCTGATCTAGTAAAATATCATCATTTTGTTTAGCCATTTCTTCGAAAGCTTCATCCCAATTCTTTCGGTTTTCATCAGTTGAGCGCAATATGATTTCATTTTCCTTGAGGATCAATTCAATTTCACCTGTAAGTCCACTTTCTTCGATTAGTGGTTTTGGAATCCTGACACCTTGTGAATTTCCTATACGAATAAGTTTTGTCTTCATAATTCTGAGTGTTGATTTCATCGAAATATAATTACAATGTACTTACGAAACTACTGATAATTTTATTCTAAATTATTAACCGCGGATTACATCTAAGCTTCTACCAATCTTAATTTTCTTATACGCTCGGTTAATACCGAACCGGTTACAAATTCAGCGCCTTTATTTTTAAGCTCCTGTACAATTTGAATGTATCGTGGTCCCCAACCTGCATACATGTGATCAGTAAAAAAAGTGTTATGCCACAGAAGGGTAAAAACCCCTCCAAATTTTTCTACCTCGCCTATAATCTGGTCCACCTGCTCTTTCACTTCAGGATATGATTGGTGACCCATGAATTCTTCAAATTTAAGCGTAGAATCCATCACCAATAGTGGAATTTGAAGATGTTTATATGCTTTTCGAGTGGCGAAATTAAATGGTCGAAAAGGGAAGCAAAAGCCATTGCGGAAACCAATGTAATCATCAAAGCACAAAGAAGAATCGTAGTGCAGTTCAGCTTCATCAAGAATCTGCGGAGTGATTTTCACATTATTCTGTAAATAATGAAATCGATTTCCGAAGATGTTTCTACCAATAGAGTTTATTTCTTCCTTTAGTTTTTTCCCATCAAAACCGGAACCTATGCTGCCGTGAACACCGATTTCAGAACCGGCTTCTTCAATCATATCAAAATATCCTTCTACATCTTTAATCAGATAGTCCGCATCTACTTCCGATTTTTTTGCCAGGAAGAAAAAAGTAGAAACTACTCCGAGCATTTTCTCCAGTTCAACAATTACATCCAGGTTATTCCATTCATCTTGTTCACTTGTTATGCGATTCGATAAAATAGAAGCGGCCTCAAGTAAATTTCCACGCTTCAACTCAAATTTTGAATCTTCTTTCCATCCACTGTGAATCTGATCAATATCGTGGGAAAGAAATGCCGTAAAAGAAGCTTCTGAGTTTTTCCGGGAAAGTGCACTACCGGTATGCCTTTCAATGGCTGTTTTAAGGATATCGAAATAATAATTAACCACCGGCAGCAACATCAGGTCATACTTGTATTGAAAACTGCTTTTGTAAGAAAATCGGCCGTAACTATCGGTTTCGGTCTGATGAATTTCCTGCCAGCTGCTCAGGAAATAAAAAGAGGCTGCAAAGATATCGTAATTGATGTGTACCTGATTACCTGAAGCGGTGATGATTCCCTGATTTTCTTCCGAATCAAGTGGGAAGGGAAGCAGTTGATCCCGCCATGTATGCCAGGCAAAATCCTCCGGAAGCGATTGGGAATGATTAAAAAAAGAGACATTTCCTTTTTTAATTACAATGTCACCTTCACTTTCATCACCATATGTAATTTTTATTGAAGTGGGGATTTGGTAAATGCTGGCGAAGGTCTCAAGAATATATGACCTGATAATATCCGGATTCAAAATGTATTTCCTTTAGAATGCTGCTGCTCTCATTCACAGAAAAAAAATTTGTGAATATTTGTTCCCTCTACGTGAATTAATTTCTGGTTAATTCATAACCTGTGACCTCTTAACTCTTGAATGAAATGAAGACTGAAAAGATCTTTGAGGTAGGGCAGAGCGAAGCAAAAATGCAATGAAGGAATTGGGTAATTACCCTGCGCTGGCACGTTTCGTCATCGCTTTGCTAAAGACTTAATAGATCTTTGTCCGCCATGTTTTTATAGCCGATGTTATACCTCGTGTTTTTCTTTTGCTAAATCATACAGAAATTCAGGAGCAAAGTCAGCGCCATTTTCCCATTCTATGGTCCAGGAGTTGAGCTTGAAATTTTTAAAATACTCTTTCTCTCTCAAGGGTTGGAATATCGGTTCCCGAAGCTGGTTTTTAAGATCCACACAGCCTGTCTTCCCATCATTGAATTCTATCTCGATTTTATAATCACTGATATAATCCGCTCT
>JBBDNN010000026.1:0-18351 GCA_040877545.1 Balneolaceae bacterium
AATATAGAAAAAGATGTAATATTTATTTGAAAATTAACGGTACAACTTCGGGGGAATCTTGAATTTATAATTAAATTTACTCTACGTTTTGTACTTGTTCCCGAATCTGTTCAAGTGCTTCTTTTCCTTTTACAACATATTGTGCTATATCAGAATCGTTGGCTTTAGAGCCGATGGTATTTAGTTCGCGATTGATTTCCTGCGTCAAAAAATTAAGCCTTCGTCCAGCTGGTTCGGGTTGTTCCACTGCTTCAACAAAAAACCTAAGATGAGATCGCAGCCTTACAATTTCCTCGGTGATATCCATTTTATCCGCTAAGATGGCTATTTCTAGCTCCAGTCGTTCTTTATCAATTTTGTCATCGCCAATTAGATCTTTTATACGTTCCTGAAGTTTATTCCTTACTTCTTGGGCACGTCCGGCTGATGATTTAGTAATAATCTGCAAGCAATTATTAATGACAGCTATCCTTTCTGTAAGGTCATTTTTTAGCTGATCACCTTCCCTGGTTCTCATTTTTAGCAGCGAATCTATAGCTTCCTTAGCAGCTTTTTCTGCTAAAGACCATTTTCGCTCCAGTGTTTCTTCATCTTCTTCTTTATTGATAAAAACATCACTAAACTGGGTAAGATTATTGATTGAAATGGGTTCCTGAATTCCAGCAACTTTTCGCATCTCATTCAATATCCGTACATATCCTATAACCTTTTCTTCATCCACTGTAATATTCGGCCCGGCTTTCTCAGATTCTGTGATATGAACATTGATGTTCAATTTTCCCCGATTTATGGTTTTCTGCGTCAGCTCTTTTAGTTCCAGCTCTTTATCCTGGAGGCGTTGGGGTAGCCGGATACTCAGATCCAGGTATCGGCTGTTTAGCGATTTAATTTCGACCGTAGCGGTAGTGCCATTTTCAGTGGCTTCTCCCCGTCCAAAGCCGGTCATTGATATAACCATAATTTTCTCGTAGATGAAAATTGAGCGAGAAAATACAAAAGTATCAGGCGTATAAAAATTACACCTTTCTAAATTATCATTAACAGATGGGACATTCTCTAAGACTATATTTACTTCACAATTAGGCAGTTTTTGAGAAATTGGTTTGCTTCCTATTAGTAAACTTCGTTTTTTCCTCTGCAATAATGTTAGGTTTACACTCTTAAAATAATTAGAGGGGAAATCTAGGGTACAAAACTAAAATAAACAGGGTGCAACATGAAGTTCAGACAGATACTATCAATAGTATGCGTATGTATTTTTTTCAGTACAGATGCTTTTTCGCAACGCATTACTTATGCTAATTATGGAAGTCAGGAGTATGTAAAAGTAGATTCGCTTATATATACTTCAGGACAAGGTTCAATTACAGTTCAAAAAATAACTCCAGACGATTGGACAGAGCCTGTAGGTAATCCGATTTTTCAACTAAAGCGACCAAGGGGAGTAAGTAATCCATTAAACGGTTATGTGTACTTTGCCGGGGACGATGGTTTCATTGCCAAGGTTGAAGTTTCAGATGAACATGATTTTGATTATGGAATTGTTCAAAATCCTTTCAGCGAGAATTTAACAGACATTGAATTATCCGGTGAGAGGTTGATTATTTCTGGTGAAAATGGATTTGTCGCCTATTCGGATGACGAAGGACAAAACTGGACAAAAGTTCCAATAGGATCCACTGGATATTTGTCTAATATAGTTAATGATTTTGACCGACTATTTATTACCGGACACAATGGCTTGTTAATAGCTTCAGATGATAATGGCACTACCTGGGATAGGGTTGGTGTAGATGCAGATAGAGACATTCATGATCTTCATATGTTAAGTAATGGTACGGGTTTTGCCGTGGGGAATAACGGTTTGTTACTGTATACCGCTAATGAAGGTGCTTCTTGGGACACGTATTCTACTTTTGGTTTATATACGGATCTAAGGAGTATAGATTTCTATGATGATAATAATGGTATTTTTGGAGGTGAAGGTGGAACCATATACCGAACTACTGATGGTGGGGATTCATGGTTTTATGCAGGTTCATTTGTAGGTACACAAAATATCTTAAATCTCGAGCTTTTTGAGCCTTACCAATTTGAAGTGGCAACTTCAGCCATACAATCCTTTGAGTTTGACATTACCGAGAGGCTCAATACTTCCATGCGCATAGCTTGGCTGGCATTAAATTCCTTGGATAATATTGGATTGGCAGTAACTGCTGACTGGACAACTTCTTCCTGGGGTAATTTTGGTATGCATTTACTGGGGACTGAACCCCGGGTTACCTTCCCAAATACTAATGCAAATAGTTCCATGTCGGAATATATAAATACATGGAATACATCTTATACAGCTATTTCAAATGCACAAGAAAGTGTGGATGAATTAGTAAATGATTTATCGCCCTTAGATGAGGCTGAAAAAATATTATATGAAGGGCTTTCCAACTTTGTACAAGGGCTTGGATATGCAAATTTAGGGTTAAAATTTGATCAAGCAGAAATATTATCTGATGCTGCCGCGAAAATAAAACCTGATGACAATTTCAGCATGAATTTTACCCCTTCTTCCATAACGATAAATAAGGAAGAAATTAATCCGGATGATGAGATTTTCTCTTCATCAGTTCCGGTATTTTTCAAAAGGGATAATCAACAGCTGCAAAAAATTGTATCAAGTACAGTTACTTTTGAACCTTATGAAATTGTATTAGAAGAAGCTAAAAACCATTTATTAGAAGCTCAGAGTATGTTTGATTCTGCTGTTGGATTAGACGGAAGTTTAAACATGCCGGATGAGTTTATTAATGGTTTCGGTGGAATGACAGCTGAAAGTTTCTCTGAAATGATAAATACACTGGTTGCAGAAATTGAAGTTTTTAAAGCTCGTAATTCTGATGCAACAACAGATTGGGATGAGGTTCTTACTTTGACTCAAGATGGAGCATCGGAAGATTATTTTCCGGAAAGTAACTTTGATAACTGGTATTCTAACGCAGTGACTTATTATTCATACAATGCTTTTACAAGAGTAGATCAGAAAATAATCGCCATGTTGGATGATTCTCAACCAACATCATGGCCGGAAGATGGAACAACTCCACCACAAGCAACATCTGATGATAATCGGTTAGAGAGTTACTTCATTTATACACCCTCTATAACTTTTAATCCTGCCAGGGGCCTCTACTTCTTTTCGCAATATACTTGGGGGAAATTCAGTTATTTAGACAATTGGGGAGGAGGAGGAGATGGAACGGGGCCAATGCCATTTGTTCATAAAGCTTCAAATGATCTTTTAAGAGCTGAAGCTATAATAAGAACCGGTGGTGACAAAACTGTTGCGGCAGGTTTAATTAATAACTCCAGAAATGGGAATGGCAATCTATCAAGCTTAACAGGAGCTGAAACAGAGCAGGAGTTAATGGATGCAATCTACTATGAGTGGATGATTGAAGTTGGGCCACAGGGATTAGGCTCTATATCCTGGTTTAACAATCGCAGGCTCGATAAACTTCAGGAAGGAACACTTACTCAATTGCCTGTACCCGGACCAATTTTGGAAAATTACGGAATGGATAATTATACATTCGGTGGAGTTGTAGAGGCAAATGTTGATTTTAAAGTTCTTTCCCCGGAAAGACTTGAAACCCTTGTTTCTTTAGAACCAACAATTGAATGGGCTGGAGATGCTGATGCCAGTACTTATACTTTAAGATTTAATCAAGGTGGAAGTGCAAATGATCCGATTTTATTTGAAAAAACCGGTCTTACAGATACTTCTTACACAGTTACACTTGATGATGCAGAATTGGATTACTATACAAACTATTCTGTTCTTATATCTGCTGTTAATGAAAGTGAAGAGGTGTATTTAACTACCCATGCAAATTCTTTCACAACCATTGATACCCTGATGAATGCCCCACAGGCGGTTAATCCTACTAATAATGCAACCGATACACCCACCCGCATAACTTTTTATTGGGATTTAGATCCCGGTAATTCAAGATCACAGCTCGCTGGATTTAATAATTATCAGCATCATGTGCAGGTTAGTACATCATCTGATTTTAATTCTCTTGTAATTGATGAAACTATTAACCCAGAGGAAGAACCAGGTCAGACAGGCACTTATTGGTGGTCACAAATGGCCACATATGATGGCTTTGATAATGACACTGAATACTTCTGGAGAATTGCTTCAATAAATGAAGCAGGAGCATCTGACTGGTCGGATACGTTTAGTTTTACCACTTTACCGGATAACAGCGACGGGATCCTGCAATTAACTAGTCCAACAAATGATGCTACAGATGTATCATTGCCAGCGGTATTTGAGTGGACCTCTGCTGAAGGAGCAAATGGATACGAGCTACAAGCATCAAATGCTGTAGATTTTTCCAAATCAATAACACTCACTGGCCTTAGTCAAACTAGCGTTACAGTGCCTGAAGTACTTTCAGACATCACATATTATTGGAGAGTGCGAGCCGTATATAATAATGTACCAGGTGAATGGACAACTATTCAATCTTTTAAGACTGAATTACCTGTTCCTGATACTCCAAATTGGGAACCTGCCGATGGTGCTACAGTTGAGGAATCACTGGTTGAATTTTCATGGGGTGAAAGCAATTATGCCGAAACCTATAGCATTCAGGTGTCAGACGTGAATGATTTCTCCAGCCTTATTTCTGAAGCATCAGATTTAACCGATCGTTCTCATCAGGTAAATGATTTAGAAAATGGTACTTATTATTGGAGAGTTTCAGCGACTAATGCTTCCGGAACAAGCGATTGGTCAGAAGCCAGCGAATTTCAAGTAGTATCTACTTCTAATGAGTTAAATAAGGGCGATATACCAGGCAGTTATGTGCTTGAGCAAAACTATCCAAACCCATTCAATCCTACTACTACCATTAAATTTGGAGTTCCTCAGGCTGCCGACGTACAAATAACGGTATATAATATGCTCGGCCAAAATGTTGCTACTCTTACATCTGGCAGAAAACAAGCAGGATTCCATACCGTTACTTTTGACGCGAGTATGTTATCGAGCGGTATATATGTTTACATGCTAAAAGCTGGAAACTACACCGAAACCCGGCAATTGACATTAATTAAGTAAATATACAATCCTAAAAAGCCCCACTAATTTATTTTGGTGGGGTTTTTTTATGGTATAAATTTTAGAAAGATCTCGAGAAAATTCTTACTCTTTATTTTCTTAATAGCAGAGGTTTGTCATCTGAATTTCCTTCAGATTATATGTGAAGAATTAATCAAGTTTGTACATTTTGTTGTATCCTCTAAGAAATTCTTTGGTGCAGAATAGCTACCATTCAGGACTATTTTAATTTCCCGCCACCTGTTTTTATAATGAACATTCTCGGTATTTCGGCATTTTATCACGATTCGGCTGCCTGCCTGGTGCAGAATGGCGAGATAATAGCTGCGGCCCAAGAAGAACGATTTACCCGAGAAAAGCAGGATGCCGGCTTTCCCTCTAATGCAATCAAATTCTGCCTAACATCCACCGGCCTAAATTTAGAGGAACTTGATGCAATCGCATTCTACGATAAACCGCTGCTCAAATTTGAGCGGTTACTGGAAACCTATTTATCATTTGCTCCGCGCGGGGTGAGATCATTTATCACAGCTATGCCGGTTTGGCTGAAAGAAAAAATGTTTCTCAAAAAACTCATCTATGATGAATTAAGGGAAATAGGAGAATTTGACAAACAGGAAATAAAGTTACTCTTTCCCGAACATCATCTAAGCCACGCCGCCAGTGCTTTTTATCCATCTCCTTTTGATGAATCCGCCATTCTCACAATTGATGGTGTGGGTGAGTGGGCAACTGCTTCTATTTGTTTGGGGAAGGGTTTTGATATTACCATAAAACGAGAACTTACCTTTCCGCACTCACTCGGGTTGCTGTATTCGGCCTTTACTTATTATTTGGGATTCAAGGTGAACTCTGGGGAATATAAATTAATGGGACTGGCTCCTTACGGAGATCCTAATTCCTCTCTTTTGCAGGATTATATTCAAAAAATTAAATCAGAATTAGCTGAGATCAGGGAGGATGGTTCCATTCACCTGAACCAGAATTATTTTGATTATGCTACCGGCCTGCGAATGGTGAAGGAAAAAAAATGGGAAGCATTGTTCGGCTTTCCAAAGAGAGTGGAAGAAGATGAACTTCAGCAGCATGAAGCGGATTTAGCACTTGCCATTCAAAAAGTGACAGAAGAAATTATCCTTAAAATGGCGAAAGAAGCACAAAAACTTACCGGGTCTAAAAACCTTTGCATGGCTGGTGGAGTTGCTTTGAATTGCGTAGCAAATGGTGTTATACAAAAAGAAGAAATATTTGAAAATATTTATATACAACCTGCGGCAGGTGATGCAGGCGGAGCAATAGGAGCGGCATTAGCAACTCACCACATTTATTTTGAAAAGGCCCGGATTCCTGAAAAACCGGATGCTATGAATGGAAGTTTTCTCGGACCTGAGTTTCACGAAATTGAAATACTTTCATCCCTGAAAAAATACAAGCCATTCTCTGAAAAACATACAGAAGAGGAGCTTTTTCGGAAAGTTGCCCGGCTTTTGGATGAAGGAAATGTAGTAGGTTGGTTCCAGGGCAGGATGGAATTTGGCCCGCGTGCACTAGGGAACCGAAGTATCCTGGCAGATCCAATAAATCCTGAAATGCAGAAAAAATTAAACCTGAAAATAAAATACCGGGAATCATTTCGGCCTTTTGCGCCATCAGTTTTGGCTGAAGATGCAGCAGAATATTTCGAGCTGAATTCAGTTTCACCGTATATGCTATTTGTTCAGCCTGTAAGAACTAAATGGAGAAATAAACTACCTGAAAATTATCATCAGCTTCCGTTGCGGGAAAAAATGGAGTTTTCACGATCAGTCTATCCAGCAATTACACACATTGACTTTTCAGCACGCATTCAAACTGTGAACAAGCAGACTAATCCCGAATTCTGGAAGTTAATACATGCTTTTAAGAAACAAACGGGATGCGCGATGGTTGTTAATACAAGTTTTAATGTTCGGGGAGAACCTATTGTTTGTACCCCCGAAGATGCCTATCGTTGTTTTATGAATACGGAAATGGATTATCTTGTGCTGGGTGATTATGTTTTTGCAAAAGCTGATCAACCCGAATGGAGTAAAAAATTAAATTTTGAAAAGGATTAACATTCGCTACCAAAGTACGCAGTAAAAAACTTATGCTTTAGTGGCCCTAAAATTTTTAATATGGAAACACTTATTGATTTATGGAATTTTATGAGGCAGCGGAAAAAATTCTGGCTGGCACCGGTAATCGTAGTACTGCTTCTGCTTGGCTTCTTAATTGTGATTGGCGGAGGTTCTTCTATCGCTCCATTTATTTACACCTTATTCTAAGATGCTAAAACCCCGCACACTAGATTACATCAGGAAAGATCCAACTACAGCCAAAACCCAGTTGGTGATTGTCACCGGCTTGCTTGTAATTGGGGCTATTTTTCAGAATGAAATTTTTGCCTACGCAGCATTGATAATAGGCGTCCTGAGCTTAGCCATTCCCGCGGCAGGCAATTATATTGTGTGGGGATGGTATAAACTCGCTGAAGGGCTGGGCTGGTTTAATTCCCGGGTGTTGCTATCGATAGTCTATTATCTGATTGTTACCCCCATTGCACTTCTATTTCGTCTGTTTGGAAATGACCCACTGCTTCTCAAAGAAAGCAAAGGAAGTATGTTTCATTTTAAAGACCATACTTTTAGAAAAGAGGATCTCGAAAATCCGTGGTAGTATTTCAGGATTAGCAAAAATTATTCTCGAAGCTTCTATCCTTCAACTTCTTTTGCTTTTTTCAGACTTGCTGCATTTACACAATAGCGCAGTCCGCTGGGCTTTGGTCCATCAGGAAAAACATGGCCCAGGTGGGCATCACAAATATTACATAAAGCCTCAACACGAACCATTCCGTGAGAAGTATCGCTTTCATATTTCACTGCATTTTCTTTAACAGGTTGTGTAAAGGAAGGCCATCCGGTGCTGCTTTCGAATTTTTCGGTGGCATCAAATAGTTCTGTACCACAACAAACACAGGCATAAAGTCCGGGATCAAACCGATAGCACATATCGCTTGAGCCGGGTAATTCCGTTCCTTTTAAACGGGTAATCTGAAATTCCTCGGGAGATAAGATTTTTTTCCATTCTTCTTCGGATTTTTCTACCCGTCGGTCAGGCTCTGGATTCCCTTTTTTTGTGAATGATATGATGTCAGTCCATTTCAGCATTTCAGTAAAATTTAATTAATTGGCCGTGCAATCATTATTCCGGTAAAAGTAGAAACTGGCTGTAAATATGCGGCAACCGGTTGATCAGAAATTTCCACTTTTAACTTCGATTGCGAAGCATGCATTAAGTGCATTCGCCCATTCTGTTCAACAAGTACGCCCACATGGGCAACATCAAGGCCGGAAATATTAGTGGTAATTCCCACAATATCTCCTTCTTTTAAAAGATGTTCGTTTGCTTCAATTTTATTTTTTGGCAGGTAAAAATAATTCTTAGAGGATATCTCCTTTTCCTGCTGAGCTATCAAAGAAACATATTCTGTATTATTTTCTAAATGCTTATAACTACTGATATGGTTCGACATAAAGTTAATCTTGTTTGGAAAGGGTTCTCCAAAACTGTCGACAGGAGTAACTGCCAGATTGTTGTCTTTTTTATTATAAATCCATTCGCTGAAATAATGTAGCCGGGTAGGATATTCGCCCCGAGCACCATCGCGGTACCGGATTTTTTCTAATTCTTTTGTGAACTGCTGAAAAGTGGTGTTTTCAGATTTCAATGTCCGGGCCAGGGCAAGCAGGTTCTCGGCATAAGTGGTGCAATCCATTTCACGCAGATTGACGATCAGTTTTTCCTTGTCTGTAACCTCCAGCGTATGAGCCACATATTCGTTGCCAAGAAAATAGGTGCCGATTTCAGGTATTAATTCACCAAGAGATTCCTTTTTTTTTGCTTTATATCTCTGAATGATATCCGAAAAAATCGCCACATCCTGTTCAGAATAAACAATATCATCCCCGGCAACTAATTCAGTTTGGCCAGATTCTTGTGCCTGTACATCAAACAAAAAGAGAAAGAGAACAAGAAGGATTGAAATATTTTTCATAAGTGAATTTTTATATAGAATCGCATTATTAAAATACATTGAGACGCTTTTTATTGCCCAAGCAAGTCATAAATCTTGTTAGCAAAACCTTTAGCGGCTTCGGGTGTACGGCCTTCAGAGTAAATACGAATTATAGGTTCGGTATTCGATTTTCTCAGGTGAACCCAGCCTTCAGCAAAATCAATTCTTACCCCGTCTACCGTATTGGGGTTTAGATTGGAATAATGCTTTTTCACCATTTCAAGTACATCATCAGCCTCTTTTCCCAATTCATCCAGCTGAATTTTATTTTTACTCATGAAATAATCGGGAAGTGTAGCGCGATATTCAGAAGAACTCATTTTCTTCTCTGTAAGCAGTTGAAGAATCATAGCTGTTCCCACCAATGCATCACGCCCGTAATGTAAATCAGGGCTGATAACTCCACCATTTCCCTCGCCGCCAATGACGGCATTCTGTTCCTGCATCTTTTTCACCACATTAATTTCCCCAACTGCCGAGCGATAGCAGGTTTGTCCGTGGGTTTTAGCTACATCATCCGAAACTCGTGATGAAGATAAATTGGTTGCACATGCACCTGCCTTTTTAGAGAGAATAAAATCAAAAGCGGCAGCCTGTGTATATTCTTCACCAAAAAGTTTACCGGTATTATCAACGAGAGCCAGGCGGTCGGCATCCGGATCAGTGACTACTCCAATATCTGATTTTGTTTTTTTTACCAACTCACAAATTTCAGTTAAATTATCCGGCAGAGGCTCAGGATTATGTGGAAAAATGCCATTGGGGGTGCAATGAATTTTGTGAATAGTATTCACGCCCAGCCGCTCAAGCATTTTAGGAAGTGCTTCAGAACCTGCGCCATTTACCGCATCTACAGCAACTGAAAAATTTTGGGCGGCAATCTCATCCGCATTGATGTAGGGAAGACCCAGGATTTTATTTATATGATGATCCAGGGCATCTTTATCTTCGCTAATCACACCAATTTTATTATAAGGCTGATAAGCAAAAGCCCCAAATTTTGAAATATCGATCATTTCTTTTCCCTGTTCGGCATCAAGAAATTCACTTTTATTATTTAATAATTTTAGGGCATTCCACTCGGCGGGATTATGGCTTGCCGAAATAATAATTCCGCCTGCGGCCTTATGCTTCAACACCCCCATGGCAACAGTTGGAGTTGGCACTATGCCCACTTTAATTACATCACAACCTACACTTGCAAGTGTTGCTGCTACAATATCCTCGCAGATTTTTCCTGTAACACGAGAATCTCTTCCTACCACCACTGTCCCACCTTCCAGCCAGGTACCAAAAGCAGCGGTAAATCGCGCAAGATTGTCGGGAGTTAAATCGGTACCAAAAATACCGCGAATTCCAGAAACGGAGACCATTAATGCCATAGCTTTTTATTTTTTTGAATTTATTATAGTGGTTAATTGGTGCTTCCAGTTTTGAATGGCCGGAAAATCCGGATTTATTTTAATTACCTCGTCCGCTACTTCCAAAGCAAGCTCAAAATGATGGTTCTTGCCATAAGCACCCGATAAATTGTACAGCATTTGCGGGTCTTTCGGGTTGATGGCTTTGGATTCTTCCAAAAGCTGAATGGCCTTAGCCGTATTTCCCCGGTTCAGTTCAATAGCTCCCAGCATCTTGGTTACAAAAGCTTCTTTTGGAGCAATCTGATAGGCTTTATCAAGCATTGGCAAGGCATTTTCAAAATCATTTCTATCCAGGTACAAACGTGCAGCGAATACGTAGGGAGAATCGTTCCACGGCTGATTTCGGATAAGGCCGTGATATTCTAACAGAGCTTTTTCGAATTGCTCCTCCCCTTCATGAAATTGTCCGACTTCAATCTTGGCCCTGTCCCACCGTTTATTTTTATGAACAGCCATAAAAGCAAGACTGTCGATAAATCCCTCCGGCTTATATTTTACTTGATAAGGGGTGATTTTCTTATCCACAACAAAAGGAAAGCCTTGCTTTAAGGTTTTTAACCGGTGATGGACAACCCGGTCATCAAATTCGCTGATATACATTCGCCGGTAATAAGTATTAAGATTCAGCTCTACCGGCGAGATTAAGCCATTTTCTGTTAAACTGCTCAGCAAAGATTCCGAAAAGGAACGGCCAAGCAAAAAATACCCGCTTTGATTGGGGTGAAGGTGTTCGAGCATCAAGCTATTACCAATGATGCCATCCGGGGAAGCTTTTTCAAAATCCTCATGGGCACGCACAATTTTTACATTAGGGAATTCTTGTGGTAAAGATTGTATGATCTTGTTGATTTGTGAAGGTGCCCGAAATTTCAAGCCGTCTAAATCCTTTGCAAATTCAAACTTCTCTTTGGCTGCAAGTGTATCACCAGCTTGATAAAGAGCTTGTGCTTCCTGAAAGACAGATTGTGCTGCCGGTAAACCGGAACTTTCAATAGAAACAAAAGGCGGCTGGTCTTTTACATTACTGGCAATGGTGCCGATAAAAACGGGAATATTATATTCCCCAAATTGTTCAATAATTGCTCCAAGATTGCTTCGGAACTGCTTCATCGCCAGTTCATGCTCCGTGCTATTTAATTCTATGGATTGAGACTTGATAATTCGCTCCATCAAGGTCCCGCCCATATTTGCCATTTCATCCTCGACAAAAAAGCCGGTAAGCCATTTGCCGGAATTCACCATTACATCCCGTAAAAAAAGAAATGTTTTGTAACGCTGAAGCTTCAGGTAAAATCGGACAAATCCCGGAAAGGCGCCCAGGTTTTCATTTGAACCGACACCAAGTGCCCCATAAAATTCATTATGTCCCGCATAAATCATTATGGCATCTGGTTTTTGCTCTACGATTTCATCTACCTGATCATAAAGTGTATAAGAGCTGATGGCAGAAGTTGCGACATTAACAACTTCCACGTTATGCTCCGGCATGGCATCAGTGAGAATATCATCTACCACCCGCGAAAAAGTGCCATTATAGCTATAGGGATATCCTGCCGCACTTGATCCTCCCATAGCAAATATTCGGTAGGAATTTTTTGGTTTTTCGCGCAAAAAAACATCAGTGGACGGACTGGGAATGGTATTGGTGTAGAAAAAATACCGCGCCGCAAAGTTAGGATTAGGTATGAGATATTCTTCAGATGGAATCTCAGGGTCCATGAAAAGTACAGTGTCGCCAAGATAATCAACACTTCGCAAGGTCACTTCAGTAAGTACAAAAAACAGGATGGGTATAGATAGCGTGATACCATAAAAAAGCATCTTTTTTTTCAGCGGTAGCGGCTTGCTGAACTTATCCTTATAAGCCTGTACATCTTCTTCAGAGAGCTTTAGTTTTTCCGCAATTTCCTTAGCACTCTTTTTCGGGTGCTTCGTGATGTAATTTTTTGCTTTGTTACTGAGGGACATACTATTTGGACGGAATCCATGTTTGTTCTTCGGTTCCGGCGGCTTTATTCTCATAACGTGCCAGTACAAAAAGGAAATCAGAGAGCCGGTTAATATATTTAATAGCCACTTCCGAAATCTCTTCTTCGTGGCGGCACTCTACAGTAATACGCTCTGCCCGGCGGCAAACGGTTCGGGCAAAATGAAGAGAAGCTCCGGCTTTAGACCCTCCTGGTAAAATGAAATTTTTTAGCGGCTCCAGGTTTTCCTCCATCTTATCTATCGCCGCTTCCAGATATTCCACTTCATTATTTCCAATGCGGTTTATTCGAACCTCCCGTGATTTTGGTGTGGCAAGATCGGCTCCCAAAGCAAATAATTGCTGCTGAACTGTCTCAATGAGTTCAGCGCCTTTTTTTGAAACTCCACAAGCTGCAGCCATGCCCAAAATAGAGTTCAATTCGTCCACCGTGCCATAAGAATCTATGCGCTTGGAGCTTTTGGAAACCCGCTGACCTCCAAATAATGAAGTTTCTCCTGTATCGCCTTTTTTGGTATATATTTTCATAGAGTCTTTTTGTGAAAAATAGGGGTTTACAGTATAAGTTTCTTTGCTTCCTTTTAACAGTTTTGTAGTAGAATCTTTCTGGTTAATAAATTTCGTTTGTAAGTGTTTAAGTGATTTTGCCAAGGGATTTTTGGGATGGTAAAACATGCAATCTATTTTATATTTTCCTACCATCAGGTAAACACAATCCTATCAACATGAAAAAACAAATTTCAGTTTTACTTCTTGGGGTGATGATCTCAATGACTTCTTACCAGCTCAAGGCACAGTCAGAGATAAAATCAGGAAAAGATGTAGTTCGAGCCATGCATGAAAAATATGAAGGCAGATGGTATGAGAATATAACTTTTGAGCAAGAAACTACCTTTTATGGACCGAATGAAGAAGTGCAAAGAACACAGATTTGGTATGAGGCTATTAAATTACCTGGCCGGCTGGCTATCAAATTTGATGATTTAGAAGGCGGTGATGGAATTCTTTTTAAGGATGGAGTTCAATACGGATTCGCTGATGGCGAAAAAATCCAGGAGACAGAACGGATTCATGATTTGCTGGTATTGGCTTTTGATGTGTACGGGCAATCTCCTGATTCTACCTTCAGGCAACTTGAAACAGCTGGTTATAATCTCGATGAATGGTATGAAGATAACTGGGAGGGAAAAGCGGTGTATGTTGTGGGAACCAGTGAACCCAGTATGACAATTCCACAATTTTGGATCGAAAAAGAGCGGCTATTATTTGTGCGAAATATTACTGTAGGAAGGCAAAACTCTATTCAAGAAGTGCAGTTTAATAAATATGAGCAATTGGGTGACGGCTGGATTGCCCCGGAAGTTATTTTCATTGCAAACGGACAAAAGGGGTTGCTGGAGGAATACACTAATATTGAAACACCGGATTCTTTGAGTGATGATATTTTTGATCCGGAGAAGTTTTTGGGTGAGAGTTGGTAGCTACAAATAACTCTCTTCCAGTTTTTCAAAAGAGATATTTAAATGTTTCAGCCCTGCCAGTTCCTTTTCAAAATTCGTAGCCTTTCTCTTTGGACAGGCAATTTTTAAAGTGACATGTTCCATGTATTCCGATTCCTGAATAATAAGGTTATAGCTGCTTATTAATTTATTGATCAGGTTTTCTTCGGGATATGGATAGTGAATTTCAAAGATGTGAACGGGTACAATCTTCACCAGCTCAGCAGAACTAAGGCATTCATTCGCAGCCAAACCATATGCTTCGATAAGCCCGGGTTTTCCGAGTTTGGCACCTCCGAAGTAGCGAACCACAATGGCTGCCGCATTCACAACCTCCAGGGATTTAAGTTGGTTTAGGATGGGCAAGCCGGCAGTGCCTGAAGGCTCACCGTCATCAGAACTATACTCCTTGATATTATTTGGATGAATCCGCCAGGCATAACAGTGATGAGAGGCATCCGGATATTTTGCCTTTAGCTGTTCGAGTTTTTCTCCAAAGGCTTCTTCCGAATCACAGGAAAAAAGAAATCCGATAAATTTGGAGCCTTTCTCCCTGAAACTGATTTCGTACGTTTTGTTGATTGTGTTCAAGCTGAAGGACTTTAATGAAGTGCGGAAAATACACTTCGTTTATTGAAATATCACCAGTGTTAAATGGGGTTTATATTTTAGAATTTCTTGCAGAGGATTCAATCCACAAAAATTAATGTTATGATCTGTAAATGAACCAGTTATCGATCTATTTAGAATTATTCTGGCTTGTTATTGAAAGGGGAAAAAGCGAATTTCACACGGCATTTAAGGCTATTATTTTTATCCCCTGAGTTTTGGGTTTAGAACACTGGCTGCAACAAAATTGAAATCATAAGAAAGAAAAAATATGCCATCATTTGTTAAAGCACTGAACTCTCAGGTAGGCCGCAAAGTAATGACCGCGGTTACTGGTTTGTTACTTCTTCTATTTCTCATAGCTCATTTGGCCGGCAACCTGACAATTTTTGGCGGTCCCGATTCCTTTAATTTATATACAATGAAATTAGAAGGACTGGGATGGCTCCTTTACCTGGCTGAAGCAGGACTTGCGTTCCTGTTTATCTATCATACCATTCTCGGTGTATCCATCTGGTGGAGAAAAAGAAAAACCCGCCCCGAAAAGTATGAGATATATGATACCAAAGGCGGCCCCAGCCATTATTCCATTGCTTCAAAAAGCATGATTTATACCGGTATAATTATCTTGGTGTTTCTCTTCATCCATTTGGGAACATTCAAATTTGGTGTTACCGATCCGGTGACGATTGGAGAAGAAGAAGCCAGAGATTTGCGTGCTCTCGTAATTGAAAAATTTTCAACACCGTGGTACGCCTTGGGCTATACAGCTGTTTTACTGATTTTTATTTTGCACCTGTCTCACGGATTTTGGAGCGCCATTACTTCGTTGGGAATGAAACACAATAAATTCTCTCTGAAAATGCAGATGGCAGCTTATGCTTTGGCAATACTCCTGATGTTAGGATTTATATTTATTCCGCTATACATCTACTTTACCGGCGGAACGGGTGCTTTAATTGCTTATTAATTGGAGCCACAAAAGCACAAATCCACTAAAAATGAATAATAGGTCGAATAAATATGATGTAATTCCCTCACGTTTAAATAGTATTGGTAAAGAAATTGTAGATGCTGCTTACATTGTGCATAAAAACCTGGGGCCGGGACTACTTGAAAAAATTTATGAAGCTTGTTTGGTGTATGAATTAAACAAAAAAGGACTTAAAACAGAAAGGCAGGTTCCAATTGCTATTAATTATGACGGAGTTATTTTTGATGAAGGATTACAACTGGATGTACTTGTAGAAAATGAAGTAATTTGTGAGTTAAAAGCGGTAGATAAAGTCAACCCGGTATGGGAAGCACAAATTTTAAGTCATCTGAAATTGACTAAAAAGAGATTAGGTTATCTTATAAACTTCAATGTTAAAAATATAGGCAGAGGCACTAAAAGGTTTGTCTTATAGATGAAGAGTAAACCAAATTGTGTTTTCGTGTTTTAGTGGCAAAAAATAATCAGATCATGAAATTAGATTCAAAAGTACCCGGCGGACCTTTAGAAGAAAAGTGGGACAAGCATATTAAGGATATGAAGCTTGTTGCTCCTAATAACAAGAGAAAGTATGAAGTAATTGTAGTGGGAACGGGTCTTGCCGGTGGTGCCGCTGCCGCCAGTATGGCTGAAATGGGCTATAATGTGCGGAGTTTCTGCATTCAGGATTCAGCCCGGCGGGCACATAGTATTGCGGCTCAAGGTGGAATAAATGCAGCCAAAAATTATCCCAATGACGGAGATAGTATCAGGAGGTTATTTTATGATACAATTAAAGGTGGGGATTACAGATCACGGGAAGCCAATGTATACCGTCTGGCACAGGTTGCGAATGAAATTATAGATCAAGCCGTAGCTCAGGGAGTTCCTTTTGCGCGGGAATACAGCGGATATCTTGCTAATCGCTCTTTTGGGGGTGCACAGGTTTCCAGAACATTTTATGCCAAAGGCCAAACGGGGCAGCAGCTACTATTGGGGGCTTACCAGTCTATGATGCGTCAGGTGCATAATGGGAATATAAAATATCATCCCCGCCACGAAATGCTGGATGTGGTGGTTATTGATGGACAAGCCCGCGGTATTATCACAAGAGATTTGGTTTCCGGTGAAATTAACAGATGGGAAGCTGATGCTGTGGTTCTGGCAACCGGCGGGTATGGCAATGTATTTTATCTTTCTACAAACGCAAAGAACTCGAATGTAACCGCAGCATGGCGGGCTCATAAACGTGGAGCATTTTTTGCAAATCCATGCTATGTGCAGGTTCACCCGACATGTATTCCGGTATCGGGTGATTATCAATCCAAACTTACACTGATGAGTGAAAGCCTGAGGAATGACGGCCGTGTTTGGGTTCCGCGCAAAAAAGGGGATGACCGTCATCCAAATGAAATTCCTGAAGAAGAAAGATATTATTATCTCGAAGAACGGTATCCTAGTTTTGGAAATTTGGTGCCCCGGGATGTGGCTTCAAGAAATGCTAAAGTTGTGACCGATGAAGGCCTTGGAGTGGGAGATTCTGGCTTAGCCGTTTACCTGGATTTTCGGGATGCAATTGAGCGTGAGGGAATTGAAGGCATTGCAGCTAAATATGGAAATCTTTTTGATATGTATGAGAATATCACTGGTGAAAATCCCTATGACCGGCCAATGCGTATTTTCCCGGCTGTGCATTATACGATGGGAGGCCTTTGGGTTGATTACAATCTGATGACAAATATTCCGGGCTTATATGCTACCGGCGAAGCAAATTTCTCAGATCATGGTGCCAACAGATTGGGAGCAAGCGCTTTGATGCAAGGTCTTTCGGATGGATACTTTGTTCTTCCATACACTATCGGTAATTATCTCGCTGATCAGCCACCAGGTAAAAGATATGGCACAGATCATGCCGCTTTTGATGATGCAGCAGATGCCGCACAAAGCCAAATTGATAAGCTGTTAAGCATTAATGGAAAACGAACTATAATTGATTTTCACCGGACACTGGGAAAAATAATGTGGGACAAAGTTGGCATCCAAAGAAATGAGGAAGGATTGAAATCAGCCATCGAAGAAATACAAAGCCTGAGAAAAGAATTCTGGACAAATGTGAAGGTTCCCGGTGAGAAAAATAATTATAACAAATATCTCGAATTTGCCGGCCGTGTAGCTGATTTCTTTGAGTTGGCAGAATTGATGGCGAAAGATGCCCTGGATAGAAATGAATCTGCCGGTTGTCATCTTCGCGAAGAATATCAAACAGAAGACGGAGAAGCTTTACGAAACGATGAGGATTACTCATTTGTATCGGCTTGGGAATTTGGTGGAGTGAACGGCACACTGGAAGCGATCCGGCATAAAGAAAATCTGGAATTTGAGTTCGTCGAATTAAAACAACGCAGTTATAAATAATTTTAGCCACAGAATCACAAAAACACGAAGGAAGTTACTATTTAATTTTTTGTGGCAACAAGTAAAGAATAAACTATGTCAGAATTAATGACCATTCACCTGAAATACTGGAAGCAAAACGGTGCAAACTCAAAAGGCTATTTTGAGGAGTATTCGCTCAAGAATGAATTTGAGTTCGTCGAATTAAAACAACGCAGTTATAAATAATTTTAGCCACAGA
>JBBDNN010000026.1:18451-31832 GCA_040877545.1 Balneolaceae bacterium
AAGCAAAACGGTGCAAACTCAAAAGGCTATTTTGAGGAGTATTCGCTCAAGAATGTTAATGCGCATATGTCTTTTCTGGAAATGCTGGACGTGCTAAACGAAGAGTTGATGCATCAGGATAAAGAGCCGGTTGAGTTTGATTATGATTGCCGGGAAGGGATTTGTGGTTCCTGTAATCTGGTGATAGATGGCCGTGCTCATGGCCCGAAACAGCGTGTAGCAGTTTGCCAGTTGCATATGAGAAATTATCAGGATGGTGATCATATTACCATTGAACCGGCAAGAGCTGCAGCTTTTCCGGTAATTAAAGATTTGGTGGTAGACCGTAGTTCTTTCGATCGCATAATTGAAGCCGGTGGTTATGTTTCTGTAAAAACAGGATCGGCTCCGGAAGCAAATACAATTGCCGTAGATAAAGAAAATGCTGATGCTGCCTTTGATAACGCAATTTGTATTGGCTGCGGAGCTTGTGTAGCTGCTTGTCCCAATGCTTCTGCTTCGCTTTTTACCGGCGCTAAAATAGCTCACCTAAATAAATTACCGCAGGGAGAAGTAGAGCGATCAAATCGTGTTGTTGCTATGGTTGATCAAATGCAGGAAGAGGGATTTGGCGACTGCTCAAACTACGCCGAATGTGAGGCTGTTTGCCCGGTAGGAATTTCTATCACCGCTATTGCTGAAATGAGAAAAGATTATATGAGCGCAGTAAAGAAAGGAAAATGAGAGGGGTATAATACCAGGAGCCAAATTTTAAATTCCAGGTATGCCATTCAATTCTTTAGGTTAGAGTCAGTCTACAACTTGTTTGCTAATTGCTATTAACCTTCAAAATAACTTTACCGTAATTGGTTTTGGCATTAATTACTGGGCCACTGCTTCCTAAAGTTCCTTTTGCACTTCCGGCAGATTTACTGCCTTCAAAATCTAACATTGAATCCAGTTCAACAGAATTTCCTGTTACATCAATTTCGGCATTTTCGGATTTGGGAATCCCAATGGTGATAGTTCCAGCTCCGGTTGTTGCACTTGTTGTACCGTTTATTTCCAGGAATCGAATTTCAATATTCCCACCATTGGTAGATGCATCTAACTGGCCTGTTAAATCCTGAGCCTGAAGATTCCCACCCGAGGTTTTCATCCAGACATTTCCCTCAGTATTCAGGGCCCGAATATGGCCGCCAAGAGATCGAAGTTTTAGCTCACCTTTAGAATTCGAAACGGTAATATGTCCTCCTGAAGTACGAGCGTCAATCACTCCATTTAATTGCTCCAGGGTGATATGTCCGCCTTCCGTTCTATAGGTTTGATCGCCCGAAATATTGGATGATTTAATATGTCCAGCTTTAGTAATCATGGAAACTGCGGTATGAACGGGAATATTCAAGGTAGCTTGCAAATGGATATTTTCATCGCGGGATTTATTTTGTAATGTCTGTATGCGAAATTTTACCTTTGTTTCTTCCACTTCAAACTGGGTTCCAATTTGTGACTCAAGATCTTCTTTTGATGAAATTTGTCCGGAAGCCTGAACCACTAATTTAGCTGTTTTACTCTCTGTACCTTGAACAGTTATAGAACCATAGGGCAAGTTCAACTCTGCATCTTGTAAAGAGTTTGCATCAAACTCTGTGATATAGGCAAACACACCGGGCGAAATGGTACTCCAGCTTCCGTGTTTGATATCCTGAACTTTATCTATGGCAATTTCTCCTGTCTCCACATCAACCTGTATATCTACACTTTCCTGATCAAATTCTTCTATTGCAGCATTTATTTCATCTAAAAATTCTGTCTTAACTTCGGCAGGCATAAAATTAGCAAGTGCTTTTAGGTTCTCAAGATTTTTCAGGTTCTCGAGGTTTTCTAAATTTTTTAGATTCTCCAGGTTCTGCAGGTTTTTAAATTCAATTATTCGAGGTTTATTATTTTCAATTTTTACTCGAATGCTATCTGAAGAAGGTGCAGTAGTTGAACTTGTTTCAGTAGAAGAAATACTTTCTATAAGGTAAATCGCCATTCCCACAAATATGAAACCGGCAAGTATAATTTCCCAGGATGATTTTCTCATAATATTTTTTTTAGCTAACGAGCAGACTTACGATTGGGCCATTGAAAGGTTACGGAACAAAAAATAATATCCTTATTATTACCTAAATAATTTTAACCACATTTCGGTTCAAAAATGCATTCTCAAATTAAGGAGCTTTCCACGAAATATTATAGGGATACGGTGCAAATGAGGAAATATTTGCATCAGCATCCAGAAATAAGTTACAAAGAATTTGAAACTACCAAATTCATTAAATCGGAATTGGAGTCGCTGGGTGTTCCATACGAAAGCCCATTGGAAACAGGTTGTGTGGGAATAATAGAAGGGGGGATAAAATCGAGCCGGGTTATTGCCCTTCGTGCTGATATTGACGCCCTGCCTATTGAGGAAGAAGGTAGTGCAAAGCAAGAATTTATTTCCCAAAATCCTGGTGCGGCTCATTGTTGCGGGCATGATGCGCATACTTCCAATTTACTTGCTGTGGCAAAAATTTTAATGGAATTAAAAGGTGAAATTGAAGGAAAAGTGCTGCTTGTTTTTCAACCAGGGGAAGAAAAACTACCAGGTGGAGGAAAATTATTAAGTGAATCAGGATTTCTTCAGGATCAGAAAGTGCAGGCGATTTATGGCCTTCATACATCCCCGATGCACAAAACGGGAACCATTGCCACCAAAACTGGTCCGCTGATGGCAAGCGCCGATGAATTTGACCTGGATATTATTGGCAGAGGCGGACATGCGGCAAGAGCACATGAAACTATAGACCCCATTGTACTTGCGGCGCAGTTTGTAAATGCAGCCCAAACTATCGCCAGCCGAAATGTTGATCCAACCGAACCTGTGGTAGTGACTATCGGCAGAATTTCAGGTGGTACGGCCTATAACATCATCCCCGAAAAAGTTGAGTTGAGTGGAACTGTGAGAACCTTTTCCAGCGACACAGCCGATTTGGTGGAAAAACGGCTGCATGCTTTAGCAAGCGGAATTACAGAACCGGCAGGTGGCTCTTATAATTTAAGGTATAACAAAGGTTATCCTTCTGTCATAAATTCTGATCATGAAGCACAGACAGTACTCAAAACCATGCGTACTTTATTTGGGGATGAAAATGCCATTGAGATGAGCAAGCCGATTATGGCAGCAGAAGACTTCGCTTTTTACCAGCAGCATTTTGCCGGGGGATTCTTTTTTGTGGGAAGTGGAAGCAAAAGTTCAGATTCTTTATACCCATGGCATCATCCCAAATACAATGTAGACGATGAATTTTTTAAAGTAGCCACACCACTTATGGCAGCCTTGGTTTTTGATCATTGATAAATATTGTATCCAAAAGAAAAACTGGCTACTACCTAAAACTATTCTTAGATCAGAATATAATTTAACACCACATGCAGAATTCTGGAATGTCTTATTGGGAGAAGGAGCTTTTTGGGATTGAATATGATCTTATAATAATTGGTGGTGGTTTAACCGGGCAGTCGGTATCCTATTTTTATAAGAAGAAACATCCTGATGCCAAAGTGTTGGTTTTAGACCGTGGATTTTTCCCATTGGGTGCAAGTACCAGGAATGCCGGGTTTGCCTGTTTTGGATCGATCACAGAGCATATTGCTGATATGAAGCTTGAAAGTGAGGCAAAAATTATTGATCGTATCCGCCGGCGCTTTAATGGGTTGAATTTATTGAGAGAGACTCTTGGGGATGATAATATCCAATATGAAGAACCGGGTTCCTATGAAATTTTTACTGATAAGAAAATTTACCAGGAAGCTGTTGCCCATTTAGAACAGGTAAATAGGTGGCTGGTGGAAGCAACCGGTGTTGAAAATGTTTACTCATCGGCGGAGATAAATGGATTTCCTGCAATCAAGATAGAGTTGGAGGGATGTCTTCATCCCGGAAAAATGATAAAAACCCTATACCACAAAAATCTAAACGAAGGAGTGGAATTCAGGTGGGAAACGCATGTTGTTGAAATTGGCAAACAAGATGGAATCATCAGGTTAAAAAATGGGGTGGAGTTAAAATCCCGGCAAATAATTGTAGCCACAAATTCATTCACATCCTCCCTAATTAAAGAAGTAAAAATAAATGCAGGACGCGGATATGTTTTTATAACTAAAGCTATTCCTGATTTAAAATGGCTCGGTACTTTTCACTACGATCGCGGATACTATTACTTCAGGAATATAGGGAAGGACAGGATTTTGCTCGGTGGGGCACGAAGTGTGGATATTGAGAAGGAAACAACTACTGAATTTGGGGTAAATCACACCATAAAAAACCACCTGATGGAATTTGCAACTAAGATCCTAAAACTTCCTCAAGGTTGGGAAATTGAACAGGAGTGGTCGGGGATTATGGGCTTCACTAAAACCAAGTGTCCAGTTTTAGAGAAAGTGGGAAATAGATGTTATGTGGTTGCCGGACTTAGTGGCATGGGAGTAGCTCTTGGTATGCAGCTTGGGAAAGAGGCGGCAGAATTACTGGATAATAATTGAATTGTACCCGGGGAGGTGGATTCAAAATTTACCTGACTGAGAAGTCGAGGCGTCCTCGGGGGAGAATCCGCCTGTTAAAATTTTAGCCTCAAACGGATCACGCTTTACTATTTTATCACCGCCCTGAGGACAACTGTTTTTTCCAGTAATGAGTTAGCCTAATATTTTCAGATAAGCCTTTTCCAAAACATCCAGCCCTTCATCAATTTGCTCTTTTGTGATGGTAAGAGGGGGGCGAAAACGGACGGTGTTTGGTCCGCAGGAAAGAATCATCAAACCATTTTCAATGCATTCAGAAATTACACTATTTCGAAGGTCACCATTTGGTAAATCAATAGCGCAGAATAATCCCTTACCGCGGGGATTGGTGAAATGTTCATGTTCATCGGAAAAAGCCTCCAGGCGAGTTAGCAGGTAATTTCCAACATCGGCTGCATTTTCAACAAGCTTCTCTTCTTCAATTACATCCAGAATTCTGCCAAAGCGAACCATATCAACTAAATTCCCGCCCCAGGTAGAGTTAATTCGCGAGGAGACATGAAAACAGTTGGTATCAATATCGTCTACCCTGGTGCTTGCGAGAATTCCACACACTTGTGCTTTTTTCCCGAATGCGAGAATATCCGGTTTCACATAATGTTCATGTGCCCAGAATTTTCCAGTCATTCCAATCCCTGTTTGAACTTCATCATATATAAGGAGTGCTTCGTGTTTATCTGCTAAATCCCGAAGCGCCTGATGAAACTCAACTCTAAAATGGCGATCGCCGCCTTCGCCTTGTATTGGTTCGATTAGAATGCAGGCAATATCATCCTTATAAATCTCAAAGAACCTTTCGGCTTGTGCAATAGCCTGCTTTTCGCGGGCGGCTGTTTCTTCCGTATTTTTTTTGGTAGCAGGGAATGTCATGGCCGGACTGATTACCCGCGGCCAGTCGAATTTAGGAAAGTACTTTACTTTATCAGGAATTGTGTTGGTTACGGAAAGTGTATAACCGGTACGTCCATGAAATGCTTTTTCGAAATGCAATACTTTTTGGCCAAGTTCCTTTCGATATCCTTTTTGAAAATTCTTCTGCACCTTCCAGTCAAAGGCTACTTTCATAGCATTTTCAACAGCTAAAGCACCGCCTGATATAAAGAAAGAGTAGGGCATGTAATCAGGAATTCCAACGCGGTCGAACGATTCCATAAATTGTGCCATATCTTCTGTATAGATATCAGAATTGGATGGTTTGTTTACAGCAACCCGCGCAAGCTTTTTAGCAAAATCCTCATCTTTAGCAAGCTTGGGATGATTCATGCCTAAAGGATTGGATGCAAAAAAAGTAAAGAAGTCTAGATATTCTTTTCCCGAATTTGAATCATACAGGTAAGCGCCTTCACTTTTCTGAAGGTCGAGTACCATGTCGTAACCATCAATAAGCAGGTGTTTACTTAGAATTGAACGAACTTTACCTGGGGTGATAATATTTTTGTTTTGCATGTAATTCTTAAATATTGCAGTTGATGAACCTATACCAAGCTACCAAATAAGGCCTTATAGCTCAATAGCGTTTAAACAGCATAGGCTATTTTTGGAATGTTTCGGTAGTCTTTCGAATGATGGAAATACATTCTGATAGTTGTTCTTCTGTAATAACCAGTGGGGGGGCAAAACGTATGATATTGCCATGGGTAGGTTTAGCAAGTAAGCCATTTTCCTTCAATGCCAGGCAAAATTTCCAGGCCGTGTCACTTTCCGCAGAATCATTTATAATGACAGCATTCAGTAAACCCTTTCCCCGTACTGTTACAAACAAGTCAAATTCAGCCGCTATCGTTTCCATTTCGGATCGAAATATTTCTCCCAATTTTCTGGCGTTTTGAATAAGGAGCTCATCGTTAATTACATCAAGTGCAGCCATTGCAACTTTGCAAGCCAGAGGATTTCCCCCATAGGTAGAGCCATGTTGGCCTGGTTTAATTACATCCATAACTTCATCATCAGCTAAAACTGCTGATACGGGATAAGAGCCTCCTGAAAGTGCCTTGCCAAGAATAAGAAGGTCGGGTTTTGTATATGTAGACTGCCGCTCACAGCTCCTTTTACAGGAGCAATCTCCACAAACAGCAAGCAGGCTACCGGTTCGGGCAATTCCGGTTTGAATTTCATCAGCTATAAAAAGAACATTAGCCTTTTTACAGAGAGAGGCTGCTTTTTGGATATAATCATTATCAGGTACCACAACTCCGGCTTCGCCTTGAATAGGTTCAACTAAAAATCCGGCTATGTTATTCTGTTCCAGGGCTTGCTCTAAAGCGGGAAGATCATTGTATGGAATTTTGATGAAGCCAGGAGTATAAGGGCCGAAATTTTTACGGGCATCAGGATCATTCGAAAAAGAAATAACCGTAGTAGTTCTACCGTGGAAGTTATTCTCACAAACTATGATTTGGGCTTCCTGTTCCGTAATCTGTTTCTTTTCATAAGCCCATTTTCTGCAAATTTTAATGGCTGTTTCAACGCCCTCAGCGCCCGTGTTCATGGGCAGGATTTTATCAAAACCAAAATACTCAGTCATATATTTTTCATATTCCCCAAGCACATTATTATAAAAAGCCCTGGAAGTTAAGGAAAGAGTTTGTGCCTGCTCTACAAGTGCTTTGGTGATTTCAGGATGGCTATGCCCCTGGTTTACAGCTGAATAGGCAGATAGAAAATCAAAATACCTGTTCCCTTCCGGATCCCATACATATACACCTTCGCCTCTGGAAAGGACTACGGGCAATGGATGATAATTGTGAGCGCCATATTTATCTTCTAATTGAATAGCCTGTTCTGTAGAAATCATACCTTATTTTTTGAATTATGCAGAAAAAGAAATTAACAAAAGTATCATAGAAAGAATTGCTATATAAATTAAAATTAAACCTTGAAGTCGTAGGGGAAATAGTTGTATCTTTAAGTCTTCACACATCGCGGGGTGGAGCAGCTGGTAGCTCGTCGGGCTCATAACCCGAAGGTCGTAGGTTCGAATCCTACCCCCGCCACAATAAGCCTTCTGATTATATCGGAAGGCTTTTTTTTATGCTGGATATTTCAGAGAGTGCTCGTTGGGCTGACAACCCGAAGGTTCGTAAATTCCGTCAAAATCACTCCTTCGGAGGAATCATAGCTAACCAAATTTTATGAAATATAATCGGGAGGCTTTTTTGGAAGAAATTTAGAAAGGTTGTTGATTGTATCTTACAGATTAGCTCCAGTTTGAAAAATCTTTCTCCTATCGAAACAGAGAATTTACTCTTAAAATCGAAAGGTTTTATTTTATTCGTGGAATTTTCTTCAAACATCACTGCACAAAGGAACTATTAGAAAAAAACTTCCAAATAAAATGCGCAATAGTTATTCCTCTAACTCAATGCGCTATAAAAAGAAAGTGCGTTGAAAGGTTTTTTCCTTATATATGTGTAATAGAATGCAAAAGTAAAATGTTAAAAAAATTTTTTATTTGTGCTAATTAGAATTACTTTCATGTAATAAATATTCAAAGCAGAATATTTTAAACATTGGTAAAAGAATATTTTTTTAAACTAATAAAAAATCGAAGGGATGTTCAAAAGGTGCAATCAAAGGTATCTATTGTTATTTCTCTCGGATAAAACATAAACAATAAGCAGAGGTAAATCGTATGTTAAAAAAGCTACTTTTTAGTATAGTATGCGTTCTGTTGCCACTATCAGTACTTGCTCAAACAGGGACAATTACTGGTAGCGTAACTGATCAATCAACCGGTGAAGCATTAATTGGGGCGAGTATATTTTTACCGTCAATTGATGTGGGTACTGTTACTAACGTGGATGGAGAATTTACAACTTCTTCTATACCAGCAGGACAATACACATTGGTTGTAAGATATATAGGGTATAGAACCCTGGAAGTTCCTGTAGAAGTAGGATCAGGAACAGTAGAAATGACAATCGAACTTGAGCGAGATTTATTCGGACTTGATGACGTTGTAGTAACTGGTGTGTCTGATGCAACTCCACAACGTTTACTTCCATTTACAGTAAATAAAGTAGGCGCAGACCAATTAGAAAAAGTTCCAGCAGTATCTGTAGGATCTGCCATTCAAGGTAAGATTGCAGGTGCAAAAGTAGTATCTGCTTCAGGTATGCCAGGAACAGCTCCAACAATTCGACTTAGAGGTTCTACAGCATTAATTGGAAGTCAAGAGCCGTTAATAATTGTTGATGGTGTAATCCTTGATGCTTCACTGCAAGATATTAATATGGACGATGTTGAGTCTATTGAAGTTGTAAAAGGTGCTTCGGCTGCTTCTTTATACGGATCCAGAGCTGCTAACGGTGTTGTTCAAATCATCACCAAGCGTGGACGATATTTAGAAGAGGGACAAACTCAGGTCGTAATCAGAAATGAATATGGTGTTTCTTCAATATCTAATAAATTAGATCTTGCCGATCATCACCATTATGATGTTACTTCAGATGGGGATTATGCAGATGCTAATGGTGACCCAGTTTCATTCGGTGGAACAAGAAATCCCAAAGCAGATGATTATGCTGATAATCCTTATAAAGGTGGAATGGACATGCAGGATGAGTTTTTTGAGCCTGGTGCTTTTCTAAGCAATTTTGCTTCTATACAACGTAATACCGGTTCAGGTAATTACGCGCTTTCTTTTACAAACCATCAATCAGATGGTATTATATTTGGAACAGAAGGTTATGGACGTCAAAATGTACGAGTGAATGTAGATCAGGACCTATTTGACAATTTAAAAATGTCTGCTTCTACTTCATATTCTCAGTCTGACCAAGATATGTCAATGACGAATCAGGGTTCAGGAACTCCTTTTTGGGATGTTCTATTTATGCAACCAGATGCTGACGTATACGGCGAAAATCCGGATGGCTCACCATACAGGTTACGTGCAGATCCATATATAGCTGAACCCAATCCTTTATATGAATTGGATAATGTAGACCGTGATTATAAAAGAACTCGAATTTTAGCTGATCTTAGGCTTAATTACAGTCCTGCCGACTGGGTAACATTAGAAACCAGTTACGGAATGGATAGGTCTGACAGACGAAATAGTATTTATACTCCACTGGGATATCTGCAATTGGGTACACAGGGTGAAACTCCTGATGGTGTAGTTGCAGGTTCAGGTTCATTAAATAAGCGAAGTGATTTAAATACTGCACAGATGCTTGTTGGGACGGCTACTTTTCAGAAAGAGCTTGTTTCCGAGCTAAACACAAAGTTTCGTCTTTCCTATCAGTATGAGCAAAGAGATTATAACTTTTTCTCAGTAACTGGTAGTGATTTTAGTGTGGGTAATATTCCACGATTAAACATTACAGACGTTAGTAGTGGTGGTGCATCATCTAGCATAGAGGAAATCAAAAGTGAAAACGTATTTGGTTTAATTGATCTGGATTATAAGGATCGGTACATAGCGAGTTTCTTGCTACGTCAGGATGGTTCATCTGAATTCGGTGAAGATTCCAGATACGCTATGTATTATCGAGCTTCTGGTGCTTACCGTCTGACTGAAGATTTTAATCTTCCATTTTTTGATGAAGTTAAACTTAGAGCATCATATGGTACTGCCGGTTTAAGACCTGGTTTTTCTGCACAATATGAGACATTTAATGTTACAGGTGGTGCACCATCTCCTGTTACTCTGGGAAATACAAATTTAAAACCTGCCTTTTCTACTGAAATTGAATTTGGAACTGATTTAGAGTTTCTACAAAGATTCTCACTTCAAGTAAACTATTCAACCAAAGAAACTGTAGATCAAATTATTCAGGTGCCACTTTCTAGTGCTGCTGGATTTGGATCACAATGGCAAAATGCCGGTACTTTGGAATCAGAGTCATGGGATGCTACGCTTACTGCATTGATCTTGGATGAAAATGACATGAACTGGCAAGCTACTCTTTTATGGGATCGTACACGTCAAAGAGTTGTCGATATCGACTTCCCATCTCGTTTAGTTGGCCCTACTCAACAAAGTAATTCTATCTTCTTCCTTACTGCAGATGAAGATTTTGGAATCATGTACGGAAAGCGCTGGGTAGAATCATTTGATGAATTACAGGATAACCCTGCTTATGCTGACGCTAGTGCTTCTGATTATGAAGTTAACTCAGACGGTTATTTAATACCAGCAGGTACTGAAGGAACCACAGCTGAATTGCCTATCAGATACATTTCAGTAAATGATAATGGTCAGACAGTTGAAGATTACCAAATTGGTAATGTTAATCCTTCGTTTAACATGTCACTCTCCAATACATTCGATTGGAAAGGCTTAACAGTGTATGCATTATTAGATGCTCAAGTTGGCGGAGAAGTTTATAACCTGACGAAACAATGGTTATTCCGTGAACTAAGACATGGTGACATTGACCAAGCCGGTGTTCCTGATTCAGAGAAGAAAACTACTACTTATTACTCTCAACTTTATAATGCTAACACTATAAATCAGCATTTTGTTGAAGATGCAACCTATCTGAAATTACGTGAAGTAGCACTTAATTATACTTTTGGTAAGAGCCAGTTAGGTGCAATTGGTGATGCGATTGACAGATTACGTATTGGTGTAGTTGGAAGAAACCTACTGACCTTTACGAATTATAGCGGTTATGATCCTGAAGTAGCTGGTAGAACCGGTGATGCAAGTAACTATCGTATTGATGCTTACATGTATCCGTCTTTCAGGACAATCACAGGTGTTATAGAAATAGCATTTTAATCTAAAAAAGCAATTATTATGAAATTATTAAATAAAATATTAGGCATCTCAGTATCAGCTTTTATGATACTGTTTGTCTCGAGTTGTGCTGACTTGGCGGTAGAGAACAAAAACGAACCAAGTCAAGGGCAAGTAATTACTACACCATCAGATGTTGTAGCTCTGGTAGAAGGTGCATGGGCAAATTATGCATTATACTCGCAAGCCTATCACACTTCACCATTACTGGTGCAAGCAGATTGGTATACTGGCACAGTAGGTAACTTTTGGGTGAATGATGCAGGTCATGAAGAAGGTACTATTGGTGTGGATAGAGAAAGAGTAGAATCTTATCCAAATACACCTACAACTTCGTATCCAACAGTTGTAGACTTTCATTGGACCTATTATTATAGAGCGCTATTTAATGTTAATACTGCTATATCAATATTAGATGCAGGCGATGTAACTTTCTCAGAAGCTGATAAGCTTCAGTTGAAAGCCACTGCTCAACTATTGCAGGGAATTATCTATGGTAGTGTTGGATTAATTTTTGACAAAGGCTATATAATAGATGAGGAATCAGATGTTTTAAATCTCTCTTTTGATGATTATGAAACAATGGTTACTGCTGCTGTCGAAAAACTTGATGATGCAATGGCAACTGCTGATGCAGCAAATTCAGCAGGATCTCCTGGTGTAAGTGATGCTATAATTCCACTTCTTGGAACTCTAGATGAGCGAATTGCAAGTGCAGAGTCTATTGACTGGAGCGAATTCAAGCAAATCGCCAGTACATATGCTTCTTCATTTCTAGCACAAGCTCCACGTACAACAGCAGAATATGATGCTGTTGATTGGGATGCTGTTCTTAGCTATGCTAACGACGGTATTACTTTTGACTTTGCTCCGTATAGTGATGACAATAACTGGATACCTTTAGTTATTTTTTATATGAATAATGACTGGTTCCGTGTTGACATGAAGATTGTGAACAAGTTAGATCCTAACCAGCCACTTTATTGGCCAACAACTGATGGACAAAATGGACAGGGAGAAGATGCCCCTGAGATTGTCTCAGAAGATGCAAGGTTTGGAACAGATTACATTCAAAGTTATGACTGGAGTGTATTTAATCCAACCCGGGGTTATTTTAAAAGATCACATGTTATATTTGATCGTTATAATGAGTTTCTATCTGGCGTGTGGGATGATCCGCTACCAATCATGATGAGAGCTCAAAATAATCTTCTTATTGCTGAAGCTGAGTTGAACACGAATGGCGATCTTGGTAATGCTATTGAAAAGATCAACGACACTCGTGTAGGAAGAGGTGAATTAGAACCTCTAACTATTCTTTCATCAGAGGCTGACATCCGTGAAGCACTTGAGTATGAGTGGGATATTGAAGTTGCTATTACAGGTCCTTCAACTCTCTCTCCATGGTATAATAAACGAAGATGGGGACAGCTCCTAAAAGGGTCAATGTTACATCTTCCTGTACCAGCTGGTGAATTAGGTATTGTAGAGCAAGACTATTACACCTTTGGTGGTGGTGGCGAAGGTAGTGCTCCAAAAATTAATCCTAACGCGCTTAAAATTGATACTGAAAACAGAAAAACATTTAGTATTAAATAAATATTAAATTACTTCTGCAATTATTTAAAAGGGTCTTGGTTTTACCAAGGCCCTTTTTTTATCTGTGGCCTACATATAATTTATTAGCTATACATGTAGTTGTCTTCTGGTTTACCTTACCTTCTAACATCAATCACTTCTATAATTTTTAATGTGACTTCATGTGAACATGTTGTCATAATCATTTATAGCTCTGGTGTTTAAATCTTAGCCACCTTTTGCCGGCGTTGCTCTCTCTGCAGGTACTTGATAATACCCCTTGTCGGGTAAACCAGCTTTATGGCCACACTTGGGATATACTGATCGCTGGATGCTTATTGGTGCTCATTTTGATGGCTTGGTACCTTCGTTTTTTTAAATCCTGCGGATCTATTCCAGGCTTCTGGCAAGCTAGTGTTATGTCAATGGTACATTGTTGGGTAGAATACCACCAGATGGTTTGGG
>JBBDNN010000027.1:0-31639 GCA_040877545.1 Balneolaceae bacterium
AGGCTGCCTATAGTTGAAACCTCGATCGTTTTCTGCCGATATTTCAACATTGACAGAACACTAGTCGGTTGCCAGCTCTACATCTTTAGTGCCAAAGGGATTCCAGCTTATAGCTTTTGCACGTGCAAGCAGTCCATCAACAGACACATAAACTACGGGTATAAAAACAAGGGTTACCAGGGTAGAAGCGGCTAATCCACCAATAACCACACGTGCAAGAGATGCCTGAATTTCTGCTCCAGCGCCTATGCCTATAGCAAGCGGAAATAAACCTAAAATGGTAGTGAGGGTGGTCATTAATATTGGCCGTAATCTTAATCTTCCGGATTCTACGACAGCTTGTAAAACCGGCATATTTTTTTCGCGGCGCATCAGGTTTATATAATCAACTAATACAATGGCATTATTCACCACAATTCCAATGAGCATAATCATTCCCATCAAACTTTGAATATTGAGTGTAGTGCCTGTCAGCAGAAGTGCTGGAATTACCCCGATCATTGCTAATGGTACAGAGAACATTACTACCAGTGGATCAAAGAAACGTTCAAATTGTCCGGCCATTACCATATAGATGAGAATGAGTGCCATAATAATAGACATGCTAAAATCGGCAGCGGCTTTCTGTTGTTCTTCATATTCGCCGCCATATACAATGGAAAAACCGGCAGGAAGTGGAAAATCTGAAAGCTCTGCCTGAATTGCTTCAACGGCTTCACCGAGAGCCATATCAGTTTCCAGATTAGCAGTGATATTCGTTACACGTTGTCCGTCAATCCTGTTGATATCCTCCGGACCGCGGCCTGATTGTTTTTTGATGACTGAAGAAACAGGTAGTACTTCACCTTCAGGTGTTCGAATCGAAATATTATCCAAATCAAGAGTACTTAAGCGATCTTCCGGCCTCAGGCGTACAGTTATGGGATATTCATCGCCGCCAATTCTATAAGAGCCTGCGCGGCTTCCTCCAATATTTGTTTGCACAACTTCTGCAACAGCACGTACCGATAAACCAAGATCGGCAATTTTTTCACGGTCGAATATAATACGTTGCTCCGGAGTTCCTTCGCTTCTGCCTACCCGCACTTCCATAATGCCAGGAATTTCTTCTACCTGTAATTTTATTTGCTGGGCGAGTTGATAGGATTGTTCAATATCATAACCGCGGAGTTCAAACTGTACATCTTCATTTCCACCTCCGCCAAACACACGGCGAAGTATCCATAATCCCGATCCGGCATTAACCCGTATATCGGCTCCCGGAATTTTTCCCTGCACATTTTCCCGGATTTGGTCCGCAATTTCTGTTGTGCTTTGTGAGCGTTCTGACTGTGGAACCATAGCTATTTCAACTTCAGCACGTCCATCACGAACTTCGGTCGTAAAATTCCTGACATCTTCCATTGGGGTATGAGCCCGTACGATAGTTTCAAGTTCTTGCAGGTACTGATTTTGAACGGCAATGTTTGTGCCATCGGCCATTTCAAGGTCGATATCAATTTCATCTGCATCTGTTTGTGGAGCAAGTTCTACAGGAATTATGGGGATCAATAAAAAGCTGATTACCACCAATACAACGGTGACTCCGAATACCACTGCTTTATGGTTAAGAATTTTTTGAAGCGTAAGAGAATATTTTGTTTCCATCCGTTGGAAATATTTCTGAAAGACTCCTTTGTTAGTTCCACCTCCTTTTTTAACAGAAAGAAAACGGCTGGATAGCATAGGTACCAGCGTAAGTGCTACCAACAGAGAACAGAAAAGTGCGAAAACTACAACCAGGGCCAGTTGTTTGAACATTAATCCCGAGATAGTTTGCATAAAAACTACCGGAAGAAAAATTACACAGGTGGTAAGGGTAGAGGCTACAATAGCACCGGCTACCTGTTTAGTACCAATTAGCGCACTGGCTTTAAGTTCTTTTGATTCTTCTTCGCGCAAGCGGATAATGTTTTCGAGTACCACAATGGCGTTATCTACAATGAGGCCAACCCCAAGAGCCAAGCCTCCAAAGCTCATCTGGTTTAGTGTAAGATCATTGAAATAGAGAAGGGCAAAAGTGGCTATAATTGAAATCGGAATTGCCACAGCAATAATAAATGTGGAAGAACCATTTCTGAAAAATACATATAACACTAATACAGCAAGCAAAGCGCCCCACATGGCAGAGTTTTGAACACTGTCGATGGAGCCTTGTATGAATTCGCTTTGGTCAATAGTTATAAAAAGCTGAAGGTCATTTCGTTGATCATTAATCCGGTTTACTTCTTCCCGAATCTCATTAGCCACAGCCACTGTATTCGCCCCGGTCTGTTTCCGGATGCCAAACCTGACCATTGGCTTGCCATCGATAGTTACCACGCGGTCTAAATCCTGATAGCCAAAGCTGACATCAGCTACATCTTTTACCCGAATAGGTTTATTGTCGATGTTGGTAATAACCGTATTGGAAATCTGCTCAATGGATTCATATTCACCAAGCGTACGAACATATAGGCGCGTGATACCGGAGCTGACATTTCCACCGGGCAGGTTGGCATTTTCCCTGGCAATTGCCTGCTGAACCTGTACTGTTGAAAGCCCGCTGGCGATTAGCCGATCACGCTTTACATCAACTTTTACTTCACGATTTATTCCGCCCCAAATGTCTATTGAGCCTACACCATTAATTTGCTCAAACCGCTGTGTAATTTCCCGGTCGAGCAGAACGGTTAAATCTGCTAAATTCATATCAGAATTGGCCCCAACAATGACAATAGGGAAATTATTTGGATCAAATTTCCAAATGCGCGGTGCGTCTGCTTCGGGAGGAATACTGCCGCGGACGCGATCTAATGCGGCACGAACATCATTTGCGGCAACATCAATATCTACAGATTGGGCAAATTCGAGTGTCACACGGCTGCGTCCTTCACTCGATCCTGAACGCACACGTTCAATTCCAGGTACACCTGCAAGAGCATTTTCAATAGGCTCGGTTAAAATTGTTTCAATTTCCTCCGGTCCTACATTATCATATTGGGTAGACACGGTAAGCTGCGGGTATTCAATAGGAGGGAGTAAATCAACCGGGAGGAACCTGAAGCCAATCACACCAAGAGTAATAATGATCAAAAAGACCATCGAAGTAGCAATGGGACGTTTTATCGAGGTTTCTGTAATTGGCATAATTTATATCTTAAAGACTAATATTTGAGGCACTGTCATTTTGCTGCAGCACTTCTCGCAGAAGATCTTCGCGCTGCAATAACTGTAACTGAAAAATCCTGTCCCAGCTCATAGTTCTCACACGTGCTTCTGCTCTGCCCTCTGAAAGCAAATCCTGCCCCACTGTAACAACCCACTGTCCACTTTCGAGACCACCAACGCCAACTTCCATACGGCCTCTGGCTAATACATTAATTGGTTTAAACTCAACCCTGGTAGGTTCAGTCATAGGGCCGGGTGAATTGGTATCATTTGTATCAGATTTGCTGGTAGGTTCAATTTCAGAACCAAGTGAAGTAGCCACAAAAACGCCTTCTTCTCCAGATGAAGGATCAGTATAGAGAGCACTAGTGGGAATAAGAGTAGCCTGTTCGCTTTCACCAAAATGCACATCTACCGGCACAAACATTCCGGGACGAAGTAAATTGTCCCTGTTATCTACATCAATTTCTGCTTCTGTACTTCTGGTTAATCGATTCAGGAAAGGAGATATCCTGGTCACTTTTCCTTCAATTGTTTGTGCATCATTATTACCAACTAAAATTCGTGCTGATTGTCCTATAGAGATATGGTTTAACATATCTTCAGTAAGTACAATTTCTACCCGAAGCTTACTGAGGTCTCCAATCAAAAATAATTGAGTACTGGGAGATGCCTGCATACCAGGTTCCGCATTTCGCTGGCCTACCGTTCCTGAAAAAGGGGCACGTAATGTCGTTTTAGAAAGTTGATTTTCGCGTTGAGCAACAAGTGACTGTGTTTGCTCTAACTGTGCCTCAGCCAATTCCACATCTGCTTCAGCAGAAGACATTTGGGCTTCAAGTTGTTCCAGAGATAAGTCACTGGTTAACTCTCTTTCAGCAAGTTGTTTGATACGCCGGTATTGCGATTCCAATTCTGCAAGGCGAGCTTGCGCCTGTTTTAACTGTGCATTATTTATTTTTGCGCCGGATTTTGCCTGTTGCAGCTCTTGCTCTAACTGATTAGAATCAAGCTTCACAAGCTGTTGTCCTTTTTCTACAATATCTCCGTTCTCAACAAAAACCTGTTCCACATTTGCGGTAATTTCAGGATAAAGAGCGACCTGATTTTCTGAGCGAACATTCCCGCTAAATCTTTCCACGAGGGGGAGAGAACCATATCGGGCTTGTACTGCTTCAACAGCTGGTATAACGGTATTTCGATTTTCTTGTGGGGATTGATCTGCATCGGAGCAGGAGTAAAAACCAAGGCCGAGCAGACAAACTAAAGCTACTTTCAAATTTCTGTGAGTGTAATTCATTCCGCTTAATTAGATTAGGTATAAATTAACTCAATTTTTGGAGAAAGCACTCCTCTGAACTTGTTAAATGCTATTAAAACCTTCAGGACCCAGAAGCTCCAGGAGTTAAAAGCTAACGATTTCCGGCTTTTCATTCTTGTACTGTGTCATAGTCATCCCCACATTTGCATTTATATAGGTAGGATCAGCAACGATAAATTTTTTCCCGCTATGGTAATGAGCATCTCCTTCTACCTCTTCGTTAAATAAAACTGCTGTTGCTAAATGTTTGCTATACCTTAAACCAACTACTTCCAATTCTAATAATTCCTGCACCAGGTTTGCAAATAATATAGAACGGTCATCACAATCGGAGTATTGATAAAAAAGAGTTTCTTCTGGTAACATATATTTCTCACGGTTAAACTGATCCTGATCTGTTTTATACTCAAAGGATGTTTGAACAAAACGTAAAATTAAATTCACTGCTTCTTCTTCATTCATTTCAGCTATAGCAGGTGCCAGGGCTTTATGAATTGCAGTTTTAGAATTCCCGGATAATGAAGCGGTAAAAAAAACCGGTAGTTCTGTTAGCGGGAAATATTCAAAATATATCACCAGGTTTTTATCAAGGCTTAAAGGGATTTTAAAATCAGTGCCATTAAATGTGAAGGAAAGCGTTTTATTTTCAACCGACCTGGAGTCTCCCAGGTTTGGCTGTTGAGTTACCCGAAGGTTAAGTTTTTTACTTTGCGCTTGATGAGCACCTTTATAGGTGAATATGGAACCTGGAGTTTGCCTGTGCCTATTCATATCAATTATATAATACTGGTCACCATCAAGTGTAAAATACTTAGTGTTGAATACCCGGTACTCCAGCGAAAACAAATTGTAAATTCCCTGCTGATCGTAGCCGATACGTACTTTATATCCAGCCTTTGTCAGTAGAAACCAATTATATAAACTGGTTAATTTGCGGTCATAGCCTTTAAAAATCGTGTTGGTGAAATCATTTAACAGCAAAATATAACCCCAGTCGTTGAGGTTTAAATCGGAACGTATTTTTTGGGAATATTCTATCAAAGGGCTATGATCGATACTGCTGACTTTCTCCCAAAAATCTGCAATTTTTTTATTATCAGTTTTACTGGTTATAAATTCGTTTGGGCTAAAAAATTCCCGCAGCTTTAAAGGAAATTCAAAAGGAATACTGGAAGAAAAGTAATTGATGGTGGTTTTATTGGTAGACAAACCTTCAAATAAGGATTTTTCCGCAGGCAAATCAATTTTAACGGGAGGGGCATCAATAATCTCGGGAATATTAACAGGTTCGTTAACAGGCGGCGAATCTTCAGGAGATGGATTTTTTACAACCGGAGGGGTTGGGGCAGTTGGGATTTCTATCGGTTTTTTCTCCTTATAAAAAGGAGAGCCTTCTTTAATACCTACTTCTTCCCAGGTATTTTCCAAAAGCTCCACAAACTCCCGGTCAAATTTGTCCCGGTATTCTTTAAACTCTGCTTCTTGTTCCTTTTTCCATTTCTCATAATCGTTTTGGGCAAATGCAGTGGTTGAAAATAATAGAACTGTGATAAAAGCAGTAAATGTATAAAGCAGTACCTGCCGGCAATTTCTTTCCCAATGTATCATATTTGTACCTCGAAGGCTTTAATAAATAATCATATAAAAATTTAAAATATTTGAATCAATGGCCAAATCAAAAAGATTTGTGATGATAGATATTTCATTTTATTATCCACCAACCAAAAATTAATATTAGGGGTAACAATGAAGTTCAGAACAATACTATTATCCATTTTTATAGTTCCATTACTGGCTGCTTGTGGAAGCAACAAAACTGTAGTAGACACAGCATCAGGGCCGGAATGGTATTTCACCCCACCGGCTGATACTGAAGAGTACTTCTATGCAGCAGATTTGTCAGAAAATACCCGGATGGCAACAGCTATGCGAAGTGCAGAAAATTTGGCGCGCCAGGCAATGGCCGCAAAACTTGAAATCAAAGTTACTGCCTTACAGAAATCTTTCGAAGAAGAAGTACAAAGCGGACCAAATGCTAATTATTCGAATACATTTTCTAATGCAAGCGAGCAGCTTGTAAACACCACACTTAATGGTGTATCGCGGGAGCAGGCTGAATGTGTGGAATTAAATCCTGAACGAACCGGCGGCAATGTTAACCAAAGATGCTATGTATTGGTACGCATGCCCGTTGGCCAGGCCAGAACTGCATTAGATAATGCACTATCACAGGATGAAGAGCTCTATACAAAATTTAAAGCTTCAAAAGCTTTTGAGGAGCTGCAGGAAAGATTACATGAAATTGATTAACAACATGTGATTTTCTAAAAGCATCCGCTTTCAGTTTATCTGTCTTTAAATACTCTGTGAAAATTATCACAGAGTATTTTTTTTGGATATAATTGCCGGTACACAGGCACATTAAAATTGAGAGGGCAAATGAAAAGAAGGATTGCTGGTTTGTGTCAGCCGCTCAATCTCCATTTTTTCTTTATACATGCGTTCAATCTCTTCAAGTGTATCCACATCTTTGGAGGATAAATCCCACCGGATTGCCTTAAAGCGCGGCAGCCGTAATGTATAGTTTGCCTTTGTTCTTCTATTTATCTGAATAGCATCAAATTCCAGCTCAACAATAATTTCCGGCAGTAAACCAAGTGTAGGCCCATATCTTTCTACAGTAATTTCTTTTAGTTTTTTATTGATCTCATCCAACTCCTTATTAGAGTACCCGCCATAGGCTTTTCCGATAGGAATGAATTCCTCTTCATAACGCTCATCATCTTTTACAGAAATACCAAGGGTGAAATCCGAATATTTTCCACCGCGTTTACCACTTCCTGCATGGGCGTACATTATAACCGTATCAATAGAACCACCCGGCTGCTTTACCTTAAGCCACGATTTTTTCCGCTGGCCATATTCATAGGTTGAATTTTTCAGCTTCAACATCAAACCCTCATTTCCATGGGCCAGCGCCCGTTTAAAAAGTTCCTGAATATGCTCTTCATCTTTGATTTCGTTTTGCGTGGTAATTGGCAAACCGTGCTTTTCGGAAATCAGGTTCAGCAGCTTTCTGCGTTCTAAAAGTGTTTTTTCAAAAGCAGGAGTTCCCTCGAAGAAAAGCACATCATAGGAAATAAGAAGAACAGGGTATTGAGCAAGAATTTTTTTGGAAGGTTTTTTCACTCCCATTCGTTTTTGGAGCAACTGAAAAGGAAGAATGGTGTCATCCTTATACACACAAATCTCGCCGTCAAGTACCACGTCCGGTAAAGTTTTACCAGACAGAAAGGCACTTATCTCGGGAAAGGAATTGGTAACATTATTCAAATCCCGGGAAAACAATTCTACCCGGTTTTTGGAAATATGCGCCTGACACCGCATTCCGTCAAATTTTTCCTCAGCAACATACGCTGAATAATTTTTCACAGCCCTGCTCTCGACAGGTGAAGCCAGCATAAAAGAAAGCGGATGAAATATCCTGAATGTGGCACTATCTAGTTCATCCCACTTTGCAAGAACAGCGGTTTTCCCAAGGCTTCCGGTAATCATGTGCGTGTATCGAACGGCATCTGTTTCTTTTCCGAAAGCACCGGCAATGGCATTAACAACGCTCCTGGTTTCAAAGCCAATACGGAGCGAACCCTGCCCCATAATTCTGATAAAATACTTTACCTCGAGCGGCGTCATTTTGCTCCAGGCTTGTTGCAAAATTCCCTGTTTATCAATTCTGGAAATAACACGGAATAACTGGTGATAAATCTCTTCCACTTCTTTTAGCGACAACAGTTCACCTTTCCATTTTTCCCGGGCTGCCGGAATATTATCAAGCAGCTTTTCTATGGTTTCGGATGAGCTGCCTGTGGCTGTACGGCAGGGTTTGAAAACCAGATCATAATCAATTTCACAAAAATCAGCTGCAAGAGTGGACACCGTTCTGCTCCCCACAGAAGCACGTTTCCCTGATACATCAGAAAAGGCTCCTTCACCCAAAAACTGAGCTGCCAGGTTAAGGCTCTCATCGTCTTCAAAGCCAGAGAAATATTTTTCACATAACCTGGTTTTAGCATTGGTGCCCCTTGTCTCAAAAATATTCTGCACCACTTCACAAAAGCATAAGAAGGTTAAATTATTCATCATCATGTTATGCTAAAAACTCAGAATTAATCTTTCTTTCAGTTAAATAATGTTGAACCACCTTGGGATTAGGAGTATGGGTAACAAATACCTTTTCGGGACGAAGTTTATCACAGAGTTCAATCAGTTCAAAAAAATCCAGGTGGTCGGAAATAGGGATTAATTTGTCGATGGTCATCTGACTTCTCCGCGCTTCCATTGCTGCCCAGCCCGAACAGTAGGCGATTTTTTTCTTTTTGATGTTAGAGGCGAAACCGCCACTCAGAGCCGATCCGGGACAGATGAGAATTTTCCCTTCGCTGCTTTCCCGGTGATAGATTTCATAGTCTCCCAAACCAAATCCCTCTTCGTCATACACACTGCAAAGATTAAAACCGGCGCCATGTATTTGAGTGGGATGATTTAGTTCTCTCAGCAAAAACATAATCTCCTGAGCTTTTCCCAAATTATAAGCCAGAAAAATCGGGGTATAACCGCTGCTCAATGCATTGGCGGCAAATTCACATAATTGGGCTTTCAGCTCTTCATGAGATTTCCAGCGATAAATGGGTAAGCCAAATGTAGCTTCCGTAATAAAATAATCTACTTTTTCTGTGGGAATTTGAAATCCTTCTGTTGCCGGAGAGGCGGGAATACGATAGTCACCGGTATACAACAAGTTACCAAAATCGCTTTCAATAAAAGTCATGGCGGAGCCAAGAATATGTCCCGCAGGATAAAAAGTGATCTTAGCGGAATCTGTTTCGATTGGCTTTTGAAATTGAAGCTCCTTCACCACACCGCTAAATCCCCGCAGTTTCATAAATTTGGAGGTGGGGCGGGTGGCATAAGTCTCAGCAAAAGATGTACGGGGAATATGATCGGCGTGAGCATGCGACACAAATACATTGGAAGCTTTTTTCCCGCTATAATCCAGTCCTATATCCAGCTGCGGGAGGTAAGTTCCATGATATCCGGCTTTTCTGATTTCCAGCATTTTTTCTTTTATGATAAAAGGAATGGGTGACAACATGTGTCATACAAAACCGAATTGCGAACAGATTATTTTTCACTCAAAAAGCTCCCCTCTCTAATCATTAGCTGGCATTCCAATAATTTTGAAATCCAATTACTCCACAACCATCGTCTCTTCCTGATTTTTTAGTTCATCGGGGATGGAATCTATAATCACATCAGCGAAAGCCTCTATCAGGTTTTTCTTTAGAAATTCGCGGCTGTATACCAACCTTATTTTTCGGGAGGGGACAGGATCTTCAAACTTTTTTATTAAAGCGGTTGCGCACCGGGTGTCATAATCGCTCATGGCCAGGTAAGGCATTAATGTAATGCCGAAATTTTGCTCCACAAGGCGCTTCAGTGTTTCGAGGTTGCCGCTCTCAAAAGTGATGGGGGCTTTATTTCGCTTCTCGTTATTTTGCCTGCAAATTTTCATCGTTTGATCCCGAAAACAATGGCCTTCATTCAGCAGCCATAAATCTTCCTTATAAAGATCATCGATGCATAATTTGTCTTTATTGGCAAGTTTATGTGCAGTGCTTACATAACCCAGAAATGGTTCGAGAAATAGATCTTTTTCATATATATGTTGGTCGGCAGGGGTGGCAATAATACCGACATCAAAGTGATCTTCATTCAACCCCTTCAGTACCTCACCGGTTAATGCTTCCTCGAAAATAAGTTCCACATCGGGATGTGCTTCTATAAAATTTTTCAGAAAAAGCGGCACCAGGTATGGCGCAATGGTAGGAATGATTCCGACACGAAAAGTACCTTTTAGCGAATTCTCCTGCACCGAAACCATATCTTCAATGTGCCGTGCTCCACTCAGGATTATTTTTGCCTGTGCAATAATTTTTTCGCCTAAAGCAGTGGGAACAACCGGTGTTTTAGACCGGTCAAAAATCAACACTCCAAGTTCGTCTTCAAGCTTTTGGATTTGCATACTCAGGGTAGGCTGGGTGATATAAATTTTTTGGGCAGCGGTGGCAAAATGCCGGTATTTATCAACTGCCACAATGTAAGAAAGCTGGGTAAGTGTCATTTATTTTTTACTGATGGAATGATAAGGTAAGGAATCCTTTTTTTATTTTAGAATGTATCATAAATCAAACACATTTTACAGGAGCCTTATGATAAAGCATGTGTTTATTTCGGGCAATGTTCAGGGAGTGGGATACCGGCATTTCACACGAAAAAATGCGGAATCATTGGGAGTTACGGGCTGGGTAAAAAATTTGTCGGACGGACGGGTAGAAGCCGTTTTTGAAGGGGAGCCGGATCAAGTGAAACAGATGCTGGAACGATGTAAAAAAGGGCCTATTTCAAGCAGTGTAAAGAAAATTGAGGAAATAGGTACAAATTCAGAACCTGAAAGTTATCCTGCTTTTGAAGTCAGGTAGTTTGCTGCCGTTTTTAACCCAGACCTCTTTGTATGTTTTGTCTTTGCTTGTAGAATGAGTGGATATTATTTCCTGATGTGAGACGTTCACTGAGTGTAAAATTATTAAACTGTTTATGCAGTCATTCTCTTAAATATTCATTCGTTTGTGTGTAGAAATTCTGCTAATTTATGTGTAGAAAAATAAGCTGATATTTTGTAGTGTACACTGGCCTAATTCTCTCTATTTAAATCAGCTGTAAATAATTATTTATGTACTTAATATTTGATACCGAGACCACTGGTTTACCGCAGGATTTCTCTGCCCCCATTGCTGATTTAGATAACTGGCCAAGATTAGTTCAGCTTGCCTGGCAGTTGCATGATCATACCGGGAAACTGATTGGTTATGGGAATCATATTGTGAAACCGGAAGGTTTTACCATTCCTTTCAACTCCGAAAAAATTCATGGCATATCTACCGAAAGAGCACAGCAAGAAGGCGTGGATTTAGAATATGTGCTGAAGGAATTCTCAAAAGACATGGAGCGGGCATATTTCCTGATCGGGCATAATGTTTCCTTTGATGAGAAGGTGATGGGTGCCGAATACCTGCGCAATAAAATGCCATCTGCAATTATCGATAAACCCAAAATTGATACCAAAGATGAAGGCACCAATTTTTGCAAAATTCTAAATAACAGGGGCGGCTATAAATGGCCTTCGCTTGCCGAACTTCACCTGAAGATATTCAATAAAGGCTTCAAAGATGCTCACGATGCCGCTGCCGATGTAGAAGCCACAGCGCGTTGTTTTTTAGAACTTGTGCGTTTAGGTGCAATTACGGTAAACTTCCCGGTAGATGCGCGATTGTATAAACCTGCGCCTACTCTGTTGATCAAAGAAGAATACATCGACCTGGTATCGCCTGCACGAATAAAAACAAAAGTACTAACTCAGGCTGACCAAAAAGTAGCGGATGAAAAGGAAAAGTCTACCTCTTCGGCTTTAGCAGAAAAAGTCACCTTTACCCACTTACATTGCCATTCTAAATTTTCGGTGCTCCAGGCCACTTCCGGTATAAAAGAATTAGTAGCTAAAGCAAAAGCGGAAGGAATGGAAGCCGTGGGCCTAACCGATCTCGGTAATATGTACGGAATTTTCTCATTCGTGTCTGCGGCACATGCAGCAGGTATTAAACCCATTGTGGGATGTGAATTTTATCTAGTGGAAGACCGCCTGAAGCAGAAGTTTACACGGGATAATAAAGACAAACGCTACCAGATCCCGATGCTCGCCAAGAACCAAAACGGCTATAAAAATCTTGCGAAGCTGAGTTCGATGGCTTTTACAGAAGGGTATTACTACAAGTATCCACGGATTGACAAGGCGCTGATTAAAAAATATTCAAAGGATTTGATTTGCCTTAGCGGGGGGCTTCGTGGTGAACTCGCCGATTTGATCTTGAATAAAGGAGAACAATTTGCCGAAGAAGAACTGAAATGGTGGATGGAGGTTTTCGGTGATGATTTTTACCTGGAAGTGATGAATCACGGGTTGGAAGAGGAAAAAAGGATAAATGAAGTTTTTAAATCCTTCTCCAAACGATATGGGGTAAAGCTGGTAGCTACCAATAATGTTTTTTATTTAGAGGAAAAAGACGCCAAAGCTCATGACGCCCTTATCTGTATTGATGACGGCGAATTGGTGAGCACGCCGAAAGGAAGAGGCCGTGGCTATCGGTACGGTTTCCCCAATGACGAATTTTATTTCAAATCGCAGGATGCGGTTAAAGAGCTTTTTCCGAATATGCCGGAAGCTATTGTCAGTACCCAGGAAATCGTTGACAAAATTGAGCCGGTAAAACTCGAACGGGATGTGATTCTGCCTAACTACGAATTGCCTGATGAATTCACATCCGAAGATGAATACCTGAGGCATTTATCTTTTGAAGGAGCAAAATCCAGGTATGATAAAATTGACGGGGAGGTAAAGGAACGTATAGAATTAGAGCTGGGCATTATCAAGAAAATGGGTTTTGCGGGATATTTTTTAATTGTGCAGGATTTTATTGCAGCCGCCCGCGAGATGAAAGTGTATGTGGGACCCGGACGTGGTTCGGCGGCCGGCTCTGTTGTGGCATATTGCACCGGCATCACTAATATTGATCCGCTGAAATATGATCTGCTTTTTGAAAGATTTCTGAATCCCGAGCGGGTTTCCATGCCGGATATTGATATCGATTTTGATGATGACGGCCGCCAGAAAGTGATTGATTATGTGGTGAATAAATATGGCAAAGATCAGGTTGCTCATATTATTACCTTTGGCTCGATGGCTGCCCGTTCCTCAGTCCGTGATGTGGCGCGCGTGCTTGATTTGCCTTTATCTGATGCCGACCGTATTGCAAAACTGATTCCTGAGCGTCCGGGCACAACTCTGGATGATGCCTTCAGTGAAGTAAAAGAATTGCGGGATATCCGTGATGGGGAAGGTCTTGAAGCGGAGACACTGCGTATGGCCCAGGTTCTGGAAGGATCTGTCAGAAATACTGGAATTCATGCCGCAGGGGTGATCATTGCCCCGGATGATCTCACCGAATACATCCCCATAAGTACCGCAAAAGACGCAGATTTGGTAGCTACCCAATTCGACGGCAGTGTGATTGAATATGCCGGAATGCTGAAAATGGATTTTCTGGGCTTGAAAACGCTCTCCATCCTGAAAACAGCCATTTCTTATGTAAAGGAGAATTTCGGCAAAGAATATGATCTCGATGACATCCCGCTGACAGACGAAACAACATATAAGTTATTTCAGCAGGGAAGTACGGCCGGTATTTTCCAGTTTGAAAGTGATGGAATGCGCAAGCATCTCAAAAACCTGAAGCCAAAGGATATTAATGATCTGATTGCGATGAATGCTTTGTACCGCCCGGGGCCCATGCAGTTTATCCCCGATTACATCGAGCGTTCGCATGGCCGGGAAACGGTTGAGTATCCACACGAAGATTTGCGTGCTTTACTGGAGCCGACTTACGGAATCATGATTTACCAGGAGCAGATCATGAAAGTGGCTCAGAAAATGGGAGGCTACACGTTGGGAGAAGCAGATGTGCTCCGGCGAATTATGGGTAAGAAAAAACCGGAACTGCTTCCTCCTGAAGAAGAAAAGTTTGTGAAGCAGGCGGTTGAGAAAGGATATGATGAAAAAACGGCCAAAGATGTATTTGATAAAATGGCCATGTTTGCGGGATATGGATTCAATAAATCTCACTCCGCAGCTTACTCGGTAGTGGCTTATCACACCATGTATTTTAAAGCCAATTATCCGGCTGAATATATGGCCGCAGTTATGACGCACAACATGAGCGACATCAAAAAAGTGGCTACCTTTATTGAGGAATGTCAACGTATGAATATTCCTGTTGACCCACCAAATATCAATACAGCGTGGGGTAAATTTCGTCCCAAAGAAGGACGTGTTCAATATGGAATGTCGGCCATTAAAGGAGTGGGTTCTTCCGCCATAAAGCATATTGTAGAAGAGCGGGAAGAAAATGGTGATTTTATCAGCATCTTTGATTTTGCCGCCCGAATCGACCTAAAAATTTGCAATCGCCGTACGCTGGAAAGTTTAATTTTAGCCGGAGCTTTCGATACGCTGAATAATAACCGTGCCCAGCTATTGGATGCGGTGGAAGATATTCTATCATTTGCTGCCCGAAAGCAGGAAGAAATCCGGCTTAATCAGGGGAATTTATTTGGCGGCGGCGGAAATGGTACCAGTTCCCAGGAGCCGAAACTTCGGGAGGTCCGAAATTGGTCGCAAATAGAACGGTTGAATAAAGAAAGAGAATTGATCGGCTTCTATTTGAGTGGTCATCCGTTGAGCCGTTTCAAAGAAGATATTCGCTTGTTTGGGAAACAGGATTTGCACGAAGATAATCTCTCCAGGCTAAAAGCGCGGGATGATATTCGCTTTATTGCCATCGTAACGTCTGTAAGAAAAGTGGTGGATAAAAAAGGCCGCCCCTATGCATATCTTATGGTAGAGGATGTAAATGATTCTATAGAAGTAGTGGCTTTCAGTAAAGCTTATGATCAGTATATGGGTTTATTGGAAACCGATAATGTGTTATTTATAGATGGCCACATGGACATGTATAGCGGAACACCGAAAGTGGTTGCGCGGTCTTTTGAGCGGGTTGAAAATTTACGGGAAAAATTCCAAAATCAGCTTGAGTTGAAGCTGGATTTAAAAACCTCTGTATTAAACAAGGATGCTTTAAAGCAGATTGAAACACTTTTTACATTGCACAAAGGCACAACCCATGTTGGTATGTTCGTGCACAGCGAGGAAGCAAAAGGCCCGATAAAAATGAGTGTTAGAAACTTTGTAATCGAACCGAATGATGAACTGTTAAACGGGCTTCGTGAAGTATTGGGTGATGAGGCGGTGCAACTTGTTCATGCATCATAAACGCCTGCTATGAACCTAATAACAATAAAAGATGTGAGAAGTGAATGGATTATGACGAAATTTGTTCATATTAAAACAACAAAAAAATAGACAAGTATTATGGCAAAGGCAGTAGAATTTAATGACAGCAACTTCGAAGATGAAGTTTTGAAATCGGATACCCCTGTATTAGTTGATTTTTGGGCAGAATGGTGTGGCCCGTGCAGAATGGTTGGGCCGGTTGTTGAAGAATTAGCCGGAGACTATGAGGGTAAAGTGAAGGTTGGTAAAGTGGATGTTGACAGTAATCCTGAAATCTCAGTGAAATATGGTATCCGCAGTATCCCTGCATTATTAATATTTAAAGACGGGGAAGTGGTAGATCAAATTGTTGGAGCTGTTCCAAAATCTCATCTTTCCAAACAATTGGATGCACAGGTAGCATAAATAATTCTTACATCTAAGAATCAAGGCGATACAAATGTATCGCCTTTTTTAAATAGGATAAGATTTACGGGTTGGTTGATACGGTATATCAGCATCTTAAAATGGACAAGGGTATGAAAATGCGTGCCAGAATTTCCTGTTACAACTCTTTGCAATATTCTATCATGTAAAATGGAAGCAAAAACTTAACTTCTTCCAAAATAATATTAGCTGCCGCAGTTTAGCTGAAATATTATATTTAGAGGTGTAACAGAAAAAGATTTTTAAATTTTATTCAGGATTATTTAGATAATGAAAAAGTTTCTCATCATTTCTGCTATAATAGTAGTTATAGCCTTACTTGCCATCCCAAAAGTGCAGGATTTTAGCCGGGCATCATCATCACAATCTGTCAGCGGGGCAAACAGTGATTCAAGGCTCACTGTAGACGTACATGTAGTAGAGCCTCAGGTGTTTGAGAACAAAATATTTACCACAGGGTCCATAATTGCCAACGAAGAAATTGACTTGAACAGCGAAGTTTCTGGTAAAATCACAAACATTAGTTTTGAGGAAGGCAGAGGGGTAGAAAAAGGTCAGCTGCTTTTGAAAATAAACGACAACGAACTACAGGCAGAATTGCAACGGGCCAATTATCGTCTGAAGTTGGCTGAAGAGCGGGAAAACAGGCAGGCGAAGCTGCTTGAAAAAGGAGGTATCAGTCAGGAAGATTATGACGCCACTCTTAATGAGCTGAATATTTTAAAAGCAGAAACAGCTTTAATTAATGCCCAAATTGAGAAGACTGAAATCCGTGCTCCTTTTAGTGGAAATGTTGGCCTAAAATATGTGAGTGAAGGCAGTTATATTTCGCCCACCACACGAATTGCCACCCTGCAAAGCCTCAACCCAATTAAAATTGATTTCTCAATTCCTGAACGCTACTCAGGAGTGGTAGAAGTGGGAGACAGGCTTTCATTTACGGTTCAAGGTGCTGATGGTGATTTTGAAGCTACTATTTACGCCATTGAACCTCGGGTAAATAATCAAACCCGAACATTGAGTATCAGGGCACGTGGAGAAAATCCGGACGGATTGCTTTTACCCGGAGCTTTTGCAAACCTGAATTTAATTTTACAGGAAATAGAAGAGGCACTTTTAGTACCAACAATTGCTGTAATCCCGGATTTGCAAGGCCAAAAAGTATTTCTGTATAAGAATGGCAAAGTAGAAGAAAACAGCGTTGATGTAGGTATTCGCACTGAAGATTATGTGCAAATTACCAACGGAATTTCCGCCGGAGATACTGTTCTTACAACGGGGTTACTCCAGGTTCAGGAAGGTACCGAAGTCAGGATCGGGGAAAACATAAATGCCGGGAATAATCAATGAGTATTTCATCTCTTAGTATTCGCCGGCCGGTTTTAGCAACCGTAATGTCTCTGGTAATTTTGATATTAGGTTTGGTTGCCTTTAATTTTTTAGGAGTTCGTGAATATCCGGCCACCGAACCACCAATTGTTACCGTCAGTACTTCATATACCGGGGCCAATGCCGATGTGATGGAATCTCAGGTTACCGAACCGTTAGAAGAAGAAATTAACGGAATTGCCGGGATAAGAACTATGACATCGGTAAGCAGGGAGGGCCGCAGTACTATTACGGTAGAATTTGAACTGGAAATTAATCTTGATGATGCCGCCAATGATGTACAATCAAGAGTTTCGCGAGCTGTCAGAAACCTGCCGCCCGATGCAGATCCTCCGGTAGTTTCCAAAGCTGATGCCGATGCCAGGCCTATTGTATTTCTCAATGTGAAAAGTAATCAGCGCACCCTGCTTGAATTATCCGACATTGCCACAAATGCTTTCAAAGAACGCGTACAAACCATTCCCGGAGTAAGCAGCGTACAAATTTGGGGGGAGAAAACATATTCAATGCGCATGTGGATGGATCCACTTCGCCTGGCTGCTTACCGTCTTACACCGCTTGATGTTCAGCAGGCATTAGCAAGGGAAAATGTGGAATTACCTTCAGGACGTATAGAAGGTAATCTTACCGAATTAACTGTTCGTACCCAGGGCAGGCTCTACGAACCCAAAGAGTTTAATGACCTGATAGTCAGCGAATCGGAAGGCAATGTGATTCGTTTCCGGGATATAGGTATTGCAGAGCTTGGCCCCGCTAACGAGCGCACTATTCTGAAACGCGATGGCGTACCAATGGTCGGGGTAGTTATTGTTCCACAGCCTGGAGCCAATCAGGTTGAAATTGCCGATGAATTTCATGCACGTGTAGAGCAAATCAAAAAAGATCTTCCCGCAGATATTGAAACTGCTATTGGTTTTGATAACACCAAATATGTGCGGGACTCTATAAGTGAAGTGCAGCAAACCATATTCCTGGCGCTTGCCCTGGTAATCCTTATTATATTCTTGTTCCTTCGGGATTTGAGAACAACCCTCATTCCTGTGTTGGTAATTCCTATTGCACTTATCGGTGCATTTTTTGTGATGTATATGGCTGATTTCTCCATCAATGTTTTAACACTTTTGGCCATTGTTCTTGCCATTGGCCTGGTGGTAGATGATGCTATTGTGGTACTCGAGAACATCTATGCAAAAATAGAAGGAGGCATGAATATAATTGACGCCGGAATCTTAGGCTCGCGCGAGATATTTTTTGCGGTGGTGGCTACTTCTCTTGCATTGGTTTCTGTGTTTACACCTATACTATTCCTGGGTGGCCTTACCGGCCGTTTGTTTCTCGAGTTTGGAGTCGTGATTGCCGGCGCTGTGATAATTTCATCCTTTGTAGCTCTCACACTAACTCCCATGCTGGCTACTAAAATATTGAAAGGAGATGGACAACACAGCTGGTTTTATCATAAAACCGAGCCTTTTTTCAAATCACTGAATAAATCCTATAAAAACTCCCTCGACACATTTATGAATCACAGATGGCTTTCGTTTGTGATTATTTTTCTTTCCATGGGAGCTATTTTCCTCTTTTATCAAAATATGCAGCAAGAACTTGCACCCCTTGAAGATCGAAATGGGCTGAGCATCAACGCAGCTGCGCCCGAGGGAGCTTCTTTTGAATATATGGACCGGTACATGGACCAATTGATAGAATTTCTGTTGGATGAAGTACCTGAAACAGAGGCTATCATATCATTAACATCGCCCGGTTTTGGTGCATCCAGTTCAGTAAACTCCGGTTTTGGGCATGTAATCCTAAAAGATGCGGGTGAACGTGAGCGTTCTCAGCAGGAAATATATGATGCTCTTTCCGAAAAAATTCAGAATCTGAGTGGTGCACGTACCTTTTTATCACAACAACCAAGCATTGGTAGCAGCAGAGGCGGACAGCCGGTTCAATATGTTTTACAGGCTTCAAATCTGGATAAGTTAAAAGAAGTGATTCCCGTATTCTTGCAGGAAGCTTCAAACGATCCCACATTCAACTTTGCAGATGTGAATCTTAAATTCAATAAACCGGAAATACAGGTTAGTATAGATCGCGACCGGGCGAGAGCATTGGGAGTTTCTACCAGGGATGTAGCCGAAACATTGCAACTATCATACAGCGGGCAACGATTTGGATTTTTTCTGAAAGATGGAAAGCAATACCAGGTAATCGGGCAGGTATCTCGGGAAAACAGGAATGCTCCAATTGATCTTCGAAGTCTGTATGTGAGGAATGATGAGGGAGATATTATACAGCTCGATAATCTCGTAACCCTTTCAGAGCAGAGCAGCCCGCCCCAGTTATACCGATTTAACCGTTACGTATCCGCTACAATTTCAGCCGGACTGGCACGTGGCAAAACAATTGGCGACGGTATTGATGCCATGGATGAGATTGCAGCCCGGGTACTTGACGACTCTTTCAGTACTTCACTTTCCGGGCCGTCCAGAGATTTTGTGGATAGTTCATCAAGTCTGATTTATGTTTTTCTTTTGGCACTGCTGTTGGTGTATTTAGTATTGGCTGCCCAATTCGAAAGCTTTCGCGATCCTTTTGTGGTAATGTTTACCGTTCCGCTTGCCCTTACCGGAGCCTTACTTACACTTTGGTATTTCAATCAAACGCTGAATATTTTCAGCCAGATTGGGATGATCATGCTCATCGGTTTAGTAACAAAAAATGGAATTCTTATTGTTGAATTTGCCAACCAGCGGCAGGTACAGGGTTTATCTATTTTTGATGCCATTAAAGATGCCGCAGTAGCGCGTTTTCGTCCAATTCTTATGACCAGCTTTTCCACTGTTCTGGGGATTTTACCCATTGCCCTGGCACTGGGAGCGGGTGCTGAGAGTCGGAAATCGATGGGTATTGCAATTATCGGTGGTTTGATTTTTGCCAGTCTTCTTACCCTGTATGTGATACCGGCGCTATATTCTTTCATGGCAGGAGAACGCTCTAAAAAAGATGCCATTAGTGATAAGAGAATTCAGGAACTTGAGAAACTAGAACTCAAAGAAGTTTAATGCAGCCATTATTTCTATGAATTGGAAACCCATTAAAGTAGCATGCTTTTCTTTTATTTGGGGTAGCCTGTGCGTTTCTCTGGGATATTCGCAATCTACCTTAGATCTTGATGAAGCGGTAAAAACCGGCCTGGAGAAAAATTTTTCTATTCGTGTGGCAGAAAATGAAGCACAGATTTCAGCCAATAATAATACCCTTGGAAATGCAGGATTTCTGCCTGTGATTTCTGCCGATGGATCAATAAATCAGCGTAATGAAGATAACCTGGTACGTTATGCCGATTTGCCCGACCGGGATGATGAAAATGCTATCACCACTGTGTATAATTATGGGATAAATGCCGGCTGGAGAATTTTTGACGGCCTCACCATGTTTGCAACACTCGATCGCCTTTCAACCGAAGAAAAGATCAGTGAAGAAGAAGCACAATTTCGGGTGGAGCTGGTATTGGCTGATATCGTTACTACCTATTTCCAAATAGCGGGGCAGCAAAAGGCTTATGAAGTACTTTTAAATACGGTGGAAATTTCCCAGGAGCGAATCAATATTGCTGAAACAAAGCGTCAGATTGGTTCGGGGTCAGAATATGAATTACTACAGGCGCGGGCAGATTTTAATGCAGATCGTGCAGCATTGATTCGAGCCGGCACAATTATGAATCGCTCGAAATATTTGTTAAAAAGATTAATGGCAGATTCGGCAAATGTAGAATATGAAGTGGAGTCGGGGATCAATCTTTCAGAAGACCTGGATTTGAATATGCTCATTGAAAGTGCATTTGAACAAAACAGGGAGTTAAATATCGCTCGTTTAAATGCAAATGTGGCTACTGCCGAAATTCGGGAGATTACAGGAGAATGGTTCCCCCAGATAGATGTAGCTGGTGGGTATGGATATTCAAGAGTTGAAGCCAGTAGTGGATTCTCCGAATTTTCTGAGACAGCCGGTTTAAGCTATGGCATCACGGCGAGAGTCAATTTATTTGATGGCTTCAATAAGAGCAGAAGAAAACAAAATGCAGAGATTGCTTTAAAAAATGAACAGTTAAGATCAGAAGAGCTTCAATTACAAATCACTTCTCAGATTCGGGAAATATATGTCCAATATTCTGATGCTCTTTCTTTAATAGAACTGGAAGAAGAGAATCTTCAAATCACACAGCAAAGTGTAGAGATAGCATTAGAGAGATTTCAGTTAGGCACAATTAATTCTGTCGAATTCAGAGAGGCTCAGCAAAATTTATTAAGTGCTGAAAATAGACTTATAGAAGCTCAAATAGATGCCAAGTCTACAGAAACAGAGCTATTAAGACTCAGTGGAAGATTACTATTTAAAGACTAATCACTTTAGCATCAGTTTTAAAAAGTGACGCTTTTTGTGAATTTATCTTTTATTAAAAAGATTTAATTCATTTTTTTGAACTGCTATATTCACCTCTTTCTCCAAAAAAAATTTACAGCAGAACACTGGAAGTGACAAATACTATTCTGAGCCTGTAATCCTTTATATCTCAACTCATTGCTGTAAATGCTACATATTCAGCATAGCATATAGGCTGAAAGTAGCATATAGATTAAAGATGAAGGATCAAAAAACCATAGGATATTTAGCTCAAAAGCAGGGTATAAAGTGAAATCGTAATAAAATATATGACATGTATTTTGTAAGTATAACTACTTCAATTTAAGGCTAGAATCTCTAAAATGTCGACGCTTTGAAGGGTAATTACTAATTAACAAATCAACGATGGCAAAATCTAAATCCAAATCCAAAGATAAGGAAAAGAGCACGAACGACTTACCAAGGGAAAGAAAACTTTCAAATATACCAGCTCATATTTCGAGTCAACCAGCTGATGAAACCACAGTATCTTTATTAAGAGAACTTGTCTCTCATCTTCGTCAAAAAAGAAGTGAATTGAGGGAAGAATGGGCAAAGAGAATAATGGGGGCAGAATTATTGACGGCTATGACGCGAGAGGAGATTCTGGCTGAAGCCACTTCTGTTTACGATAATTATGTAGAAGCTCTTGAAACAGGTACATACGAGGCGCTTCAGGCGTATGCCCGGAATTTATCTGAACGTATTATACCCCGTGGTGTGGAAACTCACGAGGTTATTGGTATTGTGCTTTTACTGCGTGATACTCTTGCCCGGTCGCTTTTTTCTAAATACAGAGATGACTTCAATAAACTAAACCGCATCCTGGATGCTTATGAACCCGCCGCTAACCGCATTGCCAACACAGTGGCTGTAGGTTTTGTGCAGGAAAGAGAGCGGGTAATTAGAGACCAACAGGAAGCCATTCGTGAGCTTTCAACACCGGTACTACAGGTGCGTGAACGGCTGCTTATTCTTCCAATGATTGGCATTATTGATCCGCAAAGATCTCGTCAGTTAACTGAACAATTACTTCAGGCCATTCGAAAAAACAGGGCAAAAGTAGTTGTAATTGATATTACCGGTGTTGCCGCAATGGATTCTAAAGTTGCAAATCACCTGGTACAAACTGTTGAAGCTGCCCGGCTACTGGGTGCCAGTGTAATCGTCACAGGACTTTCATCAGAGATTGCTCAAACCCTGGTTACAATAGGGGTAGACCTAACTAAAATTATCACAGTTGGTGATTTACAGGGAGGTATTGAGGAAGCTGAGCGTAAGCTTGGATATAAAGTTCAAATTGTAGATGTGAATACCAAGCCATCAGCTTAAAGCAGCAAAATAGTATGACAGTACCTATTCTTAAGCATGGAGACTACCTGATTGCATCTGTGCAATCATCACTAACTGACAATCAGTTGAAAGAGTTACTGGATAGTCTTGTTATAAAAGTTGCCAGCGTTCGGGCTAAGGGAGTAATTGTAGATGTAACCATACTCGATATAATGGATTCATTTGCTACACGCATTCTCCGGGATATGGCTCATATGATCAAACTGCGGGGGGCACCAACTGTAGTTGTAGGTATTCAACCTGATGTAGCTCTTGCAATGGTGCAACTGGGATTAAGTTTAGGAGATATTAACACGGCTCTGGATCTTGAAGAAGGGATCACGTTATTGAATGATTACAATAACATTGATCATAATGGGAAAGGTTGACCTGTTATGATTTTTTATTTATTAGAGAACTGTTGACCATAATTATATTTCTGGCCTTTAATGTGCGAGGCCTGGACGTTTTTGCATGCAAAGTTTTTGTAACAGTGTAATAGCAGACTGAAAACATTAGATGTATTTAAAAATTGTATTCCGCTTGTTTAAAATTGTTGCCTTAGTGAGCTTTTAAAATGAAAAAAACAATGCCGAAGGAAAATAGGAAAATTAATGAACGGAACTCATTAGAGAAAATATTTAAGGTTACCTCTGATAAAGACGTAGTTAAAATAAGAGAATATGCCAGAGACATCGCAGATGGAATAGGGTTTTCAAACAATGAACGAACACTGATAGCTACAGCTGTTTCCGAAATTTGCCGAAATATAATTGAATACGCTGTACACGGTAAAATTACCATCAAAGCCCTCTACTTGAATCCTAAAACAGGGATCCTTATTTCGGCCAAGGATAATGGACCTGGTATACCCGATATAAATAAAGCTTTAAAAGACGGTTACTCTTCTGGAAGAGGAATGGGTGTTGGACTTCCCGGGACGAAACGTATTATGGACGAATTTGTAATTGAGTCAAAACCGGGAAATGGAACTAAAATTGTAATGCATAAGTGGGTGGGTAAATGAAAATTTCCCCAAATATTATATCGAAGAAAAATACCTGTGTAGAATGGAGCGCTGTTAACTTTCCAATAAAGGGTGAAAAAGTAACTGGAGATGATTACCTGGTAATAAGCCATAATAACCAGGTTTTAGTATCTGCAGTAGATGCATTAGGCCATGGTGAGGAAGCAAAGAAGGTCTCTCAAAAAGCCCTGAAATCTTTAAAGAGTTTTAAAAACGAATCACTTATTTATCTTGTGAATCATTGCCATGCAGAATTGAGGGGTACCCGAGGTGTAGTTATGAGTATGGCTGTTTTCGATTGCAGCGAAGATTCTATGGCATGGATTGGTGTGGGTAATGTGGAGGGTATTTTATTCAGAGCGCAAGGCGATAAAAATAAAATAGAAGAAAATATATTATTAAGAGGAGGAGTGGTTGGTTATAAACTCCCACCTTTAAAAGCATCTATAGTATCTGTTTTACCTGGCGATATATTGATATTTACAACTGACGGCGTTAGCTACAGATATTCAGATCAAATTAACATTAACCGCTCCACAGAAGAAATTGTGCAGTTTATTGCTTCTAATTATGTAGACTTCTCAGACGATTCACAAATATTGGTTGCTCGGTATACCGGTGGGTAACAGTTTAAAAAATATAATTTAATTATGGATTATTCCCGGAACGAAATACAAAAGCAATTTAAGAGCCATCTGGAAACGTTTATTTCTGATCAAAATGAAGAAATACTTGCTGCAGTTTATGAATTAGGCAGATGTGCAATTAAAGAAGGAATCGGTGAACTCGAAGTTTTAGGTTTATATCATGAATCCCTTGACAGGATAAATGAAAGACAGAATGATACAAACGGCCATAATAAACCTATACTTGCTCTGGATTTTTTAACCGAGTTTCTGGCTCCGTACGAAATGAGGCAGCGAGGATTCAAGGACCTGATAACTCAACTTAACGAGCAAAACCAATTATTAAGGAAAGAGGTTGAAGAGCGGGTAAAAACACAAGAAGAATTAAGAAGTAGCAAAGAGTACTTTCAACATCTTATTGAAAATGCCCTGGATATAATCACTGTAGCAAATTACAACGGCACTATCCGGTACGCAAGTCCTGCTATAGAAAAAATTCTGGGATATTTGCCTGATAATTTGGTAGGAAAAAACATATTTGACTACATCCATCCAGATGATATTCAGGAAGTAAAGGAAAGCTTAGCGAATGTGTCTAAAGCGGTGGGTAATACTCTAACTATTGAATTCAGGATTAAGCATAATGATGAATCCTGGACTTATCTCGAAAGTATTGCCAAGAATGTAAGGGATTTAAGAGACGGGCCCGGCGTAATCGTGAATTCACGTGATGTAACCGAGCGGGTTCAAAATCATCAGAAGCTGCAACAAAGCCAGCAGAAAATTGCGGTTGCTCAACAGATTGCCCATTTAGGTAGTTGGGAGTGGGATGTGAATGAGGATGAATTGAATTGGTCTGCCGAAATGAGTTCCATTTACGGATTACCTCAGGGGGCGTGCCCAGAATCATTTGAAGCATATCTTGCTTATATACATCCCGAAGATGTTGACAGAACTTCCGAAATTCTGGGAAAAGCTTTTGAAACGGGTTCTGATTTTGAATTTGAACATCGGATAATCCGTGCTGATGGTGAACAAAGGACATTATACTGCAAAGGCGGGGTCAAAACAGATAAGCATGGCACTCCTGTTGAAATGGTGGGTATCGGGCAGGATATATCAAGAATGAAAGAGGCGGAAGAGCAGCTTCGCGAATACAGCGAAACGCTTAAAAGCTTTATGGCAAAAGAAGAAAAAACGAGGGAAGAAGAAAGAATTCGTATTGCACGCGAGATTCACGATGAGTTAGGACAAATGCTAACTGTGTTGAAGTTGGATATTTCAATGGTTGCAAATGATGCTAAACAAGAATTTGGAACGGGAAAAAAGCCTGCCTTTATTAATGAAATAAGTTCAATAACATCTAATATTGATACCATCATAAAATCTGTTCAGCGCATCTCCAAAGATTTGAGGCCCGATATATTCGACCACCTGGGATTGGATGAAGCATTGCAATGGCAGGCTAAAGAATTTGAGAAAAGGACCGGCATAAAATGCATAATGAACAATACAGCTAATTGTATAGAGCAATTGGTAGACGAACGTTCAATAGCTATTTACCGAATATTCCAGGAAACTCTGACAAATGTTCTAAGGCATGCCGATGCAACGCAGGTTGATATTTCTTTATCTCAGAACAAGCAGTTTTTCATTCTTAATATAAAAGACAATGGGAAAGGAATTACCCAAAAGAAACTTAAACAATCGAATTCACTGGGAATAATTGGCATGAGGGAAAGAAGCCAATTTTTACGTGGAGATATTAAATTTGAAAGTGAAAAAGGAAAAGGAACTACTGTAACTTTGAAAATACCTTTAAATGAAACCGCGAAGATTGTAAACGGTTCATAATACAGAGGAAATCTCTTTTATGCTGAATTTTCCGGCAACTCAAATATTAAACGAAGCTTGGTTCCACCTTCACTGTAACTTACTTCATCAGCATATTCTTCCATCAAAAATACTCCTCTTCCACTGGTCTTAAGTAGGTTTTCGTCAGCCAAAGGGTCAGGTATTTCTTCAGGATTAAAACCTTTTCCTTCATCTTTTGTTTCAAAAACTAGTTTTGAAGCCTGTGGATTTAGAAAAGCTTTTAAGGTTACTTTTTTTGATTCATCTAACTTATTTCCGTGAATGATACTATTGGTAACCGCCTCTGAAACAGCGAGCATTAGTTTGGCATAAAGCTCGTTATCAATCCCCAGTTCCTGTTGAATAGCTGTGAGTAAACCTTCAACCTTTTCTACTTCTTCGTAGCTGGATTGTAATGTAAGTTCTTGCAGTAATTTCATTTCCTAAGCATAAATGCCACGCAACTTCAATGTTGTAGCCACCCGATCAATAGCATACACATAAGCTGCTTGACGGAGCGTAATACTATACTTTTCACTCCCAAGAAACAAGTTATCAAAACCTTCTCTCATCATCCTGTTTAGCCTGCGATTTACTCGTTCTTCAGTCCAAAAATAACCATGACGATCTTGCACCCATTCAAAATATGACACGGTAACACCGCCGGCATTTGCAAGAATATCAGGTATTACCATAATTCCTTTTTCTTCCAGTATTTTGTCAGCATTAGCAGTAACCGGTCCATTTGCCCCTTCGGCTATTATCTTGGCCTTAATACTGCCGGCATTTTCCTTATTGATTTGATCTTCTTTGGCGGCCGGTATCAATACATCACATTTTAATTCCAAAAGGTCTTTATTGGTGATGGTTTCTGCCCCGCTAAAACCTTCCAGCGAATAACCATTATTCATGGAATATTTCAAAGCTTCAGTAATATCAATTCCCCCTTTATTAAAGTAACCGCCACTCACATCACTGATTCCTATAATTTTTGCACCTTGCTCATACATCAATTTGGCTGAAACGGAACCTACATTACCAAATCCCTGCACAACTATGGATGTATTGCTAGGGGAGATGCGCAGTTTGCCTAAAGCTGCGAGTGTGCATGTAACTACACCCCGCCCGGTAGCTTCTTTTCTGCCTTTAGAGCCGCCGAGAATAATTGGCTTTCCGGTAACAACGGCAGTTTCTGATTTTTTCTGTTTCATACTATACGTATCCATGATCCAGGCCATGGTCTGTTCATTGGTATTCATATCAGGAGCCGGTATATCCCGGTCGGGGCCGAAAACATCAAGCATATTAGCAGTATACCTTCGGGTTAGCCGTTCTAGCTCACTCTGAGATAGTTCTTTGGGATTAACCCTCACACCGCCTTTAGCTCCTCCAAACGGAACATTTACAACAGCACATTTCCATGTCATCCAGGCGGCTAATGCTTTTACTTCATCAAGAGTTACATTCTCAGAATAACGAATCCCGCCTTTTGATGGCCCCAGAATACTGTTGTGAATTACCCGGTACCCTTCAAAAACTTCGATGCGGCCATCATCCATATTAACCGGAATGGAAACAACCACTATTTTTTCGGGGCTTGATAAATATTTAAAAACTCCTTCATTTAGGTTCAGAATTTCTGCTGCAAAATGGAACCGCTCCATCATGGAGGCAAAGGGAGAATCCTGGGTAAGATGGGGAACCGGTTCTTTATAGTAACCGGAGGTAAGAGAATCTTTTACGTTTGGCATTTTCTGTAATGATATGTGGCAAATTAGCTCAAAAAAGCGGTTCCAAATATAAAGGGAATAATATTAACTATTGTGACTATATCAGAAAAAAACAGCCTTTTTTTAGCATTCGTTTTCTATAAATAAACAGCTAAAATTATTAGGTAGAACTACAGATTTTAAGCAAAATATTTAAGAATGTTATGGGATTACTAAGAAAGGATGAGGCTTCTTCCGAAAAGACAACCTTAATAATATTCACTACTTTTTTGGTAAATTCTAATCAGCAACAATTATTTACTTTGCCAAATGTTTTAATGAGAATGATAATAGCCTTAGTCTTCATCCTTATTTCTGCCATAAACCTGATATAAGGGCGGAATTATTGGGTTTCATTGGCTATTGATATTTAAAAGCAAATATCTCATACTAAGGGTGCTCGTTTCAGCGGGTGCGTTTTTTTGTTTGCAGTCCATATTTTTTAGGAATTTTTAAATTAACAGTCATCAACTAGTAAATAACGTAGATGTATTATGAACGCAAACGTACTGGTTTTAAATCAGGATTATCAACCGCTTAGTATTTGTTCAGTACAACGTTCCATGAAGTTGCTTTTTTTAGAGAAGGCAGAACTGTTGCACGATGATCCTAATAAAGAACTGCGCACCATCAGACAATCTTTTCAATTTCCCTCAGTCATTCGTTTGAGAAGTTATATTCGCCTGCCGTACACAAGAATTGTACTCTCAAGGCGAAACGTTATGCGGCGGGATGATTTTACGTGTCAGTATTGTGGCAAAAAATCAGATCTGACCATAGATCATATCATTCCTAAAAGCAGGGGAGGAAAAGATTCCTGGGAAAATCTGACTACAGCTTGTGATAAATGTAACGTTCGCAAGGGAAACCAAACCCCCAGAGAAGCAAGCATGCCCCTCAAGAGAAAGCCATACCGTCCTATACCAATTACTTTCTTCAGAGACTCTACCGGCGGCGTACAGGAGCCGTGGAAACCATATTTATATATGACCTAAGAGAACTTCGAACGCCGGGCATCAAACGCCGAAATCTTGAACGGTGAATACTGAGCCTCTTGCACCTTTTTAGAAATCCCTATCCCGCTCATAACATTTATTGATTTGGCTAACTATCAACCGATAATAAAAAGCCTTATCTTTGGTTTCTCTCAAGTCAAGAAGTAAGTAATTTTATATCTATGAGTAAAAAAGGCAGAGTATTAGTAGCAATGAGTGGCGGCGTAGATTCATCCGTAGCAGCAGTAATGTTACAGGAGCAAGGCTATGAAGTCATCGGTATCACCATGAAAACCTGGGATTATCATCGTAGCGGTGGAAATTCAGGAAAGGAGACTGGCTGTTGTACAGTAGAATCTATGAATGATGCACGTCATATTGCTGTAAATCATGGATTCAAGCATTTTATTGTTGATATCCGTGATGAATTCGGAGATTGGGTAATCGATCGTTTTGTCGAAGATTATTTGGATGGAAGAACACCAAACCCTTGTGTTTTATGTAATACTCATATCAAATGGGCTGCCTTATTAAGAAGGGCAGATAATCTTGGCTGCGATTTTATAGCTACGGGTCATTATGCGAAAGTTCGTGAAGAAAACGGACGCTATGTTATTTCCAGAGGCCATGATCCTAAAAAAGATCAATCCTATGCCCTATGGGGAGTCGCTCAAAAACATCTGGCACGCACTATCTTCCCGTTGGGAGAATATCCCAAAACAGAAATTCGAAAGATTGCAGAAGAGCATGGTTTAGTAAATGTGGCTAATAAACCAGATTCCTATGAAATTTGCTTTGTGCCGGATGATAATTACCGAAGATTTCTAAAAGATCGTGTTCCCGGTTTGGAAGAAAAAGTTTCTGGTGGAAAATTTGTCGATAAAAACGGAAATATTGTTGGAGAACATGAAGGATATCCATTCTATACTATTGGGCAACGCCGTGGCCTTGATTTGGCTCTGGGAACTCCCGTATATGTAACAGATATAAACCCAATCACCAATGTAATTACCATTGGGGCAAAAGAGGATTTAGTTAGCTCTACATTAAAAGCCGGAGAAATGAATCTTATTAAGTATGATAAAATTCCCCGGGAAAAGATGGAAGTAACCGGTGCAATAAGATATAACGATGAAGGTGCTGTTGGCTATCTTACTCAAACAGGTGATGAAGAGATGGAAGTTCATTTCCCTGCAGGCCGGGAAGCCATTACTCCGGGTCAGGCCATAGTTTGTTACGAAGGTGATGATGTGCTGGCCGGGGGCTGGATCAAAAAAGTAAGTGTGGGAATGGAAGATTTAATCCCTGCCTGATTTCCCTGCGTAACAAGAACAGTAGTTCAGCGTTTAAGAAATCGTCAACACAAATAATATTATTAAAATGAATACAAAAAACATATTTATTACTGCTCTTTTACTCTTGTTTGCAGTATCCACATCTGAGATAAGTGCTCAGTTCCAGGGAAAAATAGAAATGAAAACCTATGGAGAGAATAAAGGTACTGTAGAGGAAAATATATTGAACATGTATATAACTTCCGATCGAATTATGGTAAAGGGCGAGGATAATTTTAGCCTGGCAGATAATGTAAATGCTGAAGGCTTATTGATTCGCAACGATAAAAAAGACTTTATTATGATGGTTGGGGATAATCAGGCTATTCAGGTTACAAAACCTGAAATAGAAGGCATGATTGAAATGTTCTCAAGTTGGGGCGGGGCTTCTCAAACACCATCTGAAAGTACACCTCCAAATTATAGCTTTTCAGAACGCACACGAACTATTTTAGGGAAAGAATGTGCTGAAATGGTTATTGAAGATGAGAATTCAGAAAACCATCTTTCCGTCTGGTTAACACCAAACATTGACATTAACTGGGGGATGCTGGCTGAACCTTGGAAAAATATTCCACAAAGCATGGAGAAAGAGATTAATGGAATGTCACAGGACCTGCTTTTCCAGGGAAAGAATTTTCCACTTTTAGTTGAGTCTCACGAAGGAGGCGTCACGAAAACCCTCTTTGAAGTAACAAGTATGGAAGAGTCGAATATTGCCAAAGCAATGGTTGAAATACCTTCTGGAATTACTCTTATCGGCGCGAAGGAATTTATGTTTAATATGATGATGCAGCGTTAATCCACGCTTGTACCGGATTACCTGTTTTTTATAAAAGCTGTTCATAATATGAGCAGCTTTTATTTTATTGGTCCCAGCCGAGGGTTTAAAACCCTGCACTTTCAGTGCAGCA
>JBBDNN010000028.1:0-5801 GCA_040877545.1 Balneolaceae bacterium
CAATAAAAATGAAAGCAAGTATAGAACAGCTACTAAAATGTAAACATCAAACAAACTAAAATGATATATAGCAAGTGCTACCGGGACAGTATAAAGTAAGTAAATGGACTTTTTATAGGTAGATATCCTGAAAATTGAAGCAATCACGTACGGGATAAGTAAAAAAGCCGCAAGTGCTGAAGTTACCCAAATTTCTTCAGAGAGCAGATATCCTGCCAATGTCATTTCCAAATAAACAGGTGCATAAACAGAAAGACAAGAAATCAGTAATAAGCCAATCAAGATACTGACTAATAAATTTGATTGATCGTCCCGGAATTTTATATAGAGGGTTATATGTATCAGCAGCAGGATAAATAATGCTGATGCAGAGAAAGACAGAACAAAAATCTGAACATTTCTAGCTTGGATGATATTTTCATTGTAAGTGTGTTTTATAAAACCAAGAGCAATCTTAGAACGATCATAATTTTCCGCTTTTTCAAAAAAGAGAGACTGATATTTTTTAGCTTTGTGAAAAGAATAACGGATAGCCAGTGTATGCTGACTTTTTTGTTTCATAGAAACAGGTTTTTGTGTTTTTAGATAAGCAGTATAGGTTTGCTCGTCTTCCGGTTTGGTTGAAAATTTTCCATAATTATATAATAAATTACCATCAAGATATACTTCTGCTGCTCCCCAGCCTGAAAAGTATAAGTTCCAGTTTTGCTCATAAAAAGCCGAATCTGCTTGAAATGTAAAACGCCACCAGCCATATCCTGGCCAAAGTGAATCAGGTAATTCGGTGATTGATGTACTTGATGGAGTTAGTGAGAGCCAATCACTATCATCAAATTCAGGATTTGCCCATTCTAAGTTATCTCCAGGGTGATATCGCCATTCTGATCTGTGCGAAATGAAAACAGCAGTTTCATTTTCTTCTGAAATACTTATTTGCGCTACTTGACTACTCTTATTCATAGTAGAATCCGGCAAACCGATAGCCAATAACATTAACAAGCCAAGATACCCCATAGTTATATGTTTAGTTTTATTACAAAAACAGTCCTTGAATTTTTAGAATAAATTTCAATTTTTCCTCCATGTGCCTTAACAATATCATTTGTGATGGATAATCCCAAACCCGTACCCTCGGTACCTTTTTTGGTGGTAAAGAAAGGCTGCAAAATCTTGTCTTTCATTTCCTCCGGTATGCCCGGCCCGTTGTCTTCGATTTCGAGGGTGATTCCGGAATGATGCTTCTGAGATCGAATTAAAAGCTTCGGTTTGTATTCTTCTGAATTCAGAATTCTGGATTCAGAATTCAGTTTTTCCCTCATTGCATCAAAGGCATTATTACACAAATTCAAAATCACCCGTGAGTAATCCTCGGCGATCAACGGCACTTCTCCAACATGTTCATCCAGTTCAAACTGAATATCCACATTGATGGGATTCTTCCCCGCCCGCATTCCATGAAAAGCCAGGTTTACATATTCCTTCACCAAAGCATTCAAATCCGTCGGCTCCATCTTTCCCGAACCGCCGCGCGAATGTTGCAGCATGGATTTAACGATGGAATCAGCTCGGCTGCCGTGCTCGTGGATTTTTTTGAGGTTGGCTTCAATATCATCGAGAATTCCTGGAATTTCTGAATTCTGGCTCCTGACTCCTGAATTCTGAAATTCTTCCCGTGCCTCCTCAATCAACTCCACCGACAAATCCGAAAAATTATTTACAAAATTGAGCGGGTTTTTGATTTCGTGGGCTATGCCGGCGGTTAGCTGTCCGAGAGATGCCAATTTTTCCTGCTGGACGAGTTGGGACTGAGCGGATTTAAGTTCTTCTAGGGATTTTTGAAGCTGTTGGGTTCTGTCCTTTACTTCTTCATCCATTGAGTTGTATAAATACCCATAACGATTGGCGATGTATAAAGTTAAGCCGAAGGGGAAAAGTGTAAATATTAAATTAGTGTTAGCATAGAAATAAAATTGTGGCAGAGTTATAATATCGAGTGTGTGAAAAAGATAGATAATAACACAGCATAAGGTGCCAAGCATTCCTGCAGCCACATACAGTACTCCTTTTTTTTGCTGTGAATAAGCTTTGGCAACTATGATTGCTACAAAAACTAATGAAATTATATATATAAATAGAGTAAGGAGAGTTATCAAACTAAAACCGACATAATAGAAAACCGCTAAAAAAGGGAAGAACCAGAGCAGGTGAATGGTTTTTTTATAGGCTTTTAATCGAAAGATGGAAGCGATTACATAAGGCATTAAAAGCAGTGCCAAATTTGCCGAATATGCCCAAACTGTTTCATTGAAAAGATACCAGAACCTGGTTGACTCAATGTAAGCAAAACTATAAACGGTAACATCCGATATAAACAGCAACCCTACCAGAACAGCGATTATAAGGTTGGATCGATCTTCCCGGAATTTAAAGTATAAGGTGAGGTGCAGCAAAAAAAGCACAAGCAATACAGCTGCCGAAAATGCAGGAGTAAAGGTATTATACTTGTTTGATTGTAGGATATTTTCGTTATAGGAATGATCTACAAGTCCCAAGCTAAAACCAAGGTTACCGGCTCTTTCAAAAAATAAGGCACCATATTTTTTAGCCTGATGGTAAGAATATCGTACAGCTATTGTATGAACTTCGGAAGGAGTAATTTTAACAGGTCGATGGATTTTAGTCAGCGGTGAATATACTTCTTCTGAATCAGCCTCTATGGAGAAGTTTCCATACGAATGCACCAGCTGTCCATCTAAATAAACTTCAGCGGCTCCCCATGCATAAAAATATAAGTTCCAGTTCTCCTCATAAATAGAGGAATCTGCTTTGAAATGTAGTCTCCACCAGCCATATCCCGTCCACAATGAATCGGGCATCTCATTAATAGATAAGCCGCCCGGTAAAATGTTATGCCACTCTGAGTCGTCAAAATCCGGATCAGACCAATTTAAATTATCGCCGGGATGAAATTTCCAGTGTTTATTTACACTTAAATTAAGCAAACCGGTGGCAGTCGTATCAGATAACTGAATATGGCTGGTATCTGCCAATTCTGCTTTTTGATTAGGGGAATTACCCAAACCAGTCAGAATTACCAAAAGAAGAGTTAATATGGTCATCGAAATATCCCTAGTTTTATCATCAATGTTGTACCTGAGCCGTTATCAGATTCAATGAAAATTTCCCCGCCATGCGCTTTCACAATATCATTTGTGATAGATAATCCCAAACCCGTACCCTCGGTACCTTTTTTGGTGGTGAAGAAAGGCTGCAAAATCTTGTCTTTCATTTCCTCCGGTATGCCCGGCCCGTTGTCTTCGATTTCGAGGGTGATTCCGGAATGATGCTTCTGAGATCGAATTAAAAGCTTCGGTTTGTATTCTTCTGAATTCAGAATTCTGGATTCAGAATTCAGTTTTTCCCTCATTGCATCAAAGGCATTATTACACAAATTCAAAATCACCCGTGAGTAATCCTCGGCGATCAACGGCACTTCTCCAACATGTTCATCCAGTTCAAACTGAATATCCACATTGATGGGATTCTTCCCCGCCCGCATTCCATGAAAAGCCAGGTTTACATATTCCTTCACCAAAGCATTCAAATCCGTCGGCTCCATTTTGCCCGAACCGCCCCGCGAATGTTGCAGCATGGATTTAACGATGGAATCGGCGCGGCTGCCGTGTTCATGGATTTTGCGGAGATTAGTTTCAATATCATCGAGAATGCCGGGAATTTCTGAATTCTGGCTCCTGACTCCTGAATTCTGAAATTCCTCCCGTGCTTCCTCAATCAACTCCACCGATAAATCCGAAAAATTATTCACAAAATTGAGCGGATTTTTGATTTCATGAGCAATGCCAGCCGTAAGTTGTCCCAGGGAAGCAAGCTTTTCCTGCTGAATAAGCTGGGTTTGAGCGGCTTTTAGTTCTTCAAGAGATTCTCTGAGTTCAGCAGTTTGTTTCTGTACTTCAACCTCCAGTTCGTGTTTTTGATTTTCTATAAGTGCCTGTCTTTCCCGCTCAACCTCTACCTTGTCTTCACTCAGTCTTATTACTTCCCGTGCTTTCTCCTGAACCGAATACAGGATTTCTTTGAACCGTATTGATACATACACCAAAAGGGAAACAGGAAGCGTAAGGTAAATCCCTGTTACTATGACATTTGAAAAAGTGAGTGGTAAAAAATTCTGCATCACAAAAAAAGTATATAACAACATCCAGAACAGGGTAATAAATAAACCTGCAACTACAGCCCAATGTGCCCCGCTCAACTCTTTCCAGGAATCAAATACATAATAAATGCTGGCAATAAAGGTGAAAGCAACCATGGCAAGGGGAATTAAATCATTTGAGGTAATCCAGTTAGTCAGGCCAGCAAGAATTAAAAATCCCGCAAAATAAAATAATCGTGCAGGAATTTTCTGCTTAAGAGTTTGTGTAATTATTATGGGAATAAATCCAAGTGTTAAAGATATTGACAGGACAAAAATCAAGCTGAGAAATAAAAACTGAATCTGACCGGCATCTATATTCAATAAATTGACAAGAGCTGAAATGGCCATAAAAGTTGTTAGTAAAGCAATGAGCTTTAAGGTGATTTCCTTTTGGTTTTGATATACAAGCAGCCAAAAAAGAAGGGCCAGCAGGCTTAAGGAGGATAGCCAAATGGCATTATAAATTCCGGAATTTCTGGAAACACTACTTATATATTCATGATATTCAGGCCCTGTTAACCTGATCCATGGATCAAGACGAACTTCCTGAAATGTGTAGCGGTCGATTAGGTAAGAATCTTTATCCAGGAAATAAACAGCAAGAATATATTCTGTTCCAACTTCCAGGTTGGCGGTATCGGGTATTTTATTATTGGGATTATAGCTTTGATAATCATCGCGGTCAGGAGTGCCATAATCTTGCACCAATTCTCCATCAATATGCAAGCTCATGGCGCTCCAGGCACCTATTCGCCAGCCTAGCGGAATATCTTTAAAGGTTGAATCCAGTTTAAAACGGAGTCTGAACCAACCTTCAATAGTGCCATTTTCATCGGCATGCTCAAAAGTTAAATTAGCGGGTTTTAACCTCTTCCAATTATCTGTTGAAATATGAGGAGCGGACCAGTCGGGATTATTCCCCGCTTTATATTTCCAGCTATCCAGCTGTGATAGGTAGAGTACCTGGTTTTCGACAAACATTTCCTGTGATAATACTACTGTAGTATCCTGAGCCTGTGCAGGAATAAAGATTATGCTCAAGATAAGCCACCCTAACATCCCCGTAATTTTACCCATAGTTAATAATTTAATTCTTGTTCATATAAAGTATAAATTTTACACCCTGTGATTTGGACTCTATTCCTATTTCACCCCCATGCGCCTTCACAATATCATTTGTGATAGATAATCCCAAACCCGTACCCTCCGTACCTTTTTTGGTGGTGAAGAAAGGCTGCAAAATCTTGTCTTTCATTTCCTCCGGTATGCCCGGCCCGTTGTCTTCGATTTCGAGGGTGATTCCGGAATGATGCTTCTGAGATCGAATTAAAAGCTTCGGTTTGTATTCTTCTGAATTCAGAATTCTGGATTCAGAATTCAGTTTTTCCCTCATTGCATCAAAGGCATTATTACACAAATTCAAAATCACCCGTGAGTAATCCTCGGCGATCAACGGCACTTCTCCAACATGTTCATCCAGTTCAAACTGAATATCCACATTGATGGGATTCTTCCCCGCCCGCATTCCATGAAAAGCCAGGTTTACATATTCCTTCACCAAAGCATTCAAATCCGTCGGCTCCAT
>JBBDNN010000029.1:0-5793 GCA_040877545.1 Balneolaceae bacterium
CTCAAAATCCATCCTTCCGTTTCCCTGAAGCTCCGAAGATGTAGTAATGAAAGCCGGAAACGCGGTGATGGATGGTGTTTCTCCTAATCACCGTATTTCCTTTTTCGAAGGCAATGCCCAAACCATCTGGTGGTATTCTACCCAACAATGTACCATTGACATAACACTAGGCTTACTTTTTCATTTTCACCAACTCCGAACCCCAAATTTCATTATTGTAATCACTGATGGTTCGGTCGCTGGAAAATTTCCCGATGTTGGCGGTATTCAAAATGGCTTTTCGATTCCATTCGTCTTCATTTTTAAACAGCTCACCAACCTCATCCTGCTTTTTTACATACGCTTCAAAATCGGCCAGTACCATAAAATAATCGCCTTCATGAAGCAGCGCGTCTATAATCGGATGAAATAAATTTTTATCCTCCGGGCTGAAAAATCCATCCCGTACTTGATCCAATGCCAGTTTTAATTCCCGGTTTGCGTTGTAATAACTCCAGGGATTATATCCCTCCCGGCGAAGCTGGTCCACACCGTCCACATCCAGCCCAAAGATAAAGATATTTTCCTCTCCAATTTCTTCCAGCATCTCCACATTAGCGCCATCCAATGTTCCTATTGTTAGAGCTCCGTTCAATGCAAATTTCATATTTCCGGTTCCGGATGCTTCCATTCCAGCAGTGGAAATTTGCTCGGAGAGATTAGCAGCCGGTATCATTTTTTCTGCAAGCGTAACACTGTAGTTTTGAAGGAAAACACATTTCAGTTTGTCATTGGTTTGAGGGTCATTATTCACAACTTGGCCAATGCTGTTTATCAACTTAATGTGCAATTTCGCCATCGTATATCCGGGTGCTGCTTTTCCCGCAAAAATCACCGTTCTTGGAGCAATATCCAGATCCGGATTCTCCTTCAGCCGATTATACAAAGTGATTACATGAAGAGCCGCCATTAACTGACGCTTGTACTCATGAATGCGCTTAATCTGGATATCGAACATTGAGTTAGGATCAATTTCCACCTCATTATGCTCATTGATATATTCGGCTAATCGCTTTTTATTTTGGTGCTTGATCTCAGCAAAATCACTGCGGAAATTTTTGTCCTCGGCACTTTTGTTGAGTTTTTTTAGTTCATCCAGGTTTGTAATCCAGCTATTACCAATTTTGTCAGTAATCAAATCAGAATAGACGGGATTACATTGCTTTAGCCAGCGGCGCGGGGTAATTCCATTCGTCTTATTGGTGAATTTATCCGGATACATTTCATCAAAATCCCGAAACATGGATTCTTTGAGCAGACGTGAATGCAAAGCGGCAACTCCATTTACCTTATGCGCACCTACAATTCCTAAATGAGCCATATGAACCACAGGATATTCTCCCTCACCTACTATCGACATCCGGCTCATGCGATTTTTATCATCGCCGAACTTCATCTCCACTTTATCAAGGAATCGCCGGTTAATCTCATAAATAATGCTAAGATGGCGCGGCAGTAAATCCCTCACCAAAGAAACCGGCCATTTTTCCAGTGCTTCAGGCAGTAAAGTGTGATTAGTATAGGCCATGGTCTTAACGGTGATATCCCAGGCTTTTTCCCACTGCATGCCTTCTTCATCCAGCAAGAAACGCATTAGTTCCGGAATAGCCAGGTTAGGGTGAGTGTCATTACATTGAATAGCTACTTTTTCGGGAAGTTTGGTGAAATCATTATGCTGTTTTTTAAACCTCCGCAGAATATCCTGCATAGAAGCTGAAACGAGGAAATATTCCTGTTTCAGTCTTAGTTCCTGCCCGACAAAAATTTTGTCGTTGGGATATAACACACGCGATATATTTTGCTCCAGCTGATTGTCTTTAACGGCATCAATATATTGGCCTTGATTAAAGCTTTTTAGGTCAATAGCTGCGGAGGATTCCGCTTTCCAAAGCCGCAGGTAATTTACAATGCTATTATCGTAGCCGGGAATGGGAGTATCGTAGGCTACCGCTTTTACTCTTTGCGTATTTTCCCACGAATAATTCAGGTGTCCATCACCGTTGCTCTCACTTCCCTGATGCCCGTAGAATTGAACCGGGTATTGAACTTTAGGGCGCACGGTATCCCATGGGTTTCCATATTTCAGCCATAAATCCGGCCGCTCAACTTGAAAGCCATTCTGAATTTTTTGGTAAAAAATGCCGTAATCATAGCGAATTCCATATCCAATTGCGGGAACTCCCAGAGTGGCCATCGAATCCAGGAAACATGCTGCAAGGCGCCCCAGGCCGCCATTTCCGAGACCGGCATCCCATTCAGAATCTCTAATTTCATTGTATGAAAGGCCAAGATCCTCCAGGGCATCTGCTACTACATCCTGAACATTCAGGTTCACTAACATATTATCTAAAAGTCTGCCAATGAGATATTCCATCGACAAATAATACACACGTTTTGCGCCCGAATTATAGATATGCTGCTGAGTATCAAGTAACCGGTCGTTCAGCCGGTCCATAATAGTGTAGGCTACGCTCCGGTAATTGTCCCAGTTGGTTTTTGAGTATTCATCTTTAGCCAGTGTATGGCGCAGATGCAACTTTATATCTTCGCGCAGTGAATCTTTGTCCATCCCCGACCTGATGTTCACGCCATTTGTTTTCTTCTTGGTCATTTCAATATTCTGTTTAAAAATTTTTAAGCTATTCAATCAATTTCTTTTCTATAAACCCCCAAATCCGGGACAAAATCAGGCCGGGTTATATTTGCCGGAAAACCGAGCTTATAAAACGATTCGTAAGCATTAATTGCAACAAAATCCTGATTAAAAACCCCAAAAACACTGGAACCGCTTCCACTCATTGAAGCGTATGCTGCACCAAATTCATAGAACTGATCTTTCAAATTCCCCACCAAATTGAAGCGGGGAAAAACAGCGGGCTCGAGATCATTCATCAACAAATATTGCCATTCCTCGGGTTCTTCATCCAGCAGCACATTTTTTAGTGAAAATTCAGGTTGGGAATTAGGTTCGCAGAATTGGTAAGCTTCTTCGGTAGAGCTTTCAATATTTGGAAACACGGTTACAATCCAGGCGTTTGGTTGTATAGGGAGTTCTTCAATTTCATCCCCCAGCCCGGTACCAATTCCTGCTTTTCCATTGATGAAGAAAGGCACATCAGCGCCAAGACTTTTCCCCAGCCTCATCAGGTCTTGTTGTGTTAATCCGAGGTTAGCTATTTTATTTACCATGCGCAGAGTGGTAGCCGCATTACTGCTTCCTCCGCCAAGGCCTGCCCCGGCCGGAATCTTTTTTTCAGCTTTGATATGATACTGGTCTTTTAATCCCGCTTCTTTTTGTAGAAGTTTCAGTGCTTTTACAATCAAATTAGTGTCATCCACGGGTATTTTAGGATCACTCATTTCCAATCCCATTCTCGCCGCCGGTTTAAGTGATAACCGATCATTCCATTCCAGGAAACAATAGCCGGTTTCAATACGATGATAGCCATTCTCCAGCCGTTCAAGAATATTGAGGCCAAGGTTAATTTTTGCGTAAGAATCAGATATCCAAAGGTCAGGCATTATTCAAAAATCGATCTTTATTTTCCATCATAAAATTAAAAGCAGCATCATGAGAGTTTGGGATTTCTCCATTCAGAATGGCTTCCTTTATAGCGTCTTTAACATCCCCAACCGTTTTACTTGGTTTGATGTTGAGGGCCTCCATAATTTCATCACCTGAAAGTGGATTCTTCCAATTCCGTATATGATCTTTTTTCTCTACTTCTTTGATCCGCTGCTCCACGTAATCAAAATTGTTCTGGTACCGCTCTACTTTTTCTTCATTTTTACTGGTGATGTCGGCACGGCATAATTTCATCAGGTCATCAATATCATCTCCCGCATCATAAATTAACCGGCGGATGGCACTGTCAGAAACTTCTTCAGAGATTAAAGCAATAGGGCGAAGGTGCAGGCGCACTAATTTTCGCACATAACGCATGCGTTCATCAAGAGGCAATCCAAGTCTTCGGAATAATCGTTTGGTCCATTTTGCCCCAAGTGCATCATGCCCATGAAAAGTCCAACCAACACCTTCCTGAAAACGTTGAGTCGGAGGTTTGGCGATATCGTGCATGATAGCTGCCCAACGCAGCCACAAATCCGCTCCCAGCTCAACCACATTTTCAAGTACCTGAAGTGTGTGCCAGAAATTATCTTTATGGCGGTAGCCTTCAACGTCCTGTACCCCGTGTAGGTTATGTAACTCGCGAAAAAACTCCTTCAGTAAACCGGTTTTGAAAAGCATCGTAAAACCGAGTGAGGGTTTTTGGCTCATTATAATTTTATTGAGCTCATCAATTACCCGTTCCTTGGAAATAATATTTATGCGCGATGACATTTCAGTAATGGCATCGAAGGTATTTTCCTCAATTCTGAAATCCAGCTGCGAAGCAAATCGAATGGCCCGCATCATGCGAAGTGGATCATCGCTAAAGGTTTGGTGTGGATCGATGGGCGTACGGATAGTTTTATTTTCGAGATCTTTAATCCCTTCAAAAGGGTCAATCAGTTCACCATAATTTTCTGAGTTTAAAGACCAGGAAAGAGCATTTATAGTAAGATCCCGCCGAAGCTGATCGTCTTCAATTGTTCCGTCCTCAACCACAGGCTTGCGTGAATTTTTGCGATAACTTTCTTTTCGCGCTCCAACAAATTCAAGTTCCAGCTCACCTGTTTTAACCTGAGCGGTACCAAATTGTTTATAAATACCCAGCGAAGAGCCTTCCATTTGCTTTGCGACCTCTTTGGCAAGCGATATTCCTGAACCAACAGTCACGAAATCAATATCCATATCATCTTCTTTAAGGCGATCCAGGTAATAGTCGCGCACATATCCACCCACCACGAAAACTGGGTAGCCTAATTTCTCAGCAGACTGGCTGATGATTTTAAAGATTTTTTGATGTAAGGGTGGTATGTTCTGCATAGTTTTCAAAGCAAGCCAAAGATAGGAATGTTAGGCATTGCTTTCAGACCAAAGCTGAGATATTTTCTATTTTATTTACAAAGAACTTTCAGTTAACATTAGTTGAACAAATAACGGGAATTATGGGTGATTTGAAAAAGTGGTTAATAGCTACAAATGGTACAAAATATGCCAGTGCTGCTGTAAAATACGCAGCAGAGTTATATAAAGATCTACGGTTTGAGCCGGAAGTTTGCATCCTTGTGGTAGCAGTTGATGAGGAGGCTGAAACTGAAGCCAAGGCAATTATGGAAATGGCAAAATACATGTTCGAGGATGAGATTGGAAAAGAAGTGAACCTCACCACCTTGGTAGCAATCGGCGAACCGGGAAAGGTGATTGTAGAACAAATGGCTTCTCAAAAATCAAATCATTTATTTATTGGCGGTGCTGATTTTAAGTGGGATATAAATGATAAAGATTCGGGCGGCATCAGCAATTATATCATTCATAATTTAACGGGTGGTGTTACAGTGATAAAATAAACGTTGCTCAACGTGGTTGTTTTTCACTGATCTCCAAATTCAATTTCCCCGCCGGCTTCCCGGCTGAATGCTTCCACAAAAGCATTTCTAAAAATATTCCAGATAGCCGGGTAAATTCCGGCTTCTATTTCCTCATTCAAATCTCCTGCTAAAGGAACTTCTGTTGCAAATTGATCTTCGCGCTGATTTTCAAAAATTTCGGTGACAAATCCTACCACACCTTCCCAGGCTATTTCCAAGACGTTTCCTTCTTCTATATTTATGATCTTTACTCCGGTTAAAATCGGTTTCAGATAACCT
>JBBDNN010000030.1:0-5598 GCA_040877545.1 Balneolaceae bacterium
CACCTAAGTTCCTCATAGTTCTCAATTTTGCTCATTCTAAAAAATTTACATTAACTCCTAAACACTTAAACACGGAAACACTCAAACACATTAATCACTCCAACACCAGCACCTCGTTATCCCCAAAAGTATCATAGCCGGAGGTGATCACTTTCTCGCCAGGTTCCAGCCCAAATTGTACTTCAAAATATTCAGGATTTTGGCGGCCCAGGTTTATCTCCCGCCGGTAGGCTCGGTCTTCTTCCTCATTCAGCACAAAAATCCAGTTACCGCCGGTAGTTTGATAAAAGCCGCCTCGTGGAAGCTGAACAGCACTGGCCGACTCTCCCAATTCCAACCTGATACGCAATGTTTGTCCACGGCGCAATCCATCCGGTGCTTCTCCAGGAAACTCCATATCTACTTCAAATTGCCCGTTACTTATCACGGGATATATTTTTGAAATAATGAGTTCGTCGTCTTCACCTCCAAAAGAAAAAGTGCCTTTCAGGCCGGGTACTATACGAGAAAGGTGATATTCATCCACACTCACACGAACTTTATAATTATCCAGTATATCTACCTGACCGATTCGCTCGCCCGAGGAAATGGATTGTCCCTGGTTCAATTCTATCGTGCTTAACTGCCCGGTAATTGGCGCAGTAACGGCAAGATTGTCTAATATCTGCTGTACAGCATTCAAGTTTTCGTACATCCGCTCTTCAGAGTCATTGAGTTGTTGTAACTGTGTAAGAGTTTGCACTGAATCTTTTTGATACGATTCACTGGTCAGCTCAAATCGTTTTTTCTGGTATTCGTAATTTTTTTTTGTAGTCTGAAACTCTTCCTCCGAGATTAAATCCTGATCCATTAATTTTATTTGCCGCTCGTATTGCGCCTTCAGAATTTCCATTTGTGATTTGGCATTTGCCAACTGCTCCTGAAGGCGAAGGGTGTTTTGTTCAAGGTTCAGGCGCGAATTCCGCACGTTATTGATTTGATCGTATAAACCTGATGTTTGCTGCATCACTTGTAGTTGTAAACTGGAATTGGTGAGGGTTAAAATGGTATCACTGCTTTGTACCATATTTCCGGATTCTAAAAATACATGTTGAACCACGCCTCCTTCAATAGCATCAAGATAGATCGTTTGGATGGGCTGAACGGCACCTGTCACCTGTATAAACTCCTGAAAGGAATTTTCCTGTACGGTAGAAATTGTAATTCTTTCGCGGTCTATATTTAGTGTAGAACGAACATCCATAAACGCAAAAATGTAGACGCTAAGCCCTACAAATGCTACGATACCTACCCCTATCAAAATACGGTTGGTCGTCCAAGTCTTCTTCTTAATTTTACGGTCCATACCCATTATGAAAACATCTATTTTTGTATTTATTCAAAACCTATTCAATTTATGTGCCAAACAGAAGAACCTTTTTTAAAGCCCACTCTGATGCTATTCTTCCACTTCTAATGTTCACTTCCCAACATTAAATGTCCGATATCGAACAGCTATAAATTGGATTCTGCAGTTTAATTTCAAGAGTCACCTGATCCATTTTCAACCAATACCCCGTCCTTCAGGTTTATAATTCGATTACCGTAAGCAGCCATTTTTTCGGAGTGAGTAACCTGAATGATGGTCACTCCTTCATCATTGAGCTTTTTGAAAATCTCCATAATCTGTTCGCTTTGCCCGGAATGTAAATTCCCGGTAGGTTCATCAGCCAGGAGCAATTTAGGGTTTCCTATTATAGCTCGTGCTACGCCCACTACCTGTTGTTGTCCACCCGAAAGCTGGGGCGGAAAAAGATTCTTTTTAGCTACAATATTGAATTTATCCAGCATCTCGGCCACCAATGCTTTTCTTTGTTTTGACTTCACCTTACGGTAAAGCAGCGGCATTTCTATATTTTCATATACTGTGAGTTCATCAATCAAATGGTACGCCTGGAAGACAAATCCGATATGAGATTGATGATATACTGATTTCTGTTTCTCACTTAGATGTTGAGCCGGTTCACCTAAAAAAGAAAAGTCCCCTTCCGAAGCATCATCCAGAAACCCAATGATATTTAGCAGTGTAGACTTTCCCGCACCACTTGGCCCCATAATGGTAACAAACTCTCCTTCCTGTACGTCGAGGTTTATTCCTTTCAGGATGAAAGTTCTTTGAAAGCGTTTGTCAATGTATTTGTCGAGGTCGCGAAGTTTGATCATAAAATGTGTTAAGTGATTTTCGAATGTAATTTTATTGTCAACAACTGTGCCAAAGCATTTTAAAAACGCATTGTGAAAATTGATCCTTTTCCGGGTTCCGAGGTTAAAGTTAAACTGCCCCCGTGCAACCGCATAATCTGTCGTGATAAGCTAAGCCCGATCCCCGATCCTTTATTTTCAGGATTTGCGCTGATGGAATAAAATGGAATGAAGATTTTTTCGGAGACCGATTTTTTCACTCCCGGCCCGTTATCAATAATTTGTACCAGCACCTTGCCGTATGAGTCCATCGTGCCTTTCAATTCGATAGTTCCGTTTTCCTGACCCGATAAGATTCGAATAGCATTCTTCACCAGGTTTATAAGAACTTGCTCCACGAGGTGCGGGTCAGCGGTAAGTTCCAGGCTTTTGGGTTCTACATTGCAGCTAATTTCAATATGCTCTTTGGTGGCTTCCGGTTTCATCAAACTTGCCACCCGTTCCAGCGTCTCTTTTACGTTAAAAAGCTCATAATTTGGCTCCGGAACCTCTGTGAAATCCCGATAGGAATTTACGAACCGCATTAGCCCCTCACTGCGCTTACTGATGGTGTTCAGTGCTTCTTTCACATCTTCCAATATTTCAGCATCAATTTCGAAATTTTCTTCTTTTGGAACGGTGTTTTGTTCCAGCAGCATATGCACGGTGCCGGAAAGTGAAGCAATAGGTGTGATAGAATTCATTATTTCATGTGCTAAAACCTGGGTAAGATTTTGCCACGATTCCATTTCTTTTTCCTCCAATTCGGTATGAATATTCTGGAAAGAAACTAGCTTAAAAGCCTCATCTCTCATTCGGAATTCGGTGGCATACACAGCCAATTGCATCGTTTCTTTATTAACAGTAACCCGAATGAGATTTCTACCCCCATTCTTCAGTTTCTGAACCGAATTAAATAAAACTCCTGAAATATCCTTCAATGATTCAATCTTGCGTAACATTGCCACCTGAAATAATCCTTTTGCGGCCGTATTTAAAAGCACCACTTCTCCCTTCACATTAAAACAAATCATACCGATTCCAATATGCTGCACCACAGTTTCGAGGTAACGGAGACTTTCCTCTTTCTTATTTCTCTCTTCCTTAAAACGCTCAATCACCTGGCTGAAAGCTTTATTTAAATCTTCAAAACTCTGCCCCATCTCCTGATTTCGGAAGGTTCCGGTGAAGTCGGAATATTTGATGGCATCCAGGAAACGGGTTAGCAAAATATTTGTCTGCTCCAGGTATTTAATGAGCAGGATGAGTTGGACAACAGCAATCAAAACAACAATTGCCATACTCATATGATATTCTGTTTCCAGGAACAGGTGCATAAGCAAAAGCAGAGTAGCGGCTATTAACAGCACTCTTATAATTACTCCCATTCGAAAATTTTTAATCATTGCTGGTGGAGTTAATTAACTTTATAAATGAAGAATAAAAACAGCCGGTTCTTACAATCCATACTTTTCCAGCCTTCTGTATAAGGATGCTCGTGTTAAACCCAGCTCTTCTGCTGCGTGCGATATATTGCCATTGTATTTACCCATTGCCTTGCGGATAACTGTTTTTTCCACTTCCTCTAAATTCAATCCTGCAGTGGGGATGGATTCTTCTTTTCCGGGAAAAGAAGTAAGCAAGAAATCTCCTTTTTGTAACTGCTTCTCGTCGGTCATAATCACTGCGCGTTCTACAGCGTGTTCTAATTCACGAATATTCCCCGGCCAACCATATTCCTGAAGATGAGCAACTGCCTGATCTGTAATTCCGACAATCTCTTTTCTGTATTTCAGGCGATATTGTTTGAGGAAATGCTCGGCAAGAAGCGGGATATCTCCTCTTCGTTCCCGAAGCGGCGGTAATTTAATTTCGATGGTATTTATGCGGTATAAAAGATCCTGCCGGAAATTCTGCTTTTCAACCATTTCAACGAGCGAGATATTTGTCGCGCTTATCAACCGAATATCTACTTCTATTGGTTTGTTGGCACCAATTCTCGTGATTTTATGTGTTTGAATAGCCGATAATAATTTCGGCTGAAGCTGGATGGGAAGATTTCCGATTTCATCCAGAAAAAGAGTACCGCCCGAAGCAATCTCAAATCGACCCGCACGGGATTCTTTCGCATCGGTAAAAGCTCCTTTTTCGTGACCGAACAATTCACTTTCAAACAAACTTTCGGGCAATGCGCCCATATCCACCGTAATAAATTCTTCTTCACTTCGGCTTGATCTGCGATGCAGCGCCCGCGCCACCAGCTCTTTGCCCGTTCCGTTCTCTCCGGTAATCAACACATTAGCATCTGTCTTTGCCACCTTTTCAATCGTTTGAAAAACATGCTCCATCACTCTGCTTTGCCCGATAATATTTTGATACGGCTGCTCAGCATCGGCTTTGAGAGTGTTGTGACGTGACTGAAGCGTTTGATATTTTCTTTTGGAATGGCTGAGGTTTAATGCCGCAGTTACCGTGGCCAGCAGTTTTTCGTTATGCCAAGGTTTTAGCACAAAATCGGAGGCTCCTTTTTTTACGGCTTTAACTGCTTTATCTACATCCCCGTAAGCGGTTATCAGCACTACCGCCACAGATGGATCGATCTCCAGAATTTTATCTAGCCAATAAAAGCCTTCTTCCCCACTGCTTACATCCTCATTAAAATTCATATCAAGAAGAATAGCATCATAATCAAACTCCTTGAGGAGTGCCGGAATTAGTTTTGGGTTACTTTCAACATCTACTTTTTCCAGGTGCTGTTTTAAATAAAGACGGGCAGCCTGAAGCACATCACTGTCATCGTCAACAACAAGAATTCGGCTGGTTTTGGAAGAGTTTTTCATACGTTTTTTTGTGATGCAGTGAACCGGATGAATGGCATTAGTTATAAATTTTATAAATCTGAATGATTTTTGAACCTTGCACTGTACGATATCGGACAATAAAAGTTTTTAAATTATTTCTGCAAATGCAATGAATCGAAAAGTGTAAAAACAGGCACGGAAATTACGAAGTTAATAAAAGGCTAAAATGCAGTTACCGCAACTTTGATAAAATTGGAATCGGGATAAATGCTGAAAATATTGGGAGAAGTCGGTTGAATATTATATTCTCTTTCTATCGTGAATGAATTTTTTGGACTGAATAAGAATATATGCTCCCCACTTTCACAATCCTATCGCTGGTGCTTATCATCTCGGGAATTATCGGGACAAGGGCTGCAGTACAAAAAGGCGAAGAAATTCGTGCAAAGCAATATGGATTTGTGACTTTGTTTGGCACTTCTCTATTTGTCGGGGTATTGATCGCACTCGCACTTTTTCATACCTAGTGTTATGTCAATGGTACATTGTCGGGTAGAATACCACCAGATGGTTTGGG
>JBBDNN010000031.1:0-5597 GCA_040877545.1 Balneolaceae bacterium
AAGTAGGCTGAGATATGGCTAAGAAGCAATCATTTGGATCACAAGCACTGCAGGCAAAAGCTGCTCACCGTCGTATGGCAAAAGTCATCATTTCAACAAAAAATGAAAAAGGTAAATATGCCTATAAAGAAGTGATGATTGACCAGGAAAATGTAAAGAATTTTATTCAGCAGAATAAAGGCTGATAAAGAAAGAAAAAAAGCTTAAGGTTGCACAAGAACATTGTGTAACCTTTTTTTTTGCTTATTTTTATCTAAAATTAAAAACAATGGCAATACAAGAACAAATTATTTCAGACATCAAATCGGCAATGAAAGCCAAAGATCAGGAGAAATTGAGGGTGCTCCGTTCTTTGAAAGCTAAACTGATGGAAAAGGAAATAAGTGAGCGTACTAAAGGAGAGGCCAAACTTTCTGAAGAGCAGTCTATTGAAGTACTAATGAAGGCTGCCAAACAACGAAAAGAATCCATTGTCCAGTTCGAAGAAGGCGAAAGAGAAGATCTCGCTGAAAATGAAAAAAGAGAATTAGCATTGATTGAAACCTACCTGCCCACCATGATGACCAAAGAGGAAGTGAGGGCTGTCGTAAAAGAAAAAATTGCAGCTGTTGGTGCATCAGGGCCACAGGATATGGGGAAAGTAATGGGGCCGCTTATGGGGCAATTAAAAGGAAAGGCTGAAGGTGGAATGGTAAGCCAAATTGTTAAAGAGGAGCTGGCAGGATAAATGTTCATCCTCGACCTCATAATTGCTATTCCTATTTTATACTTTGGCTACAAAGGCGCCATGAATGGCTTGGTGAAAGAGGTGCTGAATATAGTGGCAATTATTTTAGCCATATTTTTGACTTTTAATTACCTCGATGCTTTTACAGGTATTATTGCCCCAATGTTCGATGAAGGCACATCTTATGTGCCTTTTATTTCCGGCGCTATTCTGTTTGTGGGAACTTTAATTGTGGTAGCTGTTATTGCTTATGCAACTAAAGAATTTTTAAAAGTGATAAAACTCAGTACCGTAAATCGTATTTTAGGGGCATTATTTGGCGCCCTGAAAAGCGGCATGGTGGTAAGTGCCATGTTACTGCTTCTGGCCGGATTTAATATACCCGGGGAAGAAGCAAGAGAAGAATCCTACTTATATTCATTGGTTATTTATGTGGCCCCTGTCACCTATAATACAGTAGCCGTTATTTATCCGGGGGCTGAAAATTTTTCTGAAACTCTTCAGGAAAACTTAAGCTCATATAATCCCATTGAAAACCTGCCATTTTTAAACGCAAATAATTAAGATGTCATTTTTGCCTGTTGAAGAACAATTGGAAGTTATTCGCCGGGGCACAATAGAAATAGTGCCTGAAGAAGAACTCGTTAAAAAACTCACCTATTCAAAAAAAGTAAATAAACCTCTCCGGATAAAGCTGGGGGTTGATCCAACCCGCCCTGATCTGCATTTAGGCCATTCTGTTATTTTACGAAAATTGAGGCAGTTCCAGGATTTAGGCCACGAGGCAACTTTAATCATTGGCGATTTTACTTCTTTGATTGGAGATCCTACCGGACAAAACAAGACCCGTCCTGCTCTTTCCATGGCGGAGATCAACGAAAATGCTAAAACATATTTAGATCAGGCTGGAAAAATTCTGGATCGGGAAAATACAACCATCGTGTACAACTCTGACTGGCTTGGAGAAATGGGTTTTGAGGATGTGATTAAACTTGCTTCAAAACTTACTGTTGCCCGAATGATCGAACGGGATGATTTCTCGAAGCGATTCAAAAATAACGAACCTATTTCATTGCACGAATTTTTATATCCACTGGCGCAAGGGCAGGATTCTGTACACCTGAAATCAGATGTTGAACTTGGCGGAACTGATCAGAAGTTCAATTTATTAGTTGGTCGACAGCTCCAAAAAGAAGACGGCCAAGCACCACAGGTTTGCCTAATGATGCCACTTTTGGTGGGAACTGATGGCAGCATGAAAATGTCAAAATCCTATGATAATTACATTGGCATAAATGAAGAGCCAAATGAAATGTATGGCAAAGCACTTTCCATTCCCGATAATCTGATTTACACCTATTTTGAACTGGTAACGGATGTCCCCACAACAGAACTGCCAGCCATTCAGAAAAAAATTGAAAACGACCCCCGCAATGCAAAACACGATGCAGCTTTTGCCATTGTGAAATTATATCATGGAGAAGAAGCGGCTAAAACTGCCCGAACTCATTTTGAGCAAACTGTTATTAACAAGGAAGTGCCGGATGATGCTCCCGAATTTTTCTTTAAAGCAGGCAAAGAATTTCGCCTGTTGGATATAATAGCAGAAACAGGATTTTCGCCCAGCAACGGGGAAACCAAACGAATGATTAAACAGGGTGGAATTAGCTTGAATGATGAAAAGGTGAAGGATATCAACCACAGTATCACTTTTTCTGAGGGAGACGAACATACGCTGAAAGTGGGAAAAAGAAATTTCGGAATCTTAAAAGCAAAATAGTTTTTTGATTAAAATCAGTTCTTACAACATCAATGGAATCAGGGCCGCTCATCGTAAAGGATTTGTTGATTGGGTGAAGGAAAGTAAACCAGATATTATTTGTATTCAGGAATTGCGGGCAGCTCAGGACCAGATACCTTCCGAAATAACAGAACTTGGCTACCACGAATACTATCATATCGCGGAGAAAAAAGGATATTCAGGCGTGGCTATTTTATCAAAAATAAAGCCGGAGAAAATTAATAATGGTATAGGTATTGGCTGGATTGATCGGGAAGGAAGGGTATTGACCGCAGAATTTGAAAATTTCCGGCTGTGCTCAGTCTATGCCCCAAGTGGAACAACAGGAGATGTCCGCCAGGATTTTAAAATGAAATTCCTGGATGATTTCATGCGCCTGGGAAAGCAATATGCAGGGGATAACAAACCGACACTATTTTGCGGAGACTTTAATATCTGTCACACCGAAATTGATATTCATAATCCTGTGGCCAACAAGAATTCATCCGGCTTTCTTCCTGAAGAACGCGAGTGGGTAACGGATTTTCTGAATGTTGGATACGAAGATGTTTTTCGTAAATTGAATGGAGATAAAAAAGATTTATACAGTTGGTGGAGTTATCGGGCAGGCTCCAAAAAGAGGAATAAAGGCTGGAGAATAGATTATCATCTTGCCACTTTTCCTTTAGCCCAAATTGCAAAAGAAGCAACCATTGAGTATAAATGGGATATTTCTGATCATGCACCGGTTACAGTAGTTTATGACTTATAATCGATCGAGATAAAGACATCAGGTTCAGCAGTTAGCTTAAAAACAGATATATGGCAACGCATTTTCCCGGCTCAAAAGATGAAAAAGAAACCCTGAACGCTTTTATAAAGCTAACACGGGCAAGTGAAAGTGTGAACAGCAGATTATCCCGGCATTTAACAGAAGCTAACCTTACCATCAGTCAGTTCGGAACGTTAGAAGCACTACTGCACCTGGGGCCGCTCAATCAAAAAGAACTGGGAGAGAAGTTGTTGAGAAGCGGTGGAAATATTACACTGGTGATCGATAACCTGGAAAAGAATGGCTTGGTTATAAGGAGCAAAAATCCCAACGACCGAAGAGCCGTTATTATAAATCTCACCAAAAAAGGTAAAACCTTCATTATGGATTTTTTCCCCCAGCATTTAGCAAAAATCATAGAGGAATTTTCCGTGCTTACCTCTGCGGAAAAAAAATCGCTTGCTATAATTTGCAAGAAGTTGGGCGTGCGGGAATAACTTCTCTTTCTGATTTACGCTTGTTATCTAGTGTAACTATACCTCTTCCTTAACCGCCTCATAAATAAAATAGGGCGGAATATTTTTCCAGCAGAAATCGGTGGTGTAATTCTTAAATACTTCCGTCAGCGGCTTTTTGAGATGTCCTGATGTTTGATATGCAAGAAAGGAGCCGCCATTTTTTAACGTCTCCAGTGTTTTGTTGAGGATGCTGATTTTCATCTCCCAATCAAAAAATGAAAAAGGAATGCCGGATATGATATGATCTGTATTTCCCAGAACATCTGCAGGTAACAATTGCTGTATATTTTCTACACTGGTGTTAAATATTTTCAGGCGCGGATCGTCAATTTGGAGGAGTTTATCATAAAATTTATCGTTGGTTTCAAAGACGAACAGTTGAGAGTCATCGGTCATTTGTTTTAGAAGATGTTTGGAAAAAACACCGGTTCCGCCGCCATATTCTACAATAACCTTAGAGGTATTAAAATCAATTTTTTCGCAAAGCTTCCGAACGCAAAATTGGGAGGAAGGAGTAATGGATGCTACATCTCTGTCGGTAGCAAAAGATTTCAAATACGTGATGGTGCCTTTCATAAATAATATTATAGTTGTTCTTCTAATTGTGAAATTTGATCGCGAATTCTTGCAGCTTCTTCAAACTCCATATTTTTGGCAGCGTGATACATGGTTTCACGCAAATGAGCAATCAGCTTTTCTTTACTTTCGAAAGTAACTTCCTTCATTGCCGGGCTGGGCTTATACTGAATGCCATCTTCCGCCACCCGGATAACTTCAAGCGGCTCTTCGTCGCCTTCACCTTCTGGACGTTCAAAGTCAAATGATTGCGTGGAAATTAAGGCCGGGTCTACCAACGGTTTCAGTTCCTTCTTAATTGTTTCCGGGGTGATGCCATGTTTTTCATTGTACTCCATTTGTACTTTACGTCTGCGTTCTGTTTCGTCCAATACCTTTCGAATGCTTTTGGTGATTTTATTAGCATATAAAATAGCCTGTCCTCCAACGTTACGCGCTGCCCGCCCAACTATCTGGAACAGGGAGGTTTCCGATCGAAGAAAACCTTCCTTATCTGCATCCATTATAGCCACCAGGCTCAATTCGGGAATATCAATTCCCTCACGGAGCAGGTTGATTCCTACCAACACATCAAAATCACCGCGGCGGAATTTAAACAAAACCTCGATACGTTCAAGTGCATTTAATTCGCTGTGCATATAAGCAGCATTAATGCCCAAGTCTTTCAGGTATTCGCTGAGCTCTTCACTCAATCTTTTGGTTAAAGTGATAACCAACACACGTTCTTTATTTTTGATACGCTTCGCTATTTCATCGAGCAGGTCATCCACCTGGTTATCCAGTGGGCGTACAATTAACTCTGGTTCCATTAACCCGGTTGGTCGAATAATCTGCTCGGTAAAAACACCATCACATTTTTCCAGCTCATAATCACTGGGAGTGGCACTAACAAAAATAGTTTGATTCAGCAGCGACTCCCATTCTTCAAAAGTAAGCGGACGATTATCCATAGCGGAAGGAAGACGGAAACCATGCTCAACCAGTTCAATCTTTCGGGACCGGTCACCGCCGTACATGGCAGAAATCTGCGGGACAGTTTGATGGCTTTCATCAACAACAGTTAAGAAATCATCCGGGAAGTAATCGATCAGGCAATAAGGACGTTCGCCGGGTTTTCGGGCACTCAGGTAACGCGAATAATTTTCAATCCCCGAGCAATAGCCGATTTCCTGTATCATCTCAATATCAAAAAGTGTTCGCTGTTCAATTCGTTTTGCTTCAAGC
>JBBDNN010000032.1:0-5295 GCA_040877545.1 Balneolaceae bacterium
TACTTTTCATTTTTGGCATTGGAAATCCACCAACTTTTGTGAAAATTTAAAGATTTTTAAAATAGGGAGAAAAAGACCGCTAAGCAATGAATGAATTATCATCTGACGATGAATATCGAGGTGCGGGTTGCGATTTAAAGAAATGAAAGTCATTCGGCCAAGTGTGTCGAAAGACACATGCAGAGCCGGAATCTCCCTGATTTAGCCCGGCTGCCTGAATCCGGGAGTTCCTGTATCTTCTCACGACGGCTGTCGGGATCGTGTGAGATGACCGGATGGGGCGGGTTTTCCATCCTTCAGGGTCGGCGGACTGTGCGTTTGATCCACCGGGTTACACCCGGCATTATCTATGTTTGCCCCTTTCAGGGACGGTGTCAACTTTTAGAAGGGGTAAGCATCATAATCATTCGCCGGCCTTCCATATTTGGCTTCGACTCTATTTTAGCAACATCTTGCAAACTTTTTGCAAGTTGTAAAAGTAGCAATTCCCCTTTTTCAGTATAAAGCATATCCCTGCCTCTGAATTGGACAGTAGCTTTTACTTTATCACCACCTTCAAGAAATTCTCGGGCATGCCTGGTTTTAAATTCCAGATCATGATCATCCGTATTCGGTCGAAAACGCAACTCTTTTACGGTAACTGTATGCTGCTTCTTTTTTGCTTCTTTTTCCTTCTTCTTTTTCTCGTACATGAACTTTCCGTAGTCAATTACTTTGCAAACGGGTGGTTTTGCTTCGGGAGCAACTTCCACGAGATCAAGGTTAAAAGATTCAGCTATTTTTAAAGCACGTTCTGCTGTTGTTATTTCATGCTCGTTATCGGGTGTAATTACCCGCACCTGGGCGGCCCTTATTTCATCATTAATTCGAGGGCGGTCTTCATTTGTCGGCCGTCTCTGAAAGTTTCTTCTTGCGATAGTATCCTCTTTTTAGTTTAGTCTTTTGGTAAAGCTTTGGTTTCAATTTCGTTTTGTACTTCGGAAAGGAAATCAGAAAAATTGTAAGTTCCAATATCACCTTTTTTATGGCGGCGAACTGAAACTGTTCCGTTTTTCACTTCTTTCGTACCAATAATCAACATAAATGGGATTTTAGCCGTTTCAGCATCTCGTATCTTACCACCTATTTGTTCGCTTCGTTCGTCTACTTCAACGCGAACGCCTATTTTAGTGAATTTTTCTGCAAGTTCTTGCGCATATTTATTTTGATCGTCCGAGATAGGCAGGATTCGGATTTGCTCGGGAGATAGCCACAGAGGGAAATCTCCTGCAAAATGTTCAATTAAAATACTGGTAAATCTTTCCATTGATCCAAATGGTGCACGATGAATGATGACCGGCCGGTGCTTTTCATTATCTGATCCCACATAAGTGAGATTGAACCGTTCCGGCATTACATAATCAACTTGTACCGTGCCAAGCTGCCATTTTCTGCCGATGGCATCCCGAATAATAAAATCAATTTTTGGGCCGTAAAAACTGGCCTCGCCCGGAGCTATTTTATAATCAAGCTCCATCTCATCAGCTACTTCTTTTATCTCTTTTTGAGCGCGTTCCCAATATTCAGCATTCCCACCGTATTTCTTTTCATTTTCATCCCGATAAGATAATCTGATATCAACCGGCATACCAAAAGTCTTGAATACAAATTGTGTGAGTTCGATGGTTTCTTTAATCTCAGTTTTCAGCTGATTGTGCGTGCAGTAAATGTGGGCATCATCCTGGGTAAAGCCTCGAACACGGGAAAGCCCGCTCAACTCACCTGATTGTTCATACCGATAAACCGAGCCGAACTCAGCCAGCCGAAAAGGAAGGTCGCGATAACTTCTCATTTCGTTTGAATAAATTCTATGGTGATGCGGACAATTCATGGGTTTCAGCATGTACTCTTCATCCTCAACCTGAATGGGATTGTACTGCGAATCCTGGTAATAGGGATAATGCCCGGAGGTTTTATACAGCTCCAAACTTCCAATGTGCGGAGTGATTACTTCTTTATATCCTCGTTTTTTCTGCTCATTTCGCAAAAAAGACTCCAGTGTTCTTCGGAGCACAGTTCCATTTGGCAGCCACATGGGTAAGCCACTGCCCACCATCTTGTCAATCATGTAAATGCCAAGCTCTTTACCCAGCTTGCGATGATCCCGTTTTTTGGCTTCTTCCACTTGATGAATATGTTCTTCAAGCATTTTCTGTTTGGGAAAACTAATGCCGTAAATACGGGTAAGTTGTTTGCTGTCTACATCGCCACGCCAATAGGCTCCGGCAAGGCTGGTGAGTTTTACTGCTTTAATAACGCCTGTATTTGGTACATGCGGACCCCGGCAAAGATCTGTAAAGCCGCCCTGCTCGTATAAAGTTATAGTTCCTTCTTCCAGCCCTTCAATCAAATCTATTTTATACTCGTTGCCTTTTTCTTTGTAGAAGTTGAGTGCATCTTCTTTGGAAATATCTATTCGATGAAATTCTGATTTTTTCCGTGCCATCTCAATGAATTTCTCTTCGATTTTAGGCAGGTCTTCCTGTGTAATGTGCGAATCTCCAAAATCGATATCATAATAAAAACCGTTTTCGATGGGCGGGCCGATGCCGAATTTAGCATCCGGATATAATTCCTGAATAGCTTCGGCCAATAAATGAGCCGATGAATGCCAGAAGGTATATTTGCCTTCTTCACTTTCCCATGTATTTATTGCAATTGCCGCATCTTTATGTATAGGGCGATTAAGCTCAATAATTTCACCATCTACTGTAATACTAAGAGCAGCACGTGCTAAACCGGAGGAAATAGATTCTGCAACTTCAATGCCGGTAATCCCGGATGGATATTCCCGCCGGGAATTGTCGGGGAGGGTAAGCGTAATTTTTTCTTCTGTCATTAACTATGTGAGACTCAAAAATTTCATTAAGGTTGAAAGATAAAAAAAATAGCATGCCCACACAGTGTTAAAATTGTCCTAATTAAAATTAAATTTGAGTGGACAAGATGTGATAGAAATGGCATATTCGTCCGGCAATGATAAAATCTTATATATTTAATGATCTTCAGTAACGAAGAAAGCTTCTTTGACGCGCAACCGATGTTTGTGTGTGATCAGGCTACACTTACTATACTTGATGTTAATAAAGCTGCCATAAACTTACTGGGGTATGACAGAAAGGAATATCTAAAAAAACGTATTGTTGATATTGGTGAAAGAAAAGATGCTGACGAATTAAAGAGCAGTATCAAAAATGCCAATATGCAGAAAGATGATAAAGTTTGGGTGTTCCAGAGTAGGGAAGGGAAATCCATTTATTTTCAATTGTCGGCTCATCTTATTAACTACAAAGGTATACCTGCCAAACTTGTAATAGCTCATAATGTATCCGATGCCATTAATGGTAACTCAAATGGCAATAAGCCTCTCTCCAGCCAGCTAAGTATTCAGAATTTTCCGCTGGCTGAAATTGAATGGGATGCTTCACTACGAATAATCCGGTGGTCGAAAAAAGCGGAAGAGCTATTCGGCTATACAGAAGAAGAGGCTATTGGTGAAGATCGTCTGCTCGAAAAATTTATTCATGAAGACGACCTTGAAACTGTTCGCAGTGAGTTAAAAGAAACTTTCGAAAGCAGGCAAAAAGAAGTCTCCATTATAAACCGCAATATTACCAAAGATGGAGAAGTAATTTATTGCGAATGGTATAACTCATTGCTTTACAATTCTGAGGGAGATGTGGTTTCTATTTTTTCCCTGACCCACGATGTTACCGACCGCGAGGAGGCAATGGATAATGCCAAACGCAGCATGAAAAGTTATCAGGATTTATTCGACTCAATAAGTGACGCCATCTATTTATTAAATTCAGACGGTACTATACTGGAGGCGAACAAAGGAATGAAAAGTACCTTCGATTATAATCGCAAAGAAGTAATTGGAAAACATTTCAAATATATAGCAGCTCCCGGTAAGTATGACGAAAACAGGTTCAACGAATTCAGGGAAAAAGCAGGGCAGGGGCAGCCAGGAAAATTTGAGGGATGGGGTAAAAAGAAAAACGGAGAAGTATTTCCTACCGAATGTTTGGTAAATACCGGGTATTATTTTGGGGAGGAAGTATTAATTGTAATAGAACGGGATATTTCTGACCGCAAAGAATATGAGGAAGCTTTAAAGCAAAGAGAAGGTTTGTTTAGTAAGCTTTTTAATTCATCACCTATAGGAATTGCACTGCTGAATGAGCATAAAGAAGTAGAGATGGTCAATGATGGATTTGAACATCTTTTTGGCTATAAAGAAGAAGAATTGAAGGGGTTGGAGCTGGATCGGCTAATAGTTCCAAAACAAAAACATGAAGATGCTCTTCGCCTTTCTGAAAGTGATAAAGTACAGGAAGCAACCGAACAAAGGTTGAGTAAAGATGGCGAATTAATTGAGGTCATTATTTATGCCGTTCCGGTAGTAGTTGAGAAAAAGATAGTAGGTATTTATGGCATTTATGTGGATATCACCGATAGAATAAAAGCGGAAGAGCAGGTGAAAAAATCTCTGAGAGAGAAAGAAATATTGCTTGCCGAAATTCACCACCGGGTAAAAAATAATCTGGCTGTAATTACAGGTTTGCTGGAATTGCAGTCTTTTTCAGCGGAAAGTGCAAGTGCAATTCGTATCCTGAAGGATAGCCAAATGCGGGTAAATTCTATTGCCCTGGTACATGAAAAATTATATCAAAGTGAAGATTTTTCAGAAGTAGCCGTCGAGCAATATTTTAAAGAACTCACAGAAGTGATCCACCGGACGATGGTAAAGGAGGAGTTTTCGGTAGAAATAAATTTGGATATACAGCCGGTGAAACTACCCATTACACAAGCTATTCCATGTGGGCTTTTGGTTAATGAAATATTAACAAATTGCTACAAGCATGCCTTTGAGGGGATGAAGAAAGGTAAAATTGATATTCTATTTTTTAATAAAGAGGAAACGCTTTTTCTAAAAGTGCAGGATAATGGTATTGGCCTGCCTGATCAAAATGGCACAAGTGTGCATACATCCCTCGGTATGACATTGATAAAAACTCTTGCCAAACAGCTGGATGCTGAATTCAACTATAGAAATGAAAATGGTGCTATTTTTGAATTCGAGTTTGAAAAACTAAACAATTAAAAAATACCGCCCAGATGATTCTTGGTGAGAAGATATTGAATAAAGCCAAATTGATATCCTTCACAAAACATTCCTATATTTGAAAAGCTTATGTAAGCGTTCTTAGCTCAGTTGGTTAGAGCGCATCGTTGACATCGATGAGGTCACTG
>JBBDNN010000033.1:0-27148 GCA_040877545.1 Balneolaceae bacterium
ATGATGCTGAAAACTATTGATGAAGAGGTGAAACTTGTTCAGCTGCCGGTTGTATAATTGCGGTCGCTTAGAACCAACCGGCTCCGCTTCAGAAACAGAACAATCACTGAAGAAAGTAATTTTCTCAGAGAGACAGGGATTACAGGTACATCCGCTGCTCTTATTGCAGAATTTGAACCGGGTAATGCCGAACAGTTTGGCTTTGAGATCAGGCGCAGTGAAAATGAACGAACTATAATCGCTTATGATAATGAGAGGGAAGAGCTTTTTGTAGACCGAACAAATTCCGGGAATGTAGATTTTGATGCTTCAACTGATGGACGTTACTCTGCAGAAATGAAACTCCGTAACGGCCGGATAAAAATGCGCATATTTATAGACCGTTCTTCAGTGGAGGTTTTTGGTAATGATGGAGAAGCAGTTATTTCTGCACAAATATTTCCGGCGCCTGAAAGCAATCGTATGGCTTTGTATGTAAAATCAGGCGAAGCTCAGCTTATTAGCCTTGATGTCTGGCAACTGCAGAGTATCTGGTAAATACTATTCTTTTAACTGCCCAAATATGTTCTTAAAAGCCTGAATATTTTTTATCTGAGAAAGATCCTGGTGTATGGAGATTTCCTTCAGCCGAGCGGTAAGTTCAGTTATGGAATTCATGGTTTGACGAAAGGTAATATTCTTTGGTAGCAGCAAAATCACCACACAACGAATTTCATTAGTTGTTGATTGGTGAGTTATCCCATTCGGAAATACGCCCATTAAAAGAGTTGGTTTTTCAACTTCAGCATTTTTGATATGATGAAGTATAAATCCCGGAAGTTCCCGCTGCCCATTATCAGGTTTGAGTTCTGAAATTTTAGCCGTCAAAGAATTTATTTTCCTTTTTTTGTCTCCGAATTTCTTTTCCAGAATTACACGTAAAGCCTCCTGATATTCTTTAATATCTTGATCTAAAACAATATGGTCTTCATCAATAGCAGGAATAGACCCGGTATAACTTAAGGGTATAGTCTTTTTGGAGGTAGGAATTCTTTCCCGGCTTTCAAAAGGATACACTACCAGAAAATTACTATCCGGAAAGTAAGTAGAAATTTTTCTGGGCAGCCTTTCAAGGCTTGGTTGCCATGATACATATCCTTCACGGGCATTCAACAGAACTAAAAGGTCTTTTTCTTTTAACTGAATATGTTCTGAAGATAACAGCTGATCCCATTCGGTGAGATTGATGTATTTAGCATCCAGATCAGTAGAACCTTTTTCAATATTCTCTTTTATCGCTTCCATATTTTGATCTGTTGCCAAAATAACCGCAATCGCTCCAATCTGACTTATAAAAGTTTTGATGGAATCTAAAGCCGCATAGAAACCCGGTTCTAATTCTGCGTGTGGAGGAACGGCTAATACTACACGATCAGTCAGGCTAATTGGCCTGTTTATGCTGGCCACAATTACCATTTCGTCCGTATTATCTAACAAGCGATCTAAAATACTCCCAAAAATGCGGGATTTTGCAGACACTGTACCGTTCCATCCAATAACAATCTCGGATATTCTCAACTCCTTTACTGCTCTTACTATCCCCGTTGAAATGCTATTATCTATACGGGTAACAGGTTCAACCGGTAAATCGGCGGCGGTTGCATGTACAACAGCATGGCTCAACATTTTTTCAGAACGGGCAACTTGAGCACCTACGTCTCGTCCATCACTTGTAACAGTAAGAGGATACAGAGGTTCATCACTGCCCGGATGGCGAATCATCATTGCAATATCCATCAGCGTGTCGGCGGTTTCCGGATTTGCCAGGGGCACTAAAATGCGTTGTGGTGCATCATCCGGATTATATTCCTTTTCTTCTTTTGCGGCTACTTTTCGTCCATATCTCTCCACAAACCATGGGCCGATAATAGAAGTGGCAAGTATCATCAAAATGGTTCCGTTCAGCACAAACTCATTAAATATTTCAAGTTCATACCCAATTAAAGCAGCGGCAAGAGTAGCTGCTGCCTGTGGAACACTTAGTCCAAAAATGACCATCTTCTCATTTTTATCATATTTGTAGATCGAGCTTGCCAATTGCGCCGCAGAAAATTTGGTAAGTAAAACTGTGCCGAGCATTAAACCGGCCACTGTCCAGGCCGCCATTCCCTCAAAGAGAATATTTAAATCTACAAGCATTCCGGTAGCAATCAGGAAAAAGGGAATAAAAAGCGCATTGCCAACAAACTGTACACGGTTCATTAATACACTCTTTTCTGGGATAAGCCTGTTAAGTGTAAGTCCGGCGAGGAAAGCTCCGATAATTGCCTCTACACCGGCTAAGGTGGCAAGAAATGAAGAGGTAAAAACAACAGCCATCACAAAAATAAACTGTGAAATATCTTCCTCGCTCTGATATTTAAAAAACCATTTTCCAATTCTCGGAACTGTAAAAATAACCACACCCACAAAAGCTGATAAAGACAGAATAAGGCGCAACCAGAAAGCGGTGTCTAAATTACCTTCTGCAGAACCACTAATAATAGCTAACACTAACAGCGCAAAAACATCAGTTAAAATAGTTCCACCTACGGTTAAGGTGACGGCTGAATTTTTTGAGGCGCCAAACCGGCTGATGATTGGGTAGGCAAGCAAAGTATGTGAGGCAAAAACACTACCAATTAAAATGGATGATTGCCAGCTAAAATCCATTACCAACAAAAACAGAAACATCCCTGTTATTTGAGGCAGTAAAAAAGAGGCAAAACCAAATACTATACTTTTGCTCTTATTTTTTTTAAAGCCGTTTAAATCTATTTCCAGGCCTGCTGTAAACATCAGGTAGAGTAAGCCAACTGTGCCCAAAAGCTCCATTGTAGCACCTCTCTGCAGCATTCCAATGGCATGAGGCCCCACAATTATACCGGCTACTATATGGCCAACCATACCCGGAATTTTAATCAATCTGAATAGCAATGGAGCAATCAAAACGATCAACATAACGGTAGCAAATACCAGTACCGGGTCGGTGAAAGGAAACGAAAGATCAGGAAAATGCATGCGCTACACTGTAGTTGACGATTTTTGCTATAATAAAATTTGAAATAGAAGCTAAGAGTTTCTTCGAAAGAAAACTTTAAAATTATCAAATGAATAGGTTGAGAACATGGAATGTTGCTGCCAAAAAGTTTATTCTGTTCACTTTCCATAAAAGAAATAACAGACAGAGTTTTTAGATGGATGTTTTTACTTCTGCACCACATCATGATGTATTAGTACTGGTAATTCAGATTGGTGTTCTTCTTTTTGTTGCACGGGCACTAGGGGAAATTGCTCAAAGGCTAAAACAACCGGCTGTTGTTGGTGAAATTTTAGCGGGTATTTTACTAGGGCCTTCTTTATTAGCGGGATTTGTTCCCGAAATAGGGGAATGGATTGTTCCACAAAATGAGACACAAGGCTACCTATTAGAGGTAGTTAGTTTGATAGGAGCCATGTTTCTGCTGCTTATTACCGGGCTGGAAACTGACATCCGCCTGATTAAACGCCACGCGAGAACGGCAATCGGGGTTTCTTTTGGGGGGATTATAGTCACATTCGCAACCGGCTTTCTCTTAGGGCAAAACTTACCTGATTTTTTACTTGCCGATAATGACGAGAGGTTGGTTTTTTCCTTATTTGTTGCAACGGCAATGTCCATTTCCGCCATACCAGTAATTGCAAAGGTGTTGATGGACCTGAATTTAATGCGGCGTGATGTAGGCCAGACAATTATAGCTGCCGGAATGAGTGATGACACGATCGGCTGGATGTTACTCTCGGTTGTAGCCGGTTTGGCAAGCGGGGAAGCTGTTACTACCGGAACTGTAATGCAGATTTTCGGAAGTGTAATTGCATTTATGCTAATCAGTTTTACCATAGGCCGCTGGCTAATAAAAAAGGTTTTAACTTATGTGCAGGACGAAGTAAAAAGTACCGATCGTTTACTGTCGCTTGTTGTAATTACCACATTTTTATGGGGAGCCATAACACAGGCGCTCAATTTAGAGGCAGTTCTGGGTGCTTTTGTAGTTGGGATTATTTTTGGAACCATGCCACGCCTTCCTGACGAAGTTCATCATAAACTTGAAAGTATCGCACTTGGTATTTTTGCCCCGATATTTTTTGCCGTAGCTGGACTGAAAGTAAACGTGGTGAATTTATTTGAGCCCGCACTGATAGTTATTACAGTTGTAGTAATTTTCATAGCCACATTCGGTAAAGTTTTGGGAACTTATATAGGTGCCCGCTTTATTGGTCGAAAAGATCACTGGACATCATTGAGTTTTGGTGCAGGCTTAAATGCCCGTGGTGCTATGGAAATAATTATTGCAACAATTGGGCTTAGGCTTGGAATTCTTTCTCAGGATATGTTTTCCATAATTGTGGTGATGGCAATGACCACTTCACTGATGGCACCTTCCGCACTAAAATGGGTGCTAAAGCGGGTTAAGCCGGGCAAGGAAGAAGAAGACCGCCTCAAAAAAGAAGAATTGGAAGCTGACAGCCTCATTGCGGATATTCACCGGGTTCTATTGCCGGTGCGCCGACGGGAATCTATGCCCGAATCACTTTCTACTCAGTCGATAGAAGCACAAATTTTAGCGCTTCTGGGTAATAAAAATATGCTGTCAATTACTTTAATGACAGTTGCTCAGGAAGGTAATAAACAAGAAAGTGAAAAATACCTGGATGAACTTGGAGATTTATTTGAGGGAGTTGAAATCACAAAAAAGATTGTAGAAGGTAAAAACCCGGCTAACTTAATTCTCGATGAAGCTCAAAAAGATTATGACCTTCTGATATTGGGAGCCACCGAGAAGGAAGTAGGTAGAAGACATCTTTTTAGCCCCTTTATAGATTATATGGTTCGGGTGGCGCCATGCCCAACAATGGTAGTACAGCCGGGTGGAAAACAAAGAGATTGGAGCCCAAGAAGAATTTTAGTTCCAACCAATGGAACATCTGCTTCTAAAAATGCAGCTGAACTTGGATTCACACTTGCCCAAAGTGACCTTGAAATTGAAGTTACCGGAATACACGCCTTAGTAGAAGAACGTTCACAAAACCGGCCATTCCGAATTAACCAGGAAAATGACCAGTCTGAAATTGCTTCCGAAATTGCCAAAGAGTTTAAAAAACGGGGTGAAGCTTTCAAAGTAAAAACAGATGGTGTAGTGCAGGTAGGGGAAGATCCGGAAAGTGTAATACTCGAATTCTCAAAGAAAAACAGAATGGATTTGATTATTCTAGGAACCAATATCCGGCCGGGCTCGAACCGGCTTTATCTGGGGCAGCGGGTTGAGAATATCCTTTCTAATGCGAGATGCCCTGTAATTGTGTTTAATGCATGAGTAGATAAAAAATAGTTCCTGCTGATTCTTAAATTCAAGTTCTGTAGTTTAAATTAATATTCATTTAAATATTTAGTAGTGCCAATCCTCCGAAAAACCAATCGCTTAAAAAAGGAACTTACCTTATTCGATGTATATGCCATAAGCACCGGGGCAATGTTCAGCTCCGGATTTTTTCTCCTTCCGGGATTAGCTGCAGCACAAACAGGCCCCTCTGTATTTTTAGCTTATTTGGCTGCGGGAATTTGCGTACTTCCGGCTTTATTTAGTGTAGCTGAACTTTCAACAGCAATGCCAAGGGCAGGAGGTACCTATTATTTTGTTGATCGCAGTTTAGGGCCTGCAGCCGGTACTATCGGGGGAATTGGTTCCTGGTTTGCTCTTGTATTTAAAAGTGCCTTTGCCTTAATAGGAATGGGGGCCTACCTGGCCCTTTTTATGGATGTACCAATTATTCCGATTGCCATAGCCTTAACTATTGTTTTCGGAATACTAAACATTGTTGGTGCAAAAGAAACAACAGGCCTGCAAAAAATATTAGTGGCCGCATTAGTTGTTATACTGGCTTTTTACCTGGTGCAGGGAGTCTCTTCTATCTTTTCTATTGAGCTTGTTGAGGAAAACAGGGAAAAAATGACTCCATTTTTTGAATTTGGAGCCGTTGGTTTTATTGCCACTATGGGTTTTGTTTTTGTTTCTTATGCCGGACTCACTAAAGTTGCAAGTATCTCAGAAGAAGTAAAAAACCCGGAGAGAAATATCCCGCTGGGAATGATCTTGTCTCTTTTAACTGCAACCATTGTTTATGTGTTGGGAGTTTACATAATGGTACTGTTGTTAGATCCATCTGAACTAAAAGCTGATTTAACTCCGGTTGCCACAGCCGGTGAAGAGTTCATGAACTGGTTACCCGGATCAACGGGTTTAATTCTGATAGTTATAGCTGCCATTGCTGCTTTTGCATCTACAGGAAATGCAGGAATTATGTCGGCATCCCGATACCCCTTGGCTATGGCACGAGATAAATTGTTGCCGGATATCTTCTCCAAGTTAGGACGTTTTGGTACTCCCACACTCGCTACGGTAATTACTACTGTTTTTATGATCATTCTGTTAGTGACCCTGGAGGTGGAGGCAGTTGCAAAACTGGCCAGTGCTTTCGAGCTGTTATTATTTGCCATCCTTTGCTTTGCTGTAATTGTTATGAGAGAAAGCAAGATTGAAGCTTATGATCCGGGATTCAAATCGCCCTGGTATCCATGGATGCAGGTTTCAGGCCTAATTGCTTACCTTGTTTTGATTGTTGAAATGGGTGTGATGTCTATATTATTTACTCTTGGTCTTGCCGTTGCCAGCATCCTTTGGTATCAGTATTACGGGAAGGAAAAAATTACCAGACAAGGTGCCATTTTTCATGTGCATGCCCGGTTGGGAGAACGGGTTGACCGGGGTTTAGATCGGGAAATGCGAATAATTCTCAGAGAAAAAGGATTAAGAAAAGGAGATCCCTTTGAAGAAGTATTAGCACAGGCTCTGGTTATTGATCATAATACTTCAGAAGTAGATTATAATTATATAGTTAGAGAGGCAACAGAAAAACTATCTGATCGCACCGACTTATCTTTTGATGAACTTTTTGAAAAGTTTTCAAGCGTTCAACGATCCGGTAATATTCCCCTGGGCCGGGGAGTTGTTCTAAATCATGTTCGTGTTCAGGAAGAAATATCACCCGTAATTGTTCTTGTTAGAGTTCCGGGAATTAAAATAAATACTGACGGATATGAAATGCTCACTAAAAAAGATGGAGAGGATAGTAAAGTAGAAAAAATTCGTGCCGGAATATTTTTGCTCAGTTCATATCAAAATTCTGCACTTCATCTTAGAATTTTAGCGCATTTAGCAGAAATTGTTGATACAACAGAATTTATTGAACGATGGAAAAATGCACAGAAAGAAGATGAGTTAAGGGAGATTTTGTTGCGGGATGAACGTTTCGTACGCCTGGTAGTTAGCAGAGATAACAAAACGGAAGAATTTATAGGAAAGAGAATTAAAGACCTTTCTCTGCCGGGGCAAAGCCTGATAACTATTATTCGCCGGAATGATAAAATTAAAATACCACATGGTACTACTGAACTTCTGGAAGGTGATGAATTATCTATTATTGGCGAAATAGCAGATATTAAAGAGTTAAAAAAGCAGGATAAGAGTTAGTAAGATACCGATAACATAATGCAGCAAAGCGAACCAAGTGAAAGATATAGGGAATAAATGCATCGGCTTTCCAACTTAACCTGCGAATTATTCGGGCAGATCCCGCATCTCCGCTCCGTGCAAGATGACCTTGGCGCTGGTGCAATACTGAAGCCTGACAACTACCTACCTCAACCTTTCAACAATCTCATCAAAACTAAGCTGTGCTTCCTCACTCTCCTTCATATTTCTAAGAGTGAATTTTCCCTGCTCAAGTTCATTATCGCCTATAATAATAGTATAGCGGGCATTCTCGCGATTGGCATCTTTCATCTGGGCTTTCATGGAACGGCCGAGATAATCCATAGTAGCAGATAATCCAGCCTCGCGTGTTTTGGATAAATGCGAAAGCGCCCATTTCCGCGCAGCTTCACCTAAAGTAACGAAATAAACATCCACAGATTTTTCATCTGCCAGTTTGATATCCAGTTCCTCGCAGGCAATCATGAGCCGTTCCATTCCTGCCGCAAAACCCACAGCAGGAGTGTAGGGACCGCCAATTTCTTCTACCAATAAATCATACCGTCCGCCACCGGCCAGTGCATCCTGTGAGCCAAGGTCAGGGCTGATAAGTTCAAAAGCGGTGCGAGTGTAATAATCCATCCCGCGAACCAAATGCGGATCCGTGGTGTAACTGATATCCAACTCATCCAGGTAAGCCAAGACTTTCTTGAAATGATCTTCAGATTCCTGATTTAGGAAATCATTAATCACCGGCGCGTTTTTAATGAAATCCTGATCTTCCGGTTCTTTTGAATCCAATATCCGCAACGGATTTTTTTCAAAGCGTTTTTGGGAGAGTTCACTGAGTTTATCAAAGTTTGGTTTTAGGTAATCGCGCAAAGCCTGTTTATAAGCCTCTCGACTTTCAGGGTCACCAATGGAGTTAATTTTCAGATTATAGTTCTTGATACCGATCCGTTCATAAATCCGGATCATGAAAGCAATGCATTCCACATCTGCAATGGGATCATCACTTCCCATAATCTCCACTCCAAACTGGTGAAATTGGCGCTGACGGCCTTTTTGAGGTCGCTCCGCCCGAAACATCGGACCCATATAATACAGCTTCTGAGAACCGCCCCGCTGCTCCATATGATGCTCCACAAAAGCACGAACCACAGGCGCGGTTAATTCAGGCCGCAACACGTAATGGCTGTCACCCTTCTCAAAAGCAAAAATCTCTTTTGAGACAATATCCGTAAGCTGCCCCACACCGCGAACTATAAGTTCGGTTTGCTCCATAATCGGCGTGCGAATTTCCTCAAAATTAAACTTCTTTGCTTCCTCGTGAATGATGTTTTCTAATGCTCTCCATTTCGGAGATTCATCGGGAAGAATATCCACCATTCCGATATGAGAGGTATATTTAGGTTTAGCCATGTATAAAAATTAAATCAGGTTAATTGAGGAAAAGCCAAAGATAAGAGGAGTGGAGGAGAGTTTCTTGGGGGAATTGACGAGTAACGGCTACCCATTTTTAGGAATAATTAGATTAACAGTATTTCCATTTTGCATTCTATAGATTGTGAAATCAGAATCAAGAGTAAAAATGACAGGATCTTTTTCATGTTCTGAAAGAAACATTAGACAACTATCGGCAACAGATGCCGGTAAATTCTTGTAGTTACTAATGAACTTTTGAATAAATCTTTGGTTACTACTACTGTTTAAAATAGGCTCAACCTGAAGTAGATTTCTATTCATTAAATTAAAAAGAGGCTCAGTACCTATGCCTATTTTATTTAAGAGAAAGATAGTTTCAGTGACTACAGCTTCACAAGTAACAAAAGGTGGATTTAGGCACCCAAACTGTTGAACAGACCAACCATGCCATTGGTCTCGATGATCAAAGACAGCATAAAGCGGCCCGGTATCAATCAGAATAGTCATTTACCAAAATCTTTCATGTACTTTGGATTTGTTGATGCATCACCGGGACCGGCGCCGATTCCAATTAAATCTCTTGCCTCATCCAGAAAAGATCCGGGTTCAGCAACAATATTAATTTCATTAACTTCACTTTCAATTAACTCAAGAACGGCTTCTTTTTGACTTACACCTTTTTGCTGGGCAAGTTTTTTAATCTTTTCTTTTTGTTCGGGTGTAACCTTCATCCCGAACCAAACTGTTTTCTTTGTTGAAGTACTCATTTTCTCTCACATAATTTCAATGTTGCAACCAATATAAAAATGTTGCAACTATATTGCAATATTATAAATATCGCTTTCTAATATCTGCCCAAATTCCGGCACTGTAAATGATGGTGGTTCCGGCTTGACCTTGATTTGCTGTTTAATTGGCACCAGATGCTTATGAGCGGACGAAGAGACCTTCAGGTGATTGGTGGATATCGTATCCACACAGAACCTATGCAAGTGGTATCCGGCCCTGTTGACCGGCCAACCGTTCATTTTGAAGCTCCGCCTTCCGAAAAAATTCCTGAAGAAATGGATCGGTTTATTGAGTGGTTTAACCGAACCCGGCCGGATGGCCCGCAGGAATTGCCCGGTTTATTACGTTCCGGTATCGCCCACTTGTACTTCGAAAGTATTCACCCGTTTGAGGATGGGAACGGCCGCATAGGGAGAGGGATATCCGAAAAGGTATTATCCCAAAGCTTGGCCCGGCCAACACTAATTGCGATTTCCACAGTCATCGAAGCCAACAAAAAAGCATATTATATGGCTTTGCACCGAGCTTCAACGGGCCTGGAGATTACGGGCTGGCTGCACTATTTTTGCAAGACGGTATTGAATGCCCAGGACCGTACCCAAAGCATGATCGATTTTCTTATTGAGAAGGGGAAGCTCTATCAAGCTTATGCGGGTCAACTCAATAACCGTCAGGATAAAGTTGTAGAGCGGATGTTCAGGGAAGGTATTTCCGGTTTTTACGGAGGACTAAGTGCGAAAAATTATCTTAGCATTACCGGAACCACAAGAGCAACGGCCACCAGGGATTTACAAAGCCTGGTTGAAATGGGGGCTTTCACCAGAACCGGTAAACGAAAATATATGCGTTATTTCCTGAATATTGACCATGAATCGGTGAAGCATAACGGTACAGAGGTTTAGCCATGTGTATTTTTGGGTTGAAGTGAGATTTGCAAACGCTCAAAGATAAGGGGAGCGGGGGAGAGTTTCTTGAGGGAATTTGTTAGGTGAAATAATGAATAAACCAAGTAAAAATGGCTAAAAGAATATACACGCAATGAAAATATGAACTGATTATTTTTGTAACAACTTTGCTATCTTCAAAAATAGCAATATCGAATTTGGAGCTTAACTAAATAGTTTTTGAATACAGATAATCAGAAAAAAAGTTCATTAGTTGGGGATGTAGCAAAGGTCGCTTCGGGTACAGCAGTTGCACAAGGTGTAACAGTTCTTATAGCGCCTATCATTACCCGATTATATTCTCCGGATGATTTCGGCATGCTCGGGGTTTTTCTAAGTATTATTTCTGTAGTTGGTGTTAATTCCACACTCCGCTACCATCTTGCCATTTTACTACCTGATGACGACCGGGACGCAGCTGCTTTAAGTGGCTTATCAATTATCTGTACGCTGAGCATAAGCTTGCTGACGTTACTCTTTCTTCTAATTTTGTCCGAACAAATCGAAAGCTGGTTTGATGTAGTGCTGCCTTCTGTGGTTTACTTAATTATCCCTTTTGCTATTGTTGTAAATGCGGGGACTATTATAATCCGACAGTGGCATATTCGCTACAGAGCGTATGGAACAGCGGCAGTAAGTGAGGCAAGTCAATCTTTAGGAAACGCAGGTGGACAATTGGGATTTGGCTTCACGGGTTTAACAAGTGGTTTGTTTTTAGTGCTTTCCAGTGTTATTGGCCAAACTATAGCTCTTCTTATTTATTTGCAGAGCCTCCCCCGGAAAGTAGTTTTTTTTAGTAGAAATTTATTTAATGCACGACGAATAAAAGAGCAGGCTTTAATACACAGAAAGTTTCCACAGTATAGTACACCTGGCGGAATCATCAATAAGTTAGCATGGGAGTTGCCGAGTTTTTTACTTTTGTTTTTTTTCAATGCTGAAATTTTGGGATTCTATATTTTAGGCCATCGGTTACTGCGGATGCCGGTTTCTTTAATTGGGAATTCTATTGGGCAGGTATATTTCGAACGCGGAGTTGCATCCCATAAAGCGGGTAACCTTGACGTGATTACCGAGCTTATGCAAAAACGCTTGGTTCAACTGGGCTTTTTTCCTTTCTTAGTTCTTACTTTTGTAGGAGAAGAATTGTTTATCATTTTCTTTGGAAGCGAATGGGCAATAGCAGGAGTTTTCACTCAGATCTTAGCTATTTGGACATTCGTTTGGTTTATATCCGGGCCCTTATCAGTCGTTTTTAATATCACCAACAGCCAAGATAAGATGCTAAGAATCCAGGCGTTGCTTTTTATTCTGCGCTTTATTGGATTATTAATCGGTGGTTTATATGGTTCCGCAATTCTGGCTATTACTCTTTTTGCCATTGCAGGTATTCTCGGTTATGGATATTTAATGTTTCAAATTTCTAAAATTGCAAGAATATCCCCATTACATATCGCCCAAGAAATATTTTCACTTTGGCCTGCAGTCCTGATATTTATAATTGTATATAGTATGATGCAATTGTTCAGCTTAAATACTTTATTAATTACAATTATTAGTACTGTGCTATTAATAGGATACTATTTGTTTATTTTTTGGAAAGAACCGGAACTTAAAGTGATGGTGAAGAAATTGGTAAAATGAGCATATTAACAGATATGAAAAACTTAAGTATAGAAGAACTTTATTGGTTAGTAAAGTTTGGGAAGTCACATAAAAAAGCAAACTTCTATGAGTTAAGAGAAACTGGTTTTAATAATCTACCAGCACCAGTTTTCTTTCTTTCCACAGGTAGGTGTGGAACTGCTTGGTTTTCTAAATTAATTGCTAAAGATTAATCTGTTAAACTGTTTCATAATCCCACACCAAATTTAACAGTGCAGGGAAAATTGGCATATCACTCTTCTCGTAATGCTAAGCCGAAAAGTGAAAGTGTAGAGTTATTTTTAAAGGAGATTTTTTTTGCGGGAAGAGAAAGCCATATTCGCTTTAGCTATAAATCCCAAAAAAGGTATATAGAAACAAATAATGGGATCACTTTTTTTGCACCAGTTTTAGCTAAAATATTTCCTGAAGCAAAGTTTGTCCATTTAATACGGCCACCTTTAGAATTTATAGTCTCAGGTTTAAAGAGAAATTATTATTCGGGTTCAGCAGAAGATATAAAAAGAATATCAACAGATATTATTTTTGACGAATGGAAAAGCACTTCACAAATTACAAAAATAGCTTGGCTATGGCATGCTACAAATAAGTTTATAATGGATTTTGAAAAACAATATCCATGTAGAATAATGGTTTTTCCTTTTCAAGAATTAAATTTAAAAAATGTAAGGTCTGTTATAGATTTCCTTGAACTAAGTATTGCTGATAAATCAATACAAAAAGAGATTTCTAAACCAGTCAATGTACAAAAAGCTGGTAAAGCAAAATCCTATGAAAATTGGGGGTTGAAACAGAAAGAAGAAGTCAGAAATTTATGTAGGGATATAGTAAATGAATTAAATGTTAAATATGAATAATGGTTATAAGATTTTAATTCTTGGTAATTCTGTCGCTATTAGAACACGACCAAGAGAAGTTCAATCCTTAAATTATGGAGAAATACTTAAGATTGATCTAAATAATACGAGTTTATCTTGTTCTCAAATTATTAATAAAGCATTTAGCAGAGCGACAATTAGAGAGATTTATCAAAAAAAACATCTTTTTTTAAAGGAAAATCCTGACCTTATTATTTTCAATATCGGAGTAGTAGATGCGTCAACTAGAGAAATTCCTTTATGGTTTGCTAACTGTTTAAAAAACAATGAAAATAAATATATTGGTACAATTTTTAATAGTATTCATCATTACATATTTAGGCGTTACAACAGTTTTTTCGTAAAAATGAGAAGATATAAAACTTGGATAGATCAAGATGAGTTTGAAGCAACCCTATATCAATTATCGAACATGATTAAAAAGGAAACAAATGCCTCTCTTGCATTTATTGGAATCAATAATGGGAATCAGCGTGTAGAAGATAAAATCCCTGGTAGTAAAAATAATTATATAATATATAATAGAATTATTGAAAAGGTTGCTAATACCTTTGGATCTTTTTTTATTGACGTTCAAGATTTAACTTCGGAACAACATTTTCCAGATGGAATCCACTATAATATAGAGGGGCATAAAGTAATAGCAGCAAGAATAAAAAAAATTTTACTGCAAATATGATATTAAAAGTCATTATCCCTTCACACCTCCCGCATATTTCAGAGTATACTGTTCGATTAATATTTGAGGATTTTTGGGGTCTGAATGTGAATATCAGTCAACACGAAGATAATTTTTATCAGATAATTAATGAAGAATCTGGTAAAAAATTAATGTTCCCGGCTTTTTTTGTGCAACAAGAAAAATATAAGTGGCTGGTTAAAAGAGAAAAAGATGATTGGGGATTAAGTTTTCAGAATTATTTTAATGAGCAGCAATTGCCAGTCTTTTTTAATGAAAGGGTAGATGATAGCTCACCAAAAATTGACTTTATCGGAACGGTTTTTTTTCTGTTGAATCGATATCATGAAAAAGTAGAGAAAGTAGGTCGTGATAACCATGGCAGGCACTGTGGAATACAATCATTTTTGGTGAGAAAAAAACTTATAAACTTGCCTTTAGTTGATATTTATGTGGATATTTTTGCTATGCTGCTTGGAAAGGCAATAAATATTAAACCTGCTATTAAATCAGCGTATAAAATTTCTCCTTCTCATGATGTAGATCGGCCTTTTGAATATTTGTACTACTCGAGAAAAAGATTAATAAAAAGAGTTGGTGGTGACTTAATTAGGAGAGTTTCTTTTAGAAAAGGTTTCAACAGGTTAAAAAAGTATAGGGAGGTGAAAAATGGCAAACTTAAAACTGACCCATATAATTCCTTTTCATGGTTGATGGAAACGGCAGAGGAAAAATCATTAAAAAGTACGTTCCATTTTATTCCAAAAAATACCAACCCAAAATATGATCAAAAATACAGTCTGGTTAATCCTGAAATTCAGCAACTTTTAAAAAATATCCATAACAGAGGCCATTATATTGCTTTACACCCTTCTTATGGCTCGACAGTAAAAAAAGGACAGATTTCTGTTGAATTCAATCTACTAAAAAAAGCACTTTCGGGCTTGGGTATAGAACAAGATCTATGGAAAAGCCGGAATCATTATTTGCGCTGGAATGAAGATTGTTTAACGGAGCTTGAGAAAGCTGGTGTTGATGTAGATCAAACCTTAGGTTTTGCTGATCAGCCTGGATTTCGATGCGGAACTTCCCACTCCTATTATCCTTTTAATTTCAAGACAAATAAAAAATCGACCGTTTTGCTGGAGCCACTAATATTAATGGAAACCACCTTGTTTAGTGATGGATATCTGGGGCTGGGAAATGATATGGATCATGCCCGTGAAATTGTGAGTGGCTTAAAAGAACAATGTAAAAAGTATAAGGGCAATTTTGCCGTGCTTTGGCATAATAATAATCTGGTTGATGAAAACATGAAACGCTTCTATAAAGAATGTATCAGCTTAAATAATAGAGTATGAATATACTAATGGTTTTAGATAGCCGATTTCCTCCGGATATCAGAGTGGAAAAGGAGGCTATATCTTTGTTGGAAGCTGGCCATAATATAGGATTGCTTACAATTTCAGATTATAAAAAGTCGGAGCAAATAACTTTCAAAGGGATTAAAATTTACCGGGTAGCCTTGTCAAAATTTTTAGGAAATAAAATGCATGGCTTAGCCGCTGTGATTCCCTGGATAGATTACTTTGTTGCTAAACAAGTACTTAAAATTTTAAAAGATGAAGATTATGATGTAATTCATCTGCATGATCTTTACTTATTTGGGGCAGCGGAAATCCTTAAAAAGAAAATCAATGCTTTGTTCGTTGGTGATTTACATGAAAATTATGTGGATGTGTTGAAGGATTATAAGTGGAGTACTACCTATCCAAATAAACTATTTATCTCCTTCTCTAAATGGGAGCGTAAAGAAAAGGAATGGCTTCAGTTATTTGATAAAATTATAGTTGTAAATGAAGGAATGCGAGATAAGAATATTCAAAAAGGAGTTCCTGAAAGTGATATAACGGTAGTTTCAAATAGTATAGACACAGCTGAATTTGATGAGTATGAAGTAGATGAAAATATCATCACACGCTTTAAAGATTATTTTACACTCGTTTATGTTGGTGGCTTCGTAAGCAACAGAGGGTTAGAGCATGTAATTCGAGGAATGCAGGAACTAAAAACTTATAGTGATAAAATAAGACTTTTGTTGGTCGGTGATGGAGAGATGATGAGCACCCTTAAAAGCCTGGCAAAAGAGTTGAATGTAGAAGATGTAATAATTTTTGAGGGATGGCAGCCCCAGGAAAAAATAAAATCCTACCTTACTGCAAGTAATATTGGATTAGTACCTTTTAAAAGAACACCGCAAACAGATAATTCCAGTTCTAATAAACTATATCAATATATGTATTGTGGACTTCCCATTTTAGCAACCAATTGTACTTCAGTAAAAAAACTAGTAGTAGAAGAAAATTGCGGCATCATTTATCAAGAAGAAAATACGAAGCTGCTTGTTGAGGAAGTTATAAACCTATATGAAAATCCTCCGATGAGAAATGAGTATTCGGAAAACGGAAAGAAAGCAGTGCAGAAAAAGTATAACTGGAATAAGGAAGCTGAAAAGTTGATCGAAGTTTATAATCATCTATCCTAAAAGCATGTGTAAAGCCTTGTTACCATCTGGAGATGATCTCCATCAGGATACAAAACTGCTATATTTTTGAAGAACGCAGGAGAGCAATTCATTGAACTAACTGATGATTTTAGCTAATTTTTTGGTCAGACTATACCTGGAAAAAGGATGATCCTTAAAATCCTTCTCCCATGTATGATAATTCAACTTACTGCCATCTATGCTCTCTTTGATGAGTGAAGATATTTTCTGTACCTTCCTATAATTGAAACAAATGCCTAATCCGTACTCATTAATTATTTTTGCGGCATCTCCACTTTCCGGCCCAATGTAGAATATGGGTTTTTGCGCCGCGATATAATCAAATAATTTACCTGTTAATATGAGCTTATTGTTTTTAGTGTTGGGAATTACCATTAAAAGCAGATCCGCTTTCGCCATTTCTTGTTTAGCCTGAATATGAGGAACATAACCTTTAAAGTCTGCTACTTCGCTTAATTGATATTGCTCTATGGCAGCATGAATTTTTTGACTATAGGAGCCAAAAAATTCTAATTTTATTTTTGACTTGTATTCATTTGGAAGATCTGTGACAGCCTTAAAAAAATTATGAGGAATGGCAGACTCTGTCATAGTGCCGATATATTTAATCACAAAATTTTCCTTTTCTGCTTTCTCATCTTGCTCCGGTAGTTCTTCATGATCAAAACCATTTGAGATAATGGAGAAATTTCTATGAAAAATGGACGATTGCAGCTTTGCCATACTATCAGAGACAACTATTACTTCATCGGCAGATTGTAATGCCTTTCTCTCCCGATTAAGATCAATTTTTTTTGCCAGAGTAGTACGGGGGAGATTTTCATTATAAAAAATTTGTGACCACGGGTCTCTCATATCCATAATCCATTTTAATTCCGGCTTCCATGTTTTAAGCTTTGTGCCGGTAATATGAGTTGAGTTAGGCGGGCCGGTTGTGATTAAAGTGTCAATACTTTCAGCCTCAATGATATCTTTTGCTTTGGAAAATGTATTGGGAATCCAGCCAATTCTGGCATCGGGTATAAAGAAGTTTGATCGGATCCAAACTCCGAGCTTTTGAATCAATCCGCCTTCAGTAGAAAAAGAAGTTGAAGGTGTAGATACTTCTTTGGATGATTTCCCCATCAGCTTTGCAAAAATAGAGTAGGGCTCTATACTTTTTGAATAATATACCTGTAGGCCCGTATTAACTTGATCTAAAAGGGAGTTGTCAACTAATGGGTAAGTTCCATTTTCTACGGTTAAAATGATTGGTTCAACATTGAATTCTGGAAGATACTTGCAGAATTTTACCCATCTTTGAACGCCTGATCCGCCACTTGGCGGCCAGTAATAGGTTATGATTAAAACTTTTTTACGCGCCACTTTCTTTTCTGTTTTTGAACCAGATGAAGGTCAGAAGTGTGGCTAACAGCAGTTGTACAACCAGCGAAATCCAGGCTAATATTATACCCAAATGATAAGATTGAGGCTCAAACCTCAATTCCAATTCATGCTCTCCCGCAGGAATTTCCATACCGCGAAGCAGGTAATTGGTTTTATAGATAGGAATTTCTTCTCCGTTTAATTCCGCAATCCACCCGGCGGGATAATAGATCTCACTGAGTACCAAAAAGCCGGGTTCAGCTCTGTTTATATTCATTGAAATCTCAGGTCCGGTGTAGTTGGAAACTTCTACGGATGATGTTGTGTCTTCTTTAGAACTCAAGGATTCTGAAGTTTCCACAACGGCGGTTTTTGCAAAATCAATCTCGCCCGGATTCAAAAAATTATACGCTTCTTTTGGATCTTGAACAGTGATTACGGAATCTACGAAGTAAGCTTTTGGCAGCACGTTTTGGTTTTCATAAACCGTTCGGCCTTCTCCCTGGAAAACAGCTTCAAATCCCGGGATATTTAAACCCGGCTGATATGTCAGGTATTTTACATTCAGCAGGCTGAGTAAATTGGGGTTTAGTCCGTATTGGCTTTTAAAAAGCGGCCCGTTTTGATCAATAACATCTTGAATAATACTCAACTTAGCGCCATTATAACCGCCAATAGTTGGATAAAAATAAGAGGGAATTGCGTTGCTAAAGGGATTATCCAGAAGCGGTAAAACACGGTATGGATAGGAGGAATCTTCAGCAATATGATCTTCAATAAAGGTATCAAAATCCCGGCGCTGCGATTCTATAGTTTGTACGGCATCCACATTTCCCGCAACAATCACATTATCGGGAATATAGCGTTTCCCAACATTGATCATATCAAAAGCAGTTAGCAGCACCAATATCAGCATTCCCCATCCTAAAGAGAGCGTGGCATTATAGACCAGGTAAATTACAGCTCCACCAATTATTAAAAAGATGGTCAACCTTAGCAGATCGCTTTTGGCTTTATCTTTTCTTTCAGGAACCATTTCTGTTTGCACATAACTTTCAGCACGCTGTTTCACCTGTGGATTTTCCGGGCTTACCTGATTCTGCTGCGCAATTTGATTGGCAATATTTTCAACCTCACCGGGGCGAGTGTAATTCATTGAGTTCACCTGAATAAAAAGAAAAGCTAAAATGACAACGGTTAAACCAAGAGGTACATATAGTGGTTTCAGATCAGCTTTTTTCTTTTGTGATATCCAATCTCCAAGCCAGTCGAAACCATAAACTGCTACTATACTAAAACAGAATGCGGTGAGAATAAGCCATGTTTCCGGGGCTCGGAATTTGTCGAAAAGGGGGATGTAATCAAATGCAAACTCGTTCAGTATTCTGAAATTTCCCCCCCAGGCAAAAAGAATGGCAAGCACTCCCGTGCTGAAGAAAATCCACATATAAGGGCTTTTTTTCCGGAAAAGACCGATAAGTAAAAATGGCAGGGCTAAAGCGCCAAGATAATGAGGGCCGGAAGTAAATGATTTTCCACCCCAGTATTCAGGCGAAGCTCCTCCCATAAATTCAGGAACAATAAGTGTGAAGGTTTCTTTTATTCCTTGCGACCATGCAAAAGCATAATCCGAGCCTAGACCGGTTGTTTCCATGATAGCCGATCCTCCACGAATACTAAAAGCAGTATATTCCTGAAGTGGGAGAAACCGTGGAGCATGTCCAAATATGCCGATAACGACTCCTACTGCTAATATTGCCGTGACAACACCCCAATCTTTTAAACGATTTTCTTTGTAAGCAACCCAACTATCATAAATCCAAATAAAAAAGAGCAGATAAAAGAAGTAGTACGTTATTTGAGGGTGGTTTGCCGATAATTCTGCTGTGAATGCCACACTAAAAAGAAGCAGGCCGGAGAGTTTTTTATCCTTTCGGGTAATTAACCAATAAGCGGCAATTACCCAGGTAATATAAGCCAGTGCTCTGAATTTACTGTTGTGCCCCGCCGTAATAATAATGGGAATGTATGTAGTAAGACCGAAGAGTAAACTTCCAAATACAGCGCTTAATGTCCGAAAATCCATTAGCACCAGTAGCATATATATTCCCGAAAGTAACACCCAAAATTGAAAAGCAGGATAAATTGACTTGAACAAGGATTCTACATCTACAAAATGTGGAACGGTATTTTTTGTAGAAACTACAAAAGAAGGCATTCCACCAAACATATTGGTGCTCCAGAGAGGCTCTTCTCCATAGGTTTCCCGGTACTCAAAAATGGACTCCGCACTTGCTCTCCATTGGGTAATATCGTGGCGCTGAAGTTCTTTACCGCCAATAGTTGTAGCTGTAAAAAGGAATAAAGGAATCAGGAAGAGTATAAGCAGCGCAATAATGTGCTGCTTTTTCTGATCCAGGTTATAGAAAAAATCGTTGGGAGAGGCAGTAGCAGGTTTTGAAGACATAAATTTAATTTATTCGATCACTTTAGGAACACGGAAATAATCACTGTCGGCATCGGGAGCATTTTTCATGGCATCTTCATGAGACAATGGAGTTTTGGCTGCATCCTTCCGAAACCTGCTTTCCATTTCATGAACATGATCGAGTGGTTGCACATCAGAGGTATCAAGCTCATTCAGAAGTTCCATATAATCAAGGATATTATTCATATCACCGGCAAGAGATTTCACCTCTTTATCTGAGAGGTGAAGTTTTGCCAGATTGGCAACATATAAGACATCTTTTTCTGTTACAGACATATAATTTTTAATTTTGATTGGCTAAATGTAAGAAACATTGCAGGAAAGATTAATTGATAAATTGTAATCATTCTCAAAAACCAGAAATTTTTGCTGACATTTTCTGAAGAACCAATGGTCAGAAGTGAGGGAGTTGCCAGATATATAAATGATTGGGTTTTTTACAATAATGAACCCGATGCCGCTGGAGGCACAAACTATCTTCAGGAAAGCTTTAGATTATAGTGGGGTTCAATGGATTATTATTACAATTATATTCATCTTTGCAAACTATATTCCAATATGATTAAAAAGAAAATTACTATACAAAATTCATCCGGTTTACATGCCCGTCCTTCTGCGGCCATGGTAAAACTTGCAGGTAAGTTTAAATCTGATTTTTTTATACATAGTTATGGTTACAGGGTAAACGGCAAGAGCATTCTGGGCGTTATGACATTAGCTGCAGAAGAAGGGGCAGAACTGGAACTGGAATGGGATGGCCCGGATGAAAGTGAAGCAATGACAGCAATTGCTGATCTCATTGACAACAAGTTTGGAATGGACGACGAATAATTATGGAAGATCTTCAAACAGGTGAAATTATTGTTCAGGGGCAACCAGCTGGCAGAGGAATAGCAATTGGTGAAGTTTTTGTACTGGATATTAAACAGAAAACCGTAGTTCCGACTTCGATAACAAAATCATCTGTAAAGGCTAATAAGAGCAGGTTTGTTGAAGCTAAGCAACAATTTTTGTTAGAATTGGATAACCTGGGTCAGGAGTTAAATGACCCTGGGTCGGCCGATATCATTGAAACTCAGCTGCAGATTATTAAAGATCCTGAGATAGAAAAAAATGTGTATGATGTGATTGAAGATAAATTATTAAGTGTAGATTTCGCCGTCTATCAAACCTTCTGCCAGTTTATTGAACGCCTGAAGGAAAGTGGATCTGAATTATTTCGCCAGCGCATTATTGATTTGGAAGATATCCGCGACCGGTTTATTTCTTTAATTCATGATGATCAAAAGTCGAGTCCGGTTAAAAAAGGTTCAATAATTATTACCAGTGAAATCAGCCCTACCGATCTGGTTTCCTATTATGAAAATGGAATTTCCGGGCTTGTGATGGATAAAGGCGGAGTGACTTCTCATGCCGCCATCATTGCTCAATCTCTGGGCATCCCTTGTGTAGTAAGCACGAGGAAAGCAGTGAAAGAAGCTGAGCATAGTAAGACTGTGATCATCGATGGTAGTATGGGGCAAGTTCTTTTTAATCCCGATAAAAACCGCATAAATCAATACAAAAAAAAGCTTAGGGAATTTAAGAAAAAAGTCAAACATACCGCTGAAAATGGTGTTTTCGAAACTAAAGATGGCTTCCCTTTCCGCCTTTCTGCAAATATTGAATTTACTGCGGAGCTTCCAAAGCTGAAGGAATTTTCTGCGCAGGGTGTAGGGTTATTAAGAACAGAAAGCCTGTTATTTGGCAAACGGATTAAAAAGAGCGAAGAGGAGCAGACGGCTTTTTACAGTGAAATAATGGAGGCTGATCCCGGGCCGCTAACGATCCGCTTATTTGATGCGGGTGGGGATAAAACAAGTATTCATCCGATGAAAGAGGCTAATCCATTTTTAGGATGGCGTGGCGTACGAATGCTGCTGGATGAAAAAGAACTGCTTCGAAATCAACTGAGAGCCATTTTATTAACAGCGGGCAAAAATCCGGGAAAAGTTAAAATTCTGGTTCCAATGATCTCTGTAATTGAAGAAGTGCGGGAGATTCGCAAAGAGATTGAAAATATACAATCCGACTTGTTAAGTGAAGGAGAAAAAATTGACGAAAATGTTCCTTTAGGGTTAATGGTGGAAGTACCAAGTGTGGCATTGTCGGCTTATCAGTTTGCTAAAGAGGTTGACTTTTTTAGCATGGGAACAAATGATCTCACCCAGTACACAATGGCAGCAGACCGTGGGAATGAACATATCTGCGAGCTCTTTCAGCATTATCATCCATCGGTTTTACGGATGATTAAATTGACTGTAGAAGGAGCTTTAAAAGCGGATATAGAAGTAAGTGCTTGTGGCGAATTGGCAGGCGAAGAAATTGGAGCTGCCTGTTTATATGGCCTCGGAATAAATGAGCTTAGTATGGTGCCGCATTCTATACCGGTAATAAAAGATTTATTAACTTCACATACTAAAAAAGATTTTGAAGATTTAGCTGTGGATGCAGTTAACGCAACAACCTCAAAAGAAGTAGAACAATTATTTAACAACTGGAAGAACATTTGATGGAGATTACAAAAGAAAATATTGAGCGTGTTGACTCACAAAATATGTGGCAGTTGGTGGAAGATTTCCCCGCGCATTGGGAAAAAATCACCGGCATGACCAATAACCTGGAGTTAAGCATTGATAAAAGTAAAATCACAAAGATTTGCTTTGCGGGAATGGGTGGTTCCGCAATCGGTGCTGACCTGATTCGGGCGTATTCACTGAAAACCTGTCCGCATCCGGTGCAGGTAAACCGCCATTATGATATCCCGAATTGGGTGGATAAGAATACTCTTTTCGTAGCGTGCAGTTTTTCGGGTAATACGGAAGAAACACTGTCAGCATTGTATCAGGCAATGGAGAAAGGAGCCCAGTGCATTGGAGTTACTTCTGGCGGAAAGCTGCTTGTAACAGCTCAAAAGGAAGAATTCAATTACATCAAAATTCCTGGTGGAATGCCGCCAAGAGCAGCCCTGGCTTACAGTTTTGTGCCTTTATTCAGAATTTTCCAGTATCTGGATTATTTGGATGAGGGAGAGGAAGCTCTTTCGGAAACGTTGAAATTACTTCAGGACGGGGTGCGGGAGTATTCTGATTTCTCCTCTAATGAAGCGTTAACCATTGCCGAAGAGCTCAGCGAATCGCTGCCAATAATATATTCTGATGCCCTGATGATGGAACCGGTGAATTTGCGCTGGCGTGGACAGATAGAGGAAAATGCAAAGATGCTGGCTTATGGAAACTTACTTCCGGAAATGAATCATAATGAAATTGTTGGCTGGGAACACATAAACCATCTGACAGGCAGGCTGACGGTTGTAATGCTGAAAGACAAAGAAGATAATCCCCGTGTAACACGTAGAATGGAAATTGTAAAAGAGCTGGTAATTGATCAGGCGCTTGCTATAATCGAAATTGATGCACATGGGAAAAGCCGCCTCGCCCGCTTGTTTTCGCTTATCCAGCTTGGCGATTGGGTAAGTATTTACCTGGCTATGCTGAATGAAGTAGACCCTACTCCGATCTCAAAAATTGATCTTTTAAAAAGTAAGCTGTCAGAGGTTTGATTTTTTTAGATCAATCCGGGCTTGCCTGGTTGCAAAAACCTGACAGGTCTGGATGAGGTTTTTTGCTTCCGATAACCAAAATCAAAAATCCTTTGTTCAACCAACAACTTTTTGAAAAGCATCTTTCCACCTCCTGGCTGGGGAGGAGCTTTTATTATTTCGAAGAATTGGCTTCCAGTAATACTCAGGCCAAAAAAATAATGGGTGATTCGCCGTTGCATGGTGCCGTTGTTTTAACTGATCATCAAAGGGGTGGGAGAGGACAGCATCAGCGGAAATGGGAAACAATGCCGGGAGAAAATCTTACTTTTAGCCTGATTTTTGAACCTAAAAAGAACGAGCGGTTTACCTTGCTCACATTAGCCTGTGCTTTAGCGGTTTCTGAATGCATCAACAATGAGGCGCAAATTACTACTCATCTGAAATGGCCGAATGATATCCTTCACAAAAAGAAGAAACTCTGTGGAATTTTAACAGAAACCCAGTTCAGTGGCAATACGCTCGATAAGATAATTGTGGGAATTGGATTGAATGTAAATCAGCAAAAATATGGGCAAGAGTTGTCTAATGTGGCCACTTCCTTGGCGCTTATTAATTCGAATGAATACAGTAGAGAAAAATTGCTCGCGGAAATCCTGCTTAAAATTGAATATAATTATCGCTTATGGAATCAACATAAACCTGAACTGGTAAAACAGATTAATCACACCTTGATTGGCTATGGTGAGTGGGTAAAGTTACAGGTTAATAATCAGGAACTGGATGGAGATTATAAATTTCTGGGAGTGAATGAGGCAGGGGCTTTGGTGGCATTAAACTCCTTATTAGACGTGCAAACTTTTGCTTTTGAGCAGGTAAGAGTGAGGGAATTATAAATTTCACGCCTGCCATTCAACATTTGAAACATCCTTGTTTTTACTATGGAAAATTCTATATCTAATTCGCTGGAGCAACACCTGAGGAGAAGTACAGCCATGTATTTTGATGATGGTGCTTTTTTTATTTCAGGTGTGAGTGGCGGACCGGATTCCATGGCTCTCCTTTATCTGTTTCATAAACTAAATCTGAAAACACTTGTAGTACATATTAATTACGGAAAGCGGGGGAAAGACTCGGACCTGGATCAGGAATTAGTGGAACAAATGGCTTTTCAGTGGAATTTTGAGTGTTGTGCGGTGCGCCTGGATTCCAAAGAAGCGGAGGGGGAGAATTTCCAAAATTGGGCGCGAAATGAGCGGTATCGAATTTTCAGGGAATTGAAAGAAGATTATAAAGCGAATGCCATTATAACCGCCCATCACCAGGATGACCAGCTGGAAACTATCCTGCAGCGAGTATTTCGCGGAAGTTCACCCACCGCGTGGCAGGGGATGAAGGAGCGTGAAGATGATTTATTCCGGCCTTTGCTCAACTTCACCAAACAAGAAATTGTAGAATACTGTGAGGCGGAATCGGTACCGCACAGAACAGATGAAAGCAATCTGGAGTCTGGTTTTGCACGAAATTTTATTCGCCACGACTTATCAAAAAAACTAGATGAATTTTTTCCCGGCTGGCAACAGAATATACTCGCACTGAGAGCACAGGGGTCTATGTTTGAGGCTAGTCTTGATCTAATTGCGAGGCAGGTTTGGGATGGGGAAAAAATTGACTTGAAAAGTTTTTCTGAATTACCGGAAGACCTCAAATCTGCTGTTATAAAAAATGTGTTGGATAAATTGTCGGTTTCCTCTCATTATTCCAAAGGTCAGCTTGGGGAGTTGGCGAAACTTGATCAGCTTCAAACCGGAAAGTTGCTGGAGGCAGGACCTTTTGTATTTACACGAAACCGGGATGAAATCTACATCCACAAAGAGAAAAAGAAAGTGGTTATTTCAGAGATAATCACAGAAGAGGAAGCCGCACATGGATTTTCAGCCGGGAACATCTTTATCAAAAAAATAAAAGAAAATGCTGCGAAATCGTCTTTAATTCTCGACTTCGCTAAACTTTCGTGGCCTTTAAAATTGAGGAATTGGGAAAGTGGAGATAATTTTAACCCGTTGGGAATGCAGGGATCGCAGAAAATTTCCGATCATCTTGCAAACAGAAAAATTCCCGCACATTTAAAAGGAAAAGCCTTGGTATTGTGCGGTTCAGATGGTACTATTTATGCCATTATATATCCTGGGTCGGCACAGAATTTAGAAGAGGGTGCTATAGCTGAACTGGCTAAATGCGAGAATACAACCACAACCTATTTGACAATAATAATTAGATAATGAGTTCAACTTTTTACCAGCCGGATACGGTAATTTGTAACGGAGAAAAATTCAAGGTTTTTATAACCAAAGATCAACTTGACGAACGTCTTGCACAACTCGGAAGCCAACTCGACAGAGATTTCAAAGACAAAAAACCCATTTTTATTGGGATTCTGAACGGGGCTTTTATTTTTCTGTCAGATATCATGCGCCATGTGAGTATTGCCTGCGAAGTAGATTTTATGAAATTGAGCAGTTATGGTGATGAAAAGGTTTCGTCAGGGCAAGTAACTGAACTAAAACATATTGACGCAATGATTGATGGCCGCCATGTAATCCTGGTCGAGGATATTGTAGATACCGGCTTATCGATGAATTATTTGCTCAAAAATGTACGGGAAAGTAACCCGGCTTCTGTCTCGGTAGTTACCTTGCTGCATAAAAAAGAAGCAACTAAACACCCGGTACAACTCGATTACGTAGGGTTTGAAATTCCCAATGCATTTGTACTGGGATATGGTTTAGACTACGCACAGGAAGGGCGAAATCTGGCACAGATTTATGTTTTAGAGAAGGATAAATGATTCTGTTAAATTGCCAGAACAACGACTCAAAAAGTTGCTATTAGCCCCCAAAGGTGGCTATATTTGATGCCCTTGAAAAAGGAGAGGTGGCTGAGTGGCTGAAAGCGCTCCCCTGCTAAGGGAGTTTACCCGGAAACGGGTAACGAGGGTTCGAATCCCTCCCTCTCCGCATTTTTTGCTACTTTTTTTTCTTCATTTCAAATCCGGTTCCGGGTAACGCGTGTTCTGGCGAGGCCATCCCTTTGGGGGAATCCCTCCCTCTCCGCATTTTTTGCTACTTTTTTTTCTTCATTTCAAATCCGGTTCCGGGTAACGCGTGTTCTGGCGAGGCCATC
>JBBDNN010000034.1:0-117522 GCA_040877545.1 Balneolaceae bacterium
ATAGTTGAAACCTCGATCGTTTTCTGCCGATATTTCAACATTGACACAACACTAGCATGATACCAGTATAAATGTCTGAAAATTCCTGAGTAATGCATATACAATTTGTATATATCTAAGAGGTGATTAGAATGAAAAAAACAGCAAAAATATTTAAAAGCGGCAACAGTCAGGCGGTGAGATTGCCAAAAGAATCCCGATTTAATGAGAAAGAGGTGTATATCGAGAAACAAGGTGATTCTGTTGTATTACAACCTAAAAGAGAACGTTCATGGAGAAAAATGTTTGAAGCTGCCAAAAATTTCAGCCCTGATTTTCTAAATGAAAGAAACCAGCTTCCTACCCAGGAAAGAGAATTTTTTGATGAATGAAGTATCTTCTTGATACAAATATTTGCGTTTATTTGATAAATAAATTTCCAATATCAGGTTGGGAAAATTTGAATCTTTTGAACCCGGAGATATTGGTATCTCTTCCATTTCTTATTGTGAACTCGTTTATGGTGTATTCAAACGCAGAAGAGTAGAATACAATCTAAAACCCTTCCCAATTTTCTTTCCCCGCTTGATATAATAACTTTTCGCCTTCTGCCTCTCTTAAGTATGGGAGGATAAGAACTGATTTAGAAATAAAAGGGAAAATAATCGGATCTATGGATTTACTCATTGCAGCCCATGCACTTGATTTGAACTGCACTTTGGTAACCAATAACGAGAAAGAATTTGAGCGAGTAAAAGGGCTAAAAATAGAGAATTGGGTAAAATAAAAATCGGCTCTTTAAGATCAGAAAAGCTAATGCTTAAAAAAAGCCCTTACTGCGAATTATCAATTCCGGCGTTTTTTTGGATTGAACAGGATGTTTCCTTTCTGTAGTTCTACCGGATTTTCCAGTTGCTGGTATGGAAGTGCAGGTGCAATTTTAGCGGGAGGGGCTGCTTCGCCTGTAATAAGTTCCAGTGCTTTAGCCAGCAATGGATCTGTGGAATCCCCAAGTGCTATAGCATCAAATAAATCTTCTTCCACTATATGATCAGGCATCAACCCATCTCTGAAATCAGTGACCCCTAAAGCATTTGCATATTTTAAGCTTACCGGTGCTATTACATAATCATGACTTGGCATTTCATTTAGGGCGGTTATAACAAAAGCCCCATAAAATTTACCATAAGTAGGTGTTCCGATTGATACTACATCTAAATAGGGATCTAATCCATTTATAAGCAGTTCGCTGGCAGAAGCTGAGCGGTCGGTTGTGAGAAAATATATCTTATCCAGGCCAAGCTTTACAGAGCTTTCCGAAAATCGTACCACAAGGTTTTCTGATTCCGGGCCTTCTTCATCTAAATAAGCCTGTTGAAGCTCTTCGTTATATTGAAATTTTACAAATATCTCTTTGTTCTGAGTAGCAGACATTGGTGCAATCGCATTTCCAAAACTTTTTGCAGTGGAAATTGTACCCCCGGGATTGTACCTCAAATCAATTACCAGATCTGTTACTCCTTTCGATTGTAAAGCAGCTAAAGTATCATCCAAGCTATGTACAAATTTGTCGCTGGTGCCATCTATAAAGCGGGAGTAAAAAATATAGCCGGTTTTGGTTCCCTCATTTTCATAAATCTGCGTATGAACAATGGGACTTAACTCAAGCTGTTGTTTGGTAATGGGAAAAGTTTCTCCCTCAGAAATTTCCCCTTTTTCCCGATCAAGATTACCTAAGGTAACAGAACCACTTGTTGATTCAGAGTAATACAAATCCAGGTAATTGGAGGTGGTTAATTGCTGACCATTTATTTTAAGAATGACATCGCCTCTCTTTAAGCCCGCCTCATCGGCAGGTGTATCGGGATAAACAAATAAGGCTACGATTATAACTTCATTACCATTTTCAGAGAGCCGGTAAAATGCCGGGGAATAGCCTGCGGTGTATGAAGAACCAACAAGATTGTCCAGGTATTCTTCTGCATCATCCGATATATTTGAGAAAACATCATCGGCTTCAAGCATGCTGCCAAAGAATTGCTCAGGTTCAAGGGTTCCATCCGTTTCATCGGGTACCAGGTCATTCCAGAAATAATAAAAATCCATTCTTTCGCGAATCCAGTCATTTACTGCAAAATATTCCCCTATTTCTTCCTCCTCGTCCTCGTTTTCATTGCTTGCAGGATTAGTGCTGCATGCTGTTGATAAAAAAGAAGCAATTATAAGTAAGGCGGCAAGGTGATAGATCGGTTTCATAAGTATAAAATATTTTGGGTGGTTTTAATCAAACACAAACCGGAAGGTAATAGTGCCCCACTGAGCTTGTTGGGGAACACCGCCTGGAAGTCGGGAGAAGCGCCATGTTCGCAAGGTACTCATTACTTCTCTTTCAAGTTCAGGATTCATTTTTTTTAGCGGGATGATGCGGCCCACACTGCCATCGGTGCGTACTTCGAATTTTACTGTTATTACCCCTTCTGTATTTGCCGTATTTGTGGGTAAAGGCTGCACCAGCGGCGAGCGGTCTATATCGCCCTCCCATTTAAGTTCATAAGGAGATGTTTTATCCTCTTCGTTCCCACTCCCTTGATCAGAATTTATATCACCCCGTGCGCCATCCACATCACCACTTTCTTCAGCACCTTCGGCTATATTTTCATCTTCGCGGGCTTCCGGTGGTATTTCAATTTCTTCTTCCTGATTTTCGGCTTCTTGTTTGGCAGGGTCAATTTCCTCCGTTTCAGGGGTGTTAACCTCTTCAGCCTCTACTTCCTCAACCTCATCGGGCAAATCAACAGGTTTGGTATTTTCTTCGGTGGGGGTTTGAGGCGTTTCTTCCGGTTCGGGAATTTCTTCAACGGGTTCCTCAGGCTGAACATCTGAAGGATTCGGCCTGCTGGCTACTTCTTCATTTTTTTCTTTTGAATATTCAGCCAATTGACCTGATTTAAATTCCCCAAATTCTATCTCTATAAAAGAAGGCCGCAGATTTTTATTTGTATTGATAGTGAATAAAAGAGAAAAAATGAGCAAAGCGATATTTATCCCAAGCGTAATGCTCAAAGCTAAATTATCATCTTTTGTGAAGTTTGGCTTTCTCATCTTTTTAGGAACCTTGTTCTGTTGCCATCACTATTTTAAGGTTTAATGCCTTACTTATATTCATCACCCGAACAGCATCATCCACGATAGCATCCTTATCTGCTCTTAATACAACTGTACCTTGTGGTTTATTATTGCGGGCTTCACGGATAGCCGTTGCCAGTGTACTGCGAGTGGTTAAATCACCATCCACATAAAATTCACCTTCTTTGGTAACGGCTACCGAAATAAATTGTGGCTCTGTTGCCGCACTGCTTTCTGCTTTGGGCACTTCTACACGAATACCAAAATTGGTAACAAAAGAAGATGTTAACAGGAAGAAGATCAATAACAATAACACAATATCGGTTAAGGACGACTGAGAAAACAGCGACAACGGTGTTAAACTTTTATCTCCTTTTCTAAAGTCTCTTGCCATTTTTAAACCTCTTTTTTAGGCGCCGGGGATTGCAGAAGTTCAAGGAAATCGGCGGAAGCATTTTCCATTTCAAAAATAGAGCGGTTAATTTTCCCTAACAGAAAATTATAAAATCCGTAAGCAATTAAGCCCACGATAAGTCCTGTTGCGGTGGTAATCAGAGCCTCCCAAATTCCACCGGCCAATACACTCGGATTCACATTTCCCTGCAACGATTGAATATCCATAAAAGCTTCAATCATGCCAGTCACCGTTCCTGTAAAACCTAAAAGCGGGGCCACACCGGCAATGGTTGCCAGCCAGTTCATTCGTTTTTCAAGGAAAAAAATCTCTTTTTTCCCGGCATTGTCAATAGCATCCTCAATATCACGAAGTGGACGCCCGAGCCGTTTAATGCCGGCTTTAACAATCCTGGAGATGGGCTTGCTAACTTCATCACAATATTCCCTGGCATCAATAGTACCGCTTTTGCCAGATTTCAACATCCTTTCTATGGTAATTAAAAATTTTGTAGGCTCTATATGTGAGCGGTTTAAGGCACTCCATCTTTCCACAATTACATAAATAGCAATCGCGAATAAAATAAAGATTGGAATCATCAAGACGCCGCCTTCAACCAGCAGGTCGAAGAAAGTTATTGTGTCTCCTTGCATAGCAAGTTCAAGAGAGTCGGCCACTGCAGTGGTATCTTGCAGAAGTATCAGCAAATGGTGCATGTAGATGAGGTAGTTTTCGTTTATTGAATTTTAGTTATAAAATAATTTTCTGAATATGGTGTGGTCAGAGTTTCTGCGGCAATAGCAGCATCCCGTAATGATTGAAATTGCCCTAAACTAACGCGCCATAGCTGTCCATATTGGGGAGATGGTTGAGAAGTCACTACTACTCTAAAGCCTTCATTACCCAGTTTTTCCTGTTGAACTTTAACACTATTTTCTTTGCTTAGCGAATATACCACAATGGTATAGCCATTATTTGCTTCTGGCACCGACACCCCTTTTAAACCATATAACGGCTGATCAGGATTTACATTGGCTCCTTCAGTTCCTGATACTGTTGGCTCGGGTGATTGTTCCTCTACGCCTTCTTCAGGTTCTTCATCTGAAGTAGCAGCATTCGCCTGTGCGGTCTCATCCGGCTCCGTTTCTTCAGCAGATGGCTCAGAGGATTCGGGATCGGCTGTTGCCGGAGAGCTGGCTGTAGCCACTTGATTGGAAGCAGTTTGTACCGGTATCCCGGGTATATCAACGATTCCAAAATAGCCCAGGCTAAATACTCCACCGCCGAGAATCAGGACTGCGAGAACAACCCACAATACAGCCGGGGAAGATTGGCGTTTTTTGGGAGATGTGCGTGATTTCTTTTTCTCCCGCTTCTTTTCTTTTGGTTCTTTATCGGCGGTTGTATCCGAAGAGATATTTGTAATTACCGGAACTACTTCTTCTTCATCCCCCCCTTCCTCTTCTTCGTCTTCAATCAGGCCTTTAAAGGGATCGTCAAAATCTTCATCATCTTCTTCCGCTTCAGTTTCAGTTTCACCTTCTTCAGCTAGCTCTTCTTCAATATTTTCTTCTTTATCTAATTTTATGCTGAGCTCCTCCTCCTCATCAGCAGCATCTTTCTCCTCTTCTTCTGAATCACCAAAAAGATTAGTTAATTCATTTTCATCAACAGAATCATCATCATCGTCTGCGGTATCGCCTAATAAATTGCTCAGTTCGTCTTCATCAACGGAACTATCCTCTTCAACTGTATCACCTAATATATTGCTTAGTTCGCTCTCATCAATAGAACTTTCTTCTTCGTCTGTTGAACCAAATAAATTACTTAGTTCGTCATCTTCGCTTGCATCTTCCGGTCCTTCATCATTTCCAAGCATCCCCGAAAACGTGTTTTCCGCCGTATCATCTTTATAGGTATCAATCCCCCATTTTTCCGGACCTGGTTGTTCTTCAGGTAATGTATCTTCTGGATCTGAAGGTATTTCATCTTCCTTCCCAGAATCATCTGTTCCTTCAATACCTTCTTCCCCGGCTATATCATACAGCAAACCGCTTTCTTCTTTTTCACCTGTTGGGGACTCTGTTTCAAAAGGAGTTTCCTCTGTTTCTTCCAGTCCTTCATCTGCACTTAGTAAGCCGCCAAAAGGATCGTCCTCTAATTCCTCCTCATCAGGACTAGCCGTAACAGGATCAGGGGCGATATCAACATTTTCAGCATTCTCTTCGGGTTTTGAAGAATCGGTGAGTTCAATGGCTTCCATTCCCACATATTTATAATTGATTTCTGTAGCCAACTCAGCTGACGGAATGAAAATCACATTATTTCCTATTCCGCTAAAAACACCAAAACCTTCCAACTCATAAGCCTCACCTTCACCAATCGCCTGTTTTATCTCTTTTACCAGACTTGCCAGCTGCTTTTCAACTTTGCTTTTTTCTATTCCAGAAGCCTCAACCAGAAGCTCTACCAGTTTTTGTTGATCTAAATGCATGGTTTATCCCTTTTTTTCGGCTACAAATTCTACTGAATCACTGGGTGGAATCATCACGTTTGTGCCGTCGGCTCTTTTTTCTTGTTTTTGATTCTGATGTACAGCTTTAAAAGTACCCAAGCCTTTTATTTCCACCGAATTTTTCATAATAACCTGATCACGAATCACAATTCCCAATGTTTCCAGAAACTCTTTAGTCATAGTAGTATCATATTTTTATTGTTAACCCACCGAAAACCTGGAAAGGACGTTCTTGATATCCATTCCAAATTTCATATTTCTGCCCCAAAATATTCAATACTTTTGCGTAAACGCCAAATCTTTCATTAATCTGAAATTCCGCACTGCCGTTTATTAAAGCAAATGCGTTTAAATCATCCGCAGAAGCCGGATCTTCCCTTGGTCCAACATATTCTGCCCAGGAACTTATAGTTAGTTTGTTAAATGGTTTGTAGGAAAGGGAGCCTTCTAATCCCATCCTTTCCTCGTAAGGAATTTTATCACCATCTTTTAAGGATGGGTTGCGTCCATATAGTTTTGCATCAAACCAAAATTTCTCGGGAACCAGCTGCTGGGAAATTCCTGCATAAAGTTCGAGAATATTGGCATCGCCGTAATTTACATCATACAAACCAAAAGCGTCTGTTGCGAAAATTTCATCTCGCTGGTAGTATGCATAATCTCGAATATGATCATAAGTAATACCACCATACAGGCTATTCCCTTCTATTATTTTGAAAGCCACTTCAGTATGAATTCCAATATTATAGGAATGACGCAATTGCGTCCTGTTATTCAAAAAGCGATTGTACTGATGATGGCTCTGAACAGATTGCAGCTCAGGTTTGGCGAAAAAATTAGCGGTAGCAGAGAAATTATTGTTGATGTTATGCTTCACTTCCACTTCGGGTACAAAATAAAATTTATCAGAATATGGATCAGAAATATAGTCAATACCACCTTTTCCTTTTATTCTGGTGGTAAAATCTAACAGCCGTTCGTATTCTAATGCTCCCTGAACATGCATCCAGTTCTCAGAATCAGCATTATTCACCTGATAGTTTCCGCCCTCTATACTGGTTGAAATATCAAAGGTCTCATACATTCGCTGACCCGGCCAATATTTTCGAAATTTGCCGAAATAGATTGTTTCAGAGATTTCACCACCTGGATTGTAATAAGAATAATCGGCTCTTTCAGTGGAATGCCTTGACTGAAATAATGAACCACCTAACACGAAATCCATACCTGAAAAGGCATTGTTAATTTGTTTTATTGTTGCTTTAGCAGAAGCTCCTAAATTATTTTTTTCAGGCATCTCATCTATGGAAGGAAGTGGTAAAAGATGATGTTCATCAGACAGAACACCAACTTCTAAATTCGATTGCCATTTTTCGCTCGTCTTAGTTCGATAAAGAGCTTGCACATCAAAAAAGCGAAATCCACTTTCCTGATTTTCCAAATGGCCATCAGAGGACCGAAAATTCATGTCAGCAGATATTAAGCTGCTTTCTCCTAATTCTGTAAAGCCATAAGCATCAATTTCGGGGGTGAGGTAAGTTCCGAGTCCTGCTCTTACATAGGCATTCATGCGATCTGGTGTAAAAAAAATATTTCGAACTGGCGGCTCGGGGCGATCCAGATTTGTCACCTCAATACCTGCAACCGCATCATCACGCGATTCCATAAATGGCATCCGGTCGGGATCTATTCGGAACACCCGTGGCTTGGGATTAAAACCCAGAATGGGTTGCCTGCGAAGGCCGGGAAAACGTGCTTGAAATTCACTTCGTATTTCAATGTCCTGAGGATTTATATCAGGTAAAAGAGAGTTTTGGGGATCATTTTCCCCACTTTGAGCACTAGCAGGCAAATGAAACAAAATTGCCAAAAAAGTGATAATAAATAGTCGCAATATCATCATGAAATTGAATTTCTTAAAGGTACTAAAATTTAAAGGAAGGTTTCAGTGTGGCTAACGAAAAAGATGTACTTAGAGTATATAAGGATGTTCCAGTATTATGGCTTCTTAAATGAGGCCTGCTTATTTATATAATGTTATTTCTCCACCTCATCCTACATTCAACAAAGAGATAACAAATATCCTGCGATCTCTTTACGGCAAGTTAAATTCAGATCTAAACCTCGTTTTTTGTATTTTTTGTTGGAGAGTAAAAGGCGAATTGGCGAGATGTTGTCCGTGTCAATACCTCTGGAAGCTCATAGTGATGCAAGGTTTTTAAATTCTATCCAATATTTATCGGTAAAAATTTTGTTGTGAGGGTGTGCAATAAGATCAGGCCACCTATATTTTATCATACTTAAACTGAGAAGTATAATTTTTCTATAAACTTGTTTCTTAACTCACTTTATGCATGGCTGCAAATAAAGAAGATGCAAAAACACATTTATTTCCTGTAGTTGGTATCGGGGCTTCTGCCGGTGGATTAAAGGCTATTCAGGGATTTTTTGAACAAATGCCGGATAACAGCGGTATGGCATTTATTGTTATTATTCATCTTGCCCCGGATAAAACCAGCGCTATGGATAAACTCCTGCAAAAGTGTACATCCATGAATGTAGTGCAGGTAACCGGTGAAATTGAGATCGAGCCAGATCATGTGTATGTAATCAGCCCAAACCACGACCTTTCTCTTTCGGATAATGTACTTACCGCAACAGAAAAAGGAGAAAAAAGGGAGGGCAGGCCTGCTACCATAGATTTATTTTTCCGCTCCCTTGGGAAAGCACGGGAGAAGAAAGCGATAGGAGTTATACTTTCAGGTACCGGTGCCGATGGTACTGTGGGGCTGCGGGGCATTAAAGAACATGGTGGAATATCTATGGCTCAATCTCCTAAGGAAGCCGAATATGAGGGAATGCCCAAGCATGCTATTGAAACCGATTTGGTTGACTTTGTGCTTCCGGTAAAAAAACTGGTAGATAAAATTCTAGACTATAAAGAGGTACTTGCCAAAGTACAGCTATCGCTGGATGAAAAGGATTTAAGCCAAAGTGAAAAAAAAGCTCTTCAGGCTATTTTTGAATTGGTTTCGAAGGAAGTGGGGCGTGATTTCAGCAGCTATAAACAATCCTCAATTTTGCGGCGAATTGAACGCCAAATGCATATTACCAAGTCATTCAGCCTGCAGGATTATGAGGAGTTCCTGAAGAAAAATCCTATTAAAGTTAAAGATCTTTTTAAAGACCTTTTGATCAGCGTTACCGGTTTTTTCCGTGACCCGGAAGCCTTTAAAGTACTTCAGGAAAAAATAATCCCTCAAATTTTTGAGGGAAAGGAAAAAGGGAATGAAATCAGGGTGTGGTGTATCGGGTGTGCAACAGGTGAGGAGGCTTATTCACTTGCCGTACTCTTACATGAATATGCCACCAACCTGGAAAATCCTCCTGATTTCCAGGTATTTGCCACGGATATTGATGAAGAAGCCATTATTAAAGCCCGAAAAGGAAAGTTCCCCTTAACTATTCATTCGGAGATGTCTGAGGAAAGGCTGAATCGTTTTTTCGAGAAAAAGGCCAATCAATACATCATAAAAAAAGAAATCCGGGAACGGGTACTTTTTGCCGTTCACGACCTTTTAAGTGATTTTCCCTTTTCCAAACTAGATTTAATCTCCTGCCGGAATTTATTGATTTATTTCAGCAAAGACCTGCAAAAGAAGGTTTTTAATTTGCTGCATTACGCTCTGCGCCAGGATGCTTATTTGTTTTTAGGCCGATCTGACTCTGCACAACAAGTTTCAGATCTTTTCGAGCTGGTTCATAAAAAGCAGAGTATTTTTAAAACAATAAACAGCACCAAATCTCATCGTGCACTTTCCCACATCACCTTTACCAAAATGAAGGGGCATCCAAAAAAAGATTTAGAAGAACAAGACACCTCAATGAAAGTAAATAATATTGAAGATTTACATTATAAGCTGCTTGGCCAGCAACATGCTCCGCCCAGCATTATTATAAATGAAAAGTGGGAAGTTCTTCATGCTTCAGAAGGCATAGAAAATTACCTGAGATACACCCATGGTGAACCCAGCCGCAATTTAATTGAAATGGTATATCCTGCTATAAGCCGGCCTCTCTGGAATCTTTTATCTCAGTTTAGCCGCAATAATGAAAATCTCTCGCTGGCAAAACAGTTGAATTTCAAACAGGACGGCGAGCAAAAAACGCTTCGGCTGGTTACTCAGTCTATACAGCTGCTGGGGGTCAATTCTGATTTGATACAAGTGGTTTTCTACTCCATGGGAAAAAACAGTGAACCGGTTGTATCAACCACTAAGGTGGATTCTACAGATGTTTCGGAAGAAAATGAAGAGTTTATTGAGCAACTGGAATTAGAGCTTAAATCTGCCAAAGAACAACTTCATATTACCACGGAAGAGTATGAGACATCGAACGAAGAGCTAAAAGCTTCTAATGAAGAGCTGCAATCAATGAATGAAGAATTGCAGTTAACAACTGAGGAACTTTCTACCAGCAAGGAGGAACTTCAGGAAGTGAATAAAAAACTTGAAGAACAAATACAGAAAGTACGCAGAGCCAATAATGATCTCAACAACCTGATGGAGGCAACAGAAATTGCCACTATTTTTGTTGATCGTGATATTAATATCCAGCGTTATACTTCCAATGCCACAGAATTGTTTAACATTATACCGACTGACCGCGGCAGACCTTTATCTCATATTACCGGCAAAATTAACTATCACTCCCTTGAAGAAGACGCCCGGCGCGTACTGCGCAATATTCAACTTCAAAAAACCATGGTTACTGATAAGGAGGGGAACTGGTATGTAATGCGTCTGCGGCCTTACCGTACCGGCGAGGATAAAATTGAAGGAGTGGTTTTTACTTTTGTGGATGTGACCGAGTTGCAGCAAGCCACCGACAAACTGCAAATGCACGCTCGCCAGCAGGAAGCTATTGCTAAACTTAGTTTTCTTGCCCTTGAGGAAAATACCCTGCAGCCTGTACTGGATGAAGCAGTAACCATTATTGCGGAAATTTTGGACGTGGATTTTTCTACGCTTTACACCTTAACAGATGAAAATACATTTGTTCTTAAAGCAGCAACCGGGTGGAGAGGTCTGCACGACACCATCAGTGTTAATACCAATAAACCCACACAATTAGATTATACCCTTGATGTAGAAGATATTGTGGTGACAGAGAATTATAAATCGGAAAAACGATTTAAGAAACCACCCCTGCTTGATGACAGCAATGAAATTGTGAGCAGTATAAGTGTGGCCGTGAAGGGTGTGCAAGATGAAATGTTTGGAGTGATAGCTGCTTTTTCTAAGGGGGAAAAAGTAGTCAAGGAGCAGCATCAACATTTTATGCAGGTGGTTGCTAACCTGTTGGGAGATTTCATAAAACGTATACGGGCAGAACATAAACTGCAAAAGATAAATGAAGAACTGGAACAACGTATAAAAGCACGCACAAAGCAGCTTGAGGAGATAAATACAAAACTTCAGGAGAAAATAAAGGAACGTAACAAACTGCAAAATTTCATCCTCGAGATGAGCGAAAACGAACGCTGGGAAATAGGGGAATTTCTACATAACGAACTTGGCCAGCCACTCATTGCAATTGAGATGTTTATACAATCTTTACATGCCGAACTGGAGGATACAAAGCTGAAAAAGGAACTGGCGGAAGTGCAGAAAAAGGTGCAAAAGGTAAATAGAAGCGTATATAAACTATCTTATCAGGCTGCCCCTATTGATGTGGAAGAAGGAGAGGTGGGTTATGCTTTTGAAGATGTAGCGCAGAATGCTGAAAAAATATATGACTGCCTCAGCACTTTTAAGATGAAAGTATCTGAAGAATCTATAAAGAATATTTTTGTTGCCACACAATTCCAGCGAATTGCACAGGAAGCCGTTAAAAATGCATGCGTTCATGCCAAAGCTGACAATGTAACCATTTCATTGTTTGAAGAAGATAGCCGACTATACCTAACCATTGAAGACAATGGCACCAGTTTTGAAGAGTTAAAGAAAAAAAGTGATGTGGACATTAAACTAATGGAGTTCAGAATTGAAGCTATTGACGGCACACTTGAAGTTAAAAAAGCGCCAACAAAAGGTGGAACCCTGGTGAAATGCTCCGTTTCCATGGAAAAAGCAAAACAGGAAAAAAGCTTTAAAGAAGGCAGAGTTAAAATTTAGATAAATAAACATGCCCGGGAACTCTCAGCTTAAAAAAACGCAGAAATCCTGAAAACCTGATTCAGAATGACTTTTCATTCTTAAATCCCATCATTCTGGGATTAAACTCCTCTTTTCAGAACCACAAATTTATCGATGGCTAATAATAGTGGGGAGGTCAGCATCACAATAACAATAGTAGAAGCATGGGCAATGGTAGCATAAGCCAACCCTGTTGCTTCGGGCACACCATATAAAATAAAAAGGCTTTTGGTAATGAACAGGTGATAGGTTCCCAGTCCGCCGGGTGTGGGGATGGAAAGGCCAACCGCGCTCACCATGGTTAGTACAAGTGCCTCGGTCATTCCAAGGCTATAGATTTCGTGCATGTCAAACATCCAAAAACCCACATAAGTCATAAAAATATATAAGAACCAAATCAGTCCGGTATGGAATATAAAGAGCGGCCAGTTTTTCAGTTCTCTGATGGCAAGAATTCCATCCAGAAAAGTTTTACCCAAGCTTTTTCCTTTCATGAAGATTCCATTAACTCTCTCTGATTTTTTTGATGCTTCCTTCAGAATCCAATAAGCAATTCCGGCACCCAAAATTGCAATAACAGCATAAGTTATAATTGTCAGGATCAGGTTGAGTTGTGTGTCGGTATCTGTGAAATCAATTCCAAAAAGGCGAGAGAGTACTTCAGGATCAGAAACCAGAAATATGCCCACAAAAATCATCAGCAATAACATACTTAGCAAATCTATGATACGCTCCAGGACAATAGTTCCAATGAGTTTGCTGCTGCTTTCATCTACTTGCTTTGCCACATACACCGGCCTTGTAACTTCCCCAACCCTGGGTAAAATGATATTGGTTAGATAGCCGAACATCACACCGGTATATAAGGTGAATAAAGAAGGGGTTTTCTCTTTATTGGTGAAGAGCATTTTCCAGCGGATTGCCCGAACCAAATGAGCGGCTAGTGTTGCCAGCACAAAAGGTAAAATCCAGGAATAGGACATTCCTTTCGTTGCTTCGAGTATATCAGAAAGCGCTATATCTTTAAATGCCAGCCATAAAAAAAGAATCCCAAGTGCAATACTGCCAAATACCTTAAGATAATTTTTCATCCTAATATCTTAAATCCACAATTTCTGCATCATCGGGATAGTTTAAATTAAACAAGCCTTCTTCCATTTCTACGAATGAGCCATTTTTAAATGTGGTAACTATCAGGTTTTCAGAGATATCGCAGGCTGTTATTTCCACCGGATTTTGTTGCGCATCCAACAGGATTTCAACCCGAAGAAAAACAGCAAAATCATCTTCTGTCTCCAAAATTACCCTGGTGCCGTTTTCAACCTGTTCTTCTGAAATGCTATAGGTTGAATCCACCCCTTTCAGCATTCTGGAAGGAGCAAAATCATCATCTTCAGGAATATAGGTATCAATGATTACCCGGTTTCTGGAGCTGTCGTAAACCCGTGTTATCTCACCGTCCACTACTAAAAGCTGATCTTCACTTTCCAGTTTATATCCAACCTCATCAATCCAAATACTCCCGGAGCTATGCATTACTTCGCCGGTGTAGGAATCGGTGAGTTCATGTTCAAAACCGGATTCGAAAACCAGTCCTTCTTCAAATTTTGATTTCAGTGTATCAAAATTCGGTGTCTGTGCAGCCAGGGAGAATGAAAATACCACAGTAGCCAGAACAGGTAAAAACACCTTTATGGATTTAAAGATCATCGAGCGAGTCCAAAATTTCCTGCAGTTCATTATCATCTTTGATGAGCACATCACGCGCCGTACTTCCCTGATATGGCCCCACAATTCCTGCATTAAATAACTGATCTATGATTCTTCCGGCGCGATTATACCCGATTTTTAGTTTTCTCTGTAGTAATGAAACCGAACCTTGTTGATGAAGCATCACCAGCTTGGCGGCTGCTTCAAAAAATTCATCTATATCTTCCAACGGATCAGGGATCTCTCCAGTATCATCATGAATAATCGGCAGATGGAAAGGTTCTTTATAACCCGCTTGCCGGCCAATAAACGCGTTTATTTCCTCCACTTCTTCCGTGGAAACGTATGCGTTTTGAATGCGGATCATTCCCGCGCCATTGGTGAATAACATATCACCCATTCCAACCAGCTGATCGGCGCCGCCCACATCCAGAATAGTTCTGGAATCAACTTTAGAGGCTACCTGATAGGCAATCCGCGCCGGGAAATTAGCTTTGATTGTACCTGTAATTACGTTCACCGATGGCCGTTGAGTAGCAACCACAAGGTGAATTCCTATCGCCCGTGCCAACTGTGCAAGGCGTGCGATGGGCTCTTCAATTTGTTTTCCTGCGGTCATCATCAAATCAGCCAGCTCGTCAATTATTACCACAATGTATGGAAGGTGGCGGTGTCCCAGTTCTTCATCCAAATCGTCGTTTGCAAATTTTTCATTGTAGGATTTGATGTCGCGAACCATCGCCATTTTCAGCAGGTCGTAGCGTTCATCCATTTCCTTGCAAAGGCTATTTAGTGTATCCAGTGCTCTTGTTGTATCGGTGATGATTGGTTCTTCGGCATCCGGCAGCATCGCCAGAAAATGATTCTGAATATTGCGATACAAAGAAAGCTCGATCTTTTTAGGATCGATCATTACAAATTTCAGGTTGTCGGGATGACATTTATAGAGCAAACAGGTTATAATGGTATTAATTCCAACTGATTTACCAGATCCTGTGGCACCTGCAATCAGCAAATGTGGCATTTTGGTGAGATCGATCATAAACACTTCATTCTCGATGGTCTTTCCAAAGGCAACCGGAAGCGTAAAGTCTGTTTCTACAAATTTTTTGGTATTGATGACCTGCTTGATGTAAACCGTTTCGCGCGTGCTATTTGGCACTTCAATACCTACGGCAGATTTCCCGGGAATCGGGGAGAGCATTCTCAAACCTTTTGATGCCGTGGCCATTTTCAGGTCGTTGGAATAGCTTTCGATCTTACTGATTTTTACGTCGGGGGCTGGCTCCAGTTCATAAAGTGTAACGGTTGGCCCAACAATTGCATTAATGCTCACAATTTCAATTTTGTGGCGTTTCAGCTTATCAAGAATGATGCGTTTATTTTCTTTGATCTCCTCCATATCCACTTCATTACCTTCATTTGGCGGAGAATCCAGCAGGTGAATAGTTGGAAATTTGTACCTGATGACCGGGATTTCCTTGGCATGTTCCTTATTCGATTTATCCAGATCACGAGCTCCGGCTTCTTCTTCGCCTTTACCAATAAAAACGTTTACCTCAATATCATCCTCTTCTGATCCTTCAGAATCTTCGGTGGTTTCATCTTCCTCAACTTTCGCTTTTTCTTCTTTTTGAAGAGAAGCTCTCTGACGGGTATCAATTGTGCTGATTTCAGCCTTCTCTTTTTCAGCACGTTTGCGTTCTTCTGCTTCCGATTTCTGAACAATGTCGTCGATAGAGGGTGCCGATTTTACCTCTTCATTTTTATTTCTAGCCTCCACTATTTCTCTTTTTTCAAGCTCTTTTTCTTTAGCCGCTTTCTTTTCTTCTTTTGCCAGGCGTTTAGCTGCTAACCGTTCTTCGCGTTCTTCTGCTTTTTGTTCTTTCTTGAGCTGCCGGGCTACGCGGCGGTCTTCGAGATTTTCTTGTACACTTTCTATCCACATTTTAAAATTATCCACGGTCTTTTGAAGATCACGATCCACAAACATCAAAATGGTCACAACCAATAAAACAGATAAAATAAAGATGGAGCCAATCCCGGTAATATTTTGAAGAATGCTCGATAAAGCTATTCCTGCCTCGCCGCTCCAAATTGAATTTTCAGGAATATCAGCGTTGGTATTCAGCCAGCCTAAAAAAGTAGAGAGTAAAATCATCCCCCAAACACTTAACACAATAGTCCATGCCAGCTCTTTAGCGTTACGATGCCGGAAAATATGCCATCCCAAATAACCTCCTGAAAACGAGAGAATAATACTCATATAGCCAAACAAGCCATGTACAAGGTAATGTGAAAGATATGCGCCGACAGGCCCCAGCCAGTTTTTCACCAACCGGGAAGAAGCATCCGGGTTAAACAAGTCCAGAAAGGAAATACTTTTGGCATATTGATAATCCTGCGGAGTATAGGAATAGATGCTTAATCCCAGTAAAACCGCAATCGACATCACAATTATGCCGATGATTTCAACTTTCCGGGAGGAATCTAATCCGGGTGAACTTACCGATGTATTTAATTTTGTATTAGCCATTTAGATCTGTTAAAATACCGTCCTTCATGCCGGGCAGCACGTTAAATTCATTAACTTTACAGCAAAAAGTGATGTCATCCTGAGATACCAGCTTTATCAAGCGTTTTGCATGATCGCTCTGGCTGATAGCCCCCTCTAAATCATCACCAAATTTTTCGAAAAGACCAAATGCTACTTTCGCCCCGTCTTTTGCACTATCCGGAAGATTGCCATCCGAAAGTGCATGTACCAAAGCTCCTGCAAACAAAGTATCCTCGATTGAAAGCCTTCCTTGCCAGCCAGAACAAACCAGCACTACTTCATCATCATGTTCTTTTAATGCATTCAAAATACTCTGTTGATTTAAAAACGAGCCAATATACACCTGGTTTGCCAGCGCCGATTTTTTAATGGCTTTTGTTCCATTGGTAGTATTGAAAATAAGGGTTTTTCCCTCCATTACATCCTTAGTGTATTCCGATGGAGAATTCCCAAGGTGATAGCCTTCAATTTTGGATCCATTTTTTTCTCCACACAGCAGATAATCTCTTTGATCCATAGTGGAGGCGATTTTCATAGCATCACTCATATCAGCAACCGGTATAATTTTTTTAGCTCCCCTGCTCAGCGCAGTTGTGATAGAAGAAGATGCCCGCAGCACATCAATAATAACTGCTGTTTTCCCGCGCAACTCTTCTTCCTGAAAAGCCTGAACTGAAAAGTAAACATCTAAATAACTCAAATCTGGCATTATTTCACTTCCTTATTTTTTGATAAATGGTGGCCGCATCACTGTTGCTACTGCCGTTTTCTTGCGTATTGCTATTTGAATATCGCCACCTTCATCTGCGTAATCCATTGCGACGTAACCCATTCCTACACCTTTACCCAAAGTGATAGACATTGTTCCACTTGTTACTTCCCCAATGGGTTTGCCATCTTCATTTAAAATCTCATATCCCTGCCGGGGAATATTGCGCTCATCATTCATTATAAATCCAACGAGCCGGCGTTGCAAGCCTTCTTCTTTTTTCTGCTGAAGGGCTTTTTTCCCGACAAAATCACCTTTATCAAATTTGGTAATCCAGGAAAGACGTGCTTCCAGCGGATGAGTTTCTTTGGTAATATCGTTCCCATATAGCGCAAAACCCATCTCTAATCTGAGGGTGTCTCTGGCGCCAAGCCCGGCAGGTTCCATACCTTCCTTTTCGCCAGCATCCATGATAGAATTCCAGACCTTTTCAGCATCTGCATTTTCATGTTCAAAATAGAGCTCAAACCCTTTTTCCCCGGTATAACCGGTTGCTGATATGATCATTTCTGTACCAGCCAGTCGTCCTTTTTCGAAAGAATAGAAGCCGATCTCAGATAAATCCAACTCTGTAATTTTTTGCAGGATTTCGAGAGCTTTTGGTCCCTGAACAGCCAATAAAGCAAATTTATCAGATCGGTTTATCAATTCTGCACCTATGCTGTTTTGGCTGGAAATCCAGTCAAAATCCTTCTCAATATTGGAGGCATTTACCACCAGCATATAGTCATTTTCATCCAGCATATAGATAATCAGATCATCAACAATACCGCCATCTTCGTAACACATGCAGGAGTATTGAGCTTTCCCTGGCACTAATTTGGCAGCATCATTCACCGTCACTCTTTGAATAAGATCCAATGCTTTTGCACCTTTGATAAAAAACTCGCCCATGTGGGAGACATCAAAAATACCGGCGGCTTCACGAACAGCTTTATGCTCTGCTTTAATTCCTTTGTATTGTACCGGCATTTCGTAACCGGCAAAATCTACCAGTTTAGCGCCTTCTTTTTGATGAATGTTGTAGAAAGGTGTCTGTTTTAACATCTGGTGGTAGTCGATATGGTAACTTTGCGGTAGCCAGGCATTTGATTTCTCTTTTAAAAATTTGCTCAAAAATACTCAATTCCAGAACCTAATTCTAAAAAAGGAAAATGTTTTATTGGAAGGATACGAGCCACCTTGTATAATCTCGTAACCAAAATATTTGCAATAAAATAATAATGTGGAGCCTGAGGCTGTGTGTATTATGGGCTCAATATAACCGGAATAGCAACGAGATTTTTTGTCTCCATTAGATGAAGGCGACCATTATCACATTTACGTAAATAACTAAAATTTACTACCATGAATCGAATTAATTGGAAATTATTTTTTTGCTTTATACTAACAGTAACTATTGCAAGAGACATACAGTCGCAAGACACGCTCCTTGTTTTTCCAAGTGCTAAAGAAGTGGATGTAAATATTAGCAATGAAATACAGAAGGCAGATAAAACATTAATCTATAGCTATAGCGTAGAAAGTACAGCTTCAAGTAAGCAAGATATAGATGCTTTTTATCTGGAAATTCCCATTGAAAGTTTAAAGAACATTTCTGCTCCGACTATGTGGCGAGGTTCTAAATCAGTTGCAAGAAAAGAGATTATATTGTGGGGTTCTCGTAAATCACAATTCGATATTCCACCCTTGAGTAACCTTGATGGCTTCAACTTTCAAAGTAGCTTATATCCTTCTGTAGTAACATATTATGTGTCGGGCCGCATAGAAATTCCAAAAGTTCCAGAAGGTGAAGCACCGCCTTTGGAGTTTATAAAAGGGGCCGATATTTTTGAAAATAGTGTTCAGGGTAAGACAATCGGCCCGAGTGACTTGCCTGATCCATTTATTGCTGAAAATTTTCTCGATACCCTGATAAGCTATAAAAATCAATCCTGTGAGCTCGGCTGGATTGAAAATCCCGGCACCTGCCGAAGCCTTGAAGCCAAATTAGATAATATAAAACGGCAGCTGGAACAGGGCCGGAATCAAACCGCCGCCAACAACCTGCAGGCCTTTTTGAACGAGGTGGAGGCTATCCGGGAACAACAGCTTTCTCCCGAAGCGTACGCACTGCTAAAATTCAACGGAGAATATTTGCTCGAAAAACTGCGGGAATAAATTCTAATGGAGATATATAATATGAAAGGCCAACGGGTAACCATGCTGGTAAATCACCGGGAATGTATAATATTGTGTGGGATGCAAGCCGGTTCGCCAGCGGCACTTATTTATACAAAATAACTGCTATCGGGGAATCGGGAGAATTTTTTATTGAGGATAGTAAACTTACCTTAATTAAATAATTTAAAATTGTCTCCTCTGTTATCCTGTAAAAACCTTCGCCAAAGGCAGTCTTTCGGGAGAACTTTAAATCCTCATCACTGACATCTTTTCCAAAGTTAATGCGAGAACAAACCTGATACTATCCGGATTTAACTTTGGAAGAGCTAACCCAAGGGAAAATTCCATATTCTGCTCTAACAGAATTAAAAAAGATACTTTTATTCTGGCATCAGCCCCTTACAAGATAACGAGGTTTAATTTTACCCTTGGTGTCAGGGTTATGAATTTTCCTTCAAGACTCTCATTCATCCCTCTCTCATTATTGTTATCTTTCAGATATTAATAATTAATATTATTTCACAGTAAAAATTCAGGTAGAATTAAAAGAATGTCCATCAAAAAAGAACAGGTAAAATCAGCACTTAGTCATGTTTTACACCCTACCGAGCAGCGGGACCTGATTTCCCTCGATATGGTACAGGATATCCTCAGCCAGGAAAAATATGTTTCCTTTACGCTCGAATTTCCTGAAAAGAATGAAGGGCTGGAAAAACAGATCACTCAAAAGTGTGAAGAAGCCATTCATAAATTCATTGATTCGGAAGCTGTTGTAGATATTCAAACTGCAGTGAACCTGTCCAAGAAAAGACAAATGGAGGATTCACAGCCTCAGCAGAAAGAACAGCCGGAAATATTACCGGGCGTTAAAAATATTATCGCCGTTGCCTCTGGAAAAGGCGGAGTAGGTAAATCTACCGTTGCAGTGAATATAGCATCAGCACTTGCCAAACAAGGTTTCAAGGTTGGTTTGATGGATACCGATATTTACGGACCAAGCATCCCTACCATGCTCAATGTTCATGACCGGCCGAATATTACCACACAGAAAAAGCTGGTACCACACGAAAAATTTGGCATTAAGCTGGTTTCAATGGGGTTTTTGGTAGACGTAAACCAGGCGATGGTTTGGCGGGGCCCAATGGCAACCAGTGCCATCAAACAATTCATGACTGATGTAGATTGGGGAGAACTGGATTACATGATCATGGACTTGCCTCCGGGAACTGGCGATATTCAGCTCACCATTGTTCAAAGCGTTCCTTTAACCGGGGCAGTGATCGTATCAACCCCACAAACTGTGGCCCTTGATGATGCCCGAAAAGGAGTGGCCATGTTTAACAAAGTAAATGTGCCGGTGCTCGGAATTGTGGAAAATATGGCTTATTTCACTCCCCCGGATATGCCCGATAAAAAATATTACATTTTTGGTGAAGGCGGCGCAAGAAACCTGGCGAAGGAATTGAACGTCCCCATATTGGGTGAAGTTCCACTGCAGCAATCTCTTCGTGAAGGCGGCGATGCCGGCAAGCCTATCGTCCTGGAAGAAGAATCGTCTCCCGCTGCAACTGCAATGATGGAAGTAACCGGCAATATGCAGCAACAATTAGCTCTGCGTTTGAAAGAACAATCTCCGACTAAAAAAGTGGATATTAAATTCAGGCCTTAAGCAAGAAATTTCCAGGAGACAAATTTCAAATTTCACACATGGTATGAGAATATTCACCTATCTTTAGAGTGAATTAAAAAGCAATTCTACATGAAAGATTATTTAATCAACATTATAAGTAAAGCTATTAGTCAGTTTGACCTGGAAAAAGCTCCTGAAATTCAGATTGAGGTACCAAAAAATGCTGAGCACGGGGATGCCTCTGCCAATATAGCCATGATGCTTGCTAAACCGCTGCGTAATAATCCGCGGGTAATTGCTCAGCAAATAATTGATGACCTGAAATATGATGAAGCTAAAATTTCAGCCGTAGAAATAGCTGGTCCGGGATTTATAAACTTTCGTTTTGCCGAAGATTATTTATTTGATGAATTGGCCGCCATTCTTGGTGAAAACGAAAACTACGGACAGAGTTCAGGGAATCAAGGACAGAAAATACTGGTAGAATTTGTGAGTGCTAATCCAACCGGACCGCTTACCGTAGGGCATGGCCGAAATGCTGTGTTAGGTGATACGGTTGCCCGGCTTTTGGAATGGACCGGGGCAGAGGTGGAACGCGAATATTATTTCAATGATGCCGGCCGGCAAATGCGCGTTTTGGGTGAAAGTGTGCGTGCACGCTATCTTGAAGAACTTGGCAAAGGGGCTGAATTTCCAGAAGGTGGATATGAAGGTGAATATATCCGGGATATTGCTCAATCTCTGGTTGATGAAAAAGGTGATTCTCTTGTTGATGCCAAAGATGAAAAACCTTTCAAAGAAAAAGCCGAAAAAGCCATTTTTGATGATATTAGCCAAACACTGGAGCGAATGGGAATTAAAATGGATTCCTTTTTTAATGAACATAGTTTGTACGAAAATGGCAAGATTGAAGAAACCATTGACAAACTCCGAGAGTTGCAGCTGGCCTATGATAAAGATGGTGCCGTTTGGTTCAAAACCACTGAATTCGGCAAAGAAAAGGATACTGTTCTTATAAAAAGCAGCGGCGAGCCTACCTACCGTCTTCCTGATATTGCCTATCACACCAACAAACTGGATCGGGGCTTTGATTTATGTGTGGATGTTTTTGGTGCCGACCATATTGCCACCTACCCGGATGTACTTTCCGGAATTCACGCCCTCGGCTACGACTCTGAAAAAGTGGATGTGGTGGTTTACCAGTTTGTGACCATTGTAAAAGATGGAAAGCCTTATAAAATGAGTACCCGTAAAGCAAATTTTGTCACGCTCGATGAACTCATGGACGAAGTTGGCGCCGATGTCACCCGCTTTTTCTTCCTGATGCGCTCACCCAACACTCATCTCGAATTTGATATTGCCCAAGCCAAAGAAGCGGGGGAAAAGAACCCGGTTTTCTATCTCCAATATGCTCATGCAAGAATATCCAGCATTCTTCGAAAGGTTGAAGAAGATTATCTTTTTATGGGAAAGGTAAACTTGAAAAAGTTAAATCATCCCGCTGAAATCACTTTAATTAAAACACTGCTCAAATTTCCGGAAGCGATTTCGGGGGCGGCTGAAGCCCGGGAACCGCACCGGGTAATCAATTATTTGAATGATCTTGCTTCAGATTTTACCGGCTTTTATCATGATTGCCGCATTCTTGGCGAAGAAGAAGAATTAGTTCATGCGAGAACTACATTGGCAAAAGCAGTTGCACAAGTTCTTCGAAATGGCCTTACCATTTTAGGAATTACAGCTCCTGAGCAGATGTGAAATGAAAATAAAACTCCTGATCATATCAATACTTGGATTCTTATTTTTAAGCGGTTGTTTTGAAAATGAACAGGAACTTTATGTTTGCGAGGAGACTCTCGTTGTTGCAGAGGAAATGCCTCAGCCGGAAAAAGGTATTGCCGAACTTCAGAATCAAGTTATCTATCCCGAGGAAGCCAAAGAATTGGGAGTGGAAGGAAGAGTGACAGTTAATTTTGTTATAAATAAAATTGGAAGAGTTATAAATCCTCAAGTTGTACGGGGTATCGGGGCTGGTGCAGATGAAGAAGCGATGAGAGTAGTAAGAAACTCCACCTGGAGACCTGCTTTTGAAAAAGGCGAACCTGTTTGTATTAATTTTGCGCTTTCAATCAATTTCAGATTATAGGTCGGTAGCATCAATATTCTGAACCTATTTTATTAGTGTCATTTTTCGGCTCTGAAGAAAGTCATCCGCTTTTAACCGGTACACATAAATTCCGCTTGCTATCTGAGAGGCGTCAAAATTAACTTCATAATTCCCTTCCTGCATTCTCTCATTAACTAATAGAGCAACTTCCCGGCCAAGTAAATCAAAAATACGCAACTGAACATGGCTGTTAACTGGTAATTGATACCTGATTACTGTAACAGGATTGAATGGATTCGGGAAATTTTGGTGAAGCAAAAAGTAATCAGGAATCTCATTTTTTTCCGGGTTAGAGGAAATCGTGATTTTGAACCTGGGTTCAGATTCCGCTTTATCTGTTATTCTCTCCAGCCTCTGGTTATGGGCCTGTTTTGATTGTTTTGCCTGGTGAGTAAAAGAATGCCCCGGCTGACTTCTTAAATCCACTGTTTTCCCGGTTTCTTCATCTTTCAGGCTAATGCTCCAGTCTTCAGGAATCTGTTTCCATATCGGCCATTCAATAGTATAATTTCCACTTCTGTCAATATCAGCAAGTAGTTCAAATTTCTCATAATCATTTTCCATAGAACGGCCTTCAAAAGCGAGTTTGTCTCCATTTTCTCCTAAAAAGGAAAGGGTGTTATTTTCCCCGCTTAATGAGTTGAAACGGGACACATCTGATTTATCCTTACTCCTTGAAGCATCAGGGTTTATAACCAGGTAAATTTCCTGTTCCAGAACATTATCTTCCTCGTCCAACAAATGAAATTGAATCCAGGAGGAGATATTTTCTTCGATCTCTTTTCCGAGAATAACCGGACTCCCATCCACTGCTTTTTGGTTTTGGGTGAAATTAATTTCTGCCTCAGCTTCAGTTGCCTGTATAAAAAACCCCTGCATTGGAGCGATGAACCGTCCGGCAGCTCCAGGACTTTCACCCCCTAACATATTATAGTATTGAAAGCCGGCACTCCCCCCTCCATTCGTCAGTTCAGGATTCCAAACTGCATAATTGGTTGCTATTCCGGGATTATCCTCCACAATTTGATGCCAGTCCAATGTGCCTGCAAAAGGATTCCCCACAAGATTATAGCTCTGCTCTTCTGCCTCTGCGCTATGCAATGGAACCGAAACCGAGATCTCTTCTTCTCCAGAAATCTCCCAGGCACCGGGTAAGGAAAAAGTGCCATCCACAAAATCATCATACATATACATTAAAAATCCCGACCCAGCAGTGAAGGTGGAATTCTCCCCATAATACCCGGTATAACTTTGAGTTCCCGCATCAAAAAACCAAAGATTACTATTCGGCTCCGAAACCTGATAACTTGCCCAATTTCCGCCTTGCGTATGAAAATGCTCGTTCAAAGAACTGAAATTCACATCTCTAAAAGGCACGGACATCAACCGCCAGCCCTCTCCCTGATAATAGGTGCGGGAATAAGAAATAGTGCCTGAAATTTCTCCCTGACCCGAAATTAAATTAGCTATATGATTTGAATCTGCAATCAATCCCAAATTTCCTTCCCCCGCACTCAGAACACCGTTTTTGATTTCAATCTTTCCATACATATCCAGTTTCGAAGCCAGGTGCATAGTATCATTTTCCGGGATATTCAGGGTGAAATTTTCCAGTTTTTCGCCACCAGGCGCAAATTTTAATGGGTCAGAAAAGCCGCTCCATCCGGTAATATTTAAGGATGAATTAGAATCGCCATAAAAGCCTTTCGAGTCTTGCGTAAAATAGAGACTATTTGAAAGCGTAAGTTCAAAACTATCTAAATTCAGCTGTGCATTTTCTCCCTCAAAAGAAAGGCTGTGAATTTCAGTATGATTATTTAAAGTAACTTCATGAGAAATTTGAGCCTGATTATAATATCCTGTTGGAACGACACCATCTTTCCAAACCGAAGGATTCTCCCAGCTCCCATTAGCAATAGTTTTCCGTACAATTTCCGGCTCTTCCGGTGAAATTAAAATAGCCACTTTTTGGCTCCCGGACTGCAAATCACCCTTGTGAGATATTCCTATTTCGTAATTTGATTTTACAGGATTTTCAATCCACACCTGTTCGATATTATCTGCGGAATTACTACCAGTTGTAGCATTTTGATCTGGAAGCTCTCTATCCAAAACCCATGGTTCAAAAACTTCAGAATTGAAATCTGTCACTTTCAGATCCAGATCATTTACCAGGATAATATCTTCCGGATCATTGGCAGTCTCGGGAATGGTTCCCGCAGGATCAGTCCATGCAATGGTGATTTTCAGGGGAAGGTTATTTGTGTTCTGGTAAGTGAGGCTTATAGTCCCATTTTCACTTAATGTTGTTTCAGTTAAAGAAACCATAGAGTCATCGGCTTGATAAGCTGAAAGGAAGCGAGCCGCCCGTTCTGTATTCAGCATTCCCCAGCCATGTTTGTAATCGGGCCCGGGATTGCCAATATCATCCACAGTATGGCTCAGCAGCGCCTTCATTCCCGCAGAAGAAAAGGTCTCGGAAAATATATTTTGATAATGCTCGGCAATTAAAGCGGCCGAGCCGGTAACCACACTGGTTGCGGCGGAGGTTCCCGAAGAATTTCCATAGCTGGTAGGTGAAGAGGAGATTGTGGTATATAATCCATCAGCCGGGGCTACAATATCTGGTTTTATCCGGCCATCATCTGTTGGCCCAAAACCGCTGCCATTTAAAGCTTCTATAGAAGTTAAATCAGAAAAATCGCCGGTTGTGCTTTTCACCGCGCCAACCACCAATACATTTTTGGAAAGGGAGGCGGAAGTCAAAGTTTCGAAACCGGTACCCCCTCCATTTACAGGTCGCACTGCCATTGTATCAAAGAGTACAAATTCACCGTCTGAATCTTTTAATTCCCAATGCTCAACCGGCTGATCATCCGGTCCAGCTCCACGCTGATTACCAGCTGCTTTCACTATTAAATAATCAGGAGCTAAATAAGCTATACTATCCCATTCTAAAGCCTGGTGATCGTAATATCCAAACTGATAGGCTTTTGTGGAATCATATTCTGCCAAAGAATACCACATCCACTTTCCATCATCCAAATAATCATAGACCCAACCGGCAGAATTCGTATAAGGATGTGCCGAGAGTTTCAAATCTCCAGCCGCTGCTGTTGCCATTTCGGCGGCATCATTATCCCAGTTATAGGCTTCAACATTAGCGGCAAAGACCATTCCTTTGGCTGCAGGATCTTTTCCTTCTGCTGCCATGGTTCCAACCATTTGTGTGGCGTGATTATTGATAGTTCCGGCAGCAGTATCCTCAAAAGTAACTCTTTCAGAAAATTCCTGGTGATCGAGCCGGGGCTTATCTTTATCCCAAAAACCAATGACTTCTCCACTCCCGGAAAGATCAAGTCCCGCAATTCCGCCGTTCCATATTTTGGAATTTGAAACCGCCTCAGCCGCTTCTAAATTTGACGTTTGATAGAACAGGGGGAGTAAACCTGATTTACCTGGAAATATTTTTTTTGATTGGCCGGAAATTAATTTTCCTGTATAATTTTTTCTAAGGCTGTCTTGGATATGAATGGCATTTTCCCATTCCGCAGATTTTTGTTCTGCAAAACGTAAAAGTTCTTCCCGGTTAAAATCCTGGGCATGCGCTAATGGAAATATTGCACTAAAATTTATTCCAGCTATTAGAAGAACCCCTAAAATAGTACGGATGGCCATTGTCTATTTCTTTGTTATAGAAGAATATAGAAATTTGACAGGCAAATATTAGTTAGGCTTGAGTTTCGTAAAACAAACAATTCCTTTCACAAGCTGCTCATCTACTTCAAAGCCGGCTTGATTGAACAACCTGTTACTTTCTTCCGCGCTCCAGAATTTTATACCTCCCAAAGAGACAGATTCCTGCAGTAACCGGCCGTACCATGCATCTGATTTTATGAGGTGCATCATAAAAAAGACACCGTCTTCTTTCAGTACTCTTTTGGCTTCATACAGCACTTTTATTTCTTCGGTAAGTTCATTGAATGTCCCCCCCATCACAATGCCATCGAATGTTTTACTGAAGAAGGGAATATTTCGCCCATCAGCTCGAATAAAAAGAATATCGGTTTCGTCTGCTTCGGCTTTTATCCGGGCTTCTTCCAGCATTTGAGAGGAGAAATCGAGCCCAACAACGTGAGCTTTTTTTTGCGCGGCTTTTAGCGCCCTTGCATACAATGCGGTAGAGCATCCCAGGTCCAGGTATAAACTATTTTCTTTGGGAGCGGTCCAATCAATAAGTAATTCGTGTTCTTTCTCGATGGGAAATTCTTCACCGGAAAGCAGGGAAAGAGACCTTTTTCGCCAGATATCTTCATAAATGGCCGCTGTAATCTTCCAATGGTTCGTGCTTTGGGCGATGGATGTAAAATCGGGTTCTTTCCCCAGCAGGTCAATGACATTATTTTTTACCTGATAGTCATCCCCTTCTTGCGAACATATGGTACCGTTAAATGGGACCGATAGATTGGCTACTTCATCAGGAACTGGGATTCCTGCTCTTTCATTAAAAGGCGAGCGTAATTCAAACTTCATAAAAATCCTAAAATATTATTTCGTGCGCGTACGCTAAATAGGTAGCAGTGTTACGGGGCAGCTATTGCTTTTACCGACTACACTGGGCTCAGGTATTCCTACTTCTGTAGCACAATTGAAATCTGCGCACCTTTATCAACGCTAAGCATACGGCCTGCATTTCCTTTGTTGATGCCGATTTCCAGCATGCCCGAACTTCCTATAAAAGCAGCGGGATCACCATCCTCTACATCCCCAAAAGTAGATACAATTTTTTTAAGCATGGTATTGCCGACATATATTTTCACTTTTTTCTTTTTGATGTGATCCTTTATCAACTGCTCGGAAATATTGGTAATCAAATTGCCAAAGCGATCAATATGGACCACCCAGCCCTGCAGGCCATCTTTGTCGGCGATGGGAACAGCCCAGTGATAGGTAACCAATCCTTCGATGGGTTCCCCGATATCCTCAAGTGGAATACCATTGCTGATATGAGCTGCAACCGGAGCAAAAATGTCACGTCCCTGGAAAGTTTTGGAGATGTTTTCCCGCCAGTATTTCTTGTTGTTCAGGCGAAAAGCCTCGTGTTCAAATTCATCATAAAAAAGAGAAAAAATGCCATTATCCGGCCCCACAAAATACTGGTCTTTTATTTTTATGCTGATGGGATTTCGGGAAGTTCCCACACCCGGATCAACTACTACAAGATGAATAGTTCCCGGGGGAAAGAGAAATGCCGAGTTTCGGATTACCCATGCACCAGCCATTATATCCTGGGCTGGGATATCGTGTGAAATATCGACCAGACGTACGTCGGGAGAAATTCCCAGTATAACCGCTTTTAATGCACTTACATACTGGTCTTGTAATCCGAAATCAGTTGTGAGGGTTATTATTTGGCTCATCAAGCATAACTGTTGAGCATCACGGGCATCACCAGCATTAATATATCTTCGTTATCATCTTTATTGGATGGCTTCACGATGCCGGCACGGTTTGGCGAAGAAAATTCGAACGTCACTTCTTCATCATCGATGTTACTTAGCACATCACCCAGGTATTTGGCATTGAAACCGATTTCCATTTCTTCGTTTGAATATTCGCAGCTAATAGTTTCTTTCGCTTCGCTGCTCATGTCGATGTCTTCGGCGCGGATGGTCAGTTTATCTCCCCCTAATTGAAGGCGAATCTGGCGGGTAGTTGTACTTGAAAAAATCGCGACTCTTTTTACTGTAGAAAGCATTTGCTCTTTGCTGATCGTCAAAAACTTGTCGTTGTCTTTAGGAATTACCGAGTCATAATTCGGGTATTGTTCGTTGATGAGGCGTGTGATTACAATAGTATTACCACTTTTAAATCGGGCGTGATCGGTTGTTACTGTTAAATCACAATTTTCACCGGTAATGGTTTTTTGGATAAGACTTAATGCCTTATCTGGTATGATGAAATTAACATTTTCATCAGCCTTAATTTCACTATTCGAATATTTAACCAGGCGATGTCCATCGGTTGCCACAAATTTACTTTCTTCGGTTCCGATCTGGAAATAAACACCCATCATTGCCGGACGAAGGTCATCACTTGAAACCGCGAATAAAGTTTTGTGAATTGCTTTGTGCATCAATTCACCGGTAGTAGTAATTTTTGTTCCTTCATCAAGATTGGGAACATCAGGGAATTCGTCGGCATCATCACCCACCAATTTGTAGTTTCCTTTGTCGGTACGGAAGTTGATATTTTTTCGCTCGTCCACATCAAAGAAAACAGGAATATTAGGAAGTTGCCGCAGGGTTTCGAGCATTCGCCGGGCAGGGATCGCTACCGCTCCATCTTCTTCAATATCCGCATCAATATATTCGATAATAGAAATCTCAAGATCTGTTGCGGTCAATTTCAGTTTGCCGTCTTCACTTTCAAACAAAATAGTTTCAAGAATAGGCAGTGTTGCCTTGGAGGGAACAGCACCGATCACCGCAGAAAGGCCTTTATTAAGTTCGTTACTTGATACAGAAAATTTCATGTAATTCTTTATTTAAGTGAGTTTTAGGGCAGTTTTCCATCCCAAATTTGCCCTTTCAGTGTAGTGTGCTTATACTAAGAAATACTGGCTCTCTCTGCAACCACGAACACTTCAAAAAACTTTTAATAAATAACCAATAATCCACCTGCCTATATCGTTACAGCGCTACTTTAATATTTATTACTGCATCTTTTTTTAAATTATTACAGTTTTTATAGATGAATCGCCTCTTTTTAGCGCTCTTTACTCTTTTATTTATTCCCACTCTTTCCATGGCACAATCTGCCCAGGCTAAATATGGAAATGATTTCTTAAGTACCGGCAGTGGTGCCCGTGCTCTTGGAATGGGAAGTACTCACTCAGCCTTAACCAATGATGTTACCTCCGCCTATTGGAATGTAGCCGGTCTTGCACAGGTAAACAGCCCTCAGGTAATGTACATGCATTCCGAACGGTTTAGCGGCATTGTGGGCTACGATTATGGAGCCGGTGCATTGCCCCTTAAATCTGATAAAGGAGTAATTGCCTTAAGTTTCTTTCGGCAGGGTGTAGATAATATTGCCAACACATTAAATGCCTGGGATCGTGAACGCGACCAACCGCGGGAAAATGCGGAAGCATATATCACCAAGTTCAGCGCCGCTGATATGGCTGTTTTCATCTCTTATGCCAGACAGCGTAATGAGCAGCTTTCCTACGGAGCTTCAGCAAAAATTGTCCATCAAAAACTGGGGCCTTTTGCCCAGGCATGGGGGTACAGTCTTGACATCGGTACACAATTTAAAACCAGTTTTGCTGATTTCGGCCTTTCTATTAATGATGTAACCACCATGCAGAAAATGTGGCAAATTGATGAATCTGCTTTTGGGGATTATGAAACACAGTTCGACAGTCTTGGAGCTACCATGCCAACCGGTCAAAATGAATATGTGCTGCCTTCCGTAAAATTTGGAGCTTCGCGTCAGTTTCATCTTAATGATTTTAATATAATTGCTGCAGCTGATGCTGATCTGTTTTTTGAAAACCGGCGAGCCTATTATATGAACGTTGGCAGCATGAGCATTGAACCACATGTAGGTGCAGAAGTAACTTATAAGGATATTATCAGCCTGCGATCGGGTGTTACAGATTTTATTACCGATCCTGTTTCCGGATTTACTGTTTCTCCTACTTTGGGGATGGGTTTAAAGCTTTCCTCTTTTGTGCTCGATTACGGCTTCACAAGCTTTGCCGGAGCTTCCAGCGACCTCGGGTTTACACACAGAATTTCTCTCCGGTTCGATTTGTGATTTTGAGTGTAAAAGTGTTTACGTGTTAAAGTGTTAATGATTCTGCCAATCCTTAGATTAACACTTTAACACGTAAACACCTTAACACGTTAATATCTTGCGAATTATTCTTCTTGGCCCTACTGCTTCAGGAAAAACAGATCTTTCTCTTCTGTTGGCAGAAAGACTGAACACTTCCATCATTTCGGCAGATTCCCGGCAGTGCTACAAACACATAGATATCGGAACTGCAAAACCATCCCGGAAAGAACTTCAACAAATTCCGCACTACAACATTTCTGTACTGGAATTGGATGAAGAAGACAGCGCCATGGAATTCCAGAAACGGGCGGCAGAATGGGAAAAGGAGATTCTGCAACATTCTGACCATGTGCTACATGTTGGAGGAAGTACCTTGCATGTGCAAAGCCTGATTCAGCCCTTCAATGATATGCCCAATGCTGATCCCCATAATATTGAGCAACTGGAGCGGCGAATTGAAGACGAAGGCCTGGAGTCGCTTTATGGAATGCTTAAAGAAATAGATCCGGCTTATATAAAAAGGATGGACGGGATGAACCGTCAGCGTATTATCCGCGCCTTGGATATTTGGATGCAAACCGGCAAGACTTTTAGCTCTTTTCACCGGCAGGATGAAATTCAACCCGATAGAAATACGCTGGTATTTGGGTTGAAATATCTGCGGGAAGTACTCTATAAACGCATTAACAAACGTGTAGATGAAATGATAGCACAGGGATTGGTTGAAGAGGTGGAATCAATTCTGGGAAAAGGATATTCCAGCGATTCACAAGCTTTGAATACGGTGGGTTATAAGGAGATCCTGAAGGCTTTAGAAGGAGAGTGGCCGCTGGATAAAGCAGTCGAGAAAATCAAAACCAGTACGCGCAGGTATGCCAAGCGGCAACTAACATGGTATCGCAGATGGGAATTTATTCACTGGCTTCCGGCTGGGGAGAAAGAGGTGGAAGAGCTTGCAAACATAATTCTGGCAAAAGTAGAAAGTTAATATTAATGCCGGAATTAGCAGGTCGGTTAATTTAGTTTCAATAAAAATATAAGTTCATTTAGTTGGCGGCTGGAAGTTAGCAGCTAAGTTTCAGAAAGGTTAACTTTACACCTCACTTAAACGAAGTTTGACTATGTATAAAGCGAAAGTAAACGTAACGCTACGTCCATCCATCCTCGACCCGAAAGGTAAAGCAGCGCAACATGCACTTCAAAACCTTGGGCTGAATGAAATTCGACAAGTTCGAATTGGTAAATTTATAGAACTTGATGTAGATGCCGCAGATATGGAAGCGGCAAAAAAATTAGTTAAAGAAGCCTGTGTAAAACTTCTGGCCAATGAAGTAATGGAAGACTTTGAGATCACCATCGAAAAATAATGCATTTCTACTCCCTACATATCGACACCATAGCTATGGCTGACGTAAAGGTAGAAGAAGCCACCAAAACGGAAGAGGAGGTTGAGGATTCAGTTTCCACTCCCTGGCGCTTGATTTTATATGATGACAACATTCATACCTTTGACGAAGTTATTGAACAGCTTATGAAAGCTACCGGATGCAGCCTTTCAAAAGCTGAAGAAACTACCTGGAAAGTTCATCATGAGGGTAAAGCACTGGTGCATGAAGGCGAGTTTGAAGAGTGCCTTCGAATTGACGGAATATTAAAAGAAATTGAACTGGTTACTGAAATAAAAGGATAAAATGGCAACATTCGGCGTAATTGTATTTCCCGGCTCTAACTGTGATCACGATGCTTATCATGCCATGAAGCATGTGATGAACTCGGAAGTAAAATTCCTTTGGCATAAAGATACTGATCTTTCAGGAATTGACTTTTTGATAATTCCCGGCGGTTTTTCTTATGGCGATTATCTCCGCTCCGGAGCTATCGCACGATTTTCGCCCATCATGCAGGAAGTAGTTAAATTTGCTGAGAAAGGCGGGCCGGTCCTGGGAATTTGTAACGGATTTCAAATTTTACTTGAAGCGGGATTAATTCCGGGGGCCATGATGCATAACGCAGAGCTAAGATTTGTGTGTAAGAATGTTTTTATGCGATGTGAATCCACCGATTCTTTATTCACTAAGGGGCTGCAAAAAAGGCAGGTTTTTGAGATACCTGTCTCGCATGGGGAAGGAAATTATTTCATTGATCAGGATGGTTTGAAATCACTTCGGGATAATGACCAGGTACTTTTTCGTTATTGTGATGAAGCTGGAAAGCGTGACTTAAGTTCTAACTTTAATGGCTCTGCAGACGATATTGCCGGTATTTGTAATACCCAACGAAATGTTTTGGGATTAATGCCCCATCCCGAACGGGCAATGGAGAAAGTGCTTGGATTGGAAGACGGAAAGCTTATTTTTGATTCCGTATTAAACTCCCTGTCTGTTGCCTGACAATAAGATCCTGTTTCATGAATGATGAAAACCCAGAAAACTTGATATTGCATAGCGAAGGCCTTGTGAAGCGCTACCGCAAGAGAACTGTGGTCAATGAGGTTTTTATAAATGTTAAGCAGGGGGAAATTGTTGGGCTTCTTGGCCCCAATGGCGCCGGAAAAACCACCACGTTTTATATGATGGTTGGGCTGGTTTCCCCTAATGCCGGGAAGATTTATTTGAATGATAAAGATCTGACGCATCAACCCATGTACAAACGGGCTCGATTGGGTATTGGATACCTGGCGCAGGAAGCCAGTGTGTTTCGAAACCTTACCGTCCGCGAAAATCTTGAGGCCGTTCTTCAGTTTCTTTCTATCCCTCAAAAAGAAGTAAAAAGGCGGGTTGATAAACTCATAGATGATTTTGGACTTCATAAGGTGGTAAATAATAAAGGATATAGCCTTTCCGGGGGAGAAAGAAGGCGAACAGAAATTGCCCGTGCATTGGTTACAAATCCTAAATTCATATTGCTTGATGAACCTTTTGCCGGTGTGGATCCTATTGCTGTTGAGGATATTCAGGAAATTGTTTCGGGACTGCGTCACCAAAACATTGGCATCTTGATTACCGATCATAATGTACACGAAACATTGGCTATCACCGATCGCGCCTATCTTATGTTTGAGGGAAAGATTTTAATGGAAGGCTCGTCCGATAAATTGGCAGAAGACGAAAATGCCAAAAAACTTTACCTTGGCAAACAGTTTAAATTAGATAGATACAGTTCAGATTAAATAGATATGAAAGAAATAAGCGTACAAGAATTAAAAGAAAAGAAAGAATCAGGCAGCGATTTTTTGTTGCTGGACGTGCGGGAAGATGTGGAGTATTTGGTGTCTAACCTTGATGGCCATCATATCCCTTTGGGACAGCTTCAAAATCGTATCGAAGAAATAGAAGATCAGCAGGATAAAGAGGTAGTGGTTATGTGCAGGAGTGGAAACCGTAGCTCCAAAGCTGTTACTTTTTTAGAAAAGCAGGACTTCAAAAATGTAGCTAATTTAAAAGGCGGAATGAAAAAATGGGCCGAAGAAATTGATCCATCTGTTCCTGTTGCCTGATTAAGCCAGCGCTGCAATCTGGTTCAGCAATTCCTGATTACTTTCCGTGTTTTTAAGCACTTTCAGCAAACCAAGCATAGATTCTTTCGGAGATTTTTTTAGTAAATAGCGACGAACCATATTCCGTTCCTCTAAAGAATCTGTGATAAACTTATGCTCGTTCCTGGTGCCGGAAGCTGTAATGTTTATCGCCGGATAAATCCTGTCATTCGAAAGTTCACGGTCTAATACCAATTCCATATTTCCGGTTCCTTTGAACTCTTCAAAGATAAGATCGTCCATTCGCGAATTAGTTTCGATCAGGCAAGTTGCAATAATAGTGAGCGAGCCTCCGCCTTCAATTTTGCGGGCAGAGCCAAAGATTTTCTTAGGGATTTCCAAGGCCCGAATATCAAGGCCACCAGAAAGCGTTCTTCCGCTATTCGATTGAATAGCATTATAAGCTCTTCCAAGACGAGTAAGAGAGTCGATAAGCAGAACGGCGTCTTCACCCATCTCTGCTTTTCTTTTAGCATAACCCAAGGCCATTTCAGTAATACGAATGTGACTTTCAGTGGGTTTATCATTTGAGGAAGCAAATACTTCTGCCGAGGTTGAGCGGATAAAATCGGTCACTTCTTCCGGGCGCTCATCAACCAGCAAAACACTTACGTGAATATCTTCATGATTGCTGGTGAGGGACTTTGCCATCTCTTTTAGCAATACTGATTTACCTGTTCTGGGCGGGGCAACAATCAGGGCACGTTGTCCTTTTCCAATCGGGGCTACCAAGTCAATTACGCGCATTTCCACCTCGTCAGGATTGCTGCCAAGCTTAATCCATTCGACGGGCATAATAGGGGTTTGGCGTTCGAATCTGCTTGATTTAGTCCAAGCCTCAACTGGCTTACCATTTATAACATCTACAGAATGAACATGTTTATGTCCTTGATTGTCTTCTTCGAACTCTCCTTCTAAGACAAGTCCGGGGCGTAAATCGAGGTTTTTAACTTCTTCAGGTTTCAGGAATGGATCTTGTGGATTGTAAGAAAATTCGTAATCCAGCTTTCGGATAAATCCCCATCCCTTCGCATTAATCTCCAAAATACCGGCATACCTTCCGGCAACTCCCTGATTATTTTTCCAGTGGAATTTTGGAATAAAGACATTACCGCCTTTATCGCCACGATTATTTCGTTTGTTCTTACCGTGTTTTTTATAATTTTTTTTATTCCGTGCCATTAAATAAATAAGTGTGGTTTTCCTTTCTCCCTGTTGAAAAGTAAAAATTCAGAATTTAGTAAAATTGTAAAGGAGGGAAGGATAAAAATGGGCGCGGATTTAATCCGCACCATTAATTTTAGAAGATGGGAAAAGATACAAATGTTTTAATTTATAGCAAATTAACGAACAGTAACTGTTTCATTTATCCAGCTGTAACAAGGCATTAAAGAATCATCTACTTTAACTTCTTGTCCTGTCTCATATCCCAAAGTGAAAAATTTGTCTTCGGCTGAAGGTGTAACTGGTTCGTAAGTAGAAAGTTGCCTGTTTGCTGTATTAGCAACAGAAGAATCTACATTTTTTGCCTTATTCAGGTAATCAATTACAACCCAGTATACTACTCTATCCTGAGCTTCCAGCTTACGGTCTTCAGTACATTGTGAAACGGCCTCTGCATAAATGGAGGCCATCTTTATATATGCTGACCCATAGTTCTGATCGATAGCTATTGCAGTATTTACCTGCTCTTTTGCTTCCGGCAGTTCCCCCTGATTAATTAAGGCATCCGCTAATTCGAGGTATAATCTTTTCTTCTGCTCATCATTTTCTGCTCTGTCTATAGCCTCTTGGTAATACATCGCTGCTTGCGAATAATTTGCATTACTTTCTTCCATTTCCGCCAAGCCTAAAGCACTTTCATAAGAAGGCTGTAACTCGTGTATTTTTGTTTTCACACGGGCGAGCTCTTCTCTGTTACCCATTTGCTCGTAAGCACCTTCAAGTGCTCGTAATGCTTCAATATTTTCAGGATCTTCTTCAAGAATTGGCTCATAATAAGCTATTTGTTCTTCGGGAGATCCAAGCATATCCCGCTGCTTCTCTTCTATAAAATTAAGAAGGTCGCCCTCAGCAAGAGGCTTCGTTTCATTAATAAATTCTTGAGCATCTTCTTTTCTGTTTTTTCTCACCATGTTATCCAAAACAACCCTCAGATAATAGCCGCCTCCTAACGAAAGCGCCTTTTCTGTATTCATTTCAAATAATTTCTCGTATTCTTCATACGCTTTGGTTAACCCATCATCTATATAATCATAGTTTTGTTGATAGAAACGGCCTTTATTGAATAGTATGTTAAAGCGATCTTCCTGGTTATCACCGAAAAGATCCAGGCTTTCATCAAAAAGTATTAAAGCAGTATCTATATGAGCTGTACGTTCGGCAGGATCGTTTTTGTTTTTTCCTACTTCTTCATAAATAGTAATTAAACGCTCGTATTGTTTTTTCAGATTAAATCCAGCATACCCTTCTAAAGTTTCAGGTTTTGCACAGGTTATCCAGCGACCGTATTTCAAGGCAAATTGATAATCTCCATTTCTATAGTTTTCAGAAAAAAGAGAATAAGCTGCTAATGGAGATAATCCCCCCGGAGGAGTTTCTTTACAATCTGCCTGGGCTTGAGTTAATGAAGAGCTCAAAAGTAAAAACCCTAAAAATGTTAATATGTATTTCATTGGTCTCGAAATTTATTTAGTAAGAAGTCTAAAAACTGATTTAATGATTTTAATATTGTTAACCTTAATCAAACTTTGGCCTGACAAACATTCTTTCGGTCAGATTGACAGATAAACTCAGGGCCCAAATTTTTTCCCTAACCAGGATGTTTGAAGAAGCTCCCCGCAAACCATATTGAAAACTTAGATCTATGGAAGAAGGAGATCGGGATAATATACCTAATCCTGCTGACATCCAATAAGTATCAACATCATGATTTTCTATGGTTAGATGGCCAGAGTCGTAGGAAACTCCTCCGCTATATCTAAATCTGGATAAAAATTTATCAGAGTTAAGGCGGTAGGGATGATATTCAATACCAAGGCCAAACCTGTGTCGGTCGCTCATCTTTACATTTGCATCGAGCGGAGTAAGGTCTGATTCAAAATTACTCCACTGTTGCAATTGTCCTTCAAATGAGACATTGACGAAATTGCTGGGATAATAAGTTAATCCTGCATTTAATTCTACAGGTAATTTTATATTTCCTTCAACCGGATCACTTATTTGGACTTCCTGCTCTTGATTATTCACTTCCTTAATCACACTAACTTCTCTCTTTGCCTCAAATTCAATTGGGAGTGAGACAGCAGCGCCAATACTTAATCGGTCATCGTTATTTAATAAACTCCTGAAGTTAAGTAAAGTTCCAAACCGTTGTGCAAAAGTAAAGCCGGTTATCTTCCTGTCTAAATTATTAGTGCTGTATCCCGATTGTTCAAAAAAGGTGGTTTCAGTATTATTATGCGTTATAAAAGCTAGCGATGGAGCATATCCAACGGCTATATTTTTATTGATATTCCATCCCAACCCAACTTCAAATTTATTAACTCCGCCTGAACCATTTACATCTGAAATATAATTAACTGTATCTTCATCTGACGGGTAAACAGTAGTAGATGAGAATAACCGGAAATTAGATTTGGTTACCGGGTATAAGGCTGCAGATATACCTAGTTTTTGGTTATACAACGGAAAGGTAAACTGCAGATAACCTGTTTCGAGTAATGCGTTTACATTTTCTGTTGATTGGTCTTCAGCTGTGAACTGAGACAATTTGAATCCGGAAGAGGCGGTACTATATAAATTTTTCCCCCACATGGCTGGATTTTGCAACGTATTGGATTGCATATTATCCAGTGACACACCTAAAATACCTAATCCCATTTCCCTGGCAGTGCTGTTATCGTATGGCTGTCCCACACCAAAAAGAGAATAGATGGAGCCATTGTTATTTTCGCTAATACCTTCCTGGGCGGCTGCCTGTTGGGTAAATAATCCTAAAATTACAATTATAAATATTGTTTTAAATACTTCCATTACTCTTCATCACCTGTTAAAGATGTAATAATTATTTTTGGGCGTAAAGCTTCAGAGGCTGTTTCATTATATATTAATGTGGAGCGTAAAATTCCTGTAGATCTTAATTCGTCTGTATTGGAACCAACACCTATATAGAACTCTGTTCTGTCTTCTGAACCATACACCGAGTTATTTAAATAGTTTGTAAGGTTAATCCTGAATGAGTTGTCACTGTCTTTAAATCCAATGGTTTCTGCACCTCCTAATTGAAACTCATAGGCGGGATCTTCTTCATAACCGATATCAATTCTTAAGCTATTAACCCCTAAACGATTCTCATGTACCAATAATTCTAACTCTTCAGTGGCTTCCTGTAAAAGAATTTCAGCACGAATAAAATTTTCATCAACAAATTGATTTAAAAACTCATCTAAATTAATAAGTAGCATCTTCTCCAATGTGGTGTGTAATACACTCACATCTTCCTGAGTGGTTTCCCCTGTTCTGTCAAGGGTGTAGGCCCAATCTCTGATGCTAAAATTGGTAGTATCAGGATCCACATTATTGATAGCTAAAAATCTACTTGAATTAATGTTTGGGAAAGAGATTTTATTGGTACCATCATCAGCAACTAGTGCTAGCCCATGAAAGTCATGCCGGTAAGAGGAATCGGCACCTGAGCCTTCATTGTGGTAAAAACCAGCAAAAACATCTTTCCACTCATCAGATAAATCCACGACCACAGTATCCACGCCTTCATCATTTAAATTAAATGTGCCTACCGGTGTGGTATTGTTATAATCCAATTCGCTATCAAACCTATAAGTGGCTCCATTCCATTGAGAGGCCACTTCGTATATAGTATAATTAGCTTCTGAAAATGTGTCGCCATATGTATTAATACTATCGATAACCAGTTCCAACTTCATCGAATAATCCTCGTGTAACTGGTCGCCCTCTGGTAAAGAAGCAGATATATCTGGTTTAAGAATTGCCGTGGCATCAATATCACCAAAAATGGGATCAGAATATTTACCCATCGTTACAAAATTTAGCCGGCCTGTGTAGCCTGAAAAGCTCTGGGTTTGAATGCCTGAAATTGAGAGTGTATCGAAGGTAAGTTCCTGTTTGTCAATAAATTCGCCACCAACACTTCCGGGATCTTCGCAACCGGTAAAAAGTATTAGCAGGGTTAACAAGGGAATGCATAAGGAGGTAAAACCCTTATTTTTGCTACTCATTTTAAATATTTTTTTATCTGTTATTTTGTAATGGATTTGTAGTATTCGGAGAATTTTTCTGAAACATCTTCAGGAGAGCCTTGAATTTGTTTCGGAGTAATTTTTAACTCTTTGAAAATATCATCAAATTCATCCTTTAAATAATTGCCCGTAACTACATGATCACTGTATTTTAAGCCGAGTTTTAAAAGATCAACTTTTCCTTTCTCGGTAAGATTATCTATATCTGTTTCTGGAGGAAGCCCGAGGAGCTCGAGCACCCGTTTAGAGTCAGAATTACCTTCGTTAATAGGGTGATGCAAGTTATACACTATTTGAGTGTTCTTGAAAATCTTCTCGTCTTTGTACTTGGTTTTAACCAGAAGCGGAATTAATCCAGCTGGCCAATCATGGCAGTGGATGATGTCCGGCTCCCAACCGAGTTTAATAACTGTTTCCAGAACTCCTTTATTGTAGAAGACCAGTCTCTCATCATTATCTTCATAAAACTCGTCTGTATCCGGCTTTTTGAAAAGCCCTTTTCTTTTGAAATAGGTATCATTGTCTAGAAAGTATACCTGAAGTTTGGCATTCGGAATACTTGCCACTTTTATTTTCATACTTTCCGTTTTTTCTCCCACTTCAACCTCTATACCCGAGAGCCGGATAACCTCATGCAGCCTGTTTCGTCGATCGTTAATGGTTCCGTACTTGGGAAGTAAAATTCTAATTTCAAAGCCTTTGTCTTGCAGTGATGCAGGTAAAAACCGCAGCAGATCAGCGGTATAAGTCATGCGTGCAAAGGGAGAGATTTCTGCAGCAGCGTAAAGTATTTTCATAGATATAGTTCCCGTTTTTTTACTCTTTATTAGAGATTGAATTGTCTTTCATTACTTTATTTAAATCTTCATCATCGTCCAGTGAGTAAAAGTCCAACAATGTGTCGCTTCTTAGGCCAAGCCTTAATGTTTCAACAGAAATAACTTCGGCTGGCTTTATATTTCCGAGGTTTACATTACTTCCAAACTTCCTGATAAACCAAACCTGCTGTTCTTTTTGTGGTGCCTCAAAAATAAGCTTCTCAGCCGGTATCTGATCTGTAATTTCTTCGATCAATCCAGAGCGAACTTCCCCATTTGGCCTGAATACGCCAACTGTGCCACTTTCGCGGGCTTCACAAATCACCTTTTGGGCGCCGGCCTCCAACTCTTGCTCAATAATTCGCACCCATTTATAAGGAGGGATGATGTCATTTGGGTTTTTACTGCCTACTTCAGAAAACACATTAAACTCTGTACTTAAATCTTTAATGATGCCCTGCTTTTTTTCATCCGACAGCCAAATTGTTCCGTTAGACACTTCAACAAATTCGATGCCATATCTCTTCATTAGCTTTACATAGGCGTCGAGCTGATCCCGCAGGACATAGGCTTCAAAAAGAGTGCCGCCAAGATAAACAGGTATGCCTGCATTTCTGTAGACCTCCAGTTTTTGCTCAAGGTTTTGAGTTACATAGGACGTGCCCCATCCCAACTTTATAACATCTATATAATCAGAACAAACCTCTACAAAATCTTCTGCTTGTCTTACACTGTATCCTTTATCCAGTACCAGTGTAAGGCCTTTCGCTCTGGGTTTTTGTGTTCGCTTTGGTAGGTTATTTAGTGAAAATGACATAATATTATTTGAAAAATCTAAGCTTGGAATATACAAAAACGCTATTTGTTTCTGAAATCAAGGCTTTTTTAGTTTTAGCTTTTAATTATCCCCTATTACTTAACGTGATGAGGTGATTTATTCTTTCTTCATATACTCCCGCTAACATCTCTTTAGTATACCTCCACAACCAGTTCCCAGATGATGTTCCCGGAATATTCATCCTGTGAGAACTTCCAAGTTCCATAAAATCTTGCAGCGGGAATATAGCCTGATCTGATACCGAAAGCATCCCCAATCGTATAAACTCCCAATTCATAGCTTCACCGTCTGATCTGCAATAAATGCGGGCTTTGTGCTGCTCCTCTGCCGAGGTAGTATTATACCATCCAATTACGGTATCATTATCGTGCGTGCCGGTATATACCACACTGTTTTGTGTGTAATTGTGAGGCAAAAAACTATTTGTAGAACCAGAATCGAAGGCAAACTGTATAATCTTCATTCCAGGGAAATTATAATTGTCGCGCAATTTCTCAACCCCCTCAGTAACAAATCCGAGATCTTCTGCAATGATTGGTAATTCCCCGCATTCCTTTAAAATAGCATCAAATAGTTTCTCGCCGGGCCCTTCTACCCAGCGTCCTTTTTCCGCTGTTTTTTCAGATGCATCAACTTCCCAATAAGCATCAAAACCACGAAAATGATCCACACGAATGGCATCACAGGTTATAAACATTTGCTTAAAGCGATCAATCCACCAGGAAAACCCATCTTTTTCAAGTTCGTCCCATTTATAGAGCGGATTTCCCCATAGTTGACCTGTTTTACTAAAATAATCGGGTGGTACACCTGATACCAGCAGTCGGTTCCCGGATTTATCAACTTCAAAATATTTTGGATTTGCCCACACGTCCGCACTATTGTGATCTACAAAAATGGGAATATCACCGATTACCCGTACACCCCGTTCATTGGCATATTCTTTAAGGTTCATCCATTGGTTGTAAAACTCAAATTGTAGCCAGCACTGAAATTTAATTTCTTTACTGAACTTATCCCGGTATTTTTTTAAAGCTTCGGGTTTCCGCTGAGCAATGTCTTTATCCCAGGTGTTCCATGGCTGCTTATTATAATGCAGCGAACAAGCCATGAATAAGACGTAATCATTTAACCAATGCTTATTTGCTTCCTTAAAGGTTTCAAAATTTCCTTCCTCATCTGATTCCAATCTCTCATAAAAACGATTGCAGGCTTTTTGATAAAGCTTGTTTTTATTCTCGAAAGACTGCTCATAATCTGCACTTATGCCAGAAGGTAATTCTATGGATGAAGTTTCAGCAGAAGTTAACAGGCCTTTTTGCTCCAGAATATCCGGGCTTATCAGGTAAACATTTCCTGCAAACGCAGAATAACTTGCATAAGGCGAATTACCATACCCCGTTGGTGTAAGAGGTAATATTTGCCAAATGGTTTGTTGGGTTCTCTCTAAAAAATCGATAAACGTGCGGGCTTCAAAGCCAAAATCGCCCATACCATATTTTCCAGGAAATGATGTTGGGTGAACCAGTGATCCGCACGAGCGTGGAAATCTCATTTATTATTTTAAACTTTTGGTTTTAATATTATACCAGCCAGCGGCGGTACCGTAATCGTAACATTTGCTTCCTGATTATGCCATTCTCCCATATTTGCCTGTACTTTGTTATCCCCGGTATTACTTCCCCCATAATACTCCGAGTCACTATTTAACATTACTTCATACTCTCCGGCAAGTGGAACGCCAATTTTATATCCGTGATGAACCGATGGAGTGAAATTAAGCACAATCACCAAAAAATCTTCCGGGTCTTTTGCCCTCCTGACAAAAGAAATGATACTATTATCTGCATCACTTACATCAATCCATTCAAACCCGCGCCAATCAAAATCTACTTCGTGCAGGGCTTTTTCTTTTTTGTTGATGAAGTTCAAATCTCGCAGCAATTGCTGAATCCCCTTATGTTTTTCCCACTCCAACAGGTGCCAATCCAAAGACCGGGTTTCACTCCATTCCGCCCATTGCCCGAATTCACATCCCATAAACAATAAATTTTTCCCTGGGTGAGCATACATATAAAGATATAACAATCGCAAATTAGCAAATTTCTGCCAATCGTCGCCAGGCATCTTTGAAAGCATTGATTGCTTCATGTGCACTACTTCATCATGAGAAAAAGGGAGTGTGAAGTGTTCTGAAAAAGCATAAATCAGGGAAAAAGTTAGCTGATCCTGGTGGTATTTCCGGTAAATGGGATCTTTCTCTATATATGAAAGCGTGTCATTCATCCAGCCCATATTCCATTTATAATCAAAACCGAGACCGCCTGTTTCGGTAGGCCGCGATACTCCGCCCCACGAAGTGGATTCTTCCGCAAAAGTCATAATACCCGGAAAATGGTGATGAACCGCATCATTAAATTTTCTCAAAAAGTTGATGGCTTCAATATTTTCTCTACCACCATATTGATTGGGAGTCCATTCTCCTTCCTCGCGCGAATAATCCAAATATAGCATAGAAGCTACAGCATCCACCCGCAACCCGTCGATATGAAATTTTTCGCACCAGAACAAGGCATTGGAAACCAGGAAATTCTGAACTTCTGTTCTTCCATAATTAAAAATTGCCGTTCCCCAATCTTTATGTTCTCCTTTCTGGGGATCTTCATGTTCAAAAAGGGCAGTGCCATCAAAACGGCGCAGGCCGTGGTCATCTTTCGCGAAATGTGCGGGAACCCAATCTATCAGTACACCAATATTCTCCTGGTGGCATTTATCTACGAAATACATAAAATCTTCGGGGCTACCGAAGCGGCTGGTGGGTGCAAAATACCCGGTAATTTGATATCCCCAGGATGGGTCGTAAGGATGTTCGGCTATGGGTAGCAGCTCGATATGTGTATAACCGAGATCTTTCACATATGGCACCATTTGATCTGCCAGCTCCCGGTAGGTAAGAAAACCGGGATCATGACCCGCCTTTCGTCGCCAGGAACCCAGATGCACCTCATAAACAGAAACAGGTTGAGCATAATTTGTTTCCTTTGGACGGGATTTCATCCATTTACTATCCTTCCATTTATAGCTTTTCAAATCATAAACAACAGAAGAAGTACCCGGCCTTAATTCGCAATAGTAAGCAAAGGGATCTGATTTTATTAAAGGAGCATCCTGCACGGAGGTTTTTATTTCGTACTTATACAAATCGCCGGAGTCAACATGCGGGATAAAAATTTCCCATACCCCCTGATCGTGAAATTTTCGCATGCGATGCACCCGCCCATCCCAATTATTAAAGCTGCCCACTACACTCACTCTTGTGGCGCTTGGGGCGGTTACCACGAAATGAGTTCCATCAACTCCTTCTACTTTTTTGGGATGTGCGCCCATAAACTCATAGGCTTTATGATGATTTCCTTCACCCCAAAGCTGCAAATCAAAATCATTTAGCAAGGAACCAAATTGGTAAGCGTCAACAATTATGAAAGCTTCACCTTCATGTGGCTGGATCTGTAATTTATACGTGAAAAGATTTTTTCTACGCGCAAATACAAGCTCGAAAAGCCCCTCATCCGAAAGCCGGTTTAGCTCTTTTCTTGTCTTTCCGATAAGAACCGAAACAGCTTTAGCTTCTGGCCGGAATACCCGTAAAACCAGCTTCTCTTTTTCTTTTAATGGAATTTTATGCAATCCGAGAATAGCAAAGGGATCACCATGAGAGCCGTCAGAAATAGATGCAATAATTTCTTTTGCAAGCGTTGAATTCATCACCAAATGTGGGTTTGAAAGGGGCGCTAAAGATACTAAAAGTTTAACAAATCTCTCTTCTTATTTAAAGTGCTTTCAATTGCTTGATTCTATATTTTGACCACATGAATACTACCGGATTTATAGCACGGCGATATCTTTTTTCTAAAAAGCATATCTCACTTATTTCAACTCTTACCTTTATCAGTATCACCGGCATCACCATTGGTACCGCCTTACTAATTGTGGTGCTTTCAGTTTTTAATGGTTTTTTTGATGTGATTAAAAGCTTCCTGCTTTCTTACGACCCCGATGTCCGCATCGAAGCTTCAGGCTCCAATACATTCAGCTATAATCAGGAACTGAGAGATCAGCTGGAGTCAATTCCTGAAATCAGAGTAATCTCACACTATATGGAAGGAAAAGCCTTGCTGGCTTTAGATGGGGTGAAAAACGAAGTGGTGGATGTAAAAGGAGTGAACCGGACGCTGTTCTTTCAGCTTGTAGATATTGAAGAAAGTATTACCACTGGTATTTTTGATCTTTCTGTACGGAGTAGAAAACCCGGTATTATTGTGCATCAGGATTTAAAAAACAGGCTTCGGCTAAATCTTGGCGAAGAGGTAGCATTATTAAGCGCCGCCGGGATGAAAAACGCACTCACACAAATAACGGTCCCTCAAACTTTTCGTTTTGATTACCGGGGGGCTTATTTTTTGCAGCAGGTTGCGGGCGGCCCAAAAGTATTTGTAGATATTGAAGCTGCACAAAGATTATTTCAGGCTCGAAATAAAATCTCCGGCATCGATATTAAATTATACGATAATGAAGATGCCGACCATGTAAAAAATGAACTCGGGCAAATACTGGGGCCAGACTTTAATATTCTGAGTTGGTACGATTTGCAAAAGCCATTATACGATGTAATGTACCTGGAGAAATGGGGTTCATTTATCATTCTGATACTTATCGTGATTGTAGCTGTATTGAATATTATAGGCTCTCTAACTATGATTGTAATTCAGAAAAAACGTGACATCGGTATTCTTATTTCTATGGGCTACAGCAAAGCCGGCATCAAATCCATTTTTCGGAAACAGGGGTTATACATTGGCCTGATCGGCTGCGGTATTGGCGGGGCCATGGGTTTATTACTGAGTTGGCTTCAGCAGCAATACGGGCTCGTTAAACTTTCCTCTGCTTTTATCATTGATGCCTACCCGGTCCAGATCAGCCCTCTTGATGTTACCATTATTTTAATCGCCAGTTTACTGTTGTGTATTGCGGCAAGCTGGTATCCCGCTCATCGTGCCGCTCAGGTTCAGCCTGCTGATGCGGTTAGGTATGAATAGGGGTGAAAAAGTCCAGGAACCAAATTTATTCATTGTAAACATCCGGAAGGTCGTTTTCGTAGAGAATTATATCTCCTGCTTTTGCAAATTCCCGAACCACCCCATTGGCTTCATATAAGGAGTTCACCACTTTTACCTTTTCCGATTCTCCGCCGGCAGATAAAATTCCTTCTATAATAGGCTTTGCTCTTTCCTCACCTACCAGCACTGCTAAATCCAGGTTTGCTTTAGCGATTGCCTCTCCAAAATTTTTGTTCTCCTGATATTCAATTTCCCCAAGCTCCACCATTCCGGGTGTTATAATGATTCGATGCCCACTTTTGAATTGCCCTAAAATTTCCACAGCATTTTTGGCTCCAACAGGATTTGAATTAAAAGCGTCATCAATTACAATAAGGTCGCCTTGCCTTTTCAGTTCCAAGCGATGTTCAATAGGTTCTATGCGTTGTGCAGCAAGTGCCATAGTTTTTAATCGGAGGCCAAAATGCCGGGCTACTCCAACCGCCAGCAGTAAATTCTGCACGTTATGTGCTCCCAAAAGTTTGGTTTTAAAGAGTTCTTTTTCTTCACCGACCTGCACTTCAAACTCCATCCCCGAAGTATCATAGGAAATACTACTTCCTCTAATTTCCCCATTCTCCAATCCAACCAGCACTCTTTTTAATCCTTCTCGATGTTCCCCCATTTTCTCTACCAGCGGATCATCTGCATTAAGCACGGCGAGATCGCCTGCTTCCAGATTATCAACCAAAGTTCCTTTTTCTATTGCAATGGTTTCCTTGGAGCCAAAAGTTTCCAGATGTGCTACCCCCACGTTTGTGATAACCCCAATATCCGGCTTGGCGATATCGCATAATTCCTGAATATTCCCGGAATAGCGGGCACCCATTTCCAAAATCAGCACCTGATGGTTTGATTGCAGATCATTGTTGATCACTTTGCAAATTCCCATTGGTGTATTATAGCTGCCTGGGGTGGAGCAGACGTTAAATCGCTCTTTTAACAAATCCCGAATCATAAACTTGGTGCTGGTTTTCCCATAGCTGCCAGTGATGGCAATTACCTTCAACTCCGGCATTGATGCGAGTTTTTTCCGAGCTTGCCGTTTAAACCCATTTTGGATCATTTTCTCTACGGGTTTGGTAAGGAGACTGGCTGGAAGGATAAAAAACGGAACAATCATTGTGCCGAAAGCCCATCCAAAAACAAGCATTATCAAATCGAAATTTTGAAATCCGGAGAAATGATTGGGAAGCTGAATTTCATAAAAAGGAATATATCCGGTAAAAGCCATATAAGTAAACAGAACGGGCAGGAATGCTGAAAATAGTACAAAGGGAATCATCAGCCGATAAACACGGGGGGTTAAAACCAGTGGCTTTTTTACTTTTTGGGGACGATATCTTCCAACCGATCCAAACCAAAAAATGCTGAGTACAAAAATTACAACCACTACCGAAGATTGTGTGAGATTTTCGTAAATCCAGGAATTGAACCACAGGAGCAAAAAAATAAGCAGATTTAAAATGGCGATGTTTGCGGGAATGACTTTTGCATCCCAGTTGTTTTTCAGCCACTGCCAGTACTCATTATTTTTATAACCAACCTGCTGAAATACATGCAGGAAAAACTTCATTCTGTAGAGAGTGTAACGAAGTAGAATGCCACAGAAAATAATGGCTCCGACATCGAGCAGGGTGTGGTACCAGTTCAAACGTTTTAGACTTTATAGATTATGATTTGATCCTCGAAATAATGAGGTAGTATGTAAGGCAGAAAAAGGTTTCTCGAAATTGAAAGAGAACCGCGCTATATTCACCGCCACTTAATTACAATGTTTCAGTAAACACAGCCAAATATATGAAATTAATTATCCCAATGGCTGGACGCGGCACCCGCGTTCGTCCTCATTCCCACACTGTTCCGAAACCACTTTTACCTGTTGCGGGAACCATGATTATTGAGCGTATCGTGGAAACTTTTGCCCGAACACTTGATCGCAAAATCACGGAAATAATATATATTCTGGGGCCCGATTTTGGGCATGAAATAAAAGATCAGCTGAAAGCGATGAGCGGCCGCCATGATGCCAAAGCTACTTTCCGAGTGCAATTTCCAGCCCTTGGAACCGCTCATGCAGTTGCCTGTGCTGATGAAGATTTGGACGGGGAAGTGATTGTCGCTTTTGCGGATACCATTTTCGACAGTGAAAAAAAATTCAACCTGGATGATGCCGATAGTGTTATTTGGCTGAAGAGTGTGGAAGATCCATCAAGATTTGGGGTAGCCACTTATGAAGGAGACACTATTACCGGATTCGTGGAAAAACCGGAAGAGTTTATTTCTGATCTTGCCATTATCGGCGTCTATTATTTTAAAGATGGAAACGAACTGCGCAAGCAAGTCAACTATGTAATTGATAATGACATAAAAGGTCCGGGTGGCGAATATTTCCTCACCGATGCGCTGGATAAAATGATAAAGGAAGGCAAAGTCTTTAAAACGGCCACTGTTGATGAATGGCTGGATTGCGGCACCCTTCCTGCATGGCTGGAAACCACCGGCCTCATCACCGAAAAGGAGTTTAAGGATATTGATGAAAGCAAATTTCCCGGTTCTGAAATCATCCCACCCGTCTACATTGCCGAAGGTGTAGAAATTGAAAACAGCACCATTGGCCCAAAAGTGAGTATCGAAACCAACACTTCCATTAAAAATTCGAAAATAGATAACTCTATTATCCGTGATAATGCCTCGTTGGAAAATGTAAAAACCTCCGGCTCTACAATTGGCGCTCATACTACTCTGAAAAATGTGAAAGGGAAAGTAGATGTTGGGGACCATTCGACAGTGAGCAGTGAGTAGAATTGGTTAATACATCATTGCTCAATGATTTTTCTATTCTTTTTTCAACCTCTTGAATGGAAAAATTTTAGCTGCGGATTGCGGCAAAAAGCTGCTCGGAAGGGCCGCCTTTATTCAACAGATATTTTGCCCCGGCTTTTTTTATCTGAGTGGAATATTCCCCCTCTTCGTGCATAGACAGTCCAACGATTTGTATATCCGGGAATTTCTGATGGATTTGCCGGGTGGCTTCAATTCCATCCATTTCCGGCATGGTGATATCCATAATTATTACATCCGGCTGGTACTTGTGTACAAAATCTATGGCTTCAACTCCATTTCCTGCTTCACCAATGATGCTGAAATCAGGTTCCGAGGCTAAGAGACGAACTAATCCATTTCGCATTAGCTGGTGATCATCTACTACCAGCAATTTGATTGCATTCGAACTACTACCTGCTGAGTCAGAGGAACTTGAAGTAATTTTTTGAGTCTGAACCTTTTTCTTCCGGGATACCTGTGCGGGGTTAGATGGTGTGTGTTTTTCAAGGGGTATACTCATAGTAAAATGGCTACCTTCGCCCGGTAGGCTGTCAATATTCAGGTGGCCGTTCATCAGATCAAGCTTTTCCCGAATATTTCGTAAACCCTGACTTGTGGAGCTGCTTAGTTTTTCCTTTTCAACATCGAATCCTGCCCCTTTGTCAATAACTTCTACACAAATATTTTCCTTATCACTGGAAACGCGAACCTTTGCCTTATCCACCTTCGCATGTTTAATGATATTAATGAGAAATTCCCGTACCACCTGGAAAAGAAAAACCTTCAGGTTCTGCGAAAGCGGTGGGATTTTTTTATCTGCCTGAATTTCTATGGATAACCCCTTCATATGAGGAATTTCTGTCAACCAGTGTAAGGCTGCTAATAATCCCTGATCGTGTAGAATAGGCGGGCTTAATTCGTAAGATAGCGATCGTGAGGCTTCAATAGACTGATCCAGAATCTCATCAAGTTCCTTAAGCTGCCCGGTAATCTCATCCTGATCAACCAATTGATTTTTTATGTGTTTTGTGTTGAATTTTGCACCAATCAGTAATTGCTGCAAGCCATCATGAAGTACTCGTGCCAGCCGTTGCCTTTCTTTTTCCTCTACCTGCGACATTTGTAGTGCCATTTCACGCAATTTTTCGGCACGTTCTTCAGCAATTTTTGTTCGTTCAGCAACCCTCTCTTCAAGTGTTGCATTAAGCTGTTGAAGTTCCTCCTCGAACTGTTTCCGCTCAGTGATTTCCTCAACCACCATATTTAACCCAATCAAATTTTCCTGCTTGTTGTATAATGGCAGCCAATGTTCCAGGAAACACCGCTCCACACCCGGCTGATCGGGTGTTTCACCGCATAATTCAACATTAAATTTTGCTTCTCCCGAATCCATCACCTGGCGCAAATCTGCCTCAATATTTTTCGCCAGGTCAGGAAGAACCTCACTCATTGTTTTTCCCAAATGCTCTTCGGCAGAAACTCCGTGAATTTTTACGAGATGTTCGTTAACCCGGATAAATTTCAAATCCCGGTCCAGTATGCATAATCCAACCGGTACATTCTGATAAATAGCCTCAATTTCTTTCAGGCGATTTCCGGAAATCTGGATTTGTTCGTGAAGCTGATCCTCTACCTCCTTCAACCGCATCATTGCAACCTGATCCATGCCAACGACTGCGTCCACTTTATGGCTTCGCAAAGTATCCAATATCTCTTCAGCTTCCTGCAGGCTTTCTTTTAAATCAGCATAAGTGGGTTTATTCTTCATTTTCTTCCTTTAGATTCAATGCCGCTACAAATTTGCGTGAGTCTGAAAGATCTCCATGAATGGTAATTTGAGGTTTGGGATCTGTGATCACTACTGATGGAGTCAATAGGATGTTGTAATCAAGTGCGGTTTGAAAATCTTCCAGCACGTCCACAATATTAATTTTGTAGCGTCCCGGCAGCCATTTCTCACAAAGGCGCTTCAGGTTCTCTATGGCACGTTCCGAGTTCTCGCCCTCCTGAATTACAAAGAGAGTAAAAGAATAATTCATTCCTTCTGATGTTTTTATTTTTTGTTCGGCAGCTCTATCCATTCCTTCTCTCTTATTTAGCAGAGTCATCAATAACTATTCCGTTATCAGTAATTTTAAACTTGTGGTATCTATTTGAATGGTTTGTACCGCGTGATTTCAGTACCAGTAAAGTGCGGCCAATTTCATCTTTATCCCTGAAATAGTTTAAAATGATTGCCGAATCTACCAATGACGAGATTCCAAGGCCGCTGATTTCTATATCTTCATCAATCCCGGAAAAGATTCGGTTCGTATATATACAGGTAATTCCACGACGCTTGGCTGTATGATACAGCCGAATTAAGAATTCCATTGCTGCCTTTTTTGAACCAATTCGAGTTGTTGCCGAGATAGCATCCAATACAAGGTGTTCCGGTTTATACTCATCAATCTCCTGAATTATGCGATACAGGTGTTCTTCCATCCCAAGGGCTTCCGGCATGACCGCGGTGATACGTAGTGTTTTCTGTTCTATTAAAGATTCAAGATTTAAGCCAACACTTTTCATTTCACTAATAAGAGCAGTTTCAGATTGCTCGAGGCTAAGATAAAGTACCCGCTCACCACGTTTTGCAGCCGCCGAGGAAAGCATAAAAGCGAGGGATGTTTTGCCGCTGCCGCTTGGCCCGCTGATCAGAATGGAGGAGCCCCTGCGATATCCTCCACCTAATATCTCGTCCAGTTTTTTATTCTCAGATGAAACGAATTTTCCTGTGGCTTGCTGTATAAGATTAACCGAGGAAAGCGGCATTACAATAATCCCATTTTTAGAAATCACAAAAGGATGTTCCCGGCTGGAAAAATCAGAACCGCGATATTTCAACACATGCAGCCGCCGTGTTGTAATTTGCTCCTCAACCCGCTGATCAATTTTTATAACACAATCAGCCATAAAGTCAAGATAATTAAATTCCTGCTGATAGCTTTCAGTTGATTTGACTGTCATGACAGCCGTTAGCTTTCGCTCGTTCAACCAACGATGCAAGGTAATCATCTGGCTGCGGGCACGGGCGGGGTCATCAAACAGGCGCATTAACATATCTACTGCATCTATAATAAGTATGTTGGCGCCAATACGCTTAGCCTGCCCCTCCAGGATGGCGCATAAGCCTTCAATGTTAAATTCACCGGATGCCACTACATCATAATTAATTTCGGGGTTGATCAAGGCTAAATCCCCGGCCTTCTCAATCTTGGCGAGATCCCAACCCATTGACAGGGCATTTCGTCTCATTGCTTCATCTGTTTCTTCAAAGGAGATAAAAACTGCTGGATTTCCCGCTTCCGTTCCGCGAATCAATAGCTCAAGACCAAGAATAGTTTTGCCCGCTCCGGGTCCGCCATTAATAATAGTTAGCCGCCCTGTAGGTAATCCCCCAAGCAAAACTTCATCCAGCCCCTCTATTTTTGTTGGTGTTTTTTGCAGGAATTGAGGTTCAACAGTGAAGGTTTTTCCATCATTCTTTTTACTCATAAAATATCAAGATCATTAAGATTGGTAAAAATTCCATTGTCCCGAAAAGCAGTTTAACTTCTCTAAGCAATTTCAAAAGTAGATTTTATCATTTTCACCTTTAGGGTGTAAAAACAATTGCTAATAGTAATATTCCTTAACCGGATTTACAAGCTATTCACTCCAATGACAGTCTTTCTATTCCAAAAATCTCCGGCTGAACTCTGAAGAAAAAGAAAAAAATTTCTACATCAACTTCTGTGAATGAATAAAGGATAAGAACCAGCAGTTTTAAAATGCCGCCGGGGAATTTTTTTTGTGAAAATTAGCCTTTAGTACATAAAGAGAAAAATGAATACGTGAGAGAGGTGTTATTATGAAAAAAGAATCAGGCATATTCAGCCGAATAATAAGAAGTGCGGCATTAGCAACAGGCTTTTACTTATCTGCTAAAGCAGTGGTTAATGCTTTCAATGAAATTTCAATAGTTGGAAAAGTGGTGCTAATTACCGGCGGCTCGCGAGGACTTGGGTTAATTCTAGCCCGTCAACTTGCCGATGAGGGGGCAAAAGTTGTAATCTGCGGGCGTTCAGAAGAATCTCTCGTTCAGGCGTCCGAAGAATTTGAATTTTTGGGCACTGATTTCCTGGCCATTCCCTGCGACATCACAGATAAGCAGCAAGTAAAAGATATGATCCGGCAAATAAAAAATAAGCTGGGGAATGTCGACATCTTAATTAACAATGCCGGAATTGTTGATGTTGGCCCAAGAGAATCGATGAATGAGGAAGATTACGAGAAGGCTATGAATGTTCATTTCTGGGGGCCTTTTTACCTGATGAATGAAGTAATTCCGGGTATGAAAAGAAAAAAATCAGGCCGAATTGTAAATATAGTTTCCATTGGGGGAAAAATCAGCTTTCCTCATTTATTGCCCTATAATACCAGTAAATATGCTCTTTCTGGTTTTTCTGAAGGAATGACAGCAGAGTTGAAAAAACATAAAATTAAAGTTACTACCGTATACCCCGGATTAATGAGAACCGGAAGTCCGCGAAATATAGATGTAAAAGGCCAGCATCAAAAAGAATATGCATGGTTCAAAATAGCAGATTCTCTGCCTCTACTTTCCATAAATGCAGACCGGGCGGCAGAACAGATTATTGATGCTATGAAAAAGGGCAGCAAAACCCTCATACTAACTATACCCGCAAAACTTGCAGTAGCTGCTCATGGTATCGCACCAGGATTTACCATCTCTTTTTTCGACATAATTAATTTCCTTTTCCCTGATTCTGAAAATGAGAAATCAAAAAAGGGATATGAAAGTGAGTCCATCATATCAAGTTCATTCCTGACCAAAAAGACACAAGAAGCCGCAGAACAGAATTTGGAAAAATAAGTAAGTAAAAAGAGATTGAGCAGAAAATAATACTTGACGCTTGCACTCATTTTAATGTCTCGAAGTTACGTAAGGCATCACTCGTGAAAGTGGATACTCTCCTTAAGCTCTCATCTTCGGGAGCGAGAGATTATATTTAATGGAAAGTGTCCGGATGGTTATAATCACTGAAGTGGTAATAACGTAATTGATGTTTTGATCTATTCCCAACATCAAGCCGCAGTAAAAAATGATAGCACCAGCTAAACAAGCCGTGGCATAAATCTCTTTTCGAAAGATGAGCGGAACCTCCCGGCATAAAATATCCCGGATAATTCCCCCAACTACCGCGGTAATCATTCCCATAATTGCTGCCATAAAAGGATTCAAACCCAGCGACAAAGCTTTCTCCATTCCACTGATCGTAAAAAGAGCGATTCCCATCGTGTCAAAAATAAAAAGAGGTTTTTTTAGCGTAGAGAACTTGCTTCTGATGAGCCATGTGAATGGAACAGCCGCTAAAATGACCATAGGATATGTAAGGTCAGAAATCCATGCTATGGGATGGCTTCCCAGTAAAATGTCTCGAGTAGTTCCCCCGCCAATGGCTGTCGCAAAACCCACAACAGTGGCGCCAAATATATCCATATTAATTTTGGCAGCAGCACGAATCCCGCTTATTGCAAATACAAAAGTTCCCAGTAAATCGAGGAGTGTTAGAATATCCACTTAGTATTTTTTTAAGGCTGAAATGATTTGATCATTTTAAAACTGGAAAAATAAAGGTTGCAATGCAGCCACTCCTACAAATAATCTGTGGATTGTGATTTCATAGCTTCCTTTGGCCGAATAGGTTATAATTCTACGGATCAGCGATGCGTTTTGTAAAAAATTCCATGACCTCATCCGCACTTTTGGTATTCAGCACCCGCTCTTTTTCGTACTTGCCTTTTCGGGCAATTTGCACGCCGTAGGGAATATAATCTATGTCCGATATACTATGTGCATCAGGATTAATGGAAGTCATCATTCCCTTTTCTTTTGCTTTATTTCCATAGCGCCAGTCGAGATCGAGGCGGCGGGGATTGGCATTTATTTCTATGGCTGTATTATGTTCTGCGGCAAGAACTACCAGCTCGTTCAAGTCTAAATCACTTCCGTCTCGCTTAAGCAATAATCGACCGGTGGGGTGGCCTAAAATCCTGGTGTATGGATTTTTGATTGCATTCCGCATACGCTGCATCATTTTTTCGCGTGGCATTTCCAGCGATTGATGAACACTGGCAATCACAAAATCGAATTTTTCCAGGATATCATCCTCATAATCCAAACTTCCATCTGCTAAAATATCCGATTCAATTCCTTTAAAAACGATAAAATTTTTTCCTTCTGCTTTTAATTCCTCATTAAGTTTATCTATTTCTTCCCATTGCCTTTTTACGTCATCGGCTGAAAGTCCGCCGGCATAGGCTGCTGTTTTGGAGTGATCGGAAATGCCCAAATATTCATACCCGCGCTCCATGCAGGCTTCGGCCATTTGCCGGATTGAATATTTACCATCGCTCCAGGTACTATGGGAATGAATTACTCCGCGAATATCACTTTCCTGAACCAGGTCTAAACTTCTCTTATTTTCAAATATCTCAAACTCGCCCTGGTCTTCCCGAAGTTCAGGCGGTACAAAATTCATATCCAGTTTTTCATAAATATCGGCTTCACTTGAAAACTTAATGGGCTGATCAAAATCCGTTTCACCCTTCTCAGTCAGTTTAAAAAGCCCGTATTCATTCAATCCCATTCCGCGCTGGCGGGCCCGCTGGCGGAGTACCACGTTATGCGCTTTGCTTCCGGTGAAATAAAGCAGGGCTGCCGGAAATTCATTGGGCGAAACAATACGCAGATCAACCTGCCGGCCATCGGTGGTGCGAACGGAGCTTTTGGTATCGCCTTTGCCGAGCACCTCGGTTACCCGCTCATGATTGGTAAAAACCTCAAAAAGAGGAGAGATGTATTGTTCTTCAGCAGCAATCAGGATGTCAATATCTCCGATAGTTTCCAGTTTTCGGCGAAAGGAACCGGCTACTTCAATTTGCTCCACTCCTTCAGCATCTTGCAGGCTGTTGGAAATTGCTTCAGCAATATCGGTAGCTTCATCGATTCGGCAACGCTCTTCATGCTGCTCCATCCATTCAATAGAATTCTGAATTTTTATGGACAGTTTTTCTCCCATTCTTGGTAATTCGGCCACCGAGCCATCTCTCAGTTTTTCTTTCAGTTCTGCGATTGTACTGATGCCCAGTTCTTTGTGAATTTTATACGCACTTTTTGGCCCAAGGCCGGAAATGTTCAGCCATTTTATTAAATCCGCCGGCACTTTTTCCTTGAAAGCTTCCAGCACAGGCATTTTACCGGTTTCAGCCAACTCATAAATATCCAGCGCTATGGATTTTCCCACCCCTTTAATTTCTGTAAGAGTTTTATTTTTGATGTGATCGTTGATATCCGATCCCAGCCCATCTATAGTTTCTGCGGCTTTGTCAAAGGCTATTACCTTGAAACGATTTTCCCCGGCAAGCTGCATCAGTTGTGAGACTTCGCGAAGTTTTGCGGCTATATATTGGTTGGTCATAGAGTTTATTTAGCTGTTGAATTTTTCTTCTCTCACCACAAACATTTTAAAGTAAAAAATCTACTTGTTCAATCATTATCGATTGGCTACCATTCTGCTGACCAAAAATATAAACATAAAGCCATGCGAGTTTCAGTCTTTTTATTAGCACTTGGATTGTTCATTTCAGCCTGTCAACCTGAGGTTGAGGTAAAAATAGATAAGGAAGTTTCAGAAGAAGAGGTAAATCAGGTGTTGGATGATTGGCATAACGCTGCTGCGAAGGGAGATTTTGAGCGGTATTTCAACCACTTTGAAAGCGACTCTTCAATTTTTATGGGAACTGATGCCACTGAACGCTGGACCGTTGCAGAATTCCGCCCGTGGAGCCAACCTTATTTTGAAGATGACGGCGTAGCTTGGGAATTCACCCCCACATTCCGAAAAATATATTTCTCAGAAAATGGACTGGTTTCCTGGTTTGATGAAGAGTTGGATACTCCTAATTTAGGGCCGGGCCGGGGTTCGGGAGTATTAGTAAGAAATGAAGATGAGGAATGGAAAATTACCCACTATAATCTTTCAATTCCAATTCCCAATTCTATAGTGGACGACGTGGTTCAACAAATTGAAAATGAATTAAACACGACACCAGAAGAATGAGAAAAATTTTATCCGTTGTAGCCGCTTTTTGTTTTATTTCTGGCGCAGCCCTGGCGCAAATACAATCACCGGTCGAATTTTTAGGGTATGAATCGGGTGAACAATGGACACCTCATTATAAAGTGCTGAATTATTTCCAGCATGTGGCGCAAGAATCTCCAATGGTTAGCATTACAGAATATGGAAAATCGTATGAAGGCAGAGAATTAGTCTATACAGTGGTTACTTCGGAAGAAAACCACCAAAACCTGGAGGAAATCAGAACAAATAACCTCAAGCTTACCGGACTTGAAAGTGGCTCTCCTTCGGAAAATAAAAAAGCTATTGTTTGGCTGAGTTATAATGTTCATGGCAATGAAACCTCATCGAGTGAAGCGGCTTTAAAAACTATTTATTCACTGGTCACGGAAAAATCAGACTGGCTCGAAAACGTAGTTGTGGTGATGGATCCCATGCTAAATCCGGATGGACGTGATCGCTACGTGAATTGGTACAGAACGGTGGTTGGTGAAAAGTTTGACCCCAGCCACAATGCAAGAGAACATAACGAGCCATGGCCGGGCGGAAGAACCAATCACTATTATTTTGATTTAAATCGGGACTGGGCCTGGCAAACTCAAATCGAAACCAAACAGCGAGTAGAAATCTACAATCAATGGATGCCTCAGGTTCATGTAGATTTTCACGAACAAAGCTATCGCTCTCCCTACTATTTTGCTCCGGCAGCCGAGCCGCTGCACAGAGCGATTACGGACTGGCAGCGTGAATTCCAGGTTACCATTGGTAAAAATCACGCCAAATATTTTGATAAAGAAAACTGGCTCTATTTTACCGGCGAACGTTTTGACCTTTTTTACCCAAGCTACGGAGACACCTGGCCCATTTTTAACGGGGCCATTGGCATGACTTATGAACAAGCCGGCGGTGGATTTGCTGGCCTGGGAATTCTAACACCCGAAGGTGATACGTTATCATTAAAAGACCGGCTTACCCACCACTATATAACCGGACTTTCTACTGTGGAAATAACGGCTCAAAATCATGAACGTGTGGTGGACGAGTTTGCAAATTATTTCAGAACCTCCCGCGAAAATCCCGGTGGGAAATTTGAAACATTCGTGGTAAAAAAGAGCAGTAATCCGGATAAGGTTTCGATGTTGCTGCGTTACCTGTTGGATCAGGATATTGAATTTGGTGCGGCACGAAGTTCGGGAAATGCCAATGGCTATAATTTCACAACAGGAGAAAGCGGAAGGGTTTCCATCGAACAGGGAGATTACATAATCAGTACTGCTCAACCCAAAGGAGTTTTAGTGCGCACTTTATTTGAGCCTTCCCCGGAATTGGTAGATTCCCTCACTTATGATATTACCGCCTGGGAATCGCATTATGCTTATGGTTTGGAAGGTTATGCCGTAACCGGAAACATTGATACTGAATTTATTCAATCCGACTCGGAGCCTTTTTTAACTCCACGAATTTCGAAACCCTACGCATATCTGGCAAAGTGGAATTCACTGGATGATCTGAAATATTTATCCGAACTATTGAACCGGGATGTGAATGTTAGATATGCCGAAGAAGAATTCAGTATGAATGGAGATGAATACGAGCCCGGCACTTTGATTATCACCAGGAATTCTAACGAGAAACTGGGAAACCAGTTTGATGAAATTGTGAAAGATGTTGCTGCTGAGTTTAACCGTATCATCACTCCTGTAGCTACGGGTTTTGTGGATACGGGAAAAGATTTTGGTTCGTCTTCAGTTCGTTTTATTGAAAAACCCAGTGTAGCAATGCTGTCGGGAAGTGGGACAAGATCTAACGAGGTGGGATATATCTGGCATTACTTTGATCAGCAAATTAATTATCCCCTTTCACTCATTAATATTGAGGATGCGGGTTCTGCAGACTGGCAAAATTATCAGGTGTTAATTATGCCTTCCGGAAGTTATGGGTCATTAAATGAAGGATTTAGCAAGATCCAGGAGTGGGTGCGAAATGGAGGAACTTTAATAGCCGTGGGTGGAGCTAATAATTATTTGACCGGCAAAACTGAGTTTTCTCTTCAGCGAAGGGTGAATGAAGATTCCGTTGATGATGATCCGGAATCAAAGTTAAAAAAATACAGCGAAGCATCCCGCGAACGGGTTCAAAGTGCAAATGCAGGTTCTGTTTATTCCATTAGTATGGATGAAACTCATCCCCTGGCATTTGGGTATGGCGAACAATATATGTCGCTGAAATTAGGAACTTCTGCTTTTGAATATCTCGATAACGGCTGGAATGTGGGAGCTGCTAAAGCTGATGCCCATCGCAGTGGATTTGTCGGCAATAAAGCGAAAAGACAACTCGAAAATACTCTCACATTTGGTGTACAAGATATGGGCCGCGGTAAAGTAGTGTATATGATCGATAATCCGCTCTTCAGGGGATTCTGGCACAATGGAAAATTGTTGTTTGGCAATGCGGTATTTTTTGTAGGGAATTCGTAAGACGTGATTCATCGTGTCTTTAGGAATTCCAGTCATTTGTTTTTTCCGGTTTAGGTGTTGGGGCTATTATGGTATCTTATTGTCTACCATTACCGATTTCAATAAGAGAAAATAAATGAAGAAGCGAAAAGCCACACAAGCCATCCGGACCCAATTAGAACGCTCTCCTTTTAATGAACATGCGGTGCCAATGTACATGACTTCAAGTTATGTATTTGATGATGCCGAACACATGCGGGCAATGTTTGCGCGGGAAATTGAAGGAAATGTGTATAGCCGATATTCCAATCCAAATGTATCGGAGTTCATAGAAAAAATTTGCCTGATGGAAGGCGCGGAAGATGGCTGGGCGACAGCTTCAGGAATGGCTGCTATTTTTACCACTTTCGCCGCTTTGCTTGAATCGGGTGATCAGATACTTTCCTCTCGCTCTGTTTTTGGTTCCACTCATAAACTGTTGACGGAGATTTTTCCCAAGTGGAATATCAATACCAATTATGTATCTATGACGGATTTTTCGGAGTGGGAAAAAGCCATCACCCCGGAAACAAAAATTTTGTATTTGGAAACGCCCTCAAATCCCGCCCTCGATATTATTGATCTGGAAAAAGTTGGTGAATTGGCGAAAAAACATAATCTCTTATATGTAGTTGATAATTGCTTTACCACGCCTGTTATTCAAAATCCGATCGAATATGATGCGGATTTGGTCATTCATTCTGCCACAAAATATATAGATGGTCAGGGACGAAGTTTAGGTGGAGTGATTGCCGGGAAAAAAGAACTGATTGATAAAATAGAAGCCTTTGCGCGACATTCCGGACCGAGCCTGTCGCCTTTTAACGCATGGCTGCTATCCAAGAGTATGGAAACCCTGCCATTGCGAATGGAAAAACATTCCCAGAACGCGCTGGAAATCGCGAAACAGCTGCAAGATCATTCCAAAGTAGAATGGGTGAAATATCCCTTTCTTGAAAATCACCCCGGTTATGAAACTGCCAAAAAACAGATGACCATGGGCGGCGGAATTGTAACGTTTGGAGTTAAAGGCGGATTGGAAGCCGGCAAAACTTTCCTCGATTCACTGAAGATGTTTTCACTGACTGCAAACCTGGGCGACTCCAGAAGCATTGCCACTCATCCGGCATCCACCACACATTCTAAATTGTCGGAAGAAGAGCGGCAGAGTGTGGGAATCAGCCAGGGGTTGATTCGTCTCTCGATTGGGCTGGAAGATGTTGAAGATATCTGGGAAGATGTTGAGCAGGCTTTGGGATGATATGACCATGCCTTAAGGCCGACGCAAGTTTTTTTAGAAGCGGATAATCTCTTTGTTGAACCCTTTCAGGGTTCGGCTTGTATGAGAGTTTATAACCCGAGGTTTGTAAGCTGCACCTGTGGTTATTCAGGTTTTACCCCTTTAGGGTTTGCAACCTTCGGGAAAGAATCAAATTCATGATTTTATGTGAAAAGTTAGGTCATATCAGCTCATCCTGAAAGGATGAAACATACATAACCCCGGATGCAATCCGGGGGAAAAGATGCTCAATCTAACCAACCCTGAAGGGGTTGAACTAATGGACCGAGCGGTGACTTAAAAGACTTAGATGCTTAGAAAAAACTTTACGTTTTGCCATTCCTTCGAAAAACCTCAAATGCCAGCAGCCAGCTTAACTCGTGGGCGAAGGAGGTGTTTTTATCTTCGTAAAAACCGGTTATCAGTTTTTGAACTTTTGCCTGATCGTATTCGGTAAAATTTCTTGCAGAGCTTGAGTAAAATAAGTCGCGAACATACTCTTCCAGCACCAAGAGAAATTTTTCCTGCTGAGTACTTGTATAATTTTTGCCTGCTTTTTGCTTGAGCCGCATCCATACTGCCGAGCTTAAATCTTTCATCCAATATGGATAAGAAACCGAGCCTTTCACAAGCTCTACATTTTGAAGTTCCGGAGCTTCTTTGCTGATAATTTCCCGAAAAAGACGCGCCTCTTTTCGTTGAGTAAGTGGAAGATTAATTGCCTGCTGAATTAATTGTGGCTGTAAAAAAGGCATATAGTTGAAAAGGTGAGAATCCGAACGAGCTTGTTCCGGCCCGGCACCATTGGGAACTCTTGTGCGGATTGAAAACAGATCCAGCCAGTTTTCTATACCTGTTTCTGCGATTTCTGGCATAGCATCAATTTCAGTGGAAAGTTCCTCCCGAAAGCCTTCCATCATTTCAGCATTACAGGCCTCGGTAAATATATCCGCCCGGGGAAGCCGAAAAAACGGCAAAATTCCATCTGTATTTTTATTGAGGAGTGCCTTTTTCCCCAGCAATAAAAGGGAAACAAGAAATCGCCGGCGGGCAATTTCTCCAAAGCCGCCATCCACTACCGAGAGATTCAGGTCCGCAATTTTTTGATAGGCTTGAAATCCCACTAAATGGGAAGGAGTTGAAGTAAATAAAGTTTGGCCAATAAAGTCAGGCAGCATGTTTATTAGCTGGGAGGCCTGTGGAATTTCTTCATGAAAAACATAGTGTTGTCTTCCATAAGAACTATTTAAGGCTTTTGCTGTGTTCAGATCGGGATGATTCTCCTCTCCAAAAGTATGGAGCCTCCAATCTGCATCAGGTTGAGAAAGCAGTGTGGCAAATAAGGTTCGGGAATCCAGCCCGCCCGAAAGGCCCAGGGAAAGCGGGCGATTTTCTTTTAAGGCAATTGCGGTGAAATAAAATAACGATTGTTTAAATTGTTCGTCAGATGAATTTTGCTCCTTATAATCCCACCGCTTGTTTGTTACGGATACCTTTTCTGGAGTGATGATTGCATGTCCGCCTTGCGAGAGTCGCTGAATTCCATTGACAAAGCTATCCGAGGAAAACTGGTTTATAGCCATCCACCTGCTACCAAATTTTTTCCAGTTGATGGTAGTGGGAACCAGTTTCATCAGCCAGTCGAGCCGGGTAGAAAACAACATAAATCCTTCTCCCTGGTGGATAAATATATTTCGCATTCCAAGCTGATCCGTCACCAGTTCGAGTTTGTTTTGCTCCCATTTGGCAAGGGCAAAATGTCCGTTTTTCTGATGCAGGTTTTCAGTGCCCTTTGAAATTTCATTACCCCAGGAATTTTTATTTAGAAATCGAGGCTCCGCTTCTATTGAGATTCCAATACCGGATGCCATCCACCCTAAAGAAGATTCTTGCCGGTTTTTGAAATGTATTGTTTGGGGATGTCCGCCTCCGGCTATATAAAAAGTTTCGTTTTCTGCCGTAAATAATGGCTGTTGACAGACGGCTGAAATCCGGTTTTTTAAAGATTTATTTTGCCCGAAAACTCCAATAAACCAACCCATTATTTACCGGCCAATTCTGCCTCACTGGCAATAAAACCAAAAGCGGCCCAATTGCCGGCATCATATACCTGCTGCCAGATTTGTTCAGCGCGTTTTTCTCTCCCGTTTATTGAATGCCAAAATCCCAATCCATAACCCAGCGTAGCATTTTCGAGTTCTGATTCATCTCCAGCGAATAGCGCATCGGACTTAAAGGTGCCTTGAAAGACCAGCAATAAATTATGATAGCTTTCATTTTCAATAATATCCATTTCTTCCTGAACAGCATCCAGCACATTACCGGCTGTTACATCGTCGCCGGCTTTTCTCAGCGACATATAATACCAGTATAAAAAAGCAGTCAGCATATCGTCATTGGTAGTTACGCGAATTCCCTTCCTGTATGCTTCATTCGCTTCCTCATAATTTCCCTGTAAATAATGTGCCAGTCCAAGATGATACCAGGTATTTGTTTGGAGTGAACTGAGAGGAATATTCTCAGCATTAGGCAATCCGTCTGGTTCAGTGATATCCTTTTCATCCTCAAAAAGTTCTTCGGCTTTCTCAAAATCGATGATTGCCAGATCGAATTCGCGAAGAGTGAGGTAACGATGTCCCCGATGGCGGTATAGCCGGGCATCTTCTGGAAATTGTTCAATGGCTTCCGAAAATTCTTCAACAGCTTTCCTGTAGTCTCCGCTATAAGCTGTTGATCGCCCCTTCCATATCAGGTGATCAGCGATTAATGAATCCGCAAGTGCTTCCTCGCCTAGAGAATTAATCCGGGTTCCCAATTCCTCTGGCAAAGGTTCAATATCGGTTTCCAGCGTATCTCCTAATAAGGAAATAGCTTGTACACCATCCGGCAGATCTGGTAACGTAGCTTTTTCTTTTTGTTGGCAAGAAAGAAACAGAGTGAACAGCATTAAAACAGCAGCAATATTTTTCATAATCAAATCAGGTTAAAGCTGTAGATCCAAAGTCATTTCTTTGCCATCCCGCAAAATGGTGATGGTGGTTTTTTGTCCTTTTTCCAATGTGTTTAGGGCGCTCATGTAAGCGTAAATATCCTCCAGTGGATTCCCCGCAATATAGATGATAATATCGCCTCCTTTTAGTCCCGCCTGTTGTGCAGCACGGCCCTTGGAAACGCCTGTGATTTTCATTCCTTTGCCGTCATATCCATAATCAGGAAGTACACCTAAAGTAGGCCCATCCATCGTCATAGATTGGCGTTGCTTGCCGGGTGCTTCAATAAATGCCAGGCTTTCTTTCGGCAGCGAATCCAGAGAGTGAATTAGCCGGGAAAGGTGTTTTAGAATGAGCTCCTGGCCCTCCGCATTTATATATTCGAAATCATCAGAAGGACGGTGATAATCGGCATGGGTATCGGTGAAATAATGCAGTACCGGTATATTTTTAAAGTAAAAACTGGTGTGGTCGCTGGCGCCGGTTCCATCGGGTACAAGATCCAAATCAAGAGAATCAGAATTGGATTCGATTATGAGGCTTTCCCAATTTCCCCAGGTTCCTGTTCCAAAAATCATCAGTTTGTTGTTTTTCATCCGGCCAATCATATCCATATTGATCATAGCCCGAGTCTGATCCAGATCTTTGGTGGGATTTTCCACGAAATATTGCGAACCAAGCAATCCCATTTCTTCCCCGGAAAAGGCAATAAACAATATATCAGTCTGTGGACGATTGGCTGAAAAATATTCGGCGAGTTCTAACAAACCGGCCGTTCCGGAAGCATTATCATCCGCCCCATTGTGAATGCGTGCCTTTTCACCACTGTATAATGACCCGAATTCTCCCACCCCGAGGTGATCGTAATGTGCGCCTATAATGATAAACTCTTCTGATTCACCTGTTCCGGAAAGCAGCGCTACCACATTTTTGGAAAGACGTTTTTCAGCGGCGGAATCTGCCTCGGAGCTTTCTGCATGAGGATTATTCAGATTCGCTGTATTTATGGTGAAATGCTGGAAATAGGTTTGCCCATCACCAGCCGGTTCAAGTTTATAATCCCGAAAATGATCTGCTATATAATTTGCGGCTTTGGCTTCTTCTAATGAACCGGCTTCACGACCTTTCAGGTCATCCCCGGCTAAATAGGTTATGTGAGATTTTATATCCAGAAAGGAAATCTCAGAAATAGTTGTATTGGGATTTTCCCGGGATGAACAGGAAATAAAAAGCAAAACCAAAAGAAGACCGGGTAGATATTTTAGATGCATTTTCAAAGTGATTGATGTTAAAATGCCTTGGTGAAGATACAATAATAGCGGTTTTTTTGTGGAGTGATTTTGCTAAAGTATTTTCGGTAGTCCGGGCCGGCGAGCGGGGCTGCGGAAGGAAAATATCATTTGAAATATTGAACTCTTCGTGATTTGTGGCAGCACCTAAAAAAAAAATCCACAATTAGCTTAGATAAAGTTTGAAGAAACCTGTAGCTTTGCAACTCACAAGGTTGGGGGTGCTTGCACAGCGGGCTGAGATTACACCCTGATTACCTGAACCGGATAATACCGGCGTAGGGAAACCTGTTTACCGCACAGTTACGCAAGTTAACCTCCTCCATTAATCTGTATTTTAAATGGAGGAATTCATGTTTAATTCTATTAATAAGTCGTTAATAGCGGCTTTTCTATTCTCAATACCAATTCTGTTTTCGCAGAATGTTCACGCGCAAATTGTTACTGGAACCGTGGTTGATGCTCAATCCAAAGATCCACTTCCGGGCGCAGCTATTCGTCAGGTTGGAACTACCCGGGGCGCAGTTACCCAAGACGACGGCTCTTTCGAATTCCGGCTTTCGGATGACGGAGATCAACAACTACTGATTACTTACCTGGGATATAAAGATCAGGAAGTTGATATATCCGGAAATAAGCGCCAGTTTGAAATATATATGTACCCCGAGACATTTATCGGAAATGATATTTTCGTACAGGCTGTAAGGGTGGATGAGGCCACGCCCATAACCTACAGCAATGTGGAACGTGCCGAAATTGAACGCCGGAATCTGGGACAGGATGTTCCTTATTTGCTGCAAAACCTACCCTCAGTTACCACAACCTCTGATGCCGGAGCAGGAATTGGCTATACCGGCATTCGTATTCGCGGTGTTGATCCTGCGCGTATTAATGTAACCATCAATGGTATTCCCGTTAATGATGCTGAATCACACTCCGTATTTTGGGTGAATTTACCAGATCTCGCTTCTTCCATCGAAAATATCCAGGTGCAGCGTGGAGTAGGAACTTCAACCAACGGCGCCGGATCATTTGGGGCTACCATTAACTTGCAAACCAGCACTTCTTCGGCAGATCCTTTTGGGGAAATAAATACAGGATTCGGATCCTTCAACACCCAAAAATACAATATAAAACTGGGTACCGGTTTGATGGAGAATGGGTGGCAGTTTGAAGGCCGGCTCTCCAAATTAGATTCTGACGGATTCATTGACCGGGCTTCTTCAGACTTAGATTCCTATTTCCTTTCTGCATCCCGCCATGGAGAAAAAAGTTTGCTCCGCGCTGATGTCTTTTCTGGCCGGGAACGGACCTATCAGGCCTGGTATGGTATCGATGAAAGCATGTTAGATAATAACCGAACTTTTAACGCTGCCGGAACAGAGAAAGAAGGAGAGCCTTACGAAAATCAGGTGGATAATTATCAGCAAAACTACTATCAGCTCCATTATTCCTATCAGTTACAAAATAACTGGAATGCGAATGCTTCTTTATTTTACACTAAAGGATTTGGCTACTATGAAGAGTATAAAGCAGGGGAAGCCTTACTCGATTACGGTATTGAACCTGTCAGCCCGCACGATACAACCGATTTAGTCCGCCGCCGCTGGTTAGATAATGATTTTTATGGAACTATTTTATCCACGAAATACACTCATTCTGATACCTGGAATATTACATTTGGAGGGGGTTTGAATTATTATAAAGGTGCTCATTTTGGGAATGTCATCTGGGCCCGCCACGCTGGAAGTAGTGAAAACGAAGAGCGCTATTATGATAACGACGGGATCAAAACAGATTACAATGCCTTCACAAAACTTCAATATAACCTCCTTGAAAATCTGAATTCATATTTGGACTTGCAGGTGCGTGGAGTGGATTATGAATTTCTTGGTAATGGTTATGTTCAAAGTTCCTCCAGTGGAGTTGAACGCGATAGTTTAGTAGCTATTCAACAAACCGATCAGCTATTCTTCTTCAACCCTAAATTTGGCTTTACATATGATCTTCCTGATCAGCAAAGGGTTTATGCTTCTTTTGCTATTGGCAACAAAGAACCAACTCGTGACGAGTATGTGGATTCTTCCCCGCAAAGCCGCCCTGATCCTGAAAAAATGTATAATATAGAAGCCGGTTATCGTGGCGATTTCAGCCAACATTATTTGGGGGCTAATTTGTATGGCATGTTTTACCAGGATCAGTTAGTGCCAACCGGAGCTATTAATGATGTGGGAGAAATTGTCCGGGAGAATGTACCTGAAAGTTACCGGGTTGGACTGGAGCTTCAGGGGGGAGTCAGTTTGACTCAGAAACTTAGTCTTGGAGTAAATGCTACTTTCAGCCAGAACAAAATAGTGGAGTACACACAGCATCATGGTCAGCAAGTAATAGAATATGAGAATACTGATATTGCATTTTCACCATCAGTAATCACCAATGGTGTAATAGGATTTCAGGAAGGCGGATTGAATGCAGAATTGATCAGCAAGTATGTATCTCTCCAATATCTGGATAATACCCAAGCCGAAAGCAGGTCCATTGATCCGTATTTTGTGAACGACATTCGCATCAGTTATTCACTGGATGAAATCCCGTTGCTAAATGGAATGACCGCTATACTACAGGTTAATAATATTCTGGATCATCAGTATGAAACTAATGGAGCAACGTATTTTGGTGGTTTTCAAGCTGGAGAGCCTGTTTATTATAACTATTACTACCCACAGGCGGGAAGGAATTTCCTGCTACAGGTGAAATGGTCTTTCTAAGGATTACAGATTGATAGCAGATTTGTGAAATGGAGGGATGAATGGGAATGGGGATTGCGATCGCTGAGTCTGTTGATTAAGCGATTTGTTTTACAGGGATTGATTCCAGATTTCCCACCGGGTAGATTCGTTAGCGGGATTTTTGTGATGAGTGGAATTCCCATCTCTAATCAGTACATCACGGAGTTAAAACAACATCCACGATTTCTCCGGGGTAGAGCCTGATATCTTCTGTATTTATAAGAGCAACCTGCACGGGCAGGCCTCTTTCCTGTTCAATACCGGGCTGGGTTACTTCAGGTAGAAGGCTTTCAATGTGACCGCCCACACGCATAATATAAGATGTGAAGAAATTACGTGCAGGTTTTCTGGTACGAACCTGCACTTTCATATTTTCTTCCGGTTCTATATTAAAAGGCTGTTTTATATAGCCTACAATGTAGGAGGGGTTTGTAGCTTCAATTTCAAGCATTTCGTCACCCGTCCGCACATATTCTCCATCTCTTTTATGTACTTTGCTTATTACTCCACTAATAGAGGCGTATAAGGTTACCGGTTTGAGTTCTTCTTCCACTACCCGCAGCTCTTTTTCATGCACATCTATTGCGGCACTTAGCGGAGTATTGGCCGCATCATCAATTATATACTCCTCAATTTCCTGAAGGCGATCATCTAAAGTACTGACCAATTCCATTAGCTGCTCTTCTTGTGATTCCACTATTAGATACTCCGATTCTATTGCCTGAAATTCTTCTTCAGACATTCCATTTTGGTCAAAAATTTCTTTAGCCCGTTCATACCGGGCTTCCAGTTGCGGTTTCTGAATTTTTAAGGATGCGAGCTCAATCCTGTTTTGAATATTATCCAGCCTTAAATTTTCATAATCGATAATATTTCGTTGGCGGCCAATCATAGGTTCTTGCCCAATTTCAACCTGTCTTATTAAAGAGAAAACATGAGCGAGCCGGGCTTGAAAATAGGCGGTATCAACACGAACAATTTGCGCCAGCGGATCTCCCTTTTCCACACGATCGAAAGAATTCAAATAAAACTGGGAAATTTGCCCGTCATGAGGGCTCGTCACAATAGCACTATCTGCCACCACCATTCCGGTAAAGCCCGGTGCATTTACCCTCTCATCCCACAAAAAGATAACTATTACAGCCACACATAAAAAAATCACCAAAGGAAGTCCCTGATGCCGAAAATTTTTAAATTTTTCGGAAAATGGAATAGGTATAGGTTCATACTCTTTTTGCATCGCTACATCTCCGACTCGTTTTCCGTTTTCATGCTGCTGACTTTAGAAACTCCATTTACTTGATTGATTTCATCTATCAACTCTTGTGTACGCCCCGGATCACGTAGTAATAACCGATAAGAGAGTTGAACACTTGCTTCATCACTACTTGTATGTTGAGAGGCAAGTTTGGTTTTTAAAGCATGACGCTTTAAAAATTCATCCAATGTATTAATACTGGAGAGAGGCCGGTTCCAGCTCAAATTCAGGATGAGATCATAGCGTTGCCGTGCTCCAAAATTGGTATACCAGATATAAATTAAAACGGAGGCTGCAATAAAGGTTCCAATGACCGCAGTCGTAAATTTCTGAGTGCCGCAAGCCATCCCCACCACAATGAGCGATAAAATATAAACGGTATCGAGAGTATCACGCAAGACATTTCGAAATCGAACAATTGCGAATACGGCAAGTAAACTAAAGGCCGTAACCAGGTTATTATCCAGCACCGACATTACCAAAGCCACCGTAATTGGCATCAGGATCAAAGCACTTACAAAGGTGCGGGAATAAGAAAGTCCGGTGTGGGTAAACATATATACCCAAGCTAAAAATTGGCCGCATAAAAAGGCCAGCAGCAGTGCAATAAGCAAAGTCGGAATGTCTGTTGGGAGGGGTGCGGTATCTCCAAATCTTAGCAGGTCTTCCATAATTCTATTTCAGGCTAATGTATTTTGATGATTCATTCGGTTTAGGCCATCTACATATTTGGCGGCAGACTCTCGCCTGAGTTCAAAAATCTGTATCATTTCATTCATCCAATGGGGATAACGATTGGTGAATTTCAGTTCCAGGATCACATTATTTCTAAAGACGGAAATCGGCTTAGCCAAATCCGTTGATAATCTTAAATTCTTCACATACTCAGTTCTGACGTCTCTGTCAAAGGTAATCCGTACCGAATTTGAGTTTTCCAGCTCATAAGCTTCTCTATAATAAGCCACGTGCACTTGTGGCTTTGCATTTAGCATGTTAATCAGCCGGCAGATATATCGCAAAGAATCCAGCTGTTTATCTGTTTTTTGTACCAGATGATCCATAGTAGGCAAATGCCCATACATGATATCTTCCAGGTGCTCACGTGGAATTTCTGCACGTTTTTTTGAAATCACCCGGTCATACCTGCGCTTCATCTCCAGGAAAACCGACCCCTTTTTATCCCCTTCATAATGCCGAACGCGCAACTTATACCTATTGCGGTTTCCGTTGATGGTGTCTTGGTAAGTTTGAAAACTTGGAGAGTCAAGGTAGAGGCTATGAACGGGATAGGAGCGCCGGGGCTGTGTAGCTCCGTATGCATCAATGGTCAAATAGTTTTGCACAAAATAACGCATGGATTGCGCTTTTTGCTCACTAATAATGTATTTCAGTTCAAATCGTTGTTCTTGCAACTTATCTTTCGACATAGCCCGGACTTATAGTTTTATACTTTCCTTAATAATTTACCCTTTAGCCACATTTTATTAACAATTTATTAATATAAAGTGTTTAGCGGGTAATTGGTAACCTTTTTCAATTCCGAGTGGTCCTGTTAAAATGTGTGGGTTAAAGGAGGCCACGGAGAGGCTGCTATTATTCAAAATAAAATAATTAGCTCAGCTTGTTTTGAGACTTTGCTCAACATGATCAGCAATTTGCTCGGCATGAATTCGCGAGTTTTCAATAAATAAACGGCTTGTATCTCGCCCGCCACAAACTACACCTGCTACATAAACGCCTGGGGTGCTGGTCTCAAGGCTGTTCTCGTTATAAACCGGCATACACTTTTCATCATCCGTTAACTCCACCTCCATCATCTCCATAAGCTTGTAATTAGGATGGTAGCCCGTCATTGCAAGCACAAAGTCGTTCTCTACGGCCACTTCTGCAACCGGAGTAATTAACAGCACCTTATCTTCTTTAATTTCTTTCACTTCTGAATTGAAGTATGCCTTTATTTCCCCATTTTTGATACGGTTCTCAATATCCGGCTTCACCCAGTATTTCACGCTTGGCTTGATGCTGTCATATTTCACCACCATCGTCACATTCGCGCCGCCCCGATAGCATTCAAGCGCTGCGTCTACGGCTGAATTTCCACCACCAATTATCAACACATTTTGCCAGGCATAGGGGTGAGGTTCATCGTAATAATGTTTCACCTTTGGGAGGTCTTCCCCCCGAATTCCTAATAAATTCGCCTGACCATAAAAACCTGTGGCCACAATAATCTTTTCGGCTTTATACTCATCTTTATCTGTTTGTATAGAGAAATTTCCATCCTCGCCATTCATTGAAAGTACTCGCTCATACAAATTTATGGGCAATTCATAATATGATGCTACCCTTCGGTAATACTCCAAGGCTTCGTTCCGTGTGGGTTTTGGGCCATGTGAGATAAAAGGAATATTTCCAATCTCCAGCTTATCGGATGTAGAGAAGAAAGTCATGTTAGTGGGATAGTGAAAAATGGAATTCACCAAACAACCGCGCTCAATTATTTTAAATGGAATATTTTTTCGTGTTAATTCAATGCCTGTTGCAAGCCCAATAGGGCCGGCACCAATAATAATAACCATGTTTAGTCTTTTTTTTCTTGAGTGAGTTCGATAACACCTCTAAGATACAAATCCTTAGCGGCTTTGGCTTAGGTAATCAATAGGAATCGAAGCAGATTAAAAACCTCTTCAATATTTAACATACGTTGTTCATTTTTCAATATTCATTACCTTTCCAGCCACTTCAAAATGGTGCGGTTCATCCAACCCTCGGGGGAACTTAAAAAGCCAACATGGCCACCTTGTTCTGTGAAAATTACATGTATATGCGGGTTCTTTTTAATTTTTTCTATGGGGGCATATTCTATAGGGCACAAGGTATCATCTTTGCTATGGATGAGAAGTAAGGGAATTTGTACATCCTCAAAATAATGTTTGCATGAACATTGATGATAATAGTCATCGGCATCTTTAAAACCGTGAAGAGGAGCCGTTACCTGATTATCATATTCATAGAGCGAATTTCCGGAAAAGGTGGGCATATCCGAAAACTGCCTTCTTTTCATCTCCAGTTTTTCTACCAGTGTTTTCAGGAAATTAATTTCATAAATCCGGTTAAAGCCTTCGTGCAATTGTAATGATCCTTTCTTTAAGTCATAAGGCGGGGATATGGCAACCGCACGTTTTACCAAGCTGTGATCTTCCCGCTCCCCCAGGTATTTTATCAAGGTATTTGCGCCTAATGAAAATCCAATGGCATAAATATGCTTTTGGGGATGATTCTCAGCAATCCAATCAAAGAACATTTCATAACTTTCTGTTTCCCCGGAATGATAAAAACGCCGTTGATTATTTAACCGGCTCCCGCATCCCCGAAAATTAAGCGCAGCCGAAGAAAAGCCTGCGGAATGTAAGGAATGCATCAGGTTATTGATGTAGTACCTTTCGGTAGATCCTTCCAATCCATGAAAAAGGGCCACAATAGGTTTGTCTGAATCCGCCGTAGCAACATCTATTTCCAGGAAATCATCATCGGGGGTTGAAATTTCAACTCGTTTAAATTTCAACTGCTGGACCTTGCTGAACAGCGAAGCAACTATCGTTTGAATATGTGTATTCCAGGCCCACCATTTTGGTTTAAATTTATCGAAGTCAAAGTCGATCATCTTTTTATTTAAAACCTGCATCTCTCTATATAATTTGGGTGAAAAATTAACATAGGATTTGCAAAAGGAATGCTCCTCTTCTTGTAGCACCTCAGAATCAATCTGATGCTTCGAGATGAAAAGGGGAAATATTGAAAATGATTTTTCGGGATAATCCTCTCTCAACGATACTATTTTCAGGAATTATCTATCCACCTTTTGCAAATGGTGATTGGTTAAAAAAGAAGTTAAGCGGGAAATAATTTTTCTAATTCACGGCTAACTACAATTATCTCATCTTGATATATAAGTTTGGGTGATTTTTAACCAATGCATTACATTGATTATAAGCGAAAAACCCTGCCAAATAGTTCCTGCTATTGAGTAGCAGCCATGGCAAAAAGATAACACACCAGGAGCGATGTCATCCTGAGTTCATTTCAGGATCTGACAAAATCTTTGAGCGAACTTACTGTAAAACTGCAACCTGATCAGGCAACCTCATCCAGTTTCACCCCAACAAGGCGGCTTACGCCGGTTTCCGGCATGGTAACGCCATACATCATCTCGGCTTTGCTCATGGTTTTTTTGTTGTGGGTGATTATGATGAATTGTGTTTCTTTGCTGAACTCTTTTATCATTTTAGCAAAGCGTTCGATGTTGGCATCATCGAGGGGAGCATCCACTTCATCGAGCACACAAAATGGCGATGGTTTTACCAGGTAGATGGCAAAAAGCAGGGCGATTGCAGTAAGTGTTTTTTCACCCCCGGAAAGCTGTGAAATTCCTGAAGGACGTTTTCCCTTTGGCTGGGCTTTAATTTCAATTCGGGCTTCCAGCGAATCTTCCACATCCTCTTCTATAATAAGATCACAAAAATCATCTTCATTGAATAAGGTCTTAAAAACTTTCTGAAAGTTGGTGCGGATTTTCTCAAAAGTAGTGTTGAAGCGTTTTGTGGCCGTTTCATTTATTTCTTGAATCGTCTCCAGCAACTGCTCTTCCGCTTTGGCGAGATCTTCAATCTGTTCCTCGTAAAAATCGAGGCGTTCCTTTTCTTCTTTATACTCCTCGATAGCCAATGGATTCACCTCGCCGATGCTATTCAATTTCTGTCGCAGCCAGCCGATGCGCTCTTTAGCCGCTTCCGGTGATTTATCTTCCGGGAGTTCCCCGCTCACCTGCTTCATCAGGATGCCATAAGTTTCCCAAATATGATCGGAAAGTGATTGGCTCTGCATATCCATTTTTTCCTTCGCCATTTCAAGGTGATGCACCAGTTCCATATTCACCTCTTTTCGTCGGCGGACTTCTTTCAGCTCTTTCTCAATTTCATTGATTTTTCCACGCTGCCGGGCTGCCGCTTCTTCAGCTTTTTCAAGTTCAGTATCAGCTTCTTTTTTCAGCCCCTGATTTTTTTCCAGCAACTCCTCCAGCTCTTTAGTTTGCGAGCTAAAATCCTGAATCCGCTTTTTACTTTCTTCCGTCAAAGAGGTGCGGTTTTTTATTCTCGACTCTACATTTTCGATTCCTGTTTCGGCGCGCTTCACATCCCGGTCGAGGTTATCCACCTTATTTTTTAAATCCTGATGCTTTAGCTGCGTATCATTGTAGCGGCTTTGAGCAATAGAACGATCTTCTTCGAGTGTTTCAAGCAGGTCTTTTTTCTCGTTCTGCTGTTTGTCGAGCCCCAGCATTTTCTGCTGAAGTTCTTTTTGGCGGGGCTGAATTCCATCCAGTTCTTCCTGCGCGGTTCCTTCACTGCTTTTCAGGTTATCTTTCCGGTTTACCAACTCACCAATATTCTTTTGATATACCTGCACCTTCGAACTCAGGCTATGCTGCTGTTGTTCAAGCCGGCGGACTTCCTGTTCTTTTTCTTTGAGAGAGTGGCTTAGAACTCCAATATCCAGCTTTTCATATTTTTCTACAATCTGTTGCAGGTAAGCATCCAGCTTCACGATTTCTTTGGAGGTTTGTGCTTCCTCCTTTTCGAGCTTCTCAATTTTATCTTTTAGTCCAACCCGAATTCCTGCATTTTTGCTCTTGCTGCCACTTTGGAAAAAACGAGCGTCTGTAATCACTTCCCCATCAAAAGTGACCCCGGCCGAATTCGAGTTTTTTAGTTTTGAATATGCCTTTTCCACCGAATCAAAAACCATCACATTGCCAAGCAACAATTGCTTTAGTGCTGAATATTCCCGCTTCGATTTCACCTCATCAAACAAACTGCCTTCTTTTACTTCATAAGTGGCGGCAAGCTGGTCGAGCGGAATAAAAGTAGCCCGGCCTTTTTTATTTTCCTTCAGGATTTTTGAAGCTCTTTTCGCTTCATCCAATGTTTTTACCACTACATAATTCAGCACATCTCCCAACACAGATTCCAGTGCTACGGCATGCTTTTCATTGGTGTTGAAGATCTCGGACACGGTGGTAAGATCTTTAAATTCGAAACGGTGTTTATCGATCAGGAATTTTACACTGCTTGGAAAAGCTTCATTCGAACTTACCAGCTCATTCAATAAACCAATTTCAGATTGCAGTGATGCTTGTTGGCTCTGAAGGTTTCTTAATTCATCCTTAATCTCGTTCTGCTTGTCGGCAAATTGCTCCCTCTTTTCCCGCGCGCCTTCTAGCTCTTCCTCCAGTTCGTCCCGTTCCACAACCAGTTTTTCAAGCTTCTTTTCAATCAATCCCTGCTCGCCATTCATGTTGTCGATCTCATCATTCAGATCCACAATTTCTTCATTGATACGTGCCAAATCCCCTTCCGTATTCTCCAGGCGCGATTCAATTTTAATTCGTTTTGTTTGAAGTTGATTCAGCTCATTATTGGTGGCACTCAGTTGCACCTCCAATTCATACAGCTCATGCCGCTCGCGATTATACTGTTGTTGGATTTGCCCGTATTTCTTCTTTGAATCTTCCAGTGCTTTTTCGGATTTCGCCAAATCATCATCAAAAGACTCCAGCTTCTTCCGGCTCGACTCCAGCAACTCAATCAGTTCCTTTAAATCCTTCTCGCCCTGCTCAATATCTTTGCCATAGCCGATAATCACCTTATTCTCATTCTCAATTTTTTCTTTGGTGATGCGGAGATTCGTATCTGCCTCGCGAATGGCGTTGTGAAGTTGGCTCACGCTTCGTTGCGCTTCAGCCTGACCACGTTCTTTAGCCTGCAGTTCAGCCCGGGCTTTTTCATCCGCCGTTTCCAGCTCGCCGGTGCTTTTGGCGATTTCTTTCTTCTCTTTCTCTGCATTGGTAATTCGTTCTTGCAGAGGCTCCAGCTCAGTCTTAATTTTGTTGAACTCGTGAAGGGTCAGCGCTTTATCCAGCGTTTCAAGCTCGTCTTTATAAACTTTAGCTTTTTCGGCTTTTTCGGCCTGGATTTCCAACGACCGGGCTTTCTTGCGAAGTTCCAGCAACAGATCATCTACTCGTTGAAGATCCTTTCGGGTTTCGTCTAATTTTCGCAGCGTTTTTTTACGCTGATCCTTATAACGGGTTACTCCGGCAGCTTCTTCAAACAAACGGCGGCGGTCGTTATTTTTATCATTCAGTATCTCTTCCACCATTTTGAGTTCGATTACCGAGTAAGCATCCGAGCCCATCCCCGTATCCATGAACAGCTCCATAATATCCTTGAGGCGACAGGAGGTATTGTTGATTAAATATTCACTATCGCCCGAACGATATAAACGACGTGTAATGGTGACTTCGCTGTATTCAATCGGCAGAATCTGTTTGTTATTTTCGAGCGTGAGCGAAACTTCCGCCAGGCCTAAGGCTTTTTTCTGAGCGGTGCCATTAAAAATCACATTACTCATCGCAGAAGAGCGAAGCAGGGAAGGCCGCTGTTCACCCAGAACCCAGCGGAGTGCATCCACAATGTTGGATTTCCCGCAGCCATTTGGCCCCACAATAGATGTTATACCACTATCAAATTTCACCTTCGTTTTATGGGCGAAACTTTTAAATCCGTGTAAATTCAGCTCAGATATATACATGACGGGTTACGTGGTGCGGGTTGCGTTTCTGTTTCCAGCTTTTTCGGCGTATTGAATGAAGGTGTTGAGTTTGCGTCCTAATGTATCATATTTGTCAATTAATTCTGCAAGAGGTTCTTCAACAAAATGAAGATCGCTAATCATGTGGAGTTGTGAAATGGTTTCATCATATGAGGAGTGGGCAAATATTAGAAGCCTGATAAATTCATCTTTATACCTTCTTCTGCCGAATCGTTCTGCAATAGTATCCTTAATTCTTTTTGAAGATCTCCTGATTTGACTGCCCTGTTCATACAGTTCATATTTCGGCAACTGCATCGACATTTCATGAACTCCCATTGCCAAATCATAAGCCATCTGATAACCCTCTAAATCTCTATAACTTTGCATAATGAATTATTAAGCAGCGGCATCTGCTACCGCCAAGAAAAACCCGCAACCCGGAACCCGTACCTCGCAACTCTAAACAGTCATTATTTCTTCTTCTTTGTGTGTTAGCAGCTCATCAACTTTGCCGTTGTAGGTATCGGTTAGAGTTTGGACCTCGTCTTCAGCCTCGAACTTTGAATCTTCAGGAAGAGATTCCTTATCCACTGTTTTTTTGATGTCATCATTTGCATTCCGCCTGGTATTCCGAATGCTGATGCGGGCCTGCTCCCCAATCTCTTTCGTTTTCTTCACCAATTCTTTGCGGCGCTCCTCCGTTAACATAGGCAGCGGGATGAGAATTCTTTCACCGTCGTTGCTGGGGTTCAAACCCAATCCACCCGACATAATTGCTTTTATGATATCCTCCATAGAGGATTTGTCGTAAGGAGACACAATCAGCATTCGCGGTTCCGGAGCAGATATATTGGCCAATTGTTGCAGCGGCGTTTGTGATCCATAATAATCTACCTTAACACCTTCAATAAGAGAAGGGCTGGCTTTACCGGTTCGAATGTGGGATAATTCTTTTTTGAGGAAAGAAGTGGCTTCATCCATATGAAGTTCAGCCTCGTCAATAATGTCCTGTAGTTCTGGGCCTATCATAGCTTTTTTTTATATGCTGATTGATAACTTCGCGAATTTAAGAAAAACAGCAGTGACGACAAAGGTTCTAATGTTTTAAAAGCACATTCCTTTGTTATTTATCCTTTTAAATTGAAATCATAAAACATAATTTCAACATAACTTGGATGATTCTTATCATAAGGTGTTATGGAAAAATCACTCAAAAAAATTTTATCAGGAATTGTAGATTACGCAGGCCTTTTCCCACCCGCAAATCTTCCTTTTGAAGCCGCCATGGCAGAGTACAAAAAGTACAGGCATAGTGATTATGACTGGATGCTTTCCCGCTTTATCATTTCTTTTGAACAATTCGGCGAACTCAAGATGCTTTCAGGCAGTGAAAATCTATTGCCAGATCCGTTACGGTTATCCATTACCGCTGCACCCACTGATTCAGCCGAAGAATATTACAGTTTAGTGAAAGATATCGTGACGAATACCTTACAACTCCACGAAGAAACACCGGAATTACTACAAACTCAAATCCTGGAATTAAAACTTCCAAAGCAAGTTTTGAAGCGGTCAAATGATGAAGAAATTCTGAACCTGATTGAGAAAACTGTTCAGGCCGTGTGTAAGAATCCTCTGCTTCCCTATCATATATTTTTTGAAGTACCGGGTTTTGAATTTGATATACACCTGGCGGAGAAAGTTATTAAAGCTATTTCAACTCATAATAAATCTATTGAAGAAAATGAGTTGGAGCATTACAAATTTTCAGGATTCAAGATCAGGTGCGGAGGGGTAAAAGCTTATCAGTTTCCGCCTTCAGGTTATCTTTCAGCGGCAATTATTTGTGCGCGTGATGCCGGCGTTCCACTTAAATTCACCGCCGGGCTGCATCATCCTGTAAGGCTATTTCACTCCTCAGTTCAAACCAAAATGTATGGATTCTTTAATGTATTTGGAGCGGGAATACTTGCTCATACTCAGAATTTATCCATAGAAAAAACCGCTGAAATCCTGGAAGATGAAGATTCGGGAAGTTTTACATTCACTAGTCAATATTTCGAATGGAAAGGATTGAAAGCATCCCTGGCAGAAATTCAGAAACTGCGAAAAAAGTTGTTGATCTCATTTGGAAGCTGCAGTATGGCAGAACCTGTAGAAGATCTACAAGAACTTGGACTGATTGAGTAGTGAGTTTTTGTTCTAGTACCACCTAAGAGTAAAATCAAAATCAATTTATGCTAAAATCCTTTATAGAAGTATCCTCCCACTCACATTTCCCCATACAAAACCTCCCTTACAGCGCCTACAAAACTGAAGATGGAGAAACCCATATCTGTTCTGCCATTGGCAGCTACCTTGTTGATCTTTTTGTATTGGATGAGGAAGGCCTTTTTGACGGGCCGGTGCTTGCTGACCAATTAGCTTTCCAGGATTCTACCCTCAATTATTTCATGAGCATGGGAAAACCTGCGTGGAACGAAGCCCGGGAAACTCTTCAAAATTTGCTCTCAGAAGACACTTCCACGCTCCGCGATAATAATGCACTCCGAAGCCGCGTATTTAAACTGATTTCAGAGATAGAGTTAGTCTTACCCGTTCAGATTGGCGATTACACCGATTTTTATTCCTCCGAACAGCATGCAAGAAATGTCGGTACTATGTTTCGAGACCCTGAAAACGCCTTAATGCCAAACTGGAAACACCTGCCAGTTGGATATCATGGGCGGGCAAGTTCGGTGGTTTTAAGCGGAACAGACCTGCATCGCCCTAAAGGACAAACCATTCCAGGTGATTCCGAGTCGCCTGTTTTTGGTCCTTGTAAATTATTGGATTTTGAACTTGAAATGGGATTTTTTACCGGCCCCGGAAATGAACTGGGCAACTCTATTCTCGTGGAAGAGGCCGATGATCATATCTTTGGCTTGGCGTTGGTAAATGACTGGAGTGCACGTGATATTCAGAAATGGGAATACCAGCCGTTAGGACCTTTTCTTGCAAAAAACTGGGCTACAAGTATTTCTCCATGGATTATCACTACCGAAGCACTGAAGCCTTTCAAAATTCCCTTTGATGTACAAAATCCCAAGCCCCTTGAATATCTCAACTTTCCAGAGCGAACTTCTTATGATATCCAGCTTGAAGTGCATTTGAAGAGTGAGAAAATGAAAGAGTCCCATAAAATATGCACCTCAAATTTCAAGAATTTATACTGGGCGATGTCGCAGCAATTAGCTCATCACACCGTGACAGGCTGCAATGTTCAGCCGGGTGATTTATATGCTTCGGGAACCATCAGCGGACCAACCGAAGATTCCTACGGCAGTATGCTGGAGTTGGCGTGGAAGGGAACCAAACCTATTAAATTGCCATCCGGTGAAGAGCGTAAATTTATCCATGATGGAGATGAAGTCATCATGACAGGTTTTGCCCAAGGCGATGGATTTAAAGTTGGTTTCGGTGAAGTAACAGGAAAAATTTTACCGGCAAAATAAATCTCAAACAGAGTTGGCATTACTATATCAATAAAGAGGAGCATCAGTATGCTCGAATGAATCCTGAAAATTTAAACCCCTTACAAAACTTCGAACCAACTCATCCCCGCCAGCAAAGCAAGCATCACTCCGGCAAACACCTGCGCTCGGTTTTCCCAGTGATAGGAGAGAATCTTGCCGAATTTGAGTCCCAAAATAGTATAGAAGACAGAAAATATTGCTATGGTTGATGCTAATAGAACAGGAGAAAAAGTGGCCGGGCCAATTCCTACTCCAAAACCCGCAACCAAATTATCCATACTCAATGCAAGCTCAAGTAAGATTAATCCCAGGATAGTAGTAACTTTTTCAGCCAGCTCTTTGTCAACTTCCGGTGGTTTTGTAGCAGCATAGAAGGATACCCCCGAAAGCCCCAATAAAATAAGAGCTGATAATGCAGTAGCGAACTCTCCAATTGAAGCCGATAAACTATCTCCCAGCCAAATTCCTACAAGAGGCATCAGAAATTCAAAAATTCCGAATACAATAATGATCCGCCAAATTCTTTTTGTTCCCAAAGTGCCAATAGCCAAAGCGGCAGCCAAATTATTTGAACCGATTACTGCGCCAATAAATAGTAGCTTCCAAGTCATACCTGAAAAAGGCATTTACATTCAGTAAAGTTCTGCTTGGACGAACTTTTTAGAATTTAATATCCACGGCTTTTACTATTCGGCGACAACCACAAATCCAGCTGATTATCCTAATTTCTCCACAAAATCCAATTTCTCCCATGGAAATTCCTCTCTTCCAAAATGACCATAAGCCGCCGTTGGTTGGTAAATTGGGCGCTTCAGTCCAAAACGGTTAATAATAGCCTCTGGTGTGCAGTCAAAAGTACTCTCTATTTTATTAACCAGCTCAGCATCACTCATTTTACCAGTTCCATAGGTTCTCACATTTATAGAAACCGGATCAACCACACCAATAGCATAAGCCAACTGCACAAGACATTCGTCAGCTAACTCTGCAGCAACAATATTTTTGGCAATATGACGTGCTGCATAAGCCCCGCTCCGGTCTACTTTGGATGGATCTTTCCCGGAAAAAGCACCGCCGCCATGAGCGCCGAAGCCACCGTATGTGTCTACAATTATCTTTCGGCCAGTTAAACCTGTATCACCATGCGGGCCGCCAATTACAAATTTTCCGGTAGGATTTATATGATATATCGTCTCGTCATCAACGAGATGGGGAGGAAGAATTTCGGCAATAAGATGTTTTTTGATGTCGGCTTTAATCTGCTCCTGTGCCACACCTTCATCGTGCTGAGTAGAAAGTACAACGGTATGAATTCTCCCCGGCTTTCCATTTTCGTCATATTCAATGGTAACCTGGCTTTTATTATCAGGTCCCAGGTAAGGCATCAATTCAGTTTTTTTCCGGATGCGGGCCAATTCCTTCAACAAATTATGAGAAAACTGAAGCGGCATCGGCATAAACTCTTGCGTCTCTTTTGTGGCATAACCAAACATCATTCCCTGATCTCCGGCGCCCTTACGATCTACACCTTGGGCAATATCAGGGCTTTGGGTGTGAATGGTTGAAAGCACGCCACAGCTTTCCGAATCAAATCGATAGGAGGGTTTGGAGTAGCCAATGTCTTTGATGACGCCACGCACAATTTCCTGAACGTCCACATAAGCTTCAGTGGAAACTTCCCCCGAAACCACAGCCAGGCCGGTGGTAACAAGAGTTTCTACGGCAACACGTGACTCAGGGTCATCTTTAAGGAGGGCGTCTAAAATAGCGTCTGAAATTTGATCGGCAATTTTATCGGGATGGCCTTCGGAAACAGACTCGGAGGTAAAAAGGTTTTTCATGCTAAATTTTTTTCTAAAATAAGGTGCTTTCGGTTAGGGAATTATGGCGGCTTTATTTTAATTGGTTTGGCCACACAAAGGCCGCAAAGTTAAAAAGAATTTGCAAGAAATTAGTTATTAAGTAAGTAACATTTTAAAAACTACGAATTAAAAAGATCAATATTCGCCTCACCCGGATCAACACCTAAATACTGATATGCTTTCCTCGTGGTAATCCTCCCTTTTGGTGTTCGCTGTAAAAAGCCTTCTTTGATAAGAAAAGGTTCGTAAACCTCTTCAATCGTTCCTTTGTCTTCGCCCACAGCCACACCCAGTGTGCTCAGGCCAACGGGGCCGCCTTCGTAATTTTCAATGATAGCGCGAAGCAGTCGGATGTCCATATCATCGAGCCCATTGGTATCTACATCAAGAGCATTGAGTGCTTTATCGGCAATCTTATCATCAATAGAATCCATTCCCTCAACCTGGGCAAAATCACGCGTGCGGCGCAAAAGCTTATTTACAATGCGGGGAGTCCCGCGGCTTCTCCGGGCTATTTCGTGCGCACCGGATTCGGTGATGCCCACACTCATTATATCTGCCGTTCGAAGGGCAATTCGCTGCAACAATTCTACATCGTAATAATCCAGCCGCATATCAATCCCGAAACGAGCACGAAGTGGTGCGGTCAGCAGGCCCTTTCGGGTAGTAGCTCCTACTAGTGTAAAATGATTTAATTCAATCTGAATACTTCGTGCATTCGGGCCGGAATCGATCATAATATCCAGCTTGTAATCTTCCATCGCAGAATACAGGTATTCTTCAATCACTGGATTCAAGCGGTGAATTTCATCAATAAAAAGAACATCTCCCTCTTCCAGGTTTGTCAGCATACCGGCTAAATCTCCAGGCTTTTCAAGTACCGGGCCGGTTGTGGGACGAATTTTACTGCCCATTTCACTGGCAATAATATAGGAAAGGGTGGTTTTACCCAAGCCCGGAGGCCCGGAAAGAATTACATGATCGAGCGCATCACCACGTTGTTTTGCCGCTTTGATAAAAACAGCCAAATTGGAAATTGTTTTATGCTGTCCAATAAAATCATTTAACGAAGAAGGGCGAACCGTTTGTTCAAAAACTTCTTCTTTTTCGGAAGGATTTAATAAGGGGTTTTGCACGTTTAACCGGTGATCTTTGTTTGCTCTGAATTTAGAGAATTATACTTAGTTTTAAGGCGAATTGCGATCTATTAAACTACGGGTCTCACAAAAAAGAAATAAAGTGGATATGAAAATATCGAATTAATTTCTCTGTGAGTGCTGTGGTAAAATAAAATAGCTAAAGAGCTTTATTGCCACCGACGAAATTTCCTTCCCAAGACCATCTAATTCAACTGCTGAATATCAAAATTATCGTAATCATATTTTCCAAGATCATAATTTAGCTTCTGTAAAAGACGAAAAGCGGCGGTTCGGAAAACTCCATCCAGCCGGTAAGCTTCATAAACAGCTTCCCGGGCAACCTCTAATTCCCCCACATTAATCAAGGCATTTCCAAGATACCAATAGGCTTTTTCAGAAATCATTCGGCTGTGTTCAGCCCTGTTTGCAGATTCCCGGAATGAATTTATGGAATCAGGGTATTTTCCTTCATTATATAAGACGATACCTTTATTCAGAAAAGCTTTTGAGCCGTAAGGTTCTTCATCATAATTATTGATTACTATGTCAAAAAGCTCAAGTGCACGCTCACCATTCCCGGAGATTACTGCTTTAAACCCGAGATTTAACAAAGAATCGGCTTCGCTGATTTTCAGATCATCTGCGCGTATACCATCGGCAGTTTCAATCTGTCCTGGCTCAATATTGGTAACCAGAAATTCATCCATATCTGTAGGGGTGTTTACACGAAAAAGCTGAACCATTGCCACAATCAAAACAACAGCGGCAGCCGCAATGTGCCAGGTCCAGCCAGATAATGGATGAACTGTGGCTTTTTTAACCTTACTTTCTGAAAGAAGAGCTTTGGTGCCGGCTTCCACTTCAAGCAAGTCCAGCAATTCAGGGTTTTTTGCAAATTCATTCCACAAAGATTGTATGCCTTCTTCAGAAAGCTTCCCCTTTACATAGGCGTCAATTTGTTTTCGTATTTTTTGTTCTCTCGTGTTTTCCATGATCGTATGGTTTAATTCAGAATGTATTTATAAATACATTCTGTTTGTTAGAGCGATGAAAAAGCAATTCCTTACAATTAAAGTTTAATTTTTTTTTGATAACACTCTTTGAGGAGGTTAATGACCCTGTGTTTTTTGGTCCAGGCATTATTCACCGAGATTCCAAAATGATCGGCTATAACCGATGTTTCGTTAGCCGCATTATTAAACCAGTATTGTATATAATTCTTAAAATCGGGTTTTAAGGCTTCTATACAACGTTGTAGTATATTCATTTTCTCCTCGTTAAGCAGGCGATGTAATTGATCGGGTTTTTGAAAATGAGAGTCCGGCAGCTCATCAAATTTACTTTCTTTGTCTTTAGCCAAACCTTTAAAATATTCATGCTTTGCGGTAGTAAATAAATAGGAAATGATCACATCCGGATTTTCAAGTTTATCTCCCCGGATTTTTTCAATTGCAATCAACAACGTATTTTGTGCACAATCTTCGGCATCCTGCTGAGAAACATTCAGACGGACCCGAAGGAATTTAATCAGCACAGCGGTAATCACTTTAACCTGCTTGGCTATAATGTCTTTATCATTTTCTAATACGGCACCCACAAATTTTGAATAATCCATGTCCCTATTTTTCCCATATTTATTAGCTGGTAAAATAACATTCAGGAGCAAAAAGAAAATAAAGAAATTAAACTTTCAACAACGTAGTTTCAGGTATGTACAGAGTTCAGCTTAATAATTTTGAAGGACCGCTCGATTTGCTCCTCTTTTTTATCAAAAGAGACGAGCTCGAAATTTATGATATTCCTATTTCATACATCACCAAACAGTTCCTGGAGTACATGTATCTGTTGGAAGAATTAGACCTGGATGTGGCGAGTGAATTTATACTCATGGCCAGTATGCTAATGTCGATAAAGGCTAAAATGATGCTCCCGCGCGAAGATGCCGACGATGACGAACTCGATGAAACCGATCCTCGTTATGAGTTGATTCAGCGTCTGCTCGAGTATAAACGGTATAAAGAAATGGCCATAAAAATGGCTGATATTGATGAGGAAACACGCAAACAATATATGCGAGGATATCCCGAAGCGGACGAAGTAGATCAGCAGGCAACCGGTGAAGCTTTACAGGATGTAACCATGTTTCATCTGATCGCCGCTTTTAAAAAAGTACTGCACGATATTGAGCGGAAAAATATAGTACACCATGTAGAGAAGGTCGATACCACTGTTGAAGAACAGGCAGAATATGTGTTAAATACTTTACAAGCCCGTGGCAGGCAGTCATTTTGGGACATCTGCTCCGAGCTTAAAAATAAAATATATGTAGTGGTAACCTTCCTTGCCGTTCTTGAAATGATAAAAGAGCAACAAATAAATTTATTCCTCGAAGACGACCCCACTCAATTTTATCTGGACCTTAAGCCTGTTAACGAAATAATAGGCGCATAAATAAACCTATACATAATTAAAATGAACAAACTACTATTACTCACCGCTGTTTTTGCCGTTTCTGCATGCAGTGTTTTTGAAAAAAGCTCAACTACTCCTCCCAACATTTTTGATTATAGCCATAATATAACAGAAGAAGGCCTTTATGCTGATCTTGCTGTAATTTCTCACGACTCTCTGGAAGGACGTGAAACAGGAACAGGGGGATTAGAAAAAGCTGCAAGATTTCTTGCCGGACAATACGAAACCCACGGTTTGCAAGCTGTAGGAGATGACGGTTCATACTTTCAACATTTCGATTTAGTTCAGCCTACAGTAGATAAAATAGAATACACTGTCACCAGTTTTGATGGGGATTCCGTTTTAGATTCTTCTACACATAGCAGTGAAGAAACTGGCAATTTTGTTACTCTTTACGGGGGAAATTCTCCCCTTAGCGGCCCCATAGTATTTGCAGGAAAGGGGATGTTTAATGAAAGTGAGGGGATTAATCATTTTCCCGAAGATGCAGAAGGCAAATGGCTTCTGGTTTTCTTTGATCGTGCCCAAACGGATATGAATTACCTGCAACAGAGCATGAATTCAGGCGCCCTTGGTATTATTATGTTAACCGGTATTGATGAAATTGAGGACTTTAATGAACAAGCAGAAAATCGTAAAGCTTCCTTTGAAAGAGGCGGGGGAATGTCACTTGCTTACATGCAAGAAGATAATGGAGAAGTTTTATCTCCGGCCTTCAACAGGATTCACCCAGAATTAGCTGCCACTTTACTGGGTATTGATAGCCTGAAAGCTTTGGAACAGGTTGATGATAGAATTATTGAGGATCCAGCTGCATTCACCGCAAGGCCGCTTGATTATAACCTGGAGCATGTTCCTTCGGTTAACGAAAATGTGGTTACCACTAAAAATGTGGTGGCTTTTTTAGAGGGAAGTGATCCCGACTTTAAAGAGGAAGTGGTGGTACTAAGTTCTCATTATGATCATGTAGGCATTGGCCAGCCGGATTCCACCGGAGATGGCTTATATAATGGCGCTGATGATGATGGCAGCGGCACTATTACTACACTGCAAACTGCAATTGCAATGGCTGCGGCTAAAGAAGCTGGCGCAGGCCCGAAACGGAGCGTATTGTTCCTGCATGTTTCAGCTGAAGAAAAAGGATTACTGGGATCGCGTTATTATTCCGATCATCCTATATACCCCATAGAAAACACGGTCGCTAATATAAACATAGATATGATTGGCCGGGTAGACGAGCATCACGAACAAGACAGCAGTTATGTTTACATTATTGGGGGCGAAATTATTTCATCCGGCCTGGACAGCTTAACTGAGGTAGCCAATTCAATGGGCCCAGAACTCACTTTAAGTAAAAGATATAATGACCTTGACGACCCCAACCAATTTTACCGCCGCAGCGACCATTGGAACTTTGGCCGACTTGGCGTGCCTTTTGTATTCTTTTTCACTGGAGTACATGCCGATTATCACCGGCCCTCTGATGAAATTGACAAGATCACCTTTACCCCTTATTTGAAGCGCACTCAACTGGTATATAATTTAACCGCACTGCTGGCAAATTCAGACGAGCGCCCGGTAGTGGATAACCAGGAATTCATCGAGAAAACTCAAATTCAGCCGTAGAAAAAATTGAACATGAACAACGGGCAAGGAAGAGAAGGTTGAAAATTCTTGCTCGTATGTCTATTTGCCAATCAATATAAACGGTGCCCAGTGGATGGGGTGATTATAGTACGGATGATCTATCATTGCCAGCTTGGCATCCTTTAAGGCCTTGGCTTTATAATCAAAAAAAGGATGCTCATAAAGGCCAAACCAATTTAAAGAGCGATTCCATAAGCCATAATCTGCCTGCTCAAATTCTATCATTTTTTGATAAAAATGTGACATGAATTCTGATGTGCTGCGATCAAATACATTCCACAAGCTTACCATTACTGATGAAGCACCGGCCGTTAAAAAAGAGCGTTGTAAGCCAAGCAGCCCCTCTCCGGTAATACTCTTTCCCATTCCCGTATTACAGGCACTGAGAGTCACCAAATCTGCATTTAATTTCAGCCCGGAAATTTCATTGCTACTCAAAAAACCATCCTCCCCAGCTAATTTAACTTCTGAATTATTTGTGAGAATGAGGCCGCTTTGGGAGGGATTTACCTCGTCGATAGTGCCATGAGTTGCAAAATGCAGAAAACGAAAATCACTCAGGTTTTGAGAATAAAATGCAGTTTCTGTCACCTCTTCATTTTTCAGGATTTTTGCAGAAGTGAAATTTGCAGCGATTGATTCCACCTCAAGCAGAGTAGACGGAAGATAAGTAAATGATATTTGAGAGCGCGTTAATTGGTTGAGATCGCCAAGTCCGGAGCCTTCAAACCCAGAGCCAGCCATTGCCAGCAGGTCATAATTTGTTGGCCGATGCGGGTCTTGTATAAGTGAATAAATGGAAGAAGATGGAAGATACTTAATATTATAATTTTCAATCAGGTAACTTGAGTTGGAGCTTATTGCCTCAAAAGGCAGATAGGATAAAACCCCGTCGGGTATTACTATGAGATTAGAAATATTTACTGCACCATTCTCTGGAATCAAAACCTGATAAAGTTCTTGGCCGGTGTTATTTAGTTCCTCAATTGGACTCTGATTCAACAACTCCTCTCTGAAATTCCTTACTTTTTGGATTAAATATTTTTTTGCACTTTCATTTTCCACTGAGTCAATAATATCAGCTTTGAAATCATTTTCTGTGATTAGAAAACGGAGTAAACTTCCCCCGGAAAAAGCATATTCAAGAATGGCCGATTCTGAATCCAGTATTGCAGAAGCCTGTTTGGCCGAAATGGGTTCAGGGTATTCAAATTCTTTCCATTGCGGCACACCAAGACGTATCTCATTTAAAAAAGATTGGTATTCAAACTCCAGATCTTTTAACTCATCTTTTATGGATGACTGTTCGCCGGAAGATTCAGTAGCTGAAATCTGGTTATGCAGGCGATTGATTTCCTTAATCATCTGCTGTTTTTTTAAAAGAGATGCCTCATCAATATTTTCATAAATCTTTTCTTTAGCCTCAGCCAGCTCATCCATCAAGACCCGTGATTTTGCTGCTTCTATCAGCTCAAAAGCTTTCTCTGGATCATTTTTTTGGGTGAAATACCAAGATGCCACCTCGTTATAAAATCCGGCATGTTGACGATAATAACCTGCGCGAAATGTCCCTCCGGCCACATTAGTTCGGATGGAATCAATTAATGTAAAAGCTTCATCAGCAAAAATAAAAGCACTATCCGACCATATTTCCTGGTAAGCTCTTGCCAGATTTACCGTGGAGGTAATTTTAGAAGTTATCTTTCTTCCTGATGAGGATTCATAGGCCTTTCTATATTCAGCTAAACTTTCATAAGGCTTCCCTTCTGCAAGATATATCTCGCCAAGTAAATTATGTGAATACACCTGTTCACTGAGAAAGTTTTTGTCCCGGGATATATCCTTTGCCATGGAAATATAATTTTTTGCTTCGGGATAATTCTTTTTTATCTCTTCCAGGTTTGCAAGATCAAGATAAAGGCGCGCAAGCAATCGCGGTTCGGTAGTTTTATCCAACCAGGTTAATGCTTCTCTATATAGAGCATCGGCATTTTCAAAGCTGTGATTTTGAATTGCTATCCCGGCAATCGCGATGAGGCTTCGGGCAATGGATCCCGGTCGGTTTGTTTTGTAGTTTTCTTCCAGGGCTTCATTATAATAGGCAAGGGCATTTTCCAAATCTCCCGAACTTCGGTAGAGCCCGCCAATGTTACTGAGGGTACTGGTGATATCAAACGAATTATTCAGCATCCGCGAGAGTTTCAGTGACTTTTGGTAGTAAATTATGGAGCTGTCTTTTTTCTCCCGCATCTCAAAATTCCACGCCAAATTATGGTAGGCTACATCCAGCAGATCAGGCCTTTGCATCTTTTCGCGGATTTTCAGGCTTTCTCTTATGTAAGGCTCAGCCTGTTTGTAAAGGCCTAGCTCCATAATGGTAAGAAAAGTACGGTTTAGAACATACGATAGCCGAAATCTCTCATCTAATTTTTCATAAATATCTATCGCTTTTCGCTGATGAGAGAGAGCCTTTTCATAATCTCCGAATTTTTGGTAGGTGGTGGAAATATTATTATTTAGGCGGCCGATAAGTAAGGAGTCATTAAAATCGTTCGCTAAATCTAGTCCTACCAAAAAATGCTCTAATGCCTTACTGGGTTTTTCAAGATATTCATAAGCTATTCCGATGTTATTTTTAATTCTTATTGAAAGGGGTACAGGTTGTTGCCAGATGGTAACTTCATCACGCTCTAAAAAAAGCGCCAGCCCCTGGCTCACCTCTCCCTGTTTAATTAGTGCTATTCCATAATCTAGTAATGCCTCTGTCCAATTCACGGAGTCTTTTTCCTGCAAATATAATTGCATGGCTTTTTTGAAGTCTTCCCCCGCACCAATAAAATCTGTCTCCGAAAATAATTCATCCCCACTAGCTATTAATGAATCGGCAACCGTAGATTGTGCTTTAAGCGGCCCCCAAAAACCAATCCCTGAAAAAACCGCTATTATCAATATCTTTTTCATTTCAACGAGCTTTTACTATTGGTATGTGCCTTTAAATTATTGTTTTTCAGTGGACATTAATCTATAATGAAATAAACATCAATATTAAAAAGAAATTTATGACTGGTATAATTTATCATTCTCCTGATCCCAAAGAGGAAGAGGATGCGGGAAAAGGGGGAGTTTCTGAAAATAGTGATAGCAAGCCAACCGAAGAAAATTTATAAAAGCAGGGGAACTTGCCTTTTCAAAGGATCAGCAAAAATGGCACCAATGATCCATGTATAATTGAGGAAGTTGATATAGAAATTGGCAGGCTAACAAAATTCATGACTATAAATTCCTGCTCTTTTATTCTTAACTCCCAAATAAAGCATTCACAAATCCGGCACGGTCAAACACCTGTAGATCTTCGATTTTCTCACCCACTCCAATATATTTTATAGGCACGTTAAACTGGTGAGAAATTCCAATAACGATCCCTCCCTTGGCTGTACCATCAAGTTTAGTAAGTGCCAAGCCTGTAATTTCAACTGCCTCCGTAAAAGCTCTTGCTTGTTGCAACGCATTTTGTCCGGTTGAAGCGTCCAGCACTAAAATAACCTCATGGGGAGCGCCAGCTACTACTTTGCCCATCACACGTTTTATTTTAGTGAGCTCTTCCATAAGTGCTTTTTTGTTGTGAAGGCGGCCGGCAGTGTCAATTAAGGCAAGATCACTTCCCCGTGATTTTGCTGCAGCAACCGTATCGTAGGCAACCGAGGCAGGATCTGCATTTTGCCCTTGTTGAATAAGAGGGACATCGGCACGTTCGCTCCAAATTTTAAGCTGATCTACTGCCGCCGCCCTGAAAGTGTCGCCCGCTCCCAAAATCACGTTTTTGCCGGCTTTTTTATATAAATGAGCTAATTTTCCTATGGTGGTGGTTTTTCCTACACCATTCACCCCAACTATTAAAATAATGTGCGGTTTCACCGGGAAGTCAGCGTCAAATTCAGCAGGTTTATCCGGGGCATTTTCTTCCAAAAGGGCCACAATTTCATCGCGCAGCATTTCCTGGAGTTCGGCTTGTGTTACATACCTATCGCGCGAAACTCGCATTTCAATTCTTTTGATGATCTCCAAAGTGGTATTAACCCCCACATCTGAGGTAATGAGGATTTCTTCCAGCTCATCGAGGGTGGCGTCATCAACGGTATCTTTACCAGCCAGCGCTTTCCCAAGCTTATTAAGCATGCCTTCACGGCTTTTTTCAACCCCTTTATCCAGTTTTTCTTTTTTCTTTAAGCCAATTTTTTCAAGAAATCCCATGTATATCAGTTAAATTTTGCTCCGCGCATAATTTGGCGGTAGCGATTAAAATAATCGAACAAAGATAGAAGCATTATAGTTACCGAGCACGCCATCAAAAACATCTGTGCATTACTTCCTTCAGGGAAAAAGAAAACCGATATCCAATAAATTGCCAATACATTCACCGATATTTTACCCGTTGTTATTGACATGGCAACTTTGTTGTATTTCTTTTTTATGTAGTAGGAACCTAACATTATGAGCGTATCTCGAATCACTGCAAATATCAGAAACCAGAGCGGAATCCAGCCGATCCAAACGGTATAGGTAAAAAGAACCACTGCACATAATTTATCGGCAATAGGGTCAACCATTTTGCCAAGCTCGGAGATGGTATTGGTTTTTCGGGCCACCAATCCATCCAAATAATCAGAGATTATGCCATAGGCAACCAAAACAAGAATGGTTGTGTTAATCTGTAGGTTGTTATGATAATGGATATACACAACTGGGAATGCAATAAAAATCCGCGAGAACGAAATCATATTAGACCAGGTCAGCATTCTCCCGGTTACCTGTACCTTCTCGCCATCTATGTTTTTAGCTATTCCCAAACCTTGTTTTTATTACGATATTAGCAACCCAAATTTACAGTCATTGATCTATTAATCCCAACATGAACGAACATAAATTATTGGTTGAGAAAAAGATAAAATCAGAAGAGATTTTTAAGGGAAAATTACTTCATGTTTTTTATGATGAAGCCCGCCTTCCGGATGGAAATACTTCTGCCAGAGAATGGATAAAACATCCTGGCGCTTGCGCTGTTGTACCGGTTTTTGCCAACGGAGACCTGATGATGTTGAGACAATTTCGATACCCGGTTGCACAGATTTTCTGGGAAGTTCCGGCCGGTAAAATAGATCCCGGCGAGCGACATAACACAACCGCAATGCGGGAATTACAGGAGGAAGCAGGGGTGAAAACTGATGATTTTGCTTATGTGGGCCATTTTTATCCGGGCATAGGCTACTCAAATGAAGTGATCCATATTTATATTGCCTGGAATTTGGAAGCCGCTACCCAGGAAGTAGATGATGACGAATTTCTTACTCGGGAGCGTATTCCTTTTCAGAAAGCTGTAGAGATGGTTCATTCTGGGGAAATAAATGATGGCAAAACTGTGATTTGCCTGCTGCGTGCCTGGGAGTGGTGGAAGAAGAATGGTGCTTTTGATGTGGAAAAGTGATTTTACGCACTTAGTTCTTATGTAAGATGCTACGACGGTTCAGCTAAATATAACCCTCACCTCAACAATTCCTCATCCCGGGCAAGCTCGTACATAGATGTGTGGAGATCATCTCTTTGAAGTTCTCCCCGCTTTATCAACTCTTCAACTTCAATTCCATTCAGCATAATAATACATCCCATATCATTAAGAACGGAATCAAAATTACGGGGGTCGGAAAGGCGAAGTTTCTCCACGTTAATACCATCCGGGCTGATTTTTTTATTTACTAATATGTAGAAGAAATCTGCAGCTTCATCCCCAAAAGTAAATTCCTCCAACCCTGTATCTTGTTTTTTAAGCATGGCGTTCTAAAAAATCTCGCGCTTTAATAATTTCAGTGATTTCATCTGTTTCTTTATTTAATACCTTTACCTGAAACAGGCTGATAATGGCCTGACTGTTCAGCGAATCTATTACATCCTCAATGGTTTCACATCGCTCGGTTTCACTTACCAGGTCGTTAATTCCCTGCACAATATACCGGTACTGTTTCTTTTTTAAATTGGCTGGAGATGCCTGCTGAGGTTCATCAAAATATTCGCGTATAGCATCTTCTGTTACATACCAGCTCACACCCAGTTTCCGGCCACGAATTCTACCTTCCCGTAAATAACTGCGAAGTGTCATTTTAGAGATATCGAGCATCTCGTGCAGATCATCGATGGAATAAAGGGTAATACTGCCGATTTTTTTAGGCATGTAAGGGTAAGATTTATCAACTATTAATTGTTATTATCAGACAATAAATATATATAAATTTCTATTAGCTTGCTATTACTTATACAATGTAAATTAGATTTGGTCAACACCCTGTTCCCGTCGTATATTGAAAATAGTTACTTAAAAATCAGCCCCGATAAATGATTCAGGGCTTTTTTTATACCTCCTCTCTAATGCCGCTTTCACTTCACCCGGCTCTCAAAATCACAGTTAAGAATAGCGCTATATTTTTGTGATTATCAGTTGCCTCAATCCATCTTTCATCCCGAAGCATCATCCTCTTTTTGCTTAGCATATGCTTGAGTTATACGCTGATTCATCAAACGCCGGTAGTTATTGAATTCATAGGTGCTCACGGTAAACTCAGAATGGTATTGACCATCAAAACACTCCACTTTTAATTTGTTTGACTTCTCTGTCTCATTAATTTTAACCTGGACGTTCCCCAGCCGATATGAGTCAATTTCTTTCATGTAGAAATAATTTCTTTTCTTAAGAAGATAGAAATATCTGCTATAACTCTTAAAATTAACCTGTTTTAAAATCGTTTCTGCCACACTAAACATGAAGTTTTGTTATTTTAACATCCAATTCAAAAACTGGCATGCAAAAAAAATATATTATATTAATCGGCATAAGCATTTTTCTGGGGATATTTGTTTACTTCTCCATGTCTAATGTGCAGCCCACAGTAGTAGAGAATTCCCCAAACTGGGTTTCTTTGCAGGAAGCACAAGAAACAGCGGCCACTACAGATAAATTAATTTTTGTAGATGTTTACGAGGTTGGCTGCAAATACTGTCGGGCAATGGATCGTGAAGTATTTCCAGACTCTACGGTAAGAGCGGTCATGGACAAAGGTTATATACCTGTTAAAGTGGATGGCAACTCTGGTGAATTAATCAGCTTCAACAATATTGAAATCCCCTCCAAAGAATTTGCACAAAGCAAAGGAGCTTATGTTTTCCCCACCACCCTCATCCTTGATGCTCAAGGAAATGTTATCAAGAAAAAAACAGGTTTCATGGGTGTGGATGAATTAAGACAATTTATGTACAGATAACATCAACCAACACAAACTGCTTATGAAAAATATTATACAATCTGTGGAATTTTGGCCGGTACTAATGGCTTTTATATTAGCTCCACTTTTAAACGCTTGTAACAGCAATGCCGAAAGTAAAATCCAATCCAATATATCAGTGGAAGCGGAGCAGGTGGTATCTGGAATAGATATCGGCTGGGGAATGGCTTTTTTACCCAATGGGGATTTACTGATTACCGAAAAATCTGGAGTGCTTCATGTAGTTAGAGATGGTGAATTGCATAATGAAATTGGCGGCATTCCCGGTGACCTTGATGTGAATGGACAGGGTGGTTTTTTGGACATCAAGCTTCACCCAGATTACGCAAATAATGAATGGGTTTATTTTACCTATGCATCCAATTCCGGTCCGGGTGATGGCAGCAATACCGCTTTAATCAGGGCAAAAATTCAAGACAACCAGTTGGTAGAAAAAGAAACATTGTATAAAGCTGAGCCGAATTCAACCCGGAGCCAGCACTACGGAAGCAGAATTGAATTTGATAATGAAGGATTTGTGTACTTCTCCATTGGAGATCGGGGTAACCAGGATGTAAACCCTCAGGACCTTGGCATGGATGGCGGCAAAATATATCGCCTGAATGATGACGGAAGTATACCCTCCAATAATCCTTTTGTGGGCGAAGATGGGGCTAAAGAAGCCGTGTACTCCTATGGACACAGAAATCCACAGGGGATGGATATACATCCGGAGACAGGGCAGATTTGGATACACGAGCATGGCCCTCAGGGCGGTGATGAGATAAACATCGTTGAAGCTGGTAAAAACTACGGCTGGCCAGAGGTTGGATACGGAATAAATTATAATGGTACGCCCTATGCAGAAGATACCACCCGCGCAGATGTAGAGCCGCCAATTAAATATTGGGATCCATCTATCGCACCATCGGGAATGGCTTTTATAAACAGTGAGGTATATCCCGGCTGGCAAGGAGATCTATTAGTAGGATCTCTCAAGTTTACCTATATCGCTCACCTCGAAATGGAAGGAGAGAATGTAATTAGCGAAGAGAAATTAGCAGAAGATATTGGGCGAATCAGGGCCATTGAACAAGGACCCGATGGCTATATTTATTTTACTGCCGAAAATGCCGGTGTTTACCGGTTGATACCTGAAGAGGAGTAATAATTTTTTATTGAGACTCTTATAAAAAGCGGTCATTTTTTGATCGTCTTTTTTTTGTCCCTGATAATTTGTGACAACCTTAAGCTTTTATAGCTAAAATGCAATTTTTTATTATTTTGTAAGGAATTACTTTTTCAACGCTCTTACTTATTATGAAAAGCAGAGCCGAATACAGATTTCCTTTTAGCAGGTATCCTGCCGTCAGAATTGTACTTTTATTGATGGCGGGACTTTTATTTGTTCACTTCTTTTCCCCGCCAATTTTTTGGACAGCCGGTTGCTTCATGATAACGCTGGCTCTTTTTTCTTTCCTCGAATGGAAGGCTAAAAGAACCATCAGCATAATCTTACCGAAAATAGCTACCGTCCTTTTTCTTCTGCTTATTTTCAGTTTTGGTGCTTTTCGAATGTCCATGAATATAAATCAAAAACAATCTATTCTCATCAACCTTATTCATGTCTCGCCCTGGGATGAGATAACTGTAGCAGGAAAGATTCATGCCATATCATTAACCACTAATGAAAAAGAGCGATGGGATGTGGAAGTGCATCAATCCAAAATAGGAGATATCACTTCATCAAAAAAATATCTAGCCAGGATATTGGCTGATGATGATCCTACAGAAGCCACCATAGGTGACAGCGTTTTCTTTTCGGGTACTATCATTCCTGTTTCGGAAAAAAGAAATCCACTGGATTTCGATTACAAAAAATACCTCTATTCTCAGGGGATTGAAGTTCAGATTCGTGTTGACAGCCTCATTCAAATTATTCCAAACAGCAAATCTAGTGAATGGGTTTGGTGGCGGGAAAAAGCACTTTCCCTGGTCGAAAAGAATTTCACAAAACGAACCGCTCCAATTGCAAAAGCACTTTTACTCGGCTATAAACAGGACCTGGATTCAGAGTCAAAAACTGCTTTTGCACGTGCAGGACTTTCTCATATAATGGCAGTTTCCGGGCTGCACGTAGGATTTATTGTGGCTCCTTTTTGGGTAATCATTCCCTTCTTCTGGACTAAGAAGTATGGTAGTCAAATTGGTTTAATTTTCCTGATTCTAATCCTCTTGACCTATGCGGGTATTACCGGTTTTTCTGCCTCAGTTATGCGGGCTTCAGTGATGGCTGTTTTTCTCACTTATGGAAAGCTGTTCTACAAGATAAATGATTCCATAAATCTGACAGCGGCGGCGGCCATTGTACTTTTGATTATCAATCCCTCCCAGCTCTTCGAAATCGGATTTCAACTTTCCTTTTCGGCTGTGCTGATCATTTTGCTGATACTGCCGGTTATCCAAAACCTGCTGCCCTATTGGGTTCGGATTCGCTGGTATGGCACGCCGATTATGGTCGTGATTGTATCGCTCGTGGTTCAGTTTGGCCTTTACCCGTTACAGGTATTTTATTTTGGGGAGATTTCACTGATCAGCCCATTGGCAAATGCTCTTTTTGTGCCATTTCTCGGCTTGGTTGTACCTCTTTCTCTTGCCGCTATTTTCATCACTGCAATTACATCTTCGGTAGGTTTTATTATAAACTATCCTTCGTTACTCTTCCTGGATCTGATGGCGGAATTTGTGAATCAGGCAACAGAATGGAGCTGGGCATGGTCCTCAGCAAGCTTATCTACAGCTTTGATTTTTTTACTATGGATCTTTCTGATTTTTGGCATTTCCGCCCATCAAACTCCTTCCCTGCGATGGAAAATGTTGATTGGCTTTTTGGCTCTTTGCTGTCTCATCAGTACCCAAAATATAATACAGAAGGTAACGCCCAAAAAGCTGGAAATTACTTTTTTTGATGTGGGGCAGGGAGATGCGGCATTACTCAAAACACCTTCCGGAAAACATGTATTGATTGATGTAGGTGTTTGGTCGCCAGGTTACAATAGTGGGAAATCCGTGATTCTTCCTCACCTCCAGAATTCTGGAATCGAAAAAATAGATGCTGTTATTTTGAGCCATCCTCACGCCGACCATATTGGTGGAATTATAGATGTGCTACAGGAAGTGCCTATTGATGTAATTTATAACTCCGGGTATTCCTATGATTCCAATCTCTATCAATCCTACTTAACTCTGGCAAAAGATAAAAATATCCCCTTGTTGGAAGTTTCGGCAGGAGATACTTTGGGTTTGGATCCAGTCATGCTGTTTTTAATAATGGGACCCGACGGAAATTACTATAGCAAAGATCCCAATGAGCATTCCGTTGTTATGAATGTAATTTATGGAGAAACAGAATTTTTATTTACAGGTGATGCGGGTGAAATTCAGGAAAAACGAATTCTGGATTCATATGGTACACTTTTGGATACCGACCTGCTAAAAGTAGGCCATCATGGCAGCAGAACCAGTTCGGGTACTTCCTTTCTTGATAAAGTAACACCTGAAATAGCTGTTGTTTCGCTTGCCAAAAGAAACAGGTTTCGTCATCCGCACCGGGAAGCGTTACAACGCCTTCATCAAACAAAAGCAGAATTATTATTTACCAGCAGGGAGAGAGCTATAGTATTTGAATCGGACGGGGAAAAAATTGAGCGCATTTATTGGTGATCCAGCTTTAATTCACGTTCTTCACCACCGAGCATGATTTGCGATGAACCGATCTGCGAATTACGATTTCCAACTTTACCTTGCTACCCGATTGTTTAACCTATCTCTGCTCAGAAGCCTTTGCCACACCACGTCCGGTAGCAGCCCAGAAAATCCCGCCAAAAATATGCTCCATAAAAATTGCATCGCTGTAGTTTTCCGGCCGGTGTCCCATGGCGGTATAGAATGAGCGCCCACCGTCAAATTCTTGATACCAGGAAATGGGATGAAAATCGCCCATGCCCTTGGCTCTACCCTGCCCCCAATCGGATTCAGGATCATAAGTGTTTTCATCCACAGTGATTAAATAATTTAACCCCTCCACATTTTCCTCACTGAAAACATACCATTCATCCGTCCAGAAGCGGGAGTTGGGCATAATCTGTAACCCCGGAAAACCCGGATCAATCACATCAATTTTTGCCGTTTGATCTGCAGGGTGAGCTACAAACATTCTTCCAACCAGTTGAGTATACCACTCCCAATCATACTCTGTATCGGAAGCGGAATGAATGCCCACAAACCCCTTGCCGGAGCGGATAAAATCTTCCATGGCTGCCTGTTGTTCATCATTCAAAATATCCCCGGTGGTGTTCAGGAAAATAATTACATCAAACTGCTCCAGGTTTTGCGCGTTGAATTGAGATGCATTTTCCTGCCAGTTAACTTCAAAAGCGTGGCGATTGGCTAAATTCCGAATAGCATCCACTCCTTCATTAATAGAAACATGATGCCAGCCGGCGGTTTTCGTAAAGAGCAAGGCTTTAAATTGGGGCTGGGCGAAAAGTGAACCCGATAATCCTATGGTGAGTATTAAAAGTGCAGGAAGAGTTTTCATCGTCATTTTTTAATTTTGATTTGAGGTATGATAAATAATTCAGCCCAGATATCATTGGATTATGTGATTTTAACTTTCTCCCTTTCCATTTGATCAATTTATTTTACAAATTCACCACATTCTTATCAGCCAAAAATATATTCCATGAGTTTTAATAAACACCGAAATCTCTCTTTTCTCACTGTTACCGCCCTACTTTTTTTTAGCTCCCTTCCAATTCATCTTTTCGCACAAGCCGAAGTTATGGCCTGGGGGAATTTGAATGGAATCCGGATTGATGGCCAACTCATGGAATTTAGATCAACCCTGTGCACACCAAGTGAGGATTGGAGTGATATACGCCACACCGCCAAAGAAGCTCAGTATACCGATTATGAAAGAGATGGTAATCTTCACATCGTTACACCACGTTTTGACAGTCTTTTCTTTCGGGAAGAAATTGAAGATCTCGGAAGAGGAAAAACAAGGGTTGAGGTGGGAGTAGCCTTCCGTACAGATACCGTAATAGGCGGAGCTTTTTTCTGTTTAGAGTTTCCTAAAGATAAAGTAGCCTCCGGTGGTGAAATAAAAATTTCCGGAAACGATGCAGAAACCATAAACATTCGCAGTGAAAGTGATAGCGCCACCTCTGAGTTCAATGGAAACGGAGTCTCTGTCTTTTTTCTTGATATGGAAGTTCATATTTCTGCCGAAAATGAAACACGAATATTGGTGGTAAAAAATTCTGATGATGCCCCTTCCCTTCAAGTTTACTTTGCCTTAATTGATGGAAACGCTAAAAAAGGGCAAACGGAATCCAACACATTTACCATACAAACTGATGGAAAAATTGATCGGGCGCCGGTAGAGCTGACAATGGATGCCGAAAATCCCGGCCGCGAATTTATGGGAATGGGTGGAAATTTTCGCCTTCAGAACGCAAATACTGATCCGCAGGTAATCGACTACAATCTCAAAAACATGCGTGTGGCTTATGCCCGCGTTGAAATGCCCTGGATGTTTTGGCATCAAAATGAAGAGGATGATCCGATTGCCGAAGCCGAAGCGGGAAACCTGCATCCAAGAGTGGATGCCGCTATGAGAATGGCGCAGCGGCTCCACAATATAGGCATGCCGGTTTCAATTGCAGACTGGTCGGGCCCGGACTGGGCTATTGATGGTGAACGATTATGGGGCGAAGGCCAGAATGGCGAACGCGGAAATCCTCTGGTTCAGGAAAAAATAAATGCTATTTATAAATCCATAGGTGATTACATCTGGTACATGAAAAAGCATTACGGTGTGGAAGCGGAAGCTTTTTCTTTTAATGAATCTGATTTGGGAATAAATATTCGTCAAACCGGCGAAGAACACCGGGATTTTATAAAAGGGCTGGGAGCTCATCTTGCCGTACGAGGTTTAAAAACGAAATTATATCTGGGAGATACTGCCGATGCCAACGGCTATGAGTTCACTTATCCTGCGATGAATGACCCGGAAACCCATAAATATATCAGCGCTGTTTCTTTTCACTCCTGGAGAGGATGGGAGGATGAAACCCTGCAGCAATGGCGGGATATTTCCACTGAATTAAATATTCCGGTAATAATAGGCGAAGGCAGTACCGATGCAGCAGCCTGGCGATACAATGATATCTTTGATGAGCCCACTTTTGCCATGCATGAAATCAATTTATACCTGCGCATTCTGGATATCACTCAACCACAATCCATCTTACAATGGCAGCTTACTGCCGATTATTCGCTGCTGAAAGGCGGTGGCGTTTTTGGTAATAACGAGGTAGAGCTTCAACCCATGCAGCGTTTCTGGAATTTAAAACAATTGGCCGACACTCCTGAAAATGCCTTTCACCTGAAAGTCACCAATAACTCAGAAACTATTACCAGTACCGGGTTTGGTGATCTTTCAAAAGGAGAATATGCTGTACATGTGGTAAATAATGGTGCCACCCGCAAAGCAACTTTATCCGGTATTCCGGAGGAAATTGAAGAACTGTATCTGTATATAACCGATCAGGAGTGGGGAATGGAACAGCTAGAAAATATTCCGGTGCAGAATAGACAAGCCACCTTTACACTGAATGCCTGGGGTTTCACCTCCTTGTTTAGCCATCCGGTTAATTCTCAGTGAACTATTTTCTTTCAAATTTCCTTCTCGCTGCGAAGCTGGACCTAGTTATATTTGTCAGCCTAACAGCATTGCTATTGGAATTCTTGATTTAACCCTGCTCCAAAACATGTCTTTTTCCTAAAAAACCGCTATCCTTAGGGCATCGTAAATAATGAGACGCTAAATGTTATCAGCTACACATAATTGATGGAAGAAAAGGAACAGCTTACCTTTGAACAGGCTTTAGAGCAACTGGAATCCACAGTGAGAAAATTGGAAGATGATGAAATCACACTGGAAGATTCTGTGCAACTATATGAGAAAGGAATGAAACTCTCAAAATTTTGTACGGAAATACTTGAGCAGGCTGAACTACGTATAGAGCAGGTAAACAAAGCCAATATTTAGGTAATTATTATGAAGTATAAAAATCCCAAAGCCGGTGAGTTGTTATCAAAAATAAACTCATCTGCGGATCTTAAAAAGCTGAACCCGGATCAGCTTCAGGCGGTGTGCGACGAATTGCGCCAGTATATCATAGATGTAATATCTGTAAATGGTGGTCATTTTGGCGCCAGTCTTGGTGTTGTGGAACTTACCACCGCGCTTCATTATGTATATGATACACCTAACGATTTATTGGTTTGGGATGTTGGCCACCAGGCATATGGACACAAAATTTTAACGGGAAGGCGTGAACAATTTCACACCAACCGAAAATACGGCGGCCTTTCAGGCTTTCCCAAACGCAGCGAAAGCGAATATGACACTTTTGGAGTAGGACATTCCAGCACCTCTATTTCTGCCGCATTGGGAATGGCTGTTGCCCGGGACCTGGATAAATCAGACAAAAAAGTAGTCGCTGTAATTGGTGATGGGGCTATGACTGCCGGGCTCGCTTTTGAAGCCATGAATAATGCCGGCGCTATGAACAGTGATATTCTGGTGATTTTGAACGACAACTGCATGTCTATTGACCCGAATGTAGGTGCGCTGAAAGAATATTTAACCGACATTACTACCAGCCGCACATACAATAAAATGCGGGATGAAATTTACGACATGCTCGGCCACTTCAAATCCGCCGGCGAAAAGATGCGAAAAATAGCCTCACGTCTTGAAAAAGCTATGACAGCCGCCCTCACTCCCGGATCACTGTTCCGGGCACTGGGGTTTAAATATTACGGCCCAACAGATGGCCATGATGTAGAGGGCCTTCGAAAAGCACTTGAAGACCTGAAGGATGTTAAAGGACCAAAATTGTTGCATATTGTTACTGTGAAAGGAAAGGGTTTTGCGCCCGCCGAAAGAGAACAAACCAAGTGGCACGCCTCCAGTAGTCCTTTCGACAAAATTACCGGGAAATCTCTGATTACTACAGCTCCCACCAAAGTTGAAGCCATCCCTAAATATCAGGATGTTTTCGGTGAAGCTTTAGTGGAACTTGCCACCAATGACGACCGAATAGTAAGTATGACACCTGCCATGCCCAGTGGTTCTAGTTTATGGCCCATGATGAATACTTTTCCTGAACGGGCTTTTGATGTGGGAATTGCTGAACAGCACGCTGTTACTTTTGCGGCAGGATTGGCTGCTGAAGGGAAAAAACCATTTTGTGCAATTTATTCCTCCTTTCTGCAAAGAGGATACGACCAAGTGATCCATGATGTAGCCATTCAAAATCTGCCCGTTGTGTTTTGTATAGACCGCGCCGGAATTGCCGGAGCCGATGGGCCGACGCATCACGGCGCCTATGACACTTCCTTTCTTCGGGCTGTACCGAACCTGGTGCTGGCTTCGCCGCTGAATGAACAGGACCTGAGAGATATGATGTTTACAGCCTCCGAAGATGGAGAGGCTCCCTGGGCAATTCGATATCCAAGGGGAAAAGCTACCGGTATGCCTGTGAGGAAAAAATTTAAAAAAGTAGAAATTGGTAAAGGAAAATGCCTGAGAGAAGGAGAGGATGTGGCCATTCTTAGCTTCGGTCCGATTGGAAAATATGCGCAGGAAGCGGCCGACTCACTAGTTCAGGAAGGAATTGAGGTTGGGCATTATGATATGCGCTTTGCCAAACCATTGGATACAGATCTGCTCGATGATATTTGCCAAAAATATAGTCGAATTATAACCCTTGAAGATGGTACAAAGTTAGGTGGTTTCGGAAGTGCTGTTGCAGAATATATTTCGGAAAAAGAAGACCGGCCAGTTCTTAAGATAATGGGAATTCCGGATCGTATCGTAGAGCACGGAACCCAAAAAGAACTTCATGATGAAATTGGGATCGGAGTAATGGGTATCATTGAGACGGTTAAAAATTTTATAGTGCTGAACGTTTAGCGGGTTATTTTAAATCATAATTTTACATTTCAATACCAGGTAATATTATTATATAGGAACTTAAATAATCCATATTACCTTTTGAAGGTATAAGAATTATTCCGAATCAATAGTTTATCAATGAAAAATTGATAACACTAAACAAGAAAATATATAAGCCATTGAACTTTTCTCAGCTATCTGCCTTTTGCATCAGCCTTTTATTTGCCACCTCCTGTATTAATTCACCAGACGAACCGGAGGTTTATGCTGATGTCAATGGTATGGTCACTGAAAATGGCACTTCGGTTTCTAACGCCCATATTCATATAAAAAGTCATTTTGAGCCTGGTGGTTTTGTAGAAGGAGAACTTTTAGATATTGAAATAAACCTTGAGGTTTCTACACCGGGTTTGTATTCATTAGATTTATTCCGCTTGGGTTCTACCGAGGTTTTTGCCACTGCATTCAGTGATTCTTTAACTGCCGGTTCTCAAGTGATTACCATCCCAGATTCCCTGCTTACAAATGGAGTATATCTATATCAGGTGATCACCCCGACCAACCAGTCTTTTGAAAACAATTTTCTCATCAACAAACCCGATAGTGCCTTAACTCAAACAGAGCCATACACTACCACAAATAATGAAGGTGAATTTCATATTGATATAGATTACCTGGCTATTGAAAGTGAATTAACCAGAGACAATGGCGCAGAACAAATCTCAATTACCGACAGCCTTCAAATTATTATAGTAAGGGATGAAAATATAGTTGCCAGAGAATTTCTGCAGGTACAAACAAATGAAGATGATAATTTTGTTGAGATTTCGATTGATTAAGAAGAATTTAAGGGAATGAATTACTCCCTCTCTGACTTTGATTACGACCTGCCCGAGAACCTGATCGCACAATCCCCGGCCTCCCCGCGAGACCACGCCCGCCTGCTTGTTTACAATCGTGAAAACGGTGAAATAACCGACGACTATTTCTATAACCTTGGAAATTATCTGCCCGCCGATACCACATTGGTAGTCAATAACAGCAAAGTGGAAAAGTGCCGGCTCTTGTTTGATCAGGGCAAGAAAGAAATATTCGTTACCTCGATTATTGATAATAATACCATTGAGGCACTTGTAAGGCCTGGCAAGAAGTTCAAGACCGGGAAAGAGATTCATCTTGCAAAGGGCATAACTGCTAAAACAATTCATATTGCAGAGGATGGTTTACGCACAATTCTTCTATCCTGTGATTTGGACGACCCCAAACTTCAGCCTTTCAAATTCACTCCATTTCCGCCTTACATTTCACAAGACGAATCATTGGCGGAAGAATACCAAACGGTTTATGCCAAAGATTTGGGAAGCAAAGCATCACCAACTGCTGGATTGCATTTTACCGATCAGCTGCTGAAAGACCTTCAGCAAAAAAAGATCAAAAAAACAGAAGTCACATTACATGTAGGTCTTGGAACATTTGCCCCGGTTAAAACTGAAAACCTGCAAGATCATCACATGCATAGCGAGTGGTATCAGTTGGAGAAGCGGGTTTGTGAAGAGCTGAATTCCGCACAGCATATAACCGCAGTAGGAACCACAAGTGTTCGGGTTCTGGAATCCGCTGTTAAGGAAAACGGAGTTTTTACGCCCGAATCCCGGGAGACAGATATTTTTATCACCCCGGGCTATAAATTCAAATCGCTGGATGCGCTCATAACCAATTTCCATCTACCAAAAAGCACACTCCTGATGTTGGTAGCTGCTTTTATGGGTTTCGAAGAAATGCACCGGCTATACACACACGCCATCAAAGAAGAATACCGCTTCTATTCTTTTGGTGATGCCATGCTGATACTCTAACAACGGATTAATTTTTGATGCTTCTGAATGCATCAATTCTTATATTTGAAGCCCTTAAAAAATGCACCCGTAGCTCAACTGGATAGAGCATCTGACTTCGGATCATATACTCCTTTAGCCTTGCCGATTCCCGTAGTCGATATAAAATCAACTATTTAGCACTCCTTAAAAGGATGATTATTTTAATGAAATCAGTCTTGGGGGGAACACGGGGGGAATAAAACTCATCCTGCCTACCTTATAATTAGCTTATTTGGTTATCATTTTAGGTTTACTTCAATTTAGTAAATCTTACTTTTTTTCTCTTCAAAACCTTTGAAATAATGGAGAAAATAGTAACTCAAAAGTTTGTTTGCGATGGCAAACCTCACCGCGAAAATAATGCAGGGATCCTCTTCGTCTCTCTAAGTAAACTTCTGAGTTTTATATAATCATTGGTGTGATGTATTTTTCCTCCCTGTTCAATTTTCTCAACTTCATCTAAAAAGAATTTATCACCTGTATACCCATCTTCTGTTTTTATAATTCCCATACAATGAAGTAGTCCATCCTGTAGGATAACATGAGCAAGTGAAATTTCTATAGGTTCTTCTCTCACCTCTTCGTTTTCATCGATAAGCCATACCTTAGACCATATTTTTTCTTTGGTGTGATTTAGCAGAGTTATTAAGTTACTAAGCATTGAACTGTCAAGCAGAATGCGCTGGTCTTCTGCAATGGTTATAAATTTTCCTGACAGGTCCATCCATTCTGCTTCAAGCTTATTTTCAGGGGTAAAGAAAAAATTATCAGTAGAATTCACCCCATAGGTTAAATCCGTATATTGTAGGGCGGATATGGCTTTGATGATGGAACGTTGTTTAGATAATGTCTTTTGTTCTGATTCATTACTGACAGAATATTGGATAGCTAACTTATCCTCTTTATCTCCAACTTTTTTCTTACTGATTTTGGAGGAGCTTGATAAAATATTTTCAAAAGCAGTATAAATTTTTTTATAAGTCAAAGGTTGATCCGTACCTAAATCAATTCGGGTACCCTCACCTTCAAAATCATAAATAGTGAAAGCTTTTTCTGGATGATCCATTACGTACTCAGCAATTCTGATCGCTAATTCTGAAGCATTCAATTTAATCACCTTATTATCGAGTTATGTTTTATATACTAATTCCCCAAACTGAATATACCTATGAACCTCACATCATTAGTAAATCTTTGGTTGAAGCCTTAAGCCAAATTAATGACGGAAGAAAAACGAATAATTTAACACTACTGGTTCGAACTGTTAACAGCCGTGATCTCTTGTGGTTCTACAAAGACATAAGATACAGAGATCGCTTTGCAGACAGAAATCGTCTGGAATATTTAAGTTCTTTTTCTGATTCCATTTTAAAAGCTTCTGGTATAAAGCATATCAACTCAGTTAAAGTTGAAGAATATGAAGATCACCCTGACAAACTTCTTTATAACATGCAGTATGATGTATTTTTTGCAGACGATTATAGAGTTCGATTAAATACATTGGTTTTAGAGGATGATTTAAATTTCTTTTTTGAAAAAGGAATTCATTATGCCAGTCAGCACAAAACTATTCCTCTTGTTTTCCATGATCTTCGAAAAATAAACTATCGAAAAAAGAATAATTTTTTTGATGTATTGGAATCGTGCAAGCATAATGGACTCCAACATTATTTCTTCCCTACGCAGATTAAAAAATTGGATCATCCAACTATATCATATAACAGAATAGATAGCTACCTGGATGATCAATATGGTTTATACGAGCTTTCCAACGCACTAAAGGATACTAAAAGCCAACTCCGTTTCGATTATTGAAGTCACTTTGTATTTCATTGCGTCGATCTTTAATTAGTATCCACGACTCATCAATAGAAACAACATGGAGCTGACTGTATAAAAAGAGTTCTTTAAAATATGCAGGACTCAATTTTCCGTGGGTTTCACCATACCAGCTTTGATCTTTTTCTTCTTCTGAAATCTTCCGTCCCGTACAAAACTCAAACCATGCATCTACAAATTCAGATTTAAAATCTTTGTTATTAATTGGACACAGTAAATCTAATCTGGAAGGTCTATCTACTATATTTGCCGGAATTCTTCCTGGATGATTAGTAGTCAATAAGAATAGAACATTGTCTCGCAAAACAAGAGAATCTAATAGTGAAAGCAGCACTGAAATGTTACTTGAACTACTACATAAATCTGCCAGTTCTTCTATAACAATTACTTTGAGCCTGTTATAAGACTCTGAAAGATTCGACATAATATACTCATAAAAGCTATTTAATGATGTTGAATCTTCTATTCTAATTACTATTGCCTGCCAGTCTTCAATCAATTCTTGACTAAGTTGATAAATGAACTGGCTTTTCCCGGTCCCTGGTTCTCCATAAAATAAGATTCCTCTCCGGTAGTCCATGTTCAATGACTCATATATATCATGTGCATTCAGAAATTTGATAATGTTTTCTTTTGCTGATTTTAAACCTGGATTATACTTCTCCATAGGGAAATAAGACTGCACAGGAATAAAGGAGTTCTTTGTATTAGTTTTATCAGTGACAAAATCAGAGTCTTCAAGCAGTAACTCTTCTAAATCCTTAAGCATTAAATCATCATATATTTCTTCCGAAATAGCATTATAAACGGAAGTATCAGATTCTGTTATCTTTTCCTTACTTAAGATTTTACGGTTCCTTTTTATCGGCACCAATACTCCATGACCGTCACTGTTTCGTGTTGGTATATATTCTGCCGGGGGAATAGTCGATATAGTCTGAATGTTTTTAAATATAATAGCACCCGTTAATTCGTCATATAACATTTTCTGTTTTTTGGAGCAATTTAAATTTCCAGAATAACTGCGAATTTTATCCCTTCTCAGTTTTTTCTCTTTTCGATGTTTTAAAAGGCTGGTAGATCTATTACTCATATTATGTCTTAAAGAATTAGAATTTATAGTTCCACAGATTAAAATCTGTCCGACTAAACTGGTTTTAAAATGCCCGAACTATGGCTTTGATTTAATGTAAGGCAGGGCTTTGCCAAAATAGGAAAGCAACTATCTAAATTAGCTTATCAATTAATTAAGCTATAGAAAAATTATGACCAGGGAAGAGTGTTACATTAAAATAAGTACAACTGTGTTGTTGTATAATGAACTAAATGAAAAATGGGAGAAGGAGTTTATTAAGTCACTGAAAAAAAGCTCGGTGAAACTACTAATTCAATACCCTCCACAACGACTTGGTATGCTTATGAGTTATGAAAAATTTGAAAAATATTTTGCCTATCACCCGGACGATGGTTCAAAACAACTTCATTTTATCGAAAAGACCACTGTTTCTAAGATGTTTAAGAACGTGAAGTTTTGTTACAAGCGGCAGTTGGAATCAGATGTAATCAAAATGAGTTAATTTGTATTTCTTATATAATAAATTGATAGCCCACCTATACCTTTTATATATATAAGGCGATAAAAGTTGGAAAATTTTTTAATCACCATTAAACTTCAACACAATCCTTATTATCATTGTTATTTTATCCCTTCTGATTAGGTAAACAATTTAATAAAGTACCACCTTGAAATACTTGTTCTCTTTTACTGCTTCTAATGCTATGCTTCCTGAATTTATAAGAATAGCTGAACTTGTACATAGTGGAAAACCTATTAATGAAATAAATGATCAAGTATTAGGTAAAGAAAAAAAAGCAACCAATAAGCGACAGATACAGGAGCTTAAGAGAAGAACTGAATCCCTTACACCCAAACAAATTGAAGTTCTTACCGAAGGAAATATAGATGAACAAAAACAAATCTCTCATCTTGCCTTATGCAAAGCCTATGGTATATACAGAGATTTTGTAATTGAGGTATTAGCCGAAAAGATAAAGGTATTTGACCATTCATTAACCGACCTTGATTACAACAGTTTTATCAGCAAAAAGAAAATGGATCATCCTGAATTAGAGGCACTCGCAGAAACAACTCAGAAGAAAGTAAAGCAGGTTATTTACCGTATGTTACAACAAGTTGGTATTATTGATTCTGTTTCTAATCCTGCTATCTTATCCCCCAGTGTTCAACCTAAAGTTGAAACGTCTATTATTGAAGATAATGCTGAATGGTTTAAATGTTTCTTTTACACAGAAGAAGCGATCGGGAATATTAATGGGTGAAGAAATACTCTATAGAAAGTTTGACCATATTTATAATGTAATTCAAAATCCTGCCTTCTTAAATATGGATTCCCTGGGCGGAGAGATCCCCTTCTGGATATCTACATACGAAGCAACCCAGGAAAATGAAGTTAACACCGAAATACAAAACATGGTTAAGAAACTTCAAAATAATGGGATTAAGCCACATCTGATCAACTTATTTGAACTGTCTATCTCATTATTGGAAACTCATGTTGGATTGGAAAAAATCTTTAAAGTAGAGCAGAGAAAATCAAAAGAACGTTTCAAAAAAGCTTTACAGTCATCGATAAATATTCATGAGCGGTTTATTCCAGTAATAAAGGATCAGGTAAAAGAAAATAACCCTGATTTATTAATAATTAATGGAGTGGGTTCGGCATTCCCTTTCATAAGATCTCACAACGTATTGAACAATCTTCAGAGTGCTGTAAAAGACATTCCAACTGTGATGTTTTTTCCTGGCAAATATACCGGGGAATCTTTGAACCTATTCGGGAAATTAAAGGACGACAACTACTATCGAGCCTTTAATATTGACAATTACAAGATTTAATTATGAATTTAAAAGAGCTATTTAAAAAAGATTATAATCGCGCCATAGAAACGGTTATTAAAGCAGATGATACTGAACATATTCTTCAGGAAGTGGAAGAGTATGTGATAACCAATGAAATTTCCCGAAAACTGGCGGATTTCTTTGAACAGTATAATAATTATGAAGGCGCAAACGGTGTATGGATCTCCGGTTTTTTTGGATCTGGTAAATCTCACCTATTAAAGATTCTAAGTTATGTGCTGGAAGATCTAACAATTGCAGATAAACCTTTGGGAGAACTCTTTGCTGAGAAGGTAGTCAAAGATGCCAAATTAAAAGCAGATATTCAGGCAGGTACACGAATACCTTCCGAAAGCATTCTATTTAATATAGATCAGCAAGCTCAGATTACCTCTAAAACTGATGCAAATGCTATTCTTCAGGTATTTTACAAAGTGCTATACGATCATCAGGGCTTCTATGGCTTTCAACCTCATGTTGCTGAGTTTGAACTTTGGCTTAATAAAGAAGATAAGTACGAAGCTTTTAAAGCTAAATTTAAAGAAGAAGCCGGTAAAGACTGGACAGAAGCTCGTATCGATTATCATGATCCGGTTGTAGAGGATGCAATTGCAGAAGTGTGTGGGGAGCTATTCAATAAGGAAGCTGATAAATACCTTAATATCCTGGATAAATTTGATGATCGAAGTAAATTCTCTATTGAGGATTTTGCCAAAAGAGTAGATGAATATATTCAATCAAAACCGAATGGCTTTCGATTAAATTTTTATGTGGATGAGGTAGGTCAGTATATAGCCGAAAACACAAAGTTGATGCTGAACCTTCAAACCATTGCTGAGTCATTAGCGTCAAAATGTAAAGGACAGTCCTGGATTATTGTTACCTCACAGGAAGATTTGGGAAGTTTAGTGGGTGATGACCGAGCCATTCAAAGTGATGACTTTTCCAAAATCCAGGGGCGTTTTAAAATACGAATGCCATTAACTTCAGCTAATGTAGATGAGGTTATAGAAAAAAGATTACTTGCAAAAAATGATAAAGGAAGCTCTCACCTGTTTTCTATATGGGATAAAGAGAAAGACAATATAGCAACGTTAATTTCTTTTGATGATGTTGGTATTCAATTCAAAGAAAGTTTCACAGATGAGCAGGAATTTTCAGCAAAATACCCCTTTATCCCTTATCAATTTGATTTATTCCAACAATGTATAAAAGCACTGTCGCGCCATAATGCTTTTCAGGGAAAACATGCTTCAGTAGGTGAACGATCAATGTTGGGAGTATTTCAGGAAGTTCTGAAAGGACTGGATGACTTTTCTGAACGAAATCTGATAAGCTTTGATCAACTTTTTGAAGGTTTACAATCCACCTTACGAACGGAGGTACAAAACTCAATCATAGTTGCGAAGAAAAATTTATCCAATAATCCTTTGGCTATCAGAATTCTAAAGGCGCTTTTCATGGTGAAGTACTATGATAGTTTTAAATCTACTATCCGAAATATATCTGTATTGCTGCTTAACGATTTAGATGCAAACCCTAACGAGCACCAAAAGAAAATAGAAGAAGCGTTGAATTTGCTGGAGCAACAAAATTATGTGCAACGGCATGGCGATGTTTATGAATTTCTTACTGATGTTGAAAAAGATATTCAGGAAGAAATAAAAGCTACCGAGATCGACTCCTCACAGGTAACTGATCTATTTAATCAATTGCTGTTCGACGGAATTATCAAAGATACCCGCATTCAGTTTGAGGAAAACAAGCAGTTCTATGATTTCACTAAAAAAGTGGATGGTGTATTATATGGTAGAGAAAAAGAATTAACCATTGAGCTCGTAACGCCTAACTACGAGCGGTATGATGATATTACCTATTACCAGGGGCTTTCAATGGGTCACCAAACCCACATGCTGCTAAAGTTAGCTGCAGATGACCGTATAGTACGTGAGGCAAGGCTATATATTCAAACTGATAAGTACATTAAGCAGAACCAATCTACTTCTAATAAAGATGCCGTAAAACGAATTCTTTTTGAGCAAGGTCAGCAGAACCAAGAACGAAAAAGAGAGATACTGACAAAGCTTGATGAGATGCTCGCCAAATCAACGGTATTCTTGAATGGAACCGAACATAAGGTTTCTTCTACTGGAGATGGTAAAACCAAAGTGATTTTCGCATTTCAGGATCTGATTCGATTGGCTTATAGCAAGCTGAAGCTTTTGGGTGATACTACCTATGATGAAAATCGACTTCAAAACATCATGAAAGGAAAGCAAGATGATCTTTTTGGAGGAGATGACGATTCCATGACCATTCCTGAAAATGAGGTAATGAACTTTATACAACGCAGAAAAAAGCAGAATGACAGAACCTCCCTTTCTGATCTTAAGGAACAATTTTCCAAAAAACCGTACGGCTGGAATGAAATGGCAGTATGGTGCATAACGGGTATGTTATTTAAGCGGGGTAAAGTAGAAGCTAAACAGGATACAAATATTCTGGAAGATGATGTCTTTTTGGATGCTTTAATGAATAACAGAGCCCATTCCAATACTCTGGTGCATCCCCAAATAGAATTTGATCAGGGGCAGATCCGGAAATTAAAGCAAGTCCATCAGGAACTATTTAATGAATCTAATCCACATAATGAAGCAAAAGAGGCAGCCGGATCATTTAAATCCAAAGCTATGGATGAGCTGGAAACTATCACAAGTTTCCTTGCTCAGAAACAGAATTACCCTTTTATGAAAGACCTTCAGCCGTATGCTGAGCATTTAAGAAAGCTGAAGGATATGGATTATGCTACACTCATCACAACTATGGACCAGGTTAATGGCGAGATACTGGATGCCAAAGAGGATTACGTTGATCCTATAAAACAATTCATGAACAGTGGGCAGCGAGAAATTTATGATCGACTTCGTGATTTTGAAAATTATAACCAGGCGAACTTCAATTATATTGATGCAAATGAAAAGTTGACGATAGAGCAGGTAAAATCGGATCCCATACCTTACCGGGGTAATGCCATGAAAGAGGCAAAATCTGCCATGGATGCTCTTGAAAATAAGGTGAAGCTGGAACTCAGGGGAGAAAGAGATGCCACTGTTGAACTTATTGATGAGAAGCTGGAAGAAATTAAAGCCCGCCCGGAATATCAGGAACTGGGGAATGCAGATAAAAACCGGGTATTGGAGCCTTTTCTTCAGAAAAGAGAACTGGCTAAAAACGAGCGGTTTATTGGCAATTTAAAAAATCAACGAACAGATCTTGGTAACTTGCTTACCAATCAGTTGAATTACTTAATGGAGTTGTCTTCCCCAAGTGATAAGGATGACACACAACCTAAAAAACAGTTTTTCAGGCAATCTAATCTTCATCCAGCTTATGCAAAGAAAGAGCTGGAATCTGAAGAAGAGGTGGATGGGTATCTGAAGGCGCTTCGGGAAGCCATGGTTGAGCAGATCCAGAAAAACAGAACCATCAGGCTGGATTAAAAAAGCACTTTCAAATTTACGGCACATTTCGTAAATAGTGCCAATAATTTGAAATTGTAGCTAATTGAGTGACATCGCAACAGATAAACTACATATAGAAGATTTGAAAGCTCATTTCAGTGATACCGACGTTTTTAAAACCAAGGATATCACTGCATTTTTCCGTTCTTTTGAACCCAAACTGAAGAAATCTACTATCAATTGGCGGGTATATCATTTGGTTCAGAAGGGAATCTTAGAACGCATTGGAAGGGGAACCTTCAAGCTTGGGCAAAAGAAAATATTCGAACCAACTATTGGCAAACAGGAGCGATCCATAGCCGAACTGATACAATCAAGGTTCCCGTATGCAGATTACTGCGTTTGGAATACGTCGGTCATAAACCAGTTTATGGTTCATCAGCCATTTCGCTTTGTGCACATGGTAGAAGTTGATAAAGAGGCAGCCTCTAATGTATTTAATGAACTGAAGGAAGAGGGCTGCACAGCATTTCTTAAGCCCGGAAGAGAAATCATGAATAATTATCTGCGGGATGCTAAAAATCCGGTGATCATAAAACCATTAATTACTGAAGCACCAATTCAGGAAATTGATCACATCCCAACAATCACCCTTGAAAAGCTTTTGGTAGATCTTTTTGCAGATACGGTCATCTTTACCACTTATCAGGGAAAGGAGCTTAGCACCATTTATCAGGAGGCGTTTAATGCCTATACGGTGAACGTTAAAAAGTTGCTTCGATATGCGGATCGCAGAAAACAGAGACCGAAAATCACCTACTTTTTAGAAAGCCTGGATCTACTTCCCATTAAGCATTGGAGGGATGATCTATGATTGACCAATCCCGAATTACAGAGGAATGGATCGATGAAGTAACCGGAACGCACAAAGCAGACCCAATACTAACCGAGAAGGTGATTCGGGCGTTACTATTACTGGAAGGATTGGTTAAACAAGATCTGCCTTTCGTATTTAAAGGGGGCACGGCTTTGATGCTTCATTTTGATTCTACTAAAAGGCTCTCCATCGATATTGATATTATTCTTTCTGATAAGCAGCTGGATTTGGATGAAACACTGAATGCACTGGTCGAAGAACAAGGATTTACCCGTTACGAACTGCAAAAGCGCGAAGCCCGATCAGATATTGAAAAAGCGCACTACAAACTGTTTTATGAGCCGGTTAAAGAAACAGGCAGACCAGAGGGGTATGTATTACTGGATATCTTGTTTGAGGAGGTTCACTATAAGGATTTAATGAAGCTTCCGGTACACTCTCACTTTGTGCCGCAGGAAGGTGAGCCAATTATGGTGGATATTCCTTCAAAGGAAGATTTGTTGGGTGATAAACTCACCGCTTTTGCTCCCAATACCACAGGAATTCCTTATTACAGGGGAGAAAACAGTATGAGTATGGAGATTATTAAACAGCTCTATGATATTGGCAATTTGTTTGACGAAGTAGAGAAGCTGCATTTAGTGAAGGAAACCTTTCAGAAGTTTGCAATTGCTGAACTGGCATACCGGGATAAAAGTGAACTTAAGCCAACAGATATTTTAGAGGATATTTACCAGACCTCATTATCCATTTGTACCCACGGGAAAGATGGGGAAGCCGACTTTGAGGAACTTCAAAATGGTATCCATCGAATACAGAATTACGTTTTTTCGGAAAAGTATCACATAGAGAAAGCCATCCCTCATGCTACCAAAGCAGCATATTTAGCCACTATTTTGAAGCATGATACAGATACTTTAGAACGATTTGAACCGGGGATTGATATGAAAGACTGGATCATTGAGTCTCCATTCAACACCCGAGTGAATAAACTGAAGAAATCAGATCCCGAGGCTTTCTTTTATTGGTATAAGATGTACGAGCTAACAAGAAATTGAATAATCTATATTTCGGCAGTAAACAGCATTTGTTGCCGAAATATAGGGTTTAATTTGAAGAATCCATCTGACGGATTGCCCGTCTGATGGATGTAATTAAGGCACATTAGCAGAAATTTAACCATCGGTCAGACGGGCTTGAATCCGTCAGACCAAAAGCCAAATTAACGGCACTAAATGCAAAAAGTGCCAATAATTTGAATCTAAAAAAAAGCCCCTGCCGAAAAGCAGAGGCTTTAAGTTCTTAAACTTGATTACGCCCCGTCACGAAGGCGGAAGAGGCTTGATCAAGCATCACATTTAAAATTACGAAATTTTAGAAGTTTTTACCCATGAACACCAACAAACTAAAAAAATTCGCCCAAGAAACCCGGCGGAAGCTGCTTAAACAGGTAAACGGGAAGCTGGAGCATGTGTTGAATACGGACAGCTCTGAACTGCGGGGGAAAGCCCAAACGGTAAAGGAGCTGAAGAAGGAATTGGATCGCCTGGGCAGAAAGGTGTTGGTGGATAAAGTTGCTTATACGTGGTTTAATCGTTTTGTGGCGTTGCGCTATATGGATGCACGAGCTTACCAGCCATTGGAGATGTCCATTTTAACTCCGCAGCAGGGACAGGTGTCTCCGCAGATTTTGCAGGAGGCGATGGCGGGGCATATTCCCGATGACCTGATGGTGGATCGACAGCAGATTATGGATATCCTCGATGGGCGAACGGCAAGCTCAAATCCCGAAAATGAAGCATATAGAGTGCTATTGGTGGCAAGTTGTAATCACCTGAATTCCATCTTTCCTTTTCTGTTTGAGGCGATTGACGACTACACCGAATTGCTGCTCCCTGATGACCTGACGAGCGAGTTCTCCATCATTCATGATGTGATAGAAGGCATGACCGACGAGGATTGCCAACAGGTGGAGATCCTCGGATGGCTCTACCAGTTTTATATTTCGGAGAAGAAGGATGAGGTGTTTGGCAGCAAGGGAAAGGTGAGCAAAGAGGAGATCCCTGCTGCCACGCAGCTATTTACGCCCCGATGGATTGTGGAGTACATGGTGCAGAATACCGTGGGCAAGCTGT
>JBBDNN010000035.1:0-26436 GCA_040877545.1 Balneolaceae bacterium
ATTTCTTTCTTCATTGATTGTTCTGTTTCTGAAGATGAGCCTGTTGGTTCTAAGCGTCCGCAATTCTACAACCGGCAGCTGAACAAGTTTCACCTCTTCATCAATAGTTTTCAGCATCATCTCGCGGGGAAGTGTTAAAGAATTGCGCCATGGTTTAGTGGAAATATCCTCTGCATAATCCCCATTATTCATCCAAGCCATCAATATACGCCTGTTATCGCTGCCGGGAATATTTGTGAAAGTTTTAGGGGCAAAAAAATCAGGGCCGCTATCCATCCAGCGAACTTCGTCTTTAAACTCAGAATCAACGTTAAATCTTTCACCGTTAAAATCACCAATCACATATTGAGTACCCGCTCTGCCCGATGAGGTTCCGTTACCTGTACTCATATGCAGCACCCACTTTACATTGGAAGAATTCCCATCCACCGGCAACTGAAACATTCCCGGATTCTGCCAATTACCATTTAATTCACTCCCGGACTCATATTCATCCATTCTCTCCCATTCCTTTAAATTTTCAGAAGTATAGATTTGAATCTTTTGCTCTCTCTCAGTGGCTGCCACCATCACCCATTTGCCTGACTCATGATGCCAAAAAACATTCGGATCAGTTAATTGATGAATGTTATTGTCCAATACCGGATTTCCTTCAAATCTTTCCCAGCTTCGTCCTTCATCATCACTGAAGGCTAGATGCAGTTCCTGATTTTCATTTTGGCTTGCAGTATAAATTGCCACCATCACAGGGTCTGTTCCACTTCCAAAACCAGATGAATTATCCCAATCTACAACAACACTTCCGGGTAAAAGTGATTTTTCTTCATCATGCAATGCAGCTGAGAAATGTTCCCAATAAACCAAATCCTTACTTGTGGCATGCCCCCAATTCATTTTTCCCGGTTTCTCTTCAGATCCATTTTGTTGATAAAAAATATGATACCGCCCTTTGAAATATACCATACCGGCCGGTACCCCTAACCATCCTGTTGGTGTGGTAAAATGATATTGTGGACGGTGTTCTTCTTGATACTGTTGAAAGGGATTGTAAGAATCACATCCTGAAAACAACATCATGCAAAGCAAACTAAATAATAGACTTTGGGAATATTGAGGTTTCATATTCTATTTTAGTTCTCATGAATGATTGATCTTGACTCATTAATCTATATCATTTTGATTCAACATCAAACGTGAAGTATTACCTCCCCCTACTGTTCCGATATTCATCAAATACTACCCTCAAAATTTCTGTGGCAGTAGGCGGATTAAACACAATTGCATCAGCTCCCATTTCAATGGTTTCGCGGATAGTAGAATCGTAAGGTCCACCACTTGCCATGATTGGAACTTCAGGCAACAGATTTTTGACTTTCAACACAATTTCAGCAGTGATTTCCCCTGTTGAAATATTAAAGACATCCACACCGGCATCGGCTAACTCTTCGAAAGGTTCCGCATCATACATAACCGTATAAATCAGCTTTCCATCAATTCGAGCCCGAATGCGTCGAATGATTTCGGGAGCAGTGGGTTTTGAAGTTAATACCCCGGCAGCGCCAGCCTCTAAAGCGCCAACGGATAATTTTATAGTAGATTCTTCACGTAAAAAACCACCACCTATATCACAGATAACAGGCTTCTCGCTGAATTCGATAATCACTTTATCCAGCACATTTGATTTTTCGAAAGGGTTCACAATCATCACTGCATCCGCATTCAGATTTTGGATATAGCTGAGATCGGTACTTAATAAAATAGATTTTATATTTTTTTGTTTGAAGGTAATGCCCTCACACTCATTAATGCTTTGAGGGATCTCGAATTTATTGGCGGTAAGCAGGAAATCCTGTGATTGTAAACTCATGTGCTTTTAAGATTCGGTTAATATTAAAATTTGAAGACCGAAAACGCACATAATGACGCTCACTCTTCTACCAATGCCTGCGAAGTTAGCTGACGGGCTGGAGCTGATAGATGCTCTCTTCGATTGCTCGAAATTCGCCCCACATCTGGGTCCTCCGCTTCATCCATATTGTGGACAAATTAGGCTGATTTGTTATTCTGTATCTTCAACAATGATACAGGCTTTTTAGTATCTGAACAAGCTAATTGTGTGAAGGATATATTATTCACGGAATGTTTTTATGCCACCTGGATTAGAAATCTTCTGTCATCTTTTTTAAATCTATAATCTGCAAAATCAATGGTCATATTTTGCCTATCTTTTATCCCGTCATTTTAACCTCACTCATAGTAAAAATATTCCACATACATGTTTCCATCGGAAGTAACCGACTTTTTCAAAAAGCAAAAAACTCCTTTTTATTATTACGATCTTGATGTATTGCGAAATACACTCGAAGTTGTAAAACAACATGGCCTGTCGAAAGGCTTCCACATACATTTTGCGCTGAAAGCCAATAACCAGCCGCGGATTTTGAAGATAGTGAAAGAAGCCGGCCTTGGTGCCGATTGTGTTAGCGGCGGGGAAATTGAACGCGCAGTGGAAAGTGGTTTCACCCCAAATGAAATTGCATTTGCCGGCGTGGGGAAAAGTGATGAAGAAATTGAGATTGGGCTAAAGCATGATATTTTTTGCTTCAACTGTGAATCTCCCCAGGAGCTGGAAGTGCTGAATGATTTGGCTGAAAAGAATGGCAAAAAAGCACGTGTCGCCCTTCGTCTCAATCCTAATGTAAAAGCAGATACTCACAAATACATTACTACCGGATTAAGTGAAAATAAATTCGGGATTAATGAAGAAGATTTAGACACCGTTCTGGAAAACCTTCCAAACTTGAAAAACCTGGAGCTGATAGGTATTCATTTTCATATCGGCTCCCAAATTGAAGATTTTGAGCCTTTTGAAAAACTTTGTGCTAAAGCAAATGAGCTGAATGATTATATCGAAGATCAGGGATTTAATCTTTCAGTAATAAATGTAGGCGGCGGATTTGGAATTAATTACGCTCATCCAAACCAAAATGCAGTACCGGATTTTGAACGATATTTTGGATTGTTTGAGGAGAATATCAAACTAAAATCGCACCAAAAACTGCATTTCGAATTAGGCAGATCTATTGTTGGGCAAGCCGGAAGCTTGATTACAAAAGCATTATTCACCAAAACTGGCCGGGCTAAAAATTTTGTAGTTGTTGATGCCGGTATGACCGAGCTCATCCGCCCTGCTCTTTACCAAGCGAAACATCGCATTGATGTTTTAACCAGCAATAAGCCGAAAAAGACCTATGATGTGGTAGGACCAATTTGCGAAAGCTCGGATGTTTTTCGCACCGATATAGAAATCCCGGAAGTTGAAAGAGGAGATCTAATCGCCATTCGAAGCGCCGGTGCATATGGTGAGGTTATGAGAAGCGAGTATAATCTGCGAAAACCCATCGCGTCAGTTTTCTCTGACAAAATATAGCAAAAAATTAACTGGCAGATTCCAACCTTCCCGCAATGAACCCGGTTGTCCAGGCCGACTGAAAATTAAAGCCGCCGGTAACGCCATCAATATCGAGCACTTCCCCGGCAAAATAAAAGCCCGGAATGATTCTGCTTTGCATGGTTTTCATATTCACTTCGGGTAATTTGATGCCGCCGCACGTCACAAACTCTTCTTTAAAAGTGGTTTTCCCTTTTACCCTGTATTCATCATTAAACAAAATATGAGTCAAACGGTTGATATTTTTCTTTCCCAGGTTCTCCCAAATCATATCCTCTGGCAGATCCAGTTTTTTCAGCAAAAACTCCCACATTCTGGTGGGCATGCTGAAGGAATTCACATTATTGACTTTCTTTTTGGGATGATCTTTTACCGCTTTTCTAAGGGCTGAACGTATTTCCTCTTCCGATTTATTCCCCGCCCAATTAATCATTACAACAAAATTATACTCTTTTTCATGAAGTATGCGTGCTCCAAAAGCAGACAGCTTTAGAATTGCCGGACCGCTCATTCCCCAGTGAGTGATCAACAGTGGGCCTTCACTTTTAAGCTTTGTTCCCTGAATGCGTACTTCAACGGGATTCACCACCACACCCATTAACTCCTTCACCGGTTCATTGGGCATATTAAATGTGAATAGCGATGGAACAGGTTCTTCAACTGTGTGGCCAAGCTTTTTCAGCCAATCAAATCCAGTCAGCCGCGGACTTCCCCCTGTTGCCACAATTACCTTATCTACTTTTTTTGTTTCTGACCGTTTAAAGCCAAGCAAAAATCCCTCCTCTCTTTTCTGAATATATTTTACTGGTGAATTTGCCTGGATATGCACCCCCAAATGCCGGGCTTCTTTTGTGAGACAGTCGATGATGGTTTGGGAATCGTCAGTAGTGGGAAACATTCTTCCATCTGCCTCGGTTTTCAGTTCAACCCCGCGCTCTTTAAACCAGTCAATAGTGTGGTTGGTATTAAAAATGCCGAGAGATTTTTTCAGTGCCCGTCCACCACGGGGATAATTTTTTACCAGTTCGCTCACTTTAAAACAGGAGTGCGTGACATTACATCTTCCTCCACCGGAAACTTTCACTTTCGCCAGCAGTTTGGATGACTTTTCATACAGATGAACTTTGGCTTTGGGATGATGAGCTTTACACGAAAGAGCGGCAAAAAAACCAGCAGCCCCTCCTCCAATAACAGCAATTTCCATTTATTTTTGATACGAAAATAACAATTTCTACAGACGAATTTAGATCAAAACTCAGTATCAGGCCTATTGTTGAAAAAATTGCTAACTGCATTAAGCAGCAGAAATTTGCAGATTCAATTTTATCCTGTCTCAATGTCTAAAAAATCTTTTAGACACTCTTTTACCCCATAAATATCTTCTGGTTTAAGGTGAGCAAATTTCTTCAGAATCAAAGTTTTATCAAGTGTGGCAAGTTTCATTCTGGTCATCGATGCTTTTGGCAGCCCTGCTTCTTTCCAAGATTTAATTGTATAGTCCCCCGGCCTCTTATTTTTGTTCAGTTTGCTCGTTACAAACATAACTAAAACATCTGGCCCGGAATTATAATCTTTTGGAGATATAATAAGCGCAGGCCTTTTCTTATTTGTACTCAGGTCGGTGAAAGGAAAAGGAACAAGTACATATCCCAAAGATCATAAGTCATTGTAAATCTCGTCTTCGTCATTATCCCATTCGGAAAAAGAAGGCTCACTGGCCCTCATTATTTCATTGAGTTCATTTTTATAGCCTAAACGTTCCGACGCTTCTGCTACATAATCCTCAATTAATTTGCTTACTAAAGCACTCATAGTCTTCCCTTGAAGGGAAGCGATGGCTTTCAGTTTTCTTCTTGTTTCATTGGGAATTCTGATACTCATTACACTCATATTTACTCCTTTTGTAGGTTTGTAGGATAACCTACAAAAAGGTAGTGCTCTCTTCATTCATTATCAAGTCTGCAAGATGAGTCAGAATTAAAGAATGATTACCCGTATTTTAGACGGAATTTTTAAAAGATTATATGAACACAAACGTATTAAAATTCGGCGGCACTTCGATGAACGATCACCATACCTGGAAAAAGGTACTGGAGATCATTCAACAATATGAATATCCGGTGGTGGTAGTTTCTGCAACTGCCCGCACCACCCGGCAATTAGTGGAGGCTGCAAATCTTGCCGGTGATGGAGATTTGGCGGCAGCACAGAAAATTTCAGAAGCTATCAAATCCCGCCACAGAGAAATAATTGAAGCATTTTTGAAGGAAAATCCACATGCTAAAAACCAGTTAATCAGAGAAAGCTGCTTTAAAAAGATTGATGAAAAAATTGGAAAGCTGAATACGCTTCTCATATATACTGCAAAGAATGGAACTGTAAGTCCCCAAATGAAAGATGCGATTTCCAGTATCGGAGAACAAATTTCAGCTTTTTTACTTGCACAATGTGGACTTGCTCTCGGAATGCTCAGCCAACATATTGAAGCCCGGAAGCTTATCAAAACGGATGCAGAATATGGAAAGGCGAATCCGAATATGTTCCTGATTACCCAAAAATGCGGTTCGCTTGAGACGGTACTCGAAAGCGGCTTCACGCCTGTAATTGGCGGTTTTTACGGTGAAGCACCGGATAAAACTATCACCACCTTAGGTTTTGAAGGCTCGGATTATACCGCCAGTTTAATAGGCGCCGCAATTAATGCAGCTACTATCGAGATATGGACGGATGTCAGCGGTGTATATACCAGCGATCCCCGCTTTATTACCAACGCACAACCACTGCCAGAACTCAGTTATTTCGACGCAACAGAAATGGCCTATTTCGGTGCAAAAATTTTACATCCCTCTACTCTTAAGCCTGCACAGGAACGTAATATTCCGGTTTTGGTAAAAAATATCTTTCACCCCGAAGATACCGGTACAAGAATCGTTCGTGACTCGGAACATAATCTTGACGTGCTGGCATTATCCTTTAAGTATAATATGGCCACACTAACTATTAGTGCCTACGAAACATTAATGGGATATAATTTTCTTACCAGGGTTTTTCGTGTTCTGGAAAATAATAGAATAGCTGTTGATGCTGTAAATACCACAGAAGCTTCGGTAACCATTGCGCTTTCCGATTCAACCACACTTGAGATGCTCTCCAAAGAATTTATTGAGATCGGAAATGTTACTTTGGAAAAAGAAAAAGGGCTTATCAGTATAATTGGCTGCTCAATAAATTCAGCAGAAAAATTAACCAATATGATTTTCAGTGCAGTTGGAAAAACTCCTCTTAACCTGGTTTCCTTCAGCAAGGAAAAAAGAATTTTAAACCTGGTGCTGGATGAAGATGAACTGGCTGAAACCGCACAGAGAATTCATGACAAGGTCTTTAATTAGCAGTTAAAAAAAGAAATCAATACTTAGTGTTCTGTGCTCAGTGTTCGATGTTCTTCAGTGAATCGGGCAGCGCGATTCCCAGACGTTTTGCCCGTTCTCTCCACTTTTGGCGGGCCAGCTTTTGCATATCTTCAATGGCGTCAAATTCATCCACTATTTCCATGCCGAGCAGGGTTTCTACTACATCTTCCATGGTTACCACACCCGAAAACCCGCCGTACTCATCTACTACTACGGCAATATGTTCCTGCTTTTCGAGCAGCCTTTCGAAGAGTGTTTTAAGGGAAATATTCTCAGGTAAAATCAACACCTCTCGTTTAATTTTCTTTAGCGGTTTGCCGCCATTGCCTTGCGAAAGGTTTAGGTATAAATCATTTTTAAGTATATAACCGGTGATATCTTCCTCACTTTCCCCATAAACAGGAATCCGTGAAACGCGCAATTCTTCTTCCTTTTTTGTGATTTCTTCTATTGTTTTATCTTCCTGAAATTTCACCACAACAATTCGCGGGGTCATTACATCTTTAACCCGGAGCGAGCTAAAGCGGATCAGATTCTTGAAAATATTTGATTCTCCTTCTTCAAAAACCCCTTCCTCAAATCCTTTATCAGCCATTGCGCTAAATTCTTCCCGGCTCATAGTTGGCTGCTGTTCACTGCTGGAAAGCCACCCTGTTATCCACTTTGACATCACCACCAATGGATAGGTTACAATGATCAATAGCTTTGTGGTTCGTGCCGTAAAACCGGCAAGGCGTTTCCAATGTGTTGCTCCTAATGTTTTGGGGATAATTTCAGAAAAAACCAGAATCATCAAAGTCAGAACAGCAGAAGTGATACTCACATAAGCATTTCCAAAAACAACAAGAGACTGCGCACCCACTCCGGCAGCTCCAACTGTATGTGCGATCGTATTCAGGCTAAGAATAGCAGATAAAGGCCGGTCAATATCTTCCTTAAATGATCGTAATAATACTCCTGTTTTAGAGCCTTTTTGCTCTAAAACTGCTATATAAGCCGGATTAATGGATAACAATACCGCTTCTAAAATGGAACAAAGAAAAGATGCACCAATCGCTAACATCAAATAAAAAATAAGTAAGCCCATTGCTATAAATTTGATTAACGCTCACACTTCTGTAAAAATAACGGTACTTTGAAATGCTTCCATTTTTCGCTTTACAATACACAATAAACAAACTTTTATCATTCATTGCTTTCATTAGAGAATATAACATTACACCTTGGCGATCGCGAGTTACTCGATCACATCAGCACATTTATAAATCCCGGCGAACGCATTGGTTTAGTTGGCCCAAATGGTGCAGGAAAATCGACTTTACTGAAAATTATCATGGGCATACAGGAGGTGGATTCCGGCACTATTCAGCTTGCCGGTGAAGAAACTCTTGGATACCTGCCTCAGGATGGGGTTGATCCGGATTTTTCACTTACTGTTATTGAAGAAGTGGAATCTGCTTTTGCTGAACTTTTTGAATTGGAGATGAAGGTAAAATCTCTTCAGGAAAAATTCGGAGAGATTGACCACAAAAGTGCAGAATATGAAAAACTGATGGATCAGTATGGCAAGCTCCAGACCCAACTTGAAACGTCGGGTTTATACAGCCTCCGGTCGGAAGTGGAAAAAGTACTTGATGGACTTGGTTTCAGCGAAGATGATTTTCATCGCAACACTTCGGAGTTCAGTGGTGGATGGTTGATGCGTATTGCCCTGGCAAAACTTCTGCTCAAAAAACCTACCTATCTCCTGCTGGATGAGCCTACCAATCATCTCGATATTGAATCGCTGCAATGGATGGAGAATTTTCTGAATTCTTATGATGGAGCCGTGGTAGTAGTCTCTCACGACCGGGCTTTCCTGGATATGATTACCACCCGAACCCTTGCCCTGCGTAACGGCGAACTCAGCGACTACGCCGGAAACTATTCCTTCTATGAAAAAAAGTGGGATGAGGAACGGGAGTTGCTTTTGAATGCGCAGAAAAACCAGGAAAAACAGGTTAAAGAGACCGAAGAGTTTATAGAACGGTTCCGGTACAAAGCCAGTAAAGCACGGCAGGTGCAAAGCAGGGTGAAGCAGCTTGAGAAACTGGACCGTATTCAGCTTGAGGAAGATCAGAGTAATGTTTCCTTTCGGTTCCCGGAACCACAACGCAGTGGACAAGTGGTGATGCGGCTGGAAAATCTGCACAAGAGCTACGGTGATCAGAGTGTTTTTGATGGTATTGATTATGAACTGGAGCGAGGAGATAAAATAGCCGTGGTTGGGCCAAACGGCGCCGGAAAATCTACACTCATTCGAATCTTAGCGGGAAATGAGCCTTTCCAAAAGGGCGAACGAAAAGAAGGCCATAATGTAACGGTAAATTATTTTGCCCAGCACCAGGCCGAAGAACTCGATCCCCAAAAAAATCCACTCGAATCGATGATGGCTGCTGGTTCGGGCGAAAAAGAAGGCCGGCTGAGAACCATTCTCGGTTGCTTTCTTTTTCAGGGGGATGATGTTTTCAAAAAAGTTAAAGTGCTTTCCGGTGGAGAAAAAAGCAGGCTCGCCCTGGCTAAAATGCTCCTGTCTCCTGCCAATTTCCTCATTTTTGATGAGCCTACCAATCACCTGGATATGAGCAGTAAAAATATTCTGCAGCAAGCCATTCAACAGTATGAAGGAACTTGTGCCATTGTATCGCATGACCGGGCATTTTTGGATCCCATTGTTAATAAAGTACTGGAAGTTCAGCCGGAATACATTAAAACCTATCTGGGAAATGTCTCCTATTACTTACAAGTAAAAAAGGAAGAAGAAGAGGCCGCTGCCGCAAAACCAACCCCGAAAAAAGAAGAAAAAGAAGACGAAAAATTATCTCGTAAAGAAATCCGAAAATTGGAAGCCACCCGTCGCAATGAGTATAACAAACGGGTAAAACCTCTCAAAAATAAAATCTCTGCCCTTGAAAAAGAGATTGAGAAGATGGAGCTGCGAAAAGATGAAATTGAAGAGATAATGGCGGAGTCTGATTTCTATGAAGATGCCGAAAACGTAAAGAAATTCTCATTAGAATATGATGGGCTGAAGTCTGACCTTACCGACCGATATTCAAAATGGGAAGAATATGCCAACAGGGTTGAATCGATAGAAAGTGAATTGGTATAAACTTCGTATTTCTTACGCTAAAATCCCTAAATAAATCTGTTCATGAAATTCATGACTCAATTAATTTTACCGGTTCTTTCTCTTATTGTACTTGGTGTAGCATGTTCTGCATCCGATTCTGCTATAATTAAATCCAATTCTACTCCGGAACCTGATGAGCGGATTGCCATGACTATAAACGAGTCGGTGCATTTTGAGTTTGAGAAGTATGATACCACCTGGACAGGTAACCTTACCGTTTATACGCTGAATAAGCATGAGGAGAAAGTGGTGCAATCCACACATATATCTGCCAATGATAGCACCTGGCAGGATTTTGATCTCTTTGTTGATTTCCTGAACCTCTATGAAATCCCACCCCAAAACCAAATCGCTGGCTGGTATCCTGATTCAAGTATCCTTCCCAAACAAGTTTACAACTTTGAAGTTTTTGATGGCGATACCGCCAAATCTTACTCTTACCAAGATCCAATAAAGGATGTGCGCGAATACTGGCAGTCCCAAAATGTACTCGTGTTTATAACTTTTGTGCAGAATGATTTGGGCTGGATGGTGGATTGAATAAGGAATAATCAACTGGCAGGTCAACCGCACGGGTCAGCAACATTTTAGATCCTATCAATAACACAAAAAATCAGGGCAATCTGAGAAATCAGTACCGAATCTGTTAATCCCCTAATCCCACAAATCTGGACCCTACTTAGCAAAAATCTGCTCTTTATCCTTAAAAGCCTTGAATTCGAGTGCATTTCCGCTGGGGTCGAGAAAGAACATGGTAGCCTGCTCGCCCGGCTCTCCTTTGAAACGGATATACGGTTCAATCACAAAATCGATATTGGCTTCTTTTAGCTTCTCGGCCAGTTTACGCCACTCTTCGATTTCTAAAATCACCCCAAAATGCTTTACAGGAACTTCCTGTCCGTCCACGGCATTGGATTTTGACTCCCCGACTTCATCCGGACTAAGATGTGCAACTACCTGATGTCCCCACATGTTAAAGTCTATCCATTGATCGGTACTGCGCCCGGTTTCGCAACCCAGCAAATCATGATAAAAAGCATAAGTTTCTTTGAGTTCTTTTACGGGGAATGCGAGATGGAAAGGATTGATTGTTTCACTCATATAACAATTGGATTTTATAATCATTAATTAATCACCAACAATTTATATTAGGTAGTGATTCATCCGCAAGTGTTTAAGAGAAATTAGTGTGTACCTGCAAAAATTTAATTATATGCCGTCTAAAGAAATCGAATTTAAGGGTAGTCAGAATGAAACTTTAGCTGCCACCATGGACCTTCCAGAAAATGAAGATCCTAAAGCCACCGTTTTATTTGCTCATTGTTTTACCTGTTCCAAAAATTTCAAAGTGATGGGTAATATTACCCGAATTTTAGCAGATTTGGGTTTCGCTACCTTTCGTTTCGATTTTACAGGATTGGGAGAAAGTGACGGAAATTTTTCCAACACCAACTTCTCTTCAAATGTGGAAGATTTGATTGCAGCCCATGATTTTTTAAAGAACAATGGAAACGCACCGGCAATACTGGTGGGGCATTCTTTGGGTGGAGCGGCCGCTTTGCAAGCTGCTCATTTTATGGAATCGGTTAAAGCGGTAGCTACCATTGCTGCTCCGGCTCATCCCAAGCACGTACAGGAGAATTTTGGCTTAAAGCTGGAAGAAATAGAAGAAAAAGGTAAGGCAGAGGTAACTTTGGGTGGTCGAAAATTCACAATAAAAAAACAGTTCATTGATAATTTGAAAGAAAATTATATGCTGGACTTCATAAAAAACCTCAATAAAGCCCTGATGGTTTTTCATTCCCCTTTAGATAATATCGTTGGCATAGAAAATGCATCCATGATTTTTAAGGCCGCCAAACATCCAAAAAGTTTCGTATCCTTAGACAAGGCCGATCATCTACTTACAGAAGATAAAGACAGCAAATATGTCGGCAAGGTTTTAGCTACTTGGGCAGAAAAATATTTTTAGGGAAATGGAATCTATAGACGCACTTCGCTTAAATTTAGGTAGTGGCGGACTTCATATTATGAATGTTTCGCTGGCTTTCATCATGTTTGGCGTTGCACTTGAACTTACCGTTTATGATTTCAAGCAAGTCATTAAAAAACCAAAATCTACTCTGATTGGGCTCGTTTCACAGTTTTTTGTTCTGCCCTTTCTCACATTTTTAATGGTTCTGCTATTTGAGCCTCATCCCAGTTTCGCCCTTGGTATGTTCATGATTGCGGCGTGTCCCGGAGGAAATATCTCTAATTTCTTCTCCCTTCTTGCCCGCGGAAATGCTGCACTTTCGGTGAGTCTTACAGCCATCTCCACATTACTTTCAATTGTACTCACTCCTTTTAACTTTGCTATTTGGGCCAGCCTGTACGGACCTACAAATGCAATTTTAACCGGTATTCATCTCGACCTTTTTGAAGTATTTCGGATCATTGTACTGATTTTAGGAATTCCATTAATAATTGGAATGATAGTTCGCCATTTCAAAGATAATGTAGCCCGGAAAATTTCGCCTTACATCAAAGTGTTTGGAATTGTCTTTTTTGGAGGATTTGTTGTGATAGCTTTCAGTATGAACTTTGATAATTTTATGGACTATGTGCATTTAGTGGTGGTTCTCGTCTTTTTCCATAATGCACTGGCTTTGATGAGCGGTTACGGGTTAGGAACTTTATTTAAATTATCGAAGAAAGATCGTAAATCTATAGCAATTGAAACTGGCATACAAAACTCAGGTTTAGGTTTGCTCCTTATTTTTAATTTCTTTGATGGAATGGGCGGTATGGCTTTGGTAGCTGCCTGGTGGGGAATCTGGCATATCATTGCAGGTTTTTCCATCGGATGGTATTGGTCGATAGGAAAATCAACTCTTCAACGGGTATTCAGTAATGCGTAACAATTATCTTTGGTATCAGTTCTTCAGACATTGGATAGTAGGTACAGGTCTTCGAATTTTTCATTCCAGTTATAAAGCCACCGGCAGGGAAAATATCCCAAAAGACAAACCGGTGTTATATATACCCAATCACCAAAATTCATTTATGGATGCTTTTTTGGTAACAGCCAAAACAAGCCCGGTCATGTATTTTCTGACACGTGCAAAAGCTTTTCAGCCCCCTATTCTTGGTTGGTTTTTGCGATCCCTTAATATGCTTCCTGTGTATCGTGTGCGAGATGGTTTCAGCTCTATTCAAAAAAATAATGCCATATTTGAACAGTGTATAAGCTATTTGAAAAAGAAGGAAACAGTACTCGTATTTGCTGAAGCGAACCACAAGTTACAGCGCAGAATTCGTCCCCTTAGCAAAGGTTTTACGCGTATTGCCTTTGGAGCTGAGGAAGATGCTAACTGGGACCTTGATCTTCAAATTATACCCGTGGGTATAAATTACAGCCGTCATCAGGATAGCAGAAATCCGGTGCATGTTAAATTCGGAAAACCTATACCAGTTAAACAATTTCAGGCTGCCTATGCTGAAGATGAAAATGCAGCAAGCCAGGAAATGAAAGAAAAGACAGAAGCAGCCATGAAAAAGTTGGTGATGCATGTTCCAAAACTGGAGGAGTATGCATTTTATAAAATTCTGCTTGATGATTTAGAAACTGACCGGCGCAAGGTGGTTGACCCCGACCTGATGAACCACCGCGTTTCTTTGGTTGAAGAGCATGTGACTGAAGATCTTGTTGCAGAGGCAAAAGAGCTGGATAAATTAGCCACTAAAAACAAGGTTCGTCTTTATGATGTGGCATACAGCAAGAAGTATGGAGTTTGGGATTTCCTGCTTTTCCCTATTTATCTATTTTCATTCATCAATAATATTCTCCCTTACCAGCCAGTCCGTTACCTGATTTCAAATGTGATAAAAGATCACGCGTTTGATGCATCTATTAAATTTTTGACTGGTATTTTTATCCTTCCGATCTTTTACCTGATTGTGAGTGCTATTCTGTTACTTAGTGGCGTCAGTTTTCCTGTTGTTGCGGGATATTTTTTAATAAGCCTCTTTACCGCCCCTGCATTCATTCGGGCAAAAAGATTATTTCTGCCACATTCCGCATCCCGCCTAAAAAAATCAAAACCTGCTTTATATAAAAAGATAAAAAAGCGGCTACAGGTTTTTAAGGATTTACATCTTTCCATTTTGAATGAATGATGGCTTATGCTATAGTGTTAATTCATCGTAAAAATTTAACTTAATTACCTAAAACATGAGACTAATTAACTATTTGACAGTATTACTATTTGTAATTGCCGGCTGTACAAACGGCCAGAGAATGGATGATTCCGACAGGTTTTCAACCGAGGCATTTGATGATGACAGATCTAAAGCCATAGCTACACTACATTCTTTAGGGGATCAGGATATCAGCGGATCGGTAACTTTTGAAGAAACGGATGATGGTGTTTCAGTGCAGGGAAGTTTTGAAGGATTAGAAGATGGCGAACATGGATTTCATGTGCATCAATTCGGAGATTGCTCTGCAAGCGACGGTTCCAGTGCAGGAGGCCATTTTGCCCCCGATGATAATGAGCATGGTGCTCCTGATGATGATAACCGGCATATGGGCGATATGGGCAATTTGAGTGCCACTTCAGGGCAAGCTGCCACAATTAATTATGTGGATGAAGTTATTGATATCCGCCAGATAATTGGACGCGCAGTGGTTATTCATGGCGGCCAGGATGATCTTGTATCTCAGCCATCCGGTGATGCCGGAAATCGCATTGCATGTGGTGTGATTGGTATTGCTGAAACGGATGAAGAATCAACAGATGAAGCAGAAGCGGATACCGTAAGCTCAGATATCCAGATGTAATTGGCAGCTTTCTGAATATGTTGGTTCTTTTTAGAATTGATCGAATATAAAACCCTTAGTACGGGTCGCCGACCCGTACTAAGGGTTTTGAAATTCAGCATAGAAGCAATAAAAACTTTCTTATTTAAGCAACGTCATCTTTCGGGTGATATAGGTGCTTCCGGTTCTTAATGCGTAGATATAAATTCCACCGGAAAGATTAGAGGCATCAAAACGAACACTATGTTCTCCCCTGCTTTTTACACCGTCAAATAACAGCGCAATTTCCTGGCCCAAAATATCAAACACCCTAAGCTCCACATCTGAAGCCTCAGGAAGACGAAAAGTGATTTCCGTAGTTGGGTTAAATGGATTGGGGTAATTCTGTTCCAGGCGTACGGCATTCGGCAGGTTCTCTTCCGCTTCTGCAGATACCGGGTCTGATTCAAATGTGTAGATATTTCCATCAAAAGCACCAAAATATAGCTCTCCGTTTTGATCTTCTCCAAAGGTGATGATTTGATTTCCGTCAAAATTATCTATCAGCTGGTTGTCTGTAGCTTCTTCGCCATCCCAGGCTAAAGACCATATTCTGCCACTTCCGAAATCGGCATAGACATATCGCCCCTCCAGTTCTGGAACTTTGGATCCACGATAAACAAATCCACCCGTTATGGATTGCCCCTGGTCCCTGCCATATTCAAAAATTGGCAATTCACGTCCTGAAGTATCACACCCGGTTTCTGGAGCAAAGCACTGACTACCTTCCATGGTATTCCATCCGTAATTATTCCCGCTTTCCACGATATTGATTTCTTCGAGTGAATTCTGTCCGACATCAGCAACCCAGAGTTCAACGGTTTCCGCATCAAAGCTAAAACGATAAGGATTTCGAAGGCCGTAAGCATAAATCTCTTCCCGGTATCCCTCCTCATTTCCTACAAATGGATTATCGTCTGGTATTCCATAATTTAATTCCCCGTCTGTTGTATCAACGTCAATACGTAATAAAGAACCTAAAAGAGTTGTGCGATCTTCCCCATTTCCCTCCGGATCGCCGGCACTTCCGCCATCACCCAAAGCAATGTATAAGTATTCATCTGGGCCAAAACGTATTTGCCCAGCATTGTGATTTGTATAGGGTTGATCAACTTCCAGCAGAATTTCTTCAGAATCTTCTACGGCACTATCTGGATTAGCACCTGAAACTTCGAAACGTGAAATAATCGACCGGAAAGCATCATCCTCTCCGGTTGTGTAATACACATAAAAGTAGCCACTATCGGCATAGTCTGGATGAAAAGTAAAGCCGAGAAATCCTCCTTCACCTGCCGTATTTACCCGTTCACTTATATCCAGGAAAACCTGTGAGCCGTTCACATCAGGATTATTTTCGAATACTACAATTCTGCCCCCTCGCTCAGCTGCAAATATTCTACTGTCTGAAGAGGACGTAAATTGAAGATCAATAGGGGAATTGAAGCTCAGGTTCGGGTAGGCATCTGCAATATTTATCTGTGCTAATGAAGGCGAAGTAAAGAATATTAATATAGGTAGAAGGAGATAGTAAAAGTTTTTCATGGATCCATTTTAAATAATTAGTTGATGTTTAATATTGAGAGTATAAACCACCGGGAAAGTTCCGCTTTTATTGGCTAAACATGATTTTAAAGCTGGTTTTTCGTTGGTAATTGAAAAAATAGAGGTGGAATTCACACATAGTTGCTTTTGCTGCTTTAATTCGGAACAAGTAATCACGCAGCAGGGTTCTATTAATAAAGAGAGGAGGGAGATGTCGAAAATGAATGTTTTATTGTTACTGCTTTTTGCAATCATTATTGATTCAGGTTTAGTGACAGCTACCTGGGCACAAACTGAAGTTGATTCGCTTCTACAACTGGCTGATGAAAGGTTCAATAATATGGAGGAGGAGGAAGCACTGAACCTTTACCTGGAAGTGCTGGAAAAGGATCGCAATAACTTCACCGCCCTCTGGAATGTGAGCCTGCTTTTTGCTCGCGAAGGCTATCGTAAAGATGATGAAGAAAAAAAGCGAGAACTGTATAAACGCGCACTTTATTACGGCGAAAAATCCATCTTAATGTATCCTGACAGCGGGCAATCACACTATGTATATGCCGTTGCCAATGGCCGCCTTTCTGATTTAGCAGAGAAGAATGAACGCATAAGAAAATCACACATCATAAAAAAACACATTGATACAGCGGTCAAAAATAATCCCGATTATGCCCCGGCATGGCATTTGTATGGCGTATGGCATAGCAACATAGCCAATATCAGCAATGTGAAAAGATTTGCTGCTAATATTGTGTCTGAAGGACTTCCCAGTGGAGCGAGTAATGAGAAAGCAAAAGAATATTTACAAAAAGCTATTGAGCTGGATCCTGACCAAATTCTTTTTCGCATTGATCTTGCAAAACACTATAGAAGTATAGGGCAAGAAAAAAACGCGGAGCAGGAATTAAGAGAACTGCTTGAATTGGAGCCTCAGATTAAAGACGATCCCAAACTGCTTAATGAAGCCAGAAGGATGCTCGAAAACATTCAGTAAACAGTAAGTAGTTTAACCTCATTTAGACCCCTTCCCACTGCTCTCTGTTCTCTGTTTACAGGCCACTGTCTACTATGCCGGTTTCCAGGTTTTCATTCCGTTGCGAACGGCATCTGCTACTTTATCTGCGGGGATTCGCTCTTGCGTCATATCATCGCGGTAACGGATTGTAACCGTATCTTCACCATCTGATTCCACTCCATCAAAATCTACGGTGATACAGAAAGGAGTACCAGCTTCATCCAGGCGGCGATAGCGTTTTCCGATTGACCCGGATTCATCATACAGAACTGAAAAATCTTCCTGTAGATCGGTCTCAATTTTATGCGCTAAATCCTGCAGTTTCGGTTTTTTGATGAGCGGGAAAATCCCCACTTGTACTGGCGCTAACCGTGGATCCATTTTTAACACTACCCGCGTATCACCTTCCACTTCTTCTTCGCGATAGGCATCGCACATCACCATCAGCGTGAGGCGGTCTAAACCAACAGAAGTCTCAATCACATAAGGAACAAATCGCTCCTGATTTTTCTGGTCGTAATATTCCAGTTTTTTCCCGGAAAATTCTTGGTGTTGGGATAAGTCAAAATCTGTTCGATTGTGGATTCCCTCCACTTCCTGCCAGCCAATAGGATATCTGTATTGAATGTCGGCTGCGGCACGCGCATAATGTGCTAATTTATCTTCGGGATGCGGCGCTGTTCTGAGGTTTTCTTCCCGAATTCCCATACTCTTATGCCAATCCATCCGCTCGTTCAGCCATTTTTCATATTCATCTTCATCGGTTCCCGGTTTCACAAAATACTGCATCTCCATCTGCTCAAATTCCCGCATTCGAAATACAAACTGGCGTGCCACCACTTCGTTCCGAAAAGCTTTACCCGTTTGTGCAATTCCAAAAGGAACCTGAACCCTGGCGGTATCCATTACATTCTTAAAATTCACAAAAATTCCCTGTGCAGTTTCAGGCCGCAAGTAAACGCCGTCTGCTTCTTCGCCGGTTGATCCATACTGTGTTTTAAACATCAGGTTAAACTGGCGCACTTCAGTCCAGTCGAAGGCGCCGGATTCAGGTGCACGAATTTCATTATCTATGATGATATCGTAGAGATCTTCGTTCATGCTTTTACGGCTTCCGGCAGTATCCAACAGCTCCTGAACTTCTTCAGCCTCTTCATCTTTATCGTCTCTTTCGAGCTTCATGATATGCTGCTCAATAATCATATCCGCGCGATATCGCTTTTTGGACTGCTTGTCGTCAATCATGGGATCGTTAAATCCGCCCACATGGCCACTGGCTTCCCACACCTTGGGATGCATAAAGATGGCTGCATCAATGCCAACAATATTACTGTGGCGGCGGGTCATTTCTTTCCACCAGGCATCGCGGATGTTTCGTTTCAACTCTACTCCCAGAGGCCCGTAATCGTACACCGCGCTCAACCCTCCATAAATCTCCGAAGATTGAAATATAAATCCGCGCGCTTTTGCAAGTGATACAATTTTATCGAGGTTGTCCAAATTCGACATGTGGGTGATTAATTTTTTCGATTGATCTTGAGAGAGCCAAAGATAATAATTCAGAGCCGGTTATTTATATGGAAATTAAGGTTTATTACCAGACCTGCCTTTTAAATTGGCACCTATGCAAACTCATAATAATGTGTAATCGTTTGCACCTGCTTTGAATTCGTCATGATATATCTTCTTCTCTGAATTCTATTTGTATTTATTTTATAAAACCAGCCCAATTAAACGATGATTAGCAAAAAAATGGTTAGTTTTAGGATTGATTCGAAAACAGAATTTCCATTGAACATCTTTATTTAAATACATGAAAGTTGGCATTCTTGGCGCAACGGGCGCTGTTGGACAAAAATTTATTCGATTACTTCAAGATCATCCCTGGTTTCAGGTAAAAACACTGGGGGCATCGGAACGCTCATCGGGGAAAAAATATAAAGAAGCTGCAAATTGGATCGAAGATGTACGTCTTCCTGATGAAGTAGCAAATGAGATAGTGCGGAATTGCACCCCTTCAGATTTTGAAGATGTCGATTTTGTGTTTTCCGGTTTGGATGCCTCTGTGGCTTATGAAATTGAAGGTGATTTTGCACGCGCCGGTATCCCGGTAATTTCCAACGCCAAAAACTATCGGCTGGATGACTCGGTGCCGCTTCTCATCCCCGAGGTAAATCCGGAACATATTAATCTCATAAAAAAACAAACCTTCACCAAAGATGGCAGCGGCTGGATTGTCACCAACCCAAATTGTGTAGCCATACCACTTGCTTTTTCGCTAAAGCCGCTTCATGATGCTTTTGGGGTTGAAGCCATCATATTAACCACCATGCAGGCTGTTTCGGGAGCAGGGTATCCCGGCGTACCAAGTTTGGATATCCTTGGAAATGTGGTTCCCTTTATTTCCGGAGAAGAGCCTAAAATTGGCCCGGAAACCAGGAAATTATTAGGATTGCTGGACCAGGAAAAAATCACACAACCCGGTTTTAAAATTGATGCCACGGCAACCCGGGTTCCCACCATCAACAGCCATATGCTATCTGTTTCAGTTAAATTGCAAAATCCACCTAAGGATTTTACGGAAGTTGAGAAAGCCTACCAAAATTGGAAAAATCCGATTGCAGATTTAGAACTTCCTTTTTCACCTTTAAATCCTATTCGTATTCACACAAATGACCGTTTTCCACAACCGAGGCTACATGCTGATCATGAAAATGGAATGCAGCTGCATATAGGCCGTCTTCGCAAAGCCGAGGTTTTTGATGTGAGTTATGTAACGCTTGCCCACAATACCATCCGTGGTGCCGCCGGCGGGGCCGTCTTAAATGCCGAGCTTTTGGTTAAGAAAGGCTTCTTAGCCTGAAATCCGTCTGAACGCTCTAAGTAGTCTGACGGTGTTGCTCGATTCCACCTGCTTTATCTCCCAGCCCCATCAACAGACGGCGGGAAGCCGGCAGATGGATTACCTTAAGGTTGGGTCGAACTTCTACTCCATTTCATCCAAGATGTTTTTTGACAGAATCAGGTTTAATTTTGCAGAAAAATTAACAGCCTCATTTTTATTAGCTCTTTTCACCTTCAGTTTTATAAGCCCTTGCTCACTTCCGGGCAAGGGGTCAAGAAAAGCCATTTTGTTCGCTTCAATAATCAGGTTGCTCCGAAAAAAGCCTTTTTTGAACCGGACGTTTTTCAGCTGATCTATATCTATGGAAAACTTATTAAGGTTGCTGGTGCTGCTGCCCTGCATATTGTACACCTTAAACTCAAAAAGCAGTTCATTATCAGAATAGCTGATGATTCCTTTTACTTCTTTCACAACCGCTCTTTTATCGGAGGCATCATACAGAGAATAAGTGTAAGGAATGCTCATCAGGAGTTTTCCAGGTCATTTAGCTTTTTTTCAGAAAGCATGAGGTTAAGGTTTGAGGAAATATTTGCAGCCAAATTACGGTGTTTTTTTTTCACTTTTAGCACCCGTTCAGTTAACTCTTTTCCGGGAAGTTCTTTAAATGAGTTGGCGCGTCTTCCATGTAAAATCAGTTTATCGCTGAACCAGCCCTTTTTATGCTCCAGCATTTCTATTTCATGAAGATCAATGGTTTGTGTTTTTAAATCTGATTGGTAGGCTTCCAGAATGGCGTCCTTTTTCTGATATTCGAATACCAGATTTTCTTCTTCCACTCGCAGAATACCTTCCACTTTCATAAACCCGGCGTTTAAATCCTCAATTGAAAAAGGGAGACTTTTCATTATTGCTATTGATTTTTATGGAGTTAAGCTAATAAACATTTTCTTTTAAAAAAGTACAAAAAATCTGTAAGGAGTCCGCCTCTCATCGCTCTAACTACACAGCTAACAAAAGAGAAAAATCGAATCATTGCCTTGAGAATAGTCAAATATTCTCAATGTCCTTCCAGGGGTAAAAGGTGGAATATCCTTTTACCCTTATTTTTTGTCTTCTATATTTACTTATCTAAATTGTTTTCATTTGGGGAAATTCATTTCGGCATGAAATACATACTACTTTTTATAGCTTTACTTTTACCTGCTTACGTTTTTAGCCAAACTGTTAATTTTGAGGATGATTTTTCTGATCAGGATATTTCAGATTGGTCGGGCGATACCGGTGATTTCACTTTCACCGAAGAAAATGGGAATATACTTCTTCAACAAGATGCCCCGGAAGCCGGTACCTCCTATTTGAGTATACCCTCAACAAATGTTGTAGGTGTTTGGGAGTTTTTTGTTCGGATGGATTTTGCGCCCTCAGGAGGTAATAAAACTGATTTCTATCTAATGAGCGATAATTCAGATTTCACCGGTTCAATTAATGGGTATTTCTTGCAAGCCGGAGAAGGATTGAGTGCTGATGTTTTTAGGTTATTCAAGATTACAAATGGATCAAAGGATGGTGAGATATTAACAGGTAGTACAAACATTAGTAGTGGAGGAGATTATCGCGTCAGAGTAACGAGGGATGCTTCAGGAAATTGGATTTTAGAAGTGGGTATCGGATATGACGGTATTTTGACAGAGGAAGATTCCGGTATGGATAATGAATATAGTTCAGCTTCTCATTTTGGTTTTATCACTACATATACTGGTGGTAATACTGACAATTTTGTCTTCGATTTTAAAATCAATCTCACCCCAGTAGAAGTAGAAACAATTTCAATGGTGAATGATACAGATGTTGATGTCACATTTTCTAAAGAAATCGATTTCAACTCCATCCAAAATTCTGATTTCATCTTAACCCCCGGTAATCTTAATCCACAATCGATAGCCGAAGATAATTCCAATACCGCCCGCCTTACCTTTTCAAATCCTCTGCCGAGCGGACCAAATCAGCTGGATATTTCAGGTGTCGATGATTTGGCAGGTGAAACAACTTTGACCGATACTACCTTTTCATTCACTGTTTTTGATGAGTTTCAGAATGGCGATGTAATCATAAACGAATTTCTAAAAGATCCCCCTACAGGTGCTGAAGAATACGTAGAACTTAAAAACACTTCTTCCCGCTATTTAAATTTAAAAGATTGGCAGCTTGGAGATGACGGAAATTTAGCAACTATTTCTAATACAGATTTTGCACTTCTTCCAGACAGTTTCGTAGTGGTTTCAAAAAACACCACCTCAAATATTGATTTTTTTGGTCACGGAAATTATAAACATGCTTCACTTCCTGCATTCAATAATGGAGTAGATCAGGTTCGATTATATGACAGAAATAATTCGCTGATAGATTCCCTGGAGTACAACTCTGATTGGGGTGGTGTAAAAGTAGCCATAGAACGCCGGGATGCCTCAGTTCCTGCAGAATACATTGAAAACTGGGGAGAAAGTCCGGCTGAAAATTCTGGTACACCCGGTTTGGCAAATCAGGTTGAAGCGGATGAAACAGCACCTTTTATTACCTCTTTAACAGTTCAGGATGATCAAACACTGATAGTGGCATTTTCTGAGCGGCTGGAAGCTGTTACGGCTCAAAACCTAGGGAATTTTGAGTTGGGGCAAAATCCACAGTCAGAAGTAAATACGCCACCGTTGCCAACCATTACTTCCGTTAATCAAATCGCCCCGGATACGCTTGAAATATCATTGGATGCTCCGCTTCAGGAATATGACGGTACCTGGATTCTTAATGCTGATAACCTCACCGATATTTTTGGTAATACATCGGATGACGAAAATGAATTTAATTACTATGTGATTTTTACGGCTGAGCCGGGACAGGTAGTTATTAACGAATTTATGTACGATCCCGCCGCTGAATTTTCAGAATTTGTGGAACTTTATAATCACTCCGACAGCTCTTTTGATTTGCAAGACTGGACCTTTAATGACAATACCGGGAACCGCAGAAGCATAACCACTAACAGCTATGTGCTAAGCACAGGAAAGTTTGTAATTCTTGCCCCCGACAGCACCATTGCAGAGAATTTCCCTGGCACCTCCATACTTGAAATGAGAAGCCGTTTCTCTGCCCTCAATAATAGTTTTGATGATATAGTAATTCGAAATCAAAATGGCATAAGGATTGACTCTCTGACTTACGCATCATCCTGGGGAGGTAATGAAGTTTCGCTGGAAAGGCGGGATGCAGATATTCCAGGTACGTTTCAGGAAAATTGGGGTGCTTCTCCTTCCTTCGATTTCGCCACTCCGGCTCTGCCTAACCTGATTGAAGCAGATGAAACACCACCACAATTAGCTTCTATTTCTTTAATTGGAGATGATCTTATCCAACTCATTTTTTCAGAAAGGTTGCTAAATAGTGCCGCCGAAAATATCTCTAATTATGAGCTCTCAGTAGAAAACTCCTTTAACGGATCTATACCCAGTGTTCAGGCAGTTACTTTTGCAGCACCCGATACTGTTCTTCTGAAGTTTGATGCCGCTCTGATTAGCACTCCTGATGGCACTACCTATGAGATAATAATCGCTAATCAAACAGATGTTTTTAATAATACAGCAGGTGAATTGACCGAAGAATTTTTTATCGTTGATTTTGCTGAACCTGATTTCGGTGAGGTTGCGATAAACGAATTTATGTATGATCCATCGAATGAATATTCTGAATTCATAGAATTACGCAATGTCACCGACAGCACTTTCAATCTGCGGGGGTGGACTTACAACGATAATACGGGTAACAGGCGTATTATCTCAACCATCAATTATGCTTTAAATCCCGGGGGTTATATCCTGCTTACTCCCGACAGTACGATTATTCACAATTTGCCGGAAATCCCTGCCATAGTAATGGGTAACCAATTCTCAACACTCAATAATAATACAGATGCTATTGTTATAAGAGATTATTCCGGCGGGCTGGTTGATTCCCTGACCTATACTTCCGACTGGGGTGGAAAAGAAGTTTCCCTGGAACGTAAAAAATCTGATTTTTCGGCTGTTTTCCGAGAAAACTGGGGAGATTCTCCCTCACCGGTTTTCGCCACTCCGGGACGCAAAAATGAAATTGAACCGGATAATGATCCTCCTGTAATAGAAGATGCATATATCGTGGATGCCGATTCTATCCGAATTGTATTTAATGAGCGTATAGATTCTGTTTTAGCAACTAATCCGGCGAATTATTCCCTGCATCCTGCTATTTCCGTTGCGGATATTTGGTATGAAGAAACCGCTGTTCTCTTATTACTCAATAATTCCCTGAATGATAGTGAAACTTATACCATCACTACTCAAAATCAGGAAGATATTTTTGGCAATAAACTTATAACCGCTTCTGTTGAATTAGAGTTTATCGCCTTTTCTGAGTCTTTTTATAGTGATGTAATTATCAATGAAATTCTTTATCGCCGGGCCAGTGCAGAGTCTCCAGAGTTTATTGAGCTATATAATAATACTTCCCGCAATTTTGATTTAACTAACTGGTCATTTTCAGATGCCATCAGTAAAGCAACCATTCCCGCCGGCAATTATTTGCGAAGTGGAGAATACATAATCCTAACTGATCAGGAAGATTTTGCCGAAGAGATGGGGAATGGAGTTTACCTTTCAAGCTGGCCTTCATTAAATGATGATGAAGATGCTGTGGTTATCAAAGATAATAACGGGAATGTCATTGACAGTTTATTGTATAGCAATACATGGGGAAATCACCAGCCGGGAGTTTCACTGGAGCGGAAAGATCCGGAGGCGGCTTCTAACGATGCTTCTAACTGGGCGAGCAACACTTCTGAAGGCGGAACTAGTATTAACAGTGAAAGCTCGGTTTTTGAGCCGGATGTAACTGCGCCTGAAATTATTTTCGCTAAACTTCAGCCCGATAATTCCATCTTTGTCGCTTTTTCTGAATTTATTGATGTGGATGAAGCTGCAATCACCATTATAGACCAAGAGGGGACTATTGCTGATTTTAACGAAGCAAATGGCAATATCGTAATTTTGGAAGGGGTAGATTTTGAAGACGGTGAAAACATCAACATCATTTTTCAAAATATTTCGGATGTAAAGGGAAATACAAGGGCCGAAACTTCTGTTGAAGTTGCTCAACCTATTTCTGCCAGGCAGTTGGTTATTAATGAGATAATGTTTGATCCATTGGCAAATTCTGATGATAACCTTCCAGATCAAACCGAATATCTGGAATTGTATAACCGCGCAGATTATGCCATTTCACTGGAGGGTTTTTTCCTGCATGATGAACCGGATGAAAACAATGAGGTCCGCTCAATTTTTCCGGTTTCCTCTCAATTCAAATGGATTCCGCCCAAAGAATATGTATTGATTTATTCTGAGAATACAGCAACAACCTTTGCTGAAAGTCAGCTTGCTAAATATTTTAAAGCTGAGGATCGGGATGAACACTTTTCTATCTGGATAAACCGCTCCAGTTTGAGTCTTGCTTCTTCAGGTGATGCTATTTACCTGGCCGATAGCTCCGGCACTATTATCGATTCTGTTTTCTATGATGAAAGCTGGCAAAATCCCAACCTGCATAGTACAAAAGGAATTGCCCTGGAAAGAATTGACCCCGACGGGCCAAGTGATGATAACTCCAACTGGAGCTCCAGTACCAATATAAGCGGTGGAACCCCGGGCTGGCAGAATTCCATTTTCCAACAAGCAGGTGCAGGTCCGCTTAATACCGGCATTACATTCACTCCAAATCCTTTTTCTCCCGATGATGATGGCTTCGATGATATCCTCTTTATCAACTACAAACTGGATGAGTCGGATTATTTACTGCGAATCCGGATTTTTGACCGCTATGGACGTGAAGTTCGCGAACTTACCGATGGTAAACCTGCCGGATTTGAAGGCTCGCTGATTTGGGACGGCCTCACCGACAGCAGACGTAAAAACCGGGTGGGGATATACATCGTGCTCTTTGAAGCCTACAACAGCGCAAATGGCAAGAATGTGACTTTTAAAGAAACTGTGGTGCTCGCACGGAAGTTTTAGAAAGCTGCTTCAAGTACCCTCCTGTTTTGTGCGCGATGTGAACGCTCAAAAATGTCATCTATGATTATCAAT
>JBBDNN010000036.1:0-4843 GCA_040877545.1 Balneolaceae bacterium
ACTAAAAAAAGGTATTCCCCGTGCTTTTGCTTCTTCTACAATTGCTTGCGTAGAAGGGCCATAAAGATGTTTTTTCCTGATGTTGTTCAGGTGAGCAATAATCGGATCAATGTCAGTGGTTTTATTTCTAAATAAGCCGTCTACTATTTTTACAGCATATTTTCCCGCTTCCAATCCTGCTTCTTCATCCTGGTAACCAAACACCACATCATACAATCCTTTTTCTGTAAGGGTGAATGTTTTTCCAAAGCTCACATCCATTTGCGCCAGGCATTGTAGTTCGAGAGCTATATGTTCTACAACATGGCCAGCCCATGTTCCTTTTTTTACCCGTTCAAAAAATCCACCATGCACCTGGGGAGAGCAGCGATGTTCCACTAAAGAGGGCAGCATTTTTTTTAGATTATCAAGAAAACCAGGAACAGTATCTGAAGGTTGGGTTTCTAATTTCTCAATATCCAGCCGCAAATATACTACGGGTGATAAAGAGTAATAATTAGCACCTCTCAAGGCACGAATTTCAATTATTCTCATCTCTCTTTTATTTTGAGTGGCCTACATTCCGCCCAAAACAGCAATCGTGCAAGCAGCCGAAACCGCTCTACCTTAAGGCCTGTTCTCTCTTATTCCTGACGGATGTTTTAGTCTAACACTTCCTCGGCCAAATTTTGTTCCAATTCCGAAGGTAAAAGAAACTTTTCATTTTTGATATTATACCCATACCCATTGGTCATTGTATGCACCTGTAGATTTTCCACTACTATGGGTTGCTCCTTCTCAATATCATTTATATTTGTATGGCGGATTTCACTTCCTTCGAAAACTACTACCAGGCCACTTCCAATAGTTTCAATGATATTTCCCTGGCGAATAATGATGCCGGTATCCTCGCCCAAACCGATACCAATATGCCCGGGATTAGAAGTAACAGCTTGCATCAGGCGGGCAAAGCGGCTTCTGGTAATAAAATGACTGTCTACAATAACATTACTTAAAAAACCGATACCGGCGGTTATTTTTACCCCGCCTTTTAAAAATCCTTCCGAACTTGCTCCCTCATATATCATTGTTTTTGACATAGCTGCAGCACCGGCGCTTGTTCCGGCAATAATGCATTCTTCATTGTAATATTTTTCCACCACATTATTAAGCAGCGTAGAACCTCTTAAAATATAGGTAAGCCTCAATTGATCGCCCCCGGAAAAAAAGATAATATCGGCTGCATTTATCCTCTCAATATATTCCTCGTTTTCAGCATCTTCTCTCGTCTTGATGTGCATTGACTGCATGCTGTTATTGCCAATTTTATCAAAAGGGCGCTCATACATTTGTCCAACTTGTTCGGGGATAGAGCTGGCTGTTGTTATTACTTCAATATTGAGTTTGTCTTTATTAAGCAGCGAAACAATCCTTTGTAAAACTGACAAATCCTGATCTTTATCCTCATTTCCACCCACTGCCACAAGAAAACCTTTAGGGATTCTCTGTCCGTTATTGCTTATCTGAATTTCTTCGTTTTGCATTGTATAGATTTTAAAAAATTAGAAAATATATGCCTGCATTTTTTGGTAGGATGAGAAAACTGCTATCAATAGAACTAACCTTATTTAGCTTATCAGTAGTTCTAACGAATTTTATGTGTTTTTCGCTCTCTCTCTAAAAGTCACTTTTTGTGGCTTTTCCCTTAAAACAAATTCACCAAATTGCTTGATCGACTATTTCGACCCCAATCATATTTATTACAAACATGTACTCTTTATTACTACACATTTGCTTGAATGTTCCTCACAAGTTCAGTCTAAAAAAAATTATTCAAACCCAGATTGAATTATAAAAAAAGGAATGTCATTAGGGTGAAGAAGCTGTCTGTAATAAAAGCCGCTAATTTATATGGTAATGATCCCATTTTTAGTACTCACCTTATTCCTCATAATTATTACTGTGGCACCACTTTCCCGTCATGAGGCCTGGTGGATTCGCAGGGCTGGATTTCCCAAGGCTGCAATTTGCTGCTTTTTCAATACTTCTTTTTGTTGCTGAATTATTATTTCTGTCTTTTTCAAGACCCACTGCTTGGGCAATAACTGTCCTTACATTCCTCTGCTTTATGTACCAGGGGTGGTGGATTTTACCTTATACCAGATTATTCAGTACTGAAGTAAAGAAAATCACAAAATACAATCACAATGATGCTATTCGTCTATTGATTGCCAATGTGCTGGAATCAAACAGGAAATATCAATTGCTTCTAAACCTGATTGAAGAGGAACAGCCCGATTTCCTTGCGACTCTGGAGTCAAACTCATGGTGGCAGGAAAAAATGGAAGTATTAGAAAAAGATTTCCCCTATACCATTAAATGTCCAAAGGAAAATCGCTATGGGATGCACGTGTATTCCAGGTTTCCTTTAACTGATACAAAAATTAGATATCTGGTGGAAGATGATGTCCCTTCTATGCAGGCAGAGCTAACCTTGCCTTCTGGCAAGAAAATTCAAATGTATGTTGTACATCCTGCCCCGCCCAGTCCTACCGAAAATGAGGAGTCAGCTGAGAGAGATGCTGAATTAATTTTAATTGCAAAAAAGGCATCGAAAAAAGATAAACCTGTTATAGTAACGGGAGATTTAAATGATGTTGCATGGTCGTACACCACCCGGTTATTCCGGAAAATGAGTGATTTATTAGATCCGCGGGTGGGCAGGGGGATGTTTAATACATTTCACGCAGAATATAAATTTATACGCTGGCCATTAGATCACCTTTTTCATAGCAAACATTTTTTACTGGCTAAGATGAAAAGGCTGCCTGCTTTTGGATCCGACCATTTTCCAATTCTCGTAGAGCTGGCATATCATGAAGAAAAAAAAGAGGAGAATGGTGAAGGCCCCGAGCCCTCATCCACAGATGAAGAGATAGCAGAAAACAAACTTCAACAAAAAGCGGATGAATCTCCGGACATCGACAGATAAAAAAAGCGAATGATCCGATGAATTAATTTGAAAATATCTGCCATTCTAAAACCGATTTTTTGCGTGTTACAGCTTGCTCAAATGTAAATCTTGTAAGAATTATATAAAATTGTATAGCATTTTATTAATGAATGTTGGGGATGTTTGAAATAGTTACAGAATCCAAATTTTAAGTACTAAAAAAGGTAGATTTATGAAAAATGATGAAAAAAATGTAAAGGCAAAATCAGATGCAGCAAAAGGGTTAACCACTTTATTTGAAAATCAGCTAAAAGATATTTATTGGGCAGAGAAAGCTTTGGTAAAAGCACTACCTAAAATGGTCAGCAATGCTACTTCCCAGGAGCTGATAGATGCTTTAGATGAGCACCTTTCTGAAACAGAAAAGCAGGTTGATCGATTAGAAGAAGTTTTTGATTCGATTGGTACAAAAGCCCAGGCAGAAAAATGCGAAGCTATGGAAGGCCTTATAGAGGAAGCGGAAGAAATCATGAAAGAAACAGAAAAAGGTGAGGTTCGAGATGCCGGGATAATTGTAGCAGCTCAAAAAGTAGAGCATTACGAAATTGCTACGTATGGTTCTCTGTGTGTGTTTGCAGAAACCTTAGGTGAAAATGAAGCTTTAAAAAAGTTGAAAGAAACCCTGAGCGAAGAAAAAGAAGCTGATAGTAAACTGACGAAAATTGCTGAATCTTCTGTAAATAAAGAAGCCGCCATGAAAGAATAAACTGTCCAGGTGATACCTGAACAGTTCTTAAAAGTGTTTTAATAATAAAAAAGAGAGAGAAGTACCATGAACGAACGCAATAAAAATGTATCAGGTGATAAAAACCGCCCAATGTTAACGGGTCTTTTTCATGACAGACGTGAAGCCGAAAAAGCCTATAACGATTTACTCAAACATGGATATCATGAAGATGACATCACGTTAATTATGTCGGAAGATACTCGCAAAGAGTATTTTGATAAGGAAGGCGAAAAAACAGAAATGGGTAATAAAGCACTGGAAGGCACAGGTGCCGGATCTGCCATTGGTGGTACTGTAGGAGCTGCAGTTGGTATTGTAGCAGCCGTTGGTACCAGCGTAGTTGTTCCCGGATTAGGATTGGCAATTGCAGGACCTTTAGCTGGTGGTTTAGCCGGGGCGGGAGCCGGAGGTATAACCGGTGGCATTATAGGAGCTTTGGTGGGCGCAGGGATTCCTGAAGAAAAAGCAAAACTCTATAAAGAAGAAATAGAAGATGGCGGAATAGTTGTGGGTGTAAATCCCCAAAGCAAAGAAGACCTGGAATATCTTGAAACCGAATGGCAAACAAGAGCCGAAGAAATCTATAGGTAATTTTAAAATCATCTTTAACAAAAAAAAATGGAGCGCATAATCGCTCCATTTTTTTTAGGTAAACCAGCGAGCATCACAAGTTTTTATTAATCATCGCTATTTTTTAAAACAAACAAAATGAAAGATCAAGAGAAGGATAAATCAGATGCCAACCAGGAGAAATTAGAACGAGAAAAAAAGTCGGATGACGGGAAGTTCTTAACCACAAATAATGGTGTGAGAATTAACGATAATCAGAATTCACTGAAAGCAGGGGAACGCGGCCCTACATTGCTAGAAGATTTCGTGATGCGGGAGAAAATTCAGCATTTCGATCACGAGCGAATACCGGAAAGAGTAGTACATGCCAGGGGATCCGGTGCTCATGGTTTTTTTGAGACCTATAAATCAATGAGCAAATATACCAAAGCCCATTTTCTCCAGGAGGAAGGCCAGAAAACACCGGTTTTTGTCCGTTTCAGCACCGTGGGTGGCTCCCGTGGTTCTAGAGATCTTGCTCGGGATGTGAGAGGATTCGCCACTAAATTTTATAC
>JBBDNN010000037.1:0-25936 GCA_040877545.1 Balneolaceae bacterium
AACTCCAATGAAAACGCTGAAAGCTTGAGTTCTTATCTCGATTTCTTGAATGCTGTAAAAGAGGGAACGGATTTAACCTCTCTTATTAACAGCCAATTTGAAGCTGCCCGAGCAGAAGTTGAAAATCTAAATGATAATTTTGCTCAGCAAATTGAATCGGATAACAGCAAGGTGCTTTCAGCCTATGATGAACTGCAAATGAATGTGGTGTACCTGAAAGTTGATATGCTTCAGGCGCTGAATATTAATGTGGATTATGTGGACGCGGACGGTGATTAAACATTGAATACTGCTGGAATCAAATCTTATTTTGATAAATCAACAAATGCGGCCCCTTTAGCGGTTTTCCGCATTTTCTTCGGGATTCTGATGCTGTGGAGTATTTTGCGTTTTGCAGCAAACGGCTGGATTCAAAAACTGTATATAAATCCGGGTTTTTTCTTTTCCTACTACGGCTTTGAATGGATTCAGCCGCTTGGTGAATTCACCTACATCATTTTCTTTATTTGCGGAATTTCTTCCATTTTTGTGGCACTTGGCTACAAATACCGGCTGGCCATTTTGATTTTTTTCCTGAGTTTTACCTACATCGAACTCATGGATAAGACCACATATCTGAATCACTACTATTTTATCAGTGTTCTCAGTTTCCTGATGATTTTCCTTCCGGCTCACGCCTATTTTTCTTTGGATGCTTATAACGATGAAAACCTCCGGTCACAAAAAGTACCGGCGTGGACAATCGACTCTATCAAATTCCTTTTAGTCATCGTGTATTTTTATGCCGGCCTGGCCAAATTAAACTCTGACTGGCTTCTCCATGCGATGCCTCTTCAGATCTGGCTTCCCTCAAATTACTCCCTTCCTTTCCTTGGCAATCTTCTGCAACAAGAATGGACACATTATGCTTTCGCCTGGGCTGGCGCTCTTTATGATCTCGCCATTCCCTTTTTACTTTTAATGAAACGTACCCGCATTTATGCATTTGTATTAGTGGTGATTTTTCATGTGATGACGAGAGTGCTGTTCCCCATTGGGATGTTTCCTTACATCATGATTGTGAGCGCACTAATCTTTTTTGATCCGGCTTTGCACAATAAGATATTGAGTTATTTTTCCAGGCTCCTGAATATCAGCAAAGATATTTTTGATAACGCTTCTGACTATTCATTTTCCAAAAAATGGATGAAAAAGGCTTCTGTTTCGGTGATTACTATTTTTTTTGTGATTCAGCTTTTTTTCCCTTTCCGTTACATGCTTTATCCGGGAGAACTTTTCTGGACAGAAGAAGGCTATCGCTTTTCCTGGCGGGTAATGCTAATGGAAAAAGCTGGCTATGCAAATTTCAAAGTTGTAAATCCCGAGAGTGGGGAACGATTTTATGTAGATAACACCGAATTTCTAAGCCGATTCCAGGAAAAGCAAATGTCTACACAGCCCGACTTTATATTGGAATATGCCCACTTCCTGAAAAACCACTATCAGCAACAAGGAATAAATCATCCCAAAATCTATGTAGAAAGTTTCGTGGCTTTAAATGGCCGGCAAAGCCAATCATATATAGATCCCGATGTTGACTTATCTGAAATTGAAGCTTCGCTAAAACACCGAACCTGGATATTACCTTTTGATGAAGAGATTAAAGGACTTTAGCTTTTTTATTGTTTGCGGCCTTTTTTCGATTTCTGCTATGGCACAGAATCATGTTTCAGGTTTTGTCACAGATAAAGAAACCGGAAAGCCCGTCACAAAAGTAGAAGTTTATGATAATGATGCCGGAAAATCCTATCAAACTAATGAAGAGGGTTATTTTGAAATAAAAAGCCTTTCCAGGGGCACCTATCACCTCCTCTTCTATTCTCTTGGATATGAAATTCACCATCGTTCAATTGTAGTACTTTCCAACAGTGTGGAGCTTAATATTGAACTGGAGCCCTTATCCCGTGAATTGTCGGAGGTGGATATTATTGACCGTGGAAGTGAGATTTTTGCAATCAGAAGGCTTCAGGAAGTTGAGGGAACTTCCATTTATGCAGGCAAGAAAAATGAAGTAATTTCAATTGACCAAATGGTAGTTAACACTTCATCTAATAATGCCCGGCAACTTTACGGGCAGGTTTCCGGACTTAATATTTTTGAATCTAATGATGCGGGACTTCAGCTAAATATCGGCGGGCGCGGCCTTGATCCCAACCGGTCCTCAAACTTCAATATCCGGCAAAACAAGTATGATATTAGTGCCGATGTCCTGGGATATCCCGAAAGCTATTATACTCCCCCAGCCGAAGCTTTGGAAGAAATTCAAGTGATTCGTGGGGCAGCTTCTTTACAGTATGGCACACAGTTTGGTGGATTGGTTAATTTCAAAACGAAAAAACCCAACAAGGATAAAAATATTGAAGTCGTTTCCCGGCAATCCCTTGGCTCAAACAGTCTTTTCACGACCTTCAATAGTTTAAGTGGTACTACTGGAAAAGTCGGCTATTATGGTTATTACAACCATAAAAATGGAAATGGTTTTCGACCGAATTCCGGTTTCGAATCCAATAACATCTATTTTTATACTGATTATGACATCAGTAATCAGACAAAAATTGGTCTTGATATTACTTACCTGAATTATCTTGCCCAGCAGCCTGGGGGATTAACAGATGCCCAGTTTTATAATGATCCTACCTTCAGTAATCGAGACCGAAACTGGTTTGAGGTGGATTGGAAGCTGGCTTCTTTGAAACTGGAACATCGGTTTTCCTATAAAACAAAGTTAAGTGTGTTGGCTTTTGGACTGGATGCCTCACGAAAATCGGTGGGTTTCCGCACAAACCGGGTTTCGCAACAAGACGATTTAGATGCTCCACGTGATCTCATTCTTGGTGATTTCAATAACTGGGGCACCGAAGCCCGTCTTTTAAACCGATATAAAATCGGGCAGAAAAATGCAGTTTTCCTGATAGGAAGTAAATATTACCAATCAAAAAACACGGCCATTCAAGGCCCGGGAACGACAACGATGAAAGCCGATTTTACCCTTGCCGATCGGCAGTTTCCTAACTATCCAAACCAATCGGATTTCACTTTCCCGAATCAAAATCTGGCAGTTTTTGGGGAAAATATTTTTTACCTGAAGGATAATTTTTCCATCACACCGGGATTTCGGTTTGAGTACATCAAAACTCAAAGTCAGGGGACCTATAAACGAATAAATTTTGACTTGGCAGGAAATCCGATCCAAAATGAAACCTTTGAAGATAACCGGATATTCGACCGCAGTTTTCTCCTTTTAGGTTTGGGGCTGAGTTACCTTCCAAATCAAAACATAGAGTTGTATGGAAATTTTTCCCAGAATTATCGCTCTGTAACCTTTAATGACATTCGGATTGTAAATCCCACATTCCAGATTGCTCCGGATATCACAGATGAAAGTGGTTTTACTTCTGGTTTTGGATTCCGAGGTAAATTTTTGAAAAGCATTTCTTTTGATATGGGAGGTTTTGGCTTGTTATATGATAATCGAATTGGTGAAGTGCTTCGAGCCGAAACCCGAAATAATTCCAGTGGTGAATTAGAAGAGACCGGCCGGGTAATTCGCTACCGCGGCAATATTGGCCAGGCTTTTATCTATGGAATGGAGAGCCTTATTGATGTTAGTATTTTACCTCTTTTTGGAAGAGATAAATCAATTTTCAAATTTAATATATTCGTTAATACAGCTTTAACTCAATCGAAATATATTGATTCTGACATTGCAGGCATGAAGGATAATAAGGTGGAGTTTGTGCCTTTTGTAAATTTAAAAACTGGCGTTAATTTTGGCTTCAAAAATTTAGCTGGCTCTCTGCAATACACTTTCGTCTCGGATCAGTACACGGATGCTTCAAATGCCGAGCAAAATGTAAATGACAATCAAAGTGGAATTCAGGGTGAAATTCCCGCTTATGATGTGCTTGATCTTTCGTTGTCGTGGTCATACAAAAATCTCACACTTGAAACGGGAATTAATAATATATTAGATTCTTATTACTTTACCCGCAGGGCTACCGGCTATCCTGGACCCGGAATTATACCATCTCCACCAAGAACATTTTATGGAACCGTCCAGTTGAAAATTGGAAATTAATAATCATTAAAAGGGCCTTGGCCTATTTAGCTCCCCCAACTGAAAATCTTATACCATCCATGAAATTACTTACTGCATTCTTTTTGGCAATTATTGCTTTTTCCTGTACTTCCACACCTGAAAAAACTCCCTATAATCCTGAAGCCGATACCTTGAAATACGAGCAGGAAGTGCATCTGCAAAATGTAAAGCAGCTAACATTTGGTGGAGATAATGCCGAGGCATACTGGAATTATGATAATTCAAAGCTCATCTTTCAATCCAATAATCCCGGTTGGGGTGTAGAATGTGATCAGATTTTTTATATGGATGTGGATTCTTCCAAAGATCAGGATTTTGAACCGCAGATGATCAGCACGGGTGAAGGCCGAACTACCTGTGCGTATTTTTTACCGGGAGACTCTGTTTTCGTCTATTCCTCCACCCATTGCGAAAATTCAGAATGTCCTAAAGAACCGGTACGAAGCAGTGGTGCTTATGTATGGCCGATCTATGACAGTTACGATATTTACAAAGCTGACCTGAATGGCCGAATTGTGGACACTTTAACACGTGAGCCGGGTTATGATGCCGAACCTACTCTTTCACCTGAAGGGGGTAAAATTGTTTTTACATCTACCCGAACCGGTGATCTTGAACTTTTTATTATGGATACAGACGGGTCCAATATCATTCAAATCACGGATGAACTTGGTTATGATGGCGGGGCTTTCTTTTCTCCGGATGGTAAACAATTGGTGTTTCGTGCATCACGTCCCGAGACTGAGGAAGAAATCAACAAGTATAAATCTTTACTGGCGGAAGGATTGGTTGAGCCTACCGACATGGAATTATTTGTGGTGAATGTGGATGGCAGCGGATTGCGCCAAATAACCGATCTTGGAAATGCCAACTGGGCGCCATTTTTCCATCCTTTCGGTGAGAAAATTATTTTTTCCTCCAACCATAACTCCGCCCGGGGTTTTCCTTTCAATCTTTTCATGATAAATCTAGACGGCACCCGGCTTACGCAAATTACTTTTGACGATACATTCGATTCCTTCCCTATGTTCTCTTATGATGGTAAAAAAATCGTGTTCTCTTCAAACCGGAATAATGGCGGAGATCGATCTACAAATATTTTTGTAGCGGATTGGGTGGAGTAGGTAGAATTTAAAAGTACTATGGATCTGTCCTTACATATTTTTCCGTGACTAATAACATCTCGTTGCTTTCAAACTCTTCGAAATTACAACAGTATTCTCCTTCTGTAGTCTGAATTTGCAATGTCATTGTATTCCTGGAAAAATCTACCACCTTGTAAGTCCGTGGCTGTATATCAAAAAATTGATTTAGATTTAGAATAAGGTGATTATCACTCAGCTCCCAATTCCCACTCATATAGTTTTTATAAAATGATTTATCTTCACCTATAAATAAATATGTAGTAAACTCGCTCATTAAACCTTCACCTGACAGGCTTTCAATTTCAATGCTCTCACTTTCCCACGAGCCAACCAAAACATCAGGAGAAGGCACAAATTCTTCATTCTGAATACATGAAGAAAAAGTAAAAGCAACTATTATTATATAAGAAAATATATTTTTCACTTTATCGGCTATTATATTTTGAAAAAAAATTAAAAAACCAATCCAAATCCAAAATGAATGCGCTTATAAGAAAGCTCGGTTTCAAGAATACGCCCATTCCATTCCTGCTGTTCGTAGGTGAACGTATCATTATTAAAGCCTGCGTTAAAATACCATCCAACTCCTTCACGGTTATCGAATTGAATACCTAAACCCGGATTTATTAGAAAGCCACCACTATGATCTTCAATCGGGAATTGCGTTTCTTCCATATCCGGGGAAAGACTGAAATTGTATCCTGTTTTTAAAAATACAAAAGGGCTGGTGTTAGCCTTCAGAAATTTAAGCCGCAAATCAATAAAAAGAGGTATAGCATTAAGTGGGTCGTTATAAGCAGTAAAACCGATTCCAATACCCGCCGAAAATACAGGTGAAAACTGATATCCATTCACCATCTGATATCTGAGTGTTGTGGAATTGACATCACCGGGTAAAATATCAAGGCCGGTATAGTTTACATATCCGGTTTTCTTAAAATACTCCGGCTGTGGAATTTCCTCTTTCTGAATTTCCTCCACATCTTCCATCAAAACCACAATCACATTTCTACCTGTCGTTTTTATCTTTAGCAAATTATTGGTTTTCATTTCAATAATTTCTCCCCTCAAGATGCCTCCATTTTTTAAATAGATTACATCCTCCATATCTGCTTGTGCAAACAGGCAGAAAGGAAAAAGAAGAACAAATAAAAATATGGTGGTTTTTAAAAAACAGGCACGAAGTAAAAAGTGTAACTTCAAATAACCACCATCAGGATAAAAATTAATCATTCCTTAACCGGAATGGTGCTTAAATGCTCCACATTATTGATATCAGAATAATCATATTGAACTATACCGGTTTCTCCAGTAATCATTAATACATTATTAAAAGGAATGACATCAAAGGTGCGAATGTCCTCAATATGCCGTAGTTGTGTTATTTCATAAGGGTCTGTTGCATCCAGAATTTTAAGGCCTTTCTCTCCTTCGCTTATAAAAAGATAGTCTCCGTCTATTCCGAGTCCATGGGGATTTAGCATCTCATAAGAAGCAACTTCTTTAGGATAAACCGGATCTTCCACATCAATCACTTCAAGTCTGTTCACACCTTGTTGGGGGCAGCGGGCACCTTCCCGGAGTGTCACATAAGCAAAGTTTCCTTCCACTACTACCGGATCACAGGCAGTGAAGTGATTATAAACGGAAATCTGTGTTGGAAAAGCAGGATCACTGATATCATAAATATACATGGCACTTTCCGATCCTATAAAAAGGTTTTGCTGGTATGGAAAAATTGTTTCAATAGCCCAGCCAACATCTCTTTTATTCCCCTCGGTTGGAGTTGGTGAAGATATGTCGAAAGTGAGCAGATTTCGGTGATCTACCGCGTAAAGATAGTCTCCCTTAATGGCAAAACGAGCCATAGAGCCACCTGTTCCGCCGGTTGTCGCCACCCCGTCTGATTGCATACTAGGGCTTCCAGATGTTGATATAGCAGTTTCCCAACCCCATCCGCGAGTTGGCTGATTAAAGCTGCAATCATCCTCACAAACTTCCTCTATTTCAACTTCTTTCCAATCCACCACAATTCCTTGTGAAGCATCCACTTCCTGATAAGGAAAACCACGTTGAATACTTACCGAGGATTCAAACACATTTTCAATCCGGTTTATCAGCTCAGGATTCTGCATATTTTCAATATTGAAAACCAAAAAATCACTATGGGAGTCTGCATACAATAAATCTCCTTTAACGGCTATATCTTTGTTGGCGGGAATATTTATAAATCCAATATTTGAAGGGGCAGCAGGATTACTGTTGTCGACGATATGCACTCCCTTGTTTATTTCATTTACAAACAAATAATTGTTATAGAAATATATTTTTCCGGGTTTCTCCAAAGCACGGGAAGTTTCCATCGCCACCGATTTTTTAAACTCATCAGGCGTCATATAAACCGGTTCAAGCTCGGTCCATTTTATGGTTTGAACCCTTTGATCATCACAAGCAGAAAATAAAAAAGGTATAAATAGTAAAAGTAAAAGGATGGATTTTCCTACATTATTAGCAGCACATTCAGGTGTTTTTTTTGTAAAGGTTTTCATAGCAATAAGATTTAATTGTTAGGGTATTTTTGCTAAAATCAATACCGGCCTCTCTTAGACATTTTTTTAGCGGCCGTAAAACTAAAATACATTAGCACTTATATATATAACTAATTGGAAGCTAAAATGAAATAGCTTTAGCATCTTTCCTTCCTGTTTCGCCGATCTTTAGCTTCATCTTATTTTTTCGGAACTCCTCTTATTTACTTATAATCACTGGGGTTAAATTTTCTACAAATAAAAATTCATGAAACTAACACTTTCCAATATTTCCAAAACGTATAAAAACGGGGTAAAGGCACTGGATGATGTCTCCATTGAAATCGAATCGGGGATGTTTGGCTTGCTGGGCCCAAATGGTGCCGGTAAATCCACCTTAATGCGAACCATTGCAACTTTACAGGCACCAGATTCAGGTTCTGCCTTTCTCGATGATATCGACATTCTACATGATAAATACAGCCTGCGCAGAGTCCTGGGATATTTACCGCAGGAATTCGGGGTTTACCCAAAAATATCGGCCGAAAACCTGCTGCAGTATTTTGCCCGGCTCAAGGGTGTTGCCAACAAAGCAGAGCGCGATGAAATAGTGAATGCCGCACTGGAGGTAACCAACCTTTTGGAAGTGAAAAACAAAAATGTAGCCGGTTATTCAGGTGGAATGAAACAACGATTTGGTATAGCACAGCTACTGTTAAATGATCCCAGACTCATTATTGTGGATGAACCGACTGCTGGTTTAGACCCTTCAGAACGCCATCGGTTTTTAAATGTGCTGCGGGAAATAGGCACGAATCATATTGTAATATTTTCTACTCATATAGTAGATGATGTGAAAGAATTATGTACAGATATGGCAATAATGAATGGTGGTAAAATCTTAAGCCATCATACCCCGGAAAAAGCAGTACAAGCTTTGGAAGGAGAAATCTGGACAAAGATTATAGATCGTAATGAACTCGAAGAAAATGAAGCAAAATACAACATAATTTCCTCCAGCTTCAATCAGGATAACACGCTGAATATTCGGGTGCATGGATCAGAAAAACCGGATGAGAGTTTCACAGCCAAAAACCCTGAACTCGAAGATGTATATTTCGTAACTCTTCGGGAAGAAAAAGAAGTTGTAGCTGCTTAAGCCAAAAAACCCACTCATGTTCTATACTATATTTTCTTTTGAAATTCGGTATTGGCTTCGCAAGCCCTCCTTTTATATTTATAGCGGTATCTTTTTTTTAATATCCTTGTTTCTGATGGCAGTTTCGGCTGGATTGTTTGAAAGCCTGACTGTCAGCATGAATACCATCACCATTGTAAATTCGGCTACTTATATAAATGAAGCTCTTAATGAGATGGCCATCATCGCGTATTTCCTGCTTCCGGCCATTATAGGTGGAACCATTTATAAAGATTATAAATACGAGATGTACCCGGTCATCTATTCTTATCCTTTTGCAAAGTGGGAATATTTGCTGGCAAAATTTTTGAGCGGCTTGTGTATCGCCCTTTTAGTTGTGGTAGCTTCAGCAGCAGGCATTTTCCTTGGAACTGTATTTCCAGGTACCAATCCGGAGTTATTGGGCTCCTTTAAGCTGCTGAATTATACGCAGCCCTTTTTGTACTACATCATCCCAAATATGATTTTCTTTGGGGCTATAGTATTTGCGGTTGTTACTTTTACCCGAAATATTAATGTTGGCTTTATTACGATTCTGGCACTTTTTCTTATCCAGATTTTTGCCCAAAATTTAACACAGGACCTGGATAATAAAATGCTGGCCGCCATTCTTGATCCCTACGGATTTCAGGCTAATCAATATTACACCGAATACTGGACGGTATTTGAGCGAAATCTAAATCCGCTGCCCTGGGGCGAGCTAATTCTTTATAACCGTCTGCTCTGGACCGGACTTGGCATCGCAATTTTTGGGCTGGTATATCGAACGTTTAGTTTCAATCAGCAACCCTTTTCATTTAACATTTTCGGGAAAGGCAAAGGAGAAGCTGTTTCCAAAAAGAATTTCGGCAGCATTTTGAAAATTTCACTGCCCAAGGTAAAGATTGATTTGTCCTTTTTTCAAAACCTGAACTTAGCCTGGAAAATCTCAGATGCCGATTTTAAATATGTGATAAAAGGCTGGGCATTCATCATAATCTCCCTGGTTGGCTTACTAATTTCTTTGAGTGTGATTTTACTCAGTGGAGAAATTTATGGAACCGATACGCTTCCTGTTACCTGGCAAATGCTTGCACTCCCCGGCACCTTTTTTAGCCTCTTCATTAACATACTCACTTTTCTATATGCCGGAATGCTTGTTCATCGCAGCCGCACCTATAAAATGGATCAGCTGGTGCACGTCACCCCAACCCCAAACTGGACCCTCCTGCTTTCTAAATTTCTGGCACTGGTTAAAATGCAGGTTGTGCTTCTTTCCATAATTATGATTGCAGGCATAGGTGTTCAGACATTTAATGGCTTCTATAATATTGAAATCGGACTATATCTATTCGACCTTTATGCTGTTTCGCTAATTCATGTGGTTATTTGGGGGATGTTTTCCCTCTTCTTTCATTCACTGTTCAAGAATTACTACATCGGTTTTATTCTCTTGCTGCTAATTTCCATCGGCATCTCATTTCTTGGCACAATTGGTATAGAACAAGACATTTTTAAATTCAATCAAGGTCCGGGAACTAATTATTCTGACATGAACGGCTATGGTTCTTCCTTAGCTGAGTACTATGTGTATAAAGGATATTGGCTCCTGCTTGGAATTGCCCTCTATGTGTTGTCTATTATTCTATTTCGCAGGGGAATGCCCGGCAGCCTCAAAGAACGTTTTCAAAATGCTAAACGTGAATTCACCCCAACTTTGAAGGCTGTATTTACACTGTCGCTGATTGGATTTTTAGCAATGGGCAGCTGGATTTATTACGTGGATAATGTCAAATACGAGATGATTTCATCCAAAGAGTACGAGAAAAGATCTGCTGACTGGGAGAAAAACTATAGCAAGTACAAAAATGCCCCTCAACCCAGGATTATCTCCACAAATATAAACCTGGATTTAATGCCCGAAACCCGTGATTTCAAAGCAGCAGGAACCTACCTCCTCCAAAATAAAACAAAAGTACCTATTGATTCTATTCACATTGATCATAACAACTTTGTAAGCACTTTTGATTTTAACCAATCCTATGAATTGGTTCTGGAAGATGATTCCATGAATTATGATATCTACCAGCTATCTGAGCGACTAATGCCTGGGGATACTCTTCTCTTTACATTTGAAGTCTCCAACAAACCGAATGAAATCCTTCGAAATAATTCTCCGGTTTTAAAAAACGGCACCTTTATCAATAATTCTCTTTTTCCAAGAATTGGTTATCAGGAATCGCAGGAACTTTCCGGTACTGATGCGCGGGAACGTTACAATTTACCGCCCAAAGAACGTATGGCTCCTCCTACCGACAGTGTTGCCCGCATGAATAATTACATATCCGGAGATGCTGACTGGATTGATTTTGAAACAACTGTTTCAACTTCCCCTGAACAAATAGCCATTGCCCCCGGTTACCTGCAGGATGAGTGGGAAGAGAGCGGCCGCCGCTATTTTCATTATAAGATGGATAGCACCATGGTGAATTTTTATTCATTTATCTCCGCTGATTTTGAAGTGGCAGTAGACTCCTGGAATGATGTAAGTATTGAGGTTTATTATCACGCAGATCATGATTATAACATTGACCGGATGATAAAAGGAGTCAAAGAATCACTGGATTATTACACAGCCAATTACAGCCCATATCAGCACCAACAGGTTCGCATTATTGAATTTCCACGAACCAGGGGAAGTTTCGCCCAGTCATTCGCCAACACCATTCCATACTCCGAGGCAGTAGGTTTTATTGCGGAAGTTGATTCCACAAATGAAGATGGCATAGATTATCCCTTTAATATCACCTCTCACGAAGTAGCGCATCAGTGGTGGGCGCATCAGGTAATTGGAGCGAATGTTCAGGGAGCTACGATGTTGTCTGAAAGTTTATCGGAATACAGTTCTCTCAAAGTACTTGAGAAGGAGTATGGAGAGCGAAAAATGCGGATTTTTCTCAAGGATGCCCTGGATAAATACCTCACAGGCCGAGCCTTCGAAACTAAAAAAGAGCAGCCGCTTATTTACAACGAGAATCAACAATATATTCACTACAACAAAGGATCACTCGTATTTTATGCCTTAAGTGATTATATCGGGGAAGAAAACCTTAATGCTGCTTTGAGCAGTTATATAGATGAGGTCGCATTTCAGGAACCGCCATACACTACTTCGCTGGAGTTACTCGATTATTTAAAAGATGCCACACCAGATTCTCTCCAGTACCTAATTACCGACATGTTTGAGACTATAACCTTGTATGATAACCGGGTGGAAGAAGCGAGCTGGCAGGAAATAGAGAACGATGAATTCCAGGTAGACCTTACCCTGCAGGCATCCAAATATAAAACCGGGGATACCGGTCAGCGCATTTATAAAAATAATGCCGGGGACAGCCTTGCGGTAGAAATTGCAGGAAAAAGACAACCGGTTCAATCACTCCCATTAGAAGACTGGATTGAAGTGGGTGTGTTTGGGCTGGATGAATTCGGGCAGGAAAAAATGCTTTACCTCGAAAAGCATAAGTTTACCGAAATCCTGAATGACTTAACCATCACCGTTGATGAACAACCAACTTCGGCAGGAATTGATCCTTACAATAAATTAATTGATACCATTTCCGGTGATAACCGGCGGGCGCCTTCAGAAAAAAAATAATTACTGTTGAATTCCTTTTAGAGAGATACAATCTGAACAGCACTTATCAGATTTTTGTTTTATTCATGTCAAGAGTAAAATTTAAAATCTGAAAAAAATGGCATTAATAAAAAAAAGTGACCTGGCATTAGATTACAATTGGTCAAGTAAACCCGGAACATCTCCTATAAAGAAAGAAAGTGTCGGAGGCAGAGTCTTTGATCCAAGAAGCGGCGACGATGTTTTAGATTTGATCAATGACTATGCTGAAAAGAATGAAATCCGTGATAAGGAAGAAGTTTTGCGTGCAGAACCTATGATCCGGAAAAAACTTCCCAAAGACATAGAAAATAGAGAAAACGCCATGCACTGGTTATGGTCTGCTATGGGAAATGATGAAGAGGCACTAAAATAATTCTCCGATAGCATATCCTGATATGAAATAAGGTAGGGCTACTAAGAATATCTTTGCCTTTTGCTTCTTCCGCTGAATTTCTTTTAAAAACCCGCAATGGGAATTCTGAGTTTTTTCATTTTGTTGTAGGGTGCAGCAATTATTCAATAAAAAAACAGAGAGGAAATTATGCCTGTAGTAAAAGTAATCGAAATATTAGCAACTTCTGAAAAGAGCTTTGACGATGCAACTCAAAACGTCCTGAAAGAGGCTTCCAAAACCGTAGATAATATCGCTTCTATTTATGTGAAAGAAATGAAAGCTAAAGTGAAAGACAACAACATCATTTCATTTGGAGTTATTGCCAAAGTTTCTTTCGAGCTTCGATAAACTATCTCTAAAATATTTTTCATTTTTTAGCCTTAGAAGTGGGTGGGGATTGCCTGATTTACAGTTTTTCTCTCTCCTTATTTACCGCTCCAATTTAGAATATTATTCTACAGAAGAGGAGCGATTGTGTAAATTATATAGAAATTAGCCTTGGCTAAATTTTTATTTAGCTGTATATTAAGATCAGAAATAATTTTTTAACTATGCATTTTCTGATCAAAATAAATTTACTTCTGGCTGTAATTATATTCTTCACCGGCTCTGTTTCTGCTCAATCAACCGGAGATATAAAAGGAAAGGTGCATGAAAAAAATGATCCGGTAATTTCCGCAACAGTTGGTATCAAATCATTAAATAAAGGTACGTTCACTGATTCAGACGGAGATTTTATACTGCAAAGTATTCCGGCTGGCGAATATCTTCTGTTTGTCAGTGCTGTTGGATACAAGCCTTTCGATCAAAAAATCCTGGTAAAAAAAGGGGAAGAGTTATATATAGAAGCTGAGCTTCAAAAATCGATTACAGAATTAGATCAGGTGGTGGTTACCGGGACTATGACGGAAATGACGATCAAAGAATCGCCGGTTAAAGTAAGCTGGATTTCGAATGAAGTTCTAAATAAATCAGCTTCTGAAAATATTATGGATGCGGTGAAATATATCAACGGTTTATACAACCAGGTTGAATGCGCCGTCTGCGGTACCAACAGCATTCGCATAAACGGGATGGATGGCCCCTATACTGCCGTATTAATTGACGGGATGCCGGTGATGGGTGCCTTGGCGGCAGTTTATGGATTAAATGGCCTCAACCCGAATATCATTCAAAACCTGGAAATTATAAAAGGACCCAATTCTACTTTGTATGGCAGTCAGGCAATGGGAGGTGTGGTAAATATTATCACTGTTGATCCTAAAAGCTCTCCCCTCTTTTCCCTTCAAACAAATACGAGTACCCATTCTGAACACAATTTTAATCTTTCATTTTCTCCTGAAATAGGAAAACCTGACGTGCTATTTAGCAGCAGTTTATATCAATCAAACAGATTTATTGATGATAATAACGACGGCTTTTCCGATTTCACAGAAGATACCCGCTTCACGTTTTTTAATAAATGGAGGATTGATCGCCCGAGCTTTAAAAAAACTACCTTTGGCACAAAAGTGTACGTTGAAGATCGATTGGGTGGTGTTGAAGATTACAATCACTCCCTGAGAGGAAGTGAGGAGATTTACGGGGAATCTGTATATACCAAAAGGCTTGAGCTATTTGGTAGCTATGATTTTCCATTTGAGCAGGATTTAAAGTTCGACGCCTCCTACGCCTATCATGACCAAGATAGTTATTATGGCGATTATCACTATAGAGCTAACCAACAAACACTTTTCTCTAATCTGACGTGGGAAAATTCATTTTCGGAGAACAGGGATTTACTTGCGGGGGCTACTTTCCGATATGATGCACTTGATCAACGTTTTAATTATGAATCGCTGCCGGGAGGCTCAAATGAACAACGTTTTGTACCAGGATTATTTCTTCAGTACGATCACATCATAAATGAGATCTTCCGAACCCTGTTTGGTTTCCGAGCCGATCATCATGAAAAGCATGGAATTATTCTCTCACCGCGATTAAATGTAAAAATAAAACCGGGAAATCATACCACTATGCGTTTTAATGCAGGAACGGGATTTCGGATTGTAAATCTGTTTACTGAAGAACATGAAGCAATGACGGGTTCGCGACAGGTTGTGGTAGCAGAATCTTTAAAACCGGAGAAGTCAAGAAATTTGACTGTTAACCTGAATCAAATAATCGATATTGGTTCTTCTGTTTTAAATGCTGACCTGGATGTTTTTTACACCCGCTTTTCAAATCAGATCATTCCGGATTATGAGAACCCGGAGCAAATCGTGTATGCAAACTTAAACGGGCATTCCATTTCGCAGGGCATTTCCCTGAATATTGCCCATAATTTCATTGAGCCTTTTACTTACATGGTAGGAGTAACTGTTCAGGATGTATTCAGGGTGACAGATGGCGTAAAATATAATTTACCTTTTTCACCAGATTATTCAATTGTTTTCAATGCCACCTATACTTTCACGAAAGCCCGATTTACTGTTGATTATACCGGCCGAATAAATGGCAGAATGATGTTGCCCGAGTACCCAGACAGAAGTCGTTATTCAGATGTATTCACTGAACAAAACCTTAAAATAACGAAAGGCTTCAAAAATGGATTAGAGCTTTTTGCTGCTGCCAAGAACCTGCTTAACTATACTCAGGATGATCCAATAATAGCACCTGATCGTCCCTTCAGTAGTGATTTTGCTACAGATTACGTTTTCGGCCCCATTCAGGGAAGGCGGTTTTTAGCGGGGATTTCTATTTCTTTGGATTAATATGTAGTAGATTTGCGGCTCTTCCATATTAATCTACCTTTCTACACTTCCACCAGATACACTTCGCTGGCAATGTTTTGCCCAATAACTTCTTCTTTATCTTCAACAAGCACTTTTACCGGCCCATTAAAAGGAGACTTCTCTATTACCTTAATTTTTACACCGGGAATAATGCCCACTTTTTCCAAATACCGAAGCAGTTCAGGATCCTGATCTTTCACCCTCCCTATTATGTAGGTGGTATCTTCTTCTGCCTCAGAAATTGAAAGCTGTGCCCATTCAGGCATTACTCCATCTTTTGTGGGAATCGGATCGCCGTGCGGGTCGTGGGTGGGATGATTTAGCAATTCCGCGATACGATCCTCAAACTGTTCTGAAATATGATGTTCAAGCTTTTCAGCCTCATCATGAACTTCATCCCAGGAATACCCCATTACTTCTTTGAGGTACAGCTCCAACAGCCGATGGTGACGTAATATTTCGAGTGCTATTTTTTTCCCGGCCGGTGTTAAGGAAGCTCCTTTATAAGATTTATGCTCCAGTAATTTAAGTTTAGCAAGGCGCTTTAGCATATTGGTAACAGATGCCGAAGAAACATCTAAGGCTTTTGCTATATTCGTAGTTGAGGCAATCTCACCTTCCGATTCAAGAACAAAAATAGCTTTTAAATAATCTTCTACCGACTGACTTAATACCATCCTGATTTTATTTTGTGAGCTTTAATTAATATACAATGCCTGGTGTTAGAACTAATTTTTATCACTCCTGAATTCTTCAAAATCCATTTCATTGTAAGCTTCTGTTCCTACATACTTCAACATGGGTTCGAATATTTCTGAGGACAAAAACCCCGGTTGTGCAAACATAATATCTCCATCTTCATTAATAATATAATGAGTAGGCAAGAATGATAAGCGCAGATAACGTGCCAGTTCCCCTTCCTCCATATCGGTGCCGTTAAAGTTCACTTTGGCTTCCGATTCTGTATTTATTTGTACCGGGTAAAAATTCCTATAAATAGTGTTTTGAACAGCTGTATCAGGATATACTTCTTTGCGCATCTTCCGACAATAGGTACACCAATCAGCATAACCGAAAATCAGTACTTTTTTACCTTCTTCTTTGGCTTTTTGCTGAGCCTCTTCCAGCGAATACCATTGCATTCCTGATTCTGTTTCTTCAACCTGAGCCATAACAGGATCAGCCGAAAACAGAAGAGTAAAAAACATTATAATAAGTGGATATATAATTTTCATAAAGGAAAATACAAAATTTATTGATTTACAGATGCATCAGCTTTAATTATAACCAATGTCATATCATCATGTTGTTTTGCTAAACCTTTAAACTCATTTACATCATCTATAATTATTTCAAGAATTTTGGCTGATGATGCCTGCCGAACACCTTTTACCAGCCGCTCCAAACGTTCTTCTCCATAGAACTTATTTCCTGAATTCAGCATTTCTGTAATTCCATCTGTATATAAGATAATCGCATCACCTTCTTTCAGTTTCAGTACATACTCTTCGGTACTTTTTATGAATGAATCATCTTTTGCCATTCCAACTCCAATACCTTTGGGTTGAAGCCATTCGGTATCCCCATTTTTACGTACTACCAACATCGGGTTGTGGCCGGCACGGGCAAAAGTAAACTGACGTTTATCGGCTTCCAAAATGCCATAGATCATCGAGATGAAGGTTCCGCGGGTGGCATTTTCGTTAAAAAGCCGATTAAGCTGATTTAGTAGTTCAACCGGAGATAAAATAATAGCACTTAAACTGTGCAGCACTCCTTTGGTAAAAGTCATATAAAAAGCCGCCCGAATTCCTTTCCCGCTAACATCGCCAATGGCAATGGCCGTTCTGGATTCTCCCAGCTGAATCATATCGTAATAATCTCCGCCGGTTTCCTGCGCCGGTATACAGGTTCCTGCAATATCTATTCCCGGCAGTCGATGTATCTGAGCCGGTAAAAAAGTTTGTTGAACCACACGGGCAATAGAGAGTTCTTGCTGAAGCCGCTGTTCTTTGGCTTGATCTTCGATATATGCAGGTACATATTCGGGCAGTTTCTCTCGATCAGTTCCCTTTATTACAAAATATGTTGCCAGCACAATTAAACCCATCACCAGAAAGACGAAAAGGTAGAATACATTGGCGTCAGGTGAATTTTTAATCAGCCAGCCTTCCGCAGACATTAATAAATTCAAAAAAATAAGGAAACCAAGTGCTATAGCTAAAAAATCAAATTTCAGGTAAAACCAGCCAAGGGCAAATCCAACCATAAAATTAGATATAGCCTCTAAATACCAGGGATTCAGATCAACCGGGGACCCATCAAGTAAGGCAAATATAACTGCACTGGTTAATGGTATAAGCCATTTTCTTCCGCCGAGGCCTAAAATCTGGTTAGCCAGAATCAGGAACACGGGAACCACCAGTAATAATGCCCATAAAACAGATAACAGCAAATTGGCTATAGAAGAAATGGCATAACTATCAGAAACCATTTCTACTGTGGAGGTTAGATATAAGGAGGGAATTGCATGGAGAATGATTATCCAAATGCCGATTAAAATTCCGCCTATCGACAGAGCACGAATAATTACCCAACCCACAGGTTTATTATTGAAAATTCCTCTGCGGATTAAATCCCATGCTTTTAATTTCTCCGGCCAGTATTGGCGTGTGATGGAATCGCTGACGGCAGTCAGTACAAAAAAACCGACCGCACTTATAGCCCCGAAAATAGCCAGTGCCATTAAACTGTTTATGATTTCTGCAGTACCAACCATTCCCCGGAAAACACCTAAACTCTGTATAAATTGAAGTACCGTAAAACCTGGTACAATAAAACCTGCCACCACAGCTATAACCATAGCTGGTTTTGTATCTAATGCCCTGGCTTTTATCCGCAGATAAAAAATCACAAGCAGCCATATAGCAAAGAGCAGAATTGCCATAAAACTGATGGTTTTTAAAATCTCTCCCGATTTATCACTTTCACTCAGTTCAGGCTGCATATCTACTGAAATGGATTTGAGCGAGCCTGCCGGCAAAACATCTATTTCAATATTTGAGTTAATATCCGAAACCGAATCTGAGTAGCTAAGATAAGCACGGGCGAATTGAAAGCCCCCTTCATCTAATAAATCCACAGAGTCTTTTTGAAGATCAAAATGTTTCCAAACCGTTCGCTCCAGGTAAAAATCTGTGAGGCTCCAAATGTTCTTCATGGTATATGCTTCGTCTGCCTGCGCACCTCTTAATTCCCGAAGCTGGGAAATGATCTGGAGAACTTTAGAATCAGATTCAGCACCGGTATTCAGGTGCTGGTAGTCAATCAATCCGGTGATTAAGGAATCTTCGAGGCTACGCGTTAATTCATCCACCTGCTCTCGAAAAACCTCCCTGACTGCAAGCCTGTTAAAAGGTCGCTGATTTCTAACCAATTCATCTGAAATGTTGAAGCTCACTACTTCTCCTGCGGGGCTCATACCAAAGCTGGCCAATCGTTCGTTGGCACTTTCGCTATCGTATTTCTGAATCTCCCACCTGAAAAGAAGTGACTTTAGAGGGTTATCTGTTCGTTCCAACCAGCGATCAAATTCTTTATTTTCCCACTTTTTTTGAAGTGAATCAAGTACACCTGCTGAGGAGGTTAGTTCAATATTGCTCAGGAAATCGTTTGACTGAAACTGCCAACTTTGGAAAGTTGAATCTGATTTTGCTATTATTTCCTCCCTGGAATATTCAATTTCCAGGTTGTTGAAAGGATGAAGAGCTGGATATTGAAGAAAGAACCATCCTGCACCCAAAACACCCAATATTACAAGCAGTAAATCCCTGAAGAGTTTATTATTTATTGAAAACATTGTGTTCTATACACTAAAATATAAATTAGGTTGCAACAATATGCTTAGATTACAGGGAATTCTAAAACCATTTTATTTTTCATGTGCCTGATCGTTTTTGCATATAAATCTCATCCTGAATACGACTTAGTATTAGCCACCAACCGGGATGAATTTTACGGAAGGCCAACCCGCCCTGCACAGTTCTGGGCTGATGAGAAGTCTCCTGATATTTTGGCCGGAAAAGATTTAGAAGCCGGCGGTACCTGGATGGGAATCCATAAAAATGGGTCCTGGGCAGCCGTCACCAATTATCGAGATCCCTCCATTATCAAAGAAAATCCACCATCCAGGGGCGAATTAGTATTGAATTATTTGAGGGGAAATATGCAAGCCATGGATTATCTTCAGGATGTAACTACCAGGGCAAGTGAGTATCGTGGTTTTAATTTATTGTTGTGGGATGAAAGCGGATTTTACCATTACTCCAATCAAAGTAAAATTGTAAGCAAAATTAAAGCGGGAATTCATGGGCTCAGCAATGCTTTTCTCAACACAGACTGGCCAAAATTGAAGATTGCAAAATCCCAGCTTGAACAAATTACCCGGAAGGGTGACATTCAGAAAGAGGCACTTTTTCAGCTTTTACAGAACGAGCAAAAAGCACCTGAAAATGAACTACCTGTAACAGGAATCCCGCAACACTTAGAAAAAGCAGTTTCATCTGTTTTCATCAAAACCGAAAGCTATGGAACCCGCTGTTCCACGTTATTACTTATTGATAAAGAAGGTATGGTTGATTTTACCGAGCGAAGTTTCAAACCCGGGACTTCAGACATTTCAGATGAGCGTAATTTTCAGTTCCAGATCTAATGTAACTAACGGGTAAATGTGTAGGAATAGCAATCAGCACAATTATCTAGCAAGCGAAGTTCCCCGCCGTATACTCCATCAATGATCCTGGAAATTTTAAAATCTTCTGTTTCATTTTCCACTGGGTACATCACCAGGTTACCTTCGGCCCAATCTTCCTCGCCTTCTTTAATCTTATATTCCTGGAGCAATTCACGGTACCAAAAAGCACTTCCGCCATGATAGATGATTAATGTCATTTCATAATCCACCGAATCCACATGAATGGTTTCACCTATAAATCCACCCGTGCTTTGAACCCAGTTCCACTCGCCCTGTAGTTCATCTTCAATAACATGTTCATTATCAAAAACACTGCAAGATGTAAGGAGAATAAAACTGATTATATATAATAATTTCATGGCATCGTGATATGGGAATTCATAAAGTAACTGTTCAACGTTAACATCAGGAATTATTTCATTGCTCTACGGAAAAAATGTGTAGGTAAATCAGTGCAATTTGCTGATGTTAAATGTAATTCATTTTCTTCCTGAAGATTTAATCGAAATCCGCAGCTTTCTTTGTGACCAATCTTGTACATAACCAAATTATTTTCTCTCCTATTATTATCATACAATATCTCATACCTGTTCAATAAAGAATCATCTTTAAACCACTTTGCCAAATTTTGGTTATAAACCTGGAGAGTCATATCGTAACCGGCTGTATCAGTAGAAATTGGATGACTCCAACCTCCAGCAGTTAGATACCATTCCCATTCACCTACATATTCATCCTGTACAATATGTTTATCTTCAGCAACACTACAGCAAGTAATAATTAAAAGACCGAGTATATATAACCCTTTCATAGTGATAACTTTTTTTCCTTTTAATTAATTAGGAGAAAAAAGCCATAAAATCAAAATTAGAATAAGATATTCGGTTTAAAACAGTGAGGTGGAATGGATCTAATCCAGGCTGGTAACAGCCGGTTCCATTCCATCTGGTGAGTATTCTGCGGGATCAGGGATTTTGCCGAATTTATAGATTACGGCCACAATCATGGCAATTCCCACCGGATAAATAATCCAGACTGAAATATTCAGAACCAAAACACTGATCATCGCTAAAATACTGATGGTTCCTACAATCATCGCATAGGGAAGCTGCGTGTTCACATGTTCTACATGATCACATTGTGTAGCAATAGAACTCAGAATGGTTGTATCGGAAATAGGTGAACAATGATCTCCCCAAACAGATCCCGCTAAAACCGCACTTACACTTGCATAAATCACTTCAAGTGTCACATCTACAGGCAAGCCGGTGGCGTTGCCGATTTGCCACCCCAGTGGAACAACCAGCGGCATCAAAATTCCCATGGTTCCCCAGCTCGAGCCGGTGGCAAATGCAGTTAGAGCTGATAAAATCAAAATTATCGCAGGCATCCAGTATGGATTCAGCGTTTCTCCAAAAACAGAAACCAGGTAGTCTGCTGTTCCCATTGCAACGGTTACATCACTTAAAGCCCACGCTAATACAAGAATCAACACACCATCAAACATCACATGCATGCCGCTCATCATCCCCTCCAGCGTTTTCTCTACATCCAGCAATTTCTTTGACAGGGTCATAGCTATGGCAGCAACTACCGAAGCCAGCGATCCCCAAAGAAGAGCGCTGTAAGAATTAGCTGTTTCAATTATTGCCTGAATATTGTCGCCTTCTCCAGTTACAAAAAGCCCCGCGATTGTTCCAATCACCAACACAAGAATAGGAATGGCGGCATTCGCCCAGTGCGACTCACTTTTCTTAGCTTCATCTTCCTCTATAATTTCTTTGTAGAGATTATATTTATCGAGCTTTGGATTGTGTTTGGCTTTGTACAAGTTAATGCGGGCTTTTAACATGGGGCCAAAATCCCGTCCCGACCACGCGATCAAAATCACAAAAAGTATGGTGAAAAAAGCATAAAAATTATAGGGCAGCGAATTGATGAAAACGGAATAAGCCGCTTCATTGAAATCGAGCATTTCGCTTTGGGCGGTGGCAATAAATCCAACCATAGCGCCAATCCATGTACTAACAAGTGCAACAGTTGCAATCGGTGCCGCCGTGGCATCTACCAGGTAAGCAAGTTTTGCGCGGGATATTCGGAGCTTGTCAGTAAGCGGACGCATGGTATTTCCCACAACCATGGTATTGGCGTAATCATCAAAGAAAACCACAAATCCCATGAGTGAGGTTACCACCTGTCCCTGCACTTTGGTTCGTACAAAGCGGGTAATGGCTTTTATCACTCCCCGCGTTCCTCCGTTATCGGTGATTATTCCTACCATTCCGCCAATCAAAAGGGAAAACACTACAATGCTCATGCGGTCGGGGTCGGAAACACCGGGTACAATATAATCGCTGAGGGAAGTAAAGAAGCTCTCAAAAAAGCCAGAGAAACTCATATCGCCAATCAGAAAAGCGCCCATCCAGATTCCTAAAAACAGGGCGAATAAAACCTGTCGAAAAATAAGGGCTATTAAAATGGCAAAAAGCGGCGGAAGAATGCTGACCCAACTGCCAATAATTGTTGAAGAAGCCTCTGCCGCCTGCACATCAGCCCACGAAAACTGGGTTGAAATTAAGAGAATAACACCTGCCCCAATAAAAGCCGTAAATTTCTGTTTCATCTGTCCCGTATATGAATATTTGAATCCGGCAGGAAAATAAGAGGTCTTGAGGTAAATGCAACACAGCGATCATTGATTTTCCCGAAGGGATCACTTTTGTGACAAACGTTACGGACGAACGCTCCAAGGACCTGCGGGCGCTCGGAGGTTCTTCTACAACCTCATTCAGCAAAAATTGGAGCTTTTCGGCGAGCCTCTAACGACCCAGCGCATAATCCCAAAGGAACAGGCGGGCGCAGAGATTATGAGTTAATAAACGACTAAAAATTTAAAACAAGCAACACTGGAAACCGAAGCCTCGTCCGCGTCCCCAGTTGATGCGCTTGCTATACAACTTGTGCATACTAACCTAAATTATTTTAATTACTTAATGGAGATACGTTTGAGATTTCAAGAGTGATTTCCTCATCCGCCATCTCTCTACTTGGATCAATATTAATTTTTGTCGGATAGCCGAGTTCTTTATGGAATTCTACTTCAAAGTGATCTGCTGTTTCTTCATATTTTTCCAGAAGATCAAATAATTCATCTATAGTCCGTGTTGTGTTGATGGTCATATCTTTTCTTTCATAGCTAATATGTTCTTGCTTTTCGAAATGAACATTTTTGATTTCGCCATTTACTACCTCAACTGTATAATCGTATGGAGGAGGACATTCACAAGTTCTACTATTTTTAAAAGTATAATTTTGTGAGTTACTCGAACTCCATAATTTTTTATTTGCTTCGATTAATTCTATATCTCCATTATTACTTGACGAATTAAAAACTTCACAAGAGGTCAAAAGAAGACATAGTGAAATCATTGTTAAAAGTACTCTCATGACTTCTCCTATTCTTGAGTTCGATGTTTTAGTTATATAATGACCCTGCGCAAAACGGGCGCGGAGATTATAAATTAATAAACGGCTAAAATTTCAAAACAAGCAACACAGGAAATCGAAGCCTCGTCCGCGTCCCCAGTTGATGCACTTTGTTAGCCGTTTAAAAGTGGTACATGGTAACTATTCCAATATTCACGGAATGTAATTCCTTATTGTAAGGGGTATCTACTCCAACATCGGGTTCACCAAGCAGAATCAAATTGTAACTTCCACTAATTCCAATGCTTACTTTTTCTGAAATATTTCGGTCTACTTGTAAGCTGAATTTGCCTGAGAAACCATTGTCGGTATTTTGGTCATTAAGCTCATTATTATTAAAACGTAAATGTGCAAAACCAACTCCTAACTCAGGTCTGAATGTCAATATATTTTCGATTTTTAGCGGAAGTTCAACGGATGCAATTAATTTGAAAATATTTAAATGTGTTATAGAATTTTCTCCAAAAGGATTGTTTAATTGAAGCTCGGAGTTGGAATAATCAAATTCACCATTCACATAAAAATTTGAACCAATTGATCTTGAATACTGAAAACTTGTATTGACCACTCCATTATAATTTGAATAAAAAGTATCACCAATAGGTATAGGATAACTGACATTTACTGAAAGCTTTTGATCCTGAGCGGGCAAAATATTTGGAAGGAACAGAATAACTGTTAAAGTGAGTGTCAAAAAAATAAACTTTGATCTCATGAGTATATTAATTTGGATTAAACGGCTAACGACCCTGCACAAAACTGGCGCGGGGATTATGAGTTAATAAACGACTAAAATTTTAAAACAAACAACTCTGTAAACCAATGGCACGTCCGCGTCCCCAGTTGATGCGCTTGACAATGTCCTTTTTAAAGATGTTATGCTACCCGACTAATCGTAATGGCTCCACATTCTGATGATTTTAACGACTTTCTCATTCTCGTATACTTGATACACCAAGCGATGTTGTATGTTGATTCTACGAGAATAAGCCCCCTCCAAATTACCAACCAACTTTTCATAAGGTGGATATTCTTCGAACGGATCTTCTTTAATTATTTCGAGTAAATCTTTGATCTTCGATTTTAATCCGGAAGAAGCAGCTTTCTTAGCATCATTCTTTGCTTGTTTGGTATAAACGAGCTTGTAGTTACTCACCAGTCAAGTTCTTCGTCGGTTTCTTCAAGAGGTGCCTTTAGTCCTTCAATAATTGACTCCTGCATTCCTGGAATAGATATAAGATAAAGCGTTTCTTGAATAGACCGCCAATCCTCTTCACTGATCAATACTGCATTCGATCGTTTTCCGGTAATTTGAATAGGCTTGTGAGTATCAGATGCCTCATCCAGTAATCGATAAATATCTTTTCGAGCTTGAGTAGCTGTTAATGTTTTCATGGTTTTGGGACTTGAATTCATTTACTATCATAACGTACGTAATTCCGTACATATTGTCAAGATTTCAAAATAAGATGCGCTTGTTATAGCATTTTAGTTTTACTCAGTATCGATGAATGTCATGCGAAGCACTTCTTTATTCAGCTCCAGAATGCGGTACCTCATTACTTGTTCATCTTGCTCTATAATAAGGGCTTCAGAGTCCTCAGCATCGAGCTGCCACTTTCCAGGCCTAAAGTGATGACCATCATCTGGTGCAAGATAAAACCACTCGCAAGCACCATCTTCTTCAAAAATGTACTGCATTCTAAACCGACTCGTCGGAAATTCTTTATAGTCATGGGGCCTGTATATATTAACATCACTTTCCTCAGGTTCTTCTTCATAAGAATGGACCCAGTGCTGAATCAGTTCATCCAAATTAATTTCAGAGGATGAATCGTCTCCATCTGACAAGAATGAACAGG
>JBBDNN010000038.1:0-25900 GCA_040877545.1 Balneolaceae bacterium
TATTGTACTTCAATGAGTTATAAGAAATTGAAATTGTCTTAATTGGACACTACTGTCCAAAACTATTTAAAACCTCTTTTAAAAATATTTCCCTTTCCTACCTTTACTCCTGCAAAAAAGCGCTTTTTATTAATTTTTTGATAGTCCTATGATTCGTATTTTTATTTAAACTTTTAAAATTATTTGCAGATGAAAGCCACCAATTCCGGATATACCATGCGTTGCATAATGTGTGGCGAGGCCAATGATGAAAAAGAGACAAGTACCTACTGCACAAACTGTGGCGGTGTTTTGACTATTGACTATCACAAGCCGGCAAAAAATATCCAATACCCCCTGAAAAATATTTTGCCGGATCCTTTAAAACATCATTTTACCCCTTTAAAAAAGCTCGAACGTTTATCTGAAAAGTACGGAGCTGAATTGTATGGCAAGCTTGAATATGAGCATCCAACAGGATGTTTTAAAGATCGCGGGAGTTACATAGAAGTTCAAAAAGCCCTTGAGCTGAAAGCAGATGCAATTTGCCTGGCTTCAACCGGGAATATGGCGGCTTCAGTAGCTGCTTACGCCGGCTATTTCAATATTCCCTGCTTTGTTTTTGTACCGGAAAAAACACCGGAAGTAAAACTTGCTCAGGCAACTATTTATGATGCTACTATCCTGAAGATAAAAGGGGATTTTACAGACTGCGAAAAACTTTGCCGTCAGTTTGCCAAATCTGGTAATTATTATCTTGCCGGCGATTATGTATTTCGGCAGGAAGGGCAAAAATCCTTCTCCTATGAATTATATGAACAGGGAAATATCACCTATGATTACATTTTTGTTCCTGTTGGAGCCGGAACTAATTTTGCCTCTATTTACAAGGGCTATAAGGAAATGAAAGCTGCCGGTATGATAGAGACCATTCCTCGTTTTGTAGCTGTTCAGCCTGAGCAAAGCTCACCGGTAGTGGAAGGGATTTTCAAGAAGGAAAAAATCATCAAAGACCAGGTAAATACCATGGCAGATGCTGTGGCTGTAAGTGACCCTTTTGACTTCTATAAAGTTCTGGAAGGAATTAATGAAACAGAAGGGCTTGCTTTTACAGCTACCGAAAATGAGTTGCTTGAATCTATGAAGGAAATGACACTTGAGGATGGATATTTTACCGAACCTGCCAGTGCAATTCCTTTAGCTGCCTTTAAAAATAACCTGGATATTTTTAAAGGGAAAAAATGCTTATTTGTGTTAACCGGAACGGGTTTGAAAAGCGCTCACATTGTAGCGAAGTATTCGCTTTCGTCACCGGTACTCCCGCCGAACCTGGAACGGGTTCAGCAATATATTGACTCGGGTTTTGTGGAGCTGCAAAAAAGCAGCTGGGGGCAGTCACGCGATATGGTACTTGGCAATGTGAAGATGGATGATGAACATGCCCGACTGTACGATGAGTATGTAAAAGACTTCAACAAAAAAGGAAAAACATTAAAGGAAGAGGAAATAAAAGTACTTCGTTCTTTGGTGTATAATGAAGAAACAGGTCTCGAATATCCGGTTGAAGTGCTCGATTATAAATTAACCATGCGCAAACACGGCTTGGTAAGTGCGGCTGTTAAGCTCAAGATCGAACAACGCGAAGAAGTTATTTCTCTCGATCAGGGTGTGGGTCCGATTGATGCCGTGTTAACTGCAATTAAAGCAGAAACGGATTCCTTTCTACCGCTGGAAGTTAAAAATCATGAAGTAGAAATTCTTAGTCCTGATACCGACTCCCTGGTGGTAGTTACTCTCACTTTAGAAAAAGAAGGCCATACCTTCATCTCAAAAGGAGCTTCTCCTGATACTATTGAAGCGCTTATCCAGGCGTTCGTGAAAGGACTCGCAGTAGCAAATAAAGCGCTGGTTGTTTGAATAACGTGTTACCGTGTTACCGTGTTTAAGTGCTTACGTGTTTATGTGTTTATGACATATTGCAAAACATAAACACTTCAACACGTAAACACGTAAGCACTTAAACACGTATCACCTCAAAGCATCTTCCAATTCCAAAGAAGCATCACTTCCCGCGTCGCGATATTTTACGATGATTGGACAGGCCATATTAAGTCCTTCGCTTTTTGCCCAATCGTTGGTAACCGGGCGTGTTCCAGGAATTACTACCGCACCCTCTGGTATGGCTGATCCCCGCTCCAGTACCTTTTCATTCACAATATCATAGACCGGTATTGATTTAGAAAGCACTACGCCCGGCGCAATCACAGCCCCTTTCTTCACCATTATTCCTTCCACAATTACAGCACCTGCTCCAACAAAACAATCGTCTTCAATTATAACCGGGTTCATGCCAATGGGCTCCAATACTCCTCCGATCTGAACTCCGGCAGAAAGGTGTACATTTTTGCCGATTTGTGCACATGAGCCAACCAACGCGTGACTGTCTACCATGGTGCCTTCATCCACATAAGCGCCAACATTTATATACGCCGGCGGCATGATAATTACACCTGATGCCACATAAGCTCCGCGCCGAACCGATGAGCCGCCCGGAACCAGCCGAACTCCGTCTTCGGGATCAAAAAATCTGGGCGGTAAATTATCTTTATCTACAAAACCCTCATAAATGCCTTCATAGGAAGTGTTTTTCCCATCTTTAAAGGATTCCAAAATAGCTTTTTTTACTTCGATATTGGCTTCCCACCCATCCTCTGTTGGGTTTGCCGCTCTTGCTGTTCCTTTTTCTAATTGATTTAAAATATCTTTATATGACATTATTCTGCTTTTGAATTTCCTGCTTTTGGATTCTTTTTATTATTTAGTTTCGGAATACCATTTTGAAATATTCTTATCTACATCAACAAGAATTTTCTCTGTCTCATTTGAGATATCTCCCAAGGAAAGCGGCAGCCGTACTGTATCATTTTCGACCCAGCCTTTTTGTTGTAGTAAAACCTTTACAGGAACCGGATTAGGGGCTTTGAACAAAGCATCTGCTGATTCTTTCCAAAGGGGAAATAAACCTTCAGTATTCCCTGCCACACATAATTCAACATATTTATGTGTTTCATCCGGCCAAACATTAGATGCTACTGATATTAGCCCAACAGCGCCTTCATCGGCAAATGCAGATGTTAAGCCATCATCACCACTATAGAATTTCAGATTTGGAGATGCTTTTCTAAAAGCTTTAAACTCTTCTACACTTCCGCTGGCTTCCTTCACTCCAATTAAATTCTCAAATTCCTTGCTTAACCGGCGTGGCACAGATGGATCTAATTTACCACCGGTTCTTGAGGGAACATTATAAAGCATACAATCGGTATTAGTTTCTGCGAGAAGTTCGCTAAACCATTCAAATTGACCTTCGGCTCCAGGCTTGGCATACAAAGGGGTAACCAGTAAAAATATATCTACCCCAATTTCATCACAATAATGGATAAAATCTACCTGACCGGATAAGTTGAAACCACCAATACCTACCATCATAGGAACATCAAGGTTCAGTTCTTTAGTAAACTCCACTACTTCACGTTTTTCTTCTTCATTTAGATTCAATCCTTCCCCGGTGCTTCCTAATAGAAGAACCCCATTTTTTGCACTTTCCTGCTTTCTGAGGATTGTTTCGAAGCTATTATAATCAATGCTTCCATCTGCATTCATAGGAGTTATCATTGCGGTATAAAGTGGAAATTGTTCCATTATTTATTTTCCTCCATTACAAGATCAAAAAGTTGTCCAAAAGCCAATATTCCCGGTTTGATACTTTCATTGTTAATTAACTGCTCTGCCGCCCAAATCGCTCCTTCTGCAAATAAATTCCGGTCCAATGCTTCATGCCGCAGCGTAATTTTTTCCATTGCAGTACTCATAGTAAGCTCATGAATTCCTTTCACATCGCCTTCTCTGGAAGAGGTTACTTCTGCTTCCTTATCCAGCCATTCTTTCCATGATAAGGCTGTACCACTTGGCGCGTCTTTCTTATGAACATGATGCACTTCATGAATGTGGAATCCCGGTTTTTTTAGCATTGTGGATCCGGCAGAAATGATTTCAATATTTTTTCGGATGATATTCATTCCCAGGCTAAAATTTGAAGCAATTACCCATTTAGCTTTTTGAGCCTTTACCCGCCCCTCCAAATCTTCCGGCCATTCATAACCGGTACTTCCCCAGGCTGCGGGTATCCCTGAGTCGATTACTGTCTGTAAAATATCATCAACAGCATCCCCCGGAACAAAGATGATTACTGCATCTGATTGTTGAAGTTTTTCTACTGTGGGGGGTTTAAATTCATCAAAGGTATCAGATAGATTCTCCTCCAAAAGCTCCGCTACTTTTCCGCCCGTTTTACCGGTTCCTATTAATGCAATTTCCATTAATTTTTTCATTTTAAATTTACTCAAAGATAAAATTTTAAACAGACTTTAATAGGGTGGTTCTAATATTTTATTTAACTAAAATTCTTTATAAATTACGTATGTTTTTAAATTAACACGTATGTAATGAAAGAGAAATTAACTTTAAGTATTGAAAAGCAAACAAAAGAACGAGCTAAGAAAATTGCATTTAAAGAAGGGGTTAGTATTTCTGAGATGGTTGAAAATTTTTTAAATTCATTACCCGAAACGGATTTAGATACTAAAATTCCTCAAGATTCTTTAGTTACAGAATTGGCCGGTAGCATTAAAATACCAGATGATGTTGATTATGATGAAGAGCTAACAAGAATTTTGGAAGAAAAATATAATGACTGATACATATTTTATAGATAGCGATATATGTTTAGATGCCTTAACAAATCGTTCACCTTTTAGTAAGAATGCTATTCAAATTCTTTATTTGGCTGAAACTAAAAAAATTATTGCTGTTACTTCTTCCCTCTCATTCTCTAATATGTTTTATTTGTTAAGCAAATGGAGTTCTGTATCGAAAGCTTATACTCAGCTATCAAAACTTAAAACTATTATTTCTATTGCCAGTGTAAGGGAACAGGAAGTTGATGCTTCATTGGCATCAAAGTGGAGGGATTTTGAAGATGCCATTCAGTACCATTCGGCTTTACCCTGTAATTGTTCAGCTATTATTACTCGAAATAAATCGGATTATAAAAAATCTGAAATTCCGGTCCTTTCCCCGGATGAATTTTTGAGATTTATTGGTTCTAATTAAATTCTTTGCTCGTTATAAATTTCTTGTGCAGCATACGAATTATATCCTCCGACTGATCCTGATCTACCAAAACACACACATTATTGCTGCTGGCTCCATGGCAAATTAATCGAACATTATAATCTTCTAAAGCCTTAAATAAAGGCCCGCTGATGCCTGAAGTTTGCTGGAGGTTATTCCCGATCAATGCGATTAAAGCGAAGTCTGTTTCTACCACTACCTCTGCAAACTTCCGAAGTTCATTTAAAACATCATCCGTTAACTCCACTTTATTAGAGGCATTCATGGCTGTATCTAAAGTCAGGGCTACACTTACCTCACTCGTACTAACCAGATCTACAGATATTTTATACTGTGAAAGCACCTTGAATAATCTTGCCAGGTAACCATATTGGTGAAGCATCTCCAGGCTGTGCAAGGTTAATAGTGTCTGGTTACGGCGTAATGAAATTGCCCGAATAGATGGTTTATGTTCCGGCTCTTGTACCACCCAGGTTCCTGCCTCCCCTGGTTTTCGGCTGGAAGCAACTCTCACTTTTACACCGCCACGAATGGCCGGCTTTAACGTTGCGGGATGAAGAACTTTCCCGCCAAACACAGAAAGCTCGGCAGCTTCATCAAAGGATATTTCATGAATGGGAAAAGCATCCGGTACAATACGCGGATCTGTGGTATATACTCCGGCAACATCTGTCCAAATCTCAAGTGTATTGGCATTCACTGCTTCAGCAAAAAGAGCTGCAGAAAAATCACTTCCGCCCCGCCCAAGTGTAGTTGTATTCCCAAAAATATCGGAACCTATAAACCCCTGGGTAAGGTAAACACTATCTTTTTGAATGTGCTTTTTCGCATTTATTTTAATGGCTTTCAGGCTGGGTTCGGCACTCCCAAATGTGGAGTCTGTTTTCAGAACAGTGCGGGCATCGAGCCACGCAGCATCAACTCCCTGTTCTCTTAATACCTGGACAAAAATCCTGGTAGACATCAGCTCACCAAAAGCATACAGCTGATCTTTCCAGCGTTTATCCCGCCCCACGAACTCAAGGTGTACCCGCAGATCAGAAAATTCCTTATAAAAATCTGATCTTGCTTTATCCTGGTCTTCAAGCTGATCTATGATAGCCATATGACGTTCTTCAATATTTCGAAGTAACTCTTCTTGTAGAGTTGATTCGAGTTCATTAGCAGAAAGTGCAACCAAATCGTTGGTTGTACCTGCCGTGGCGCTTATTACCACAAGTCGTCGGGTGGATTCGGCAGCTATTATTTTTGCACTACGTTGCATGGCTTTATAAGTACCGACACTGGTACCACCAAATTTAGAAACAATCATTTTATATATACTTTTTTGGGGTAAAATGAGAATTGGAAAATAAAGTTCTTATCGCCCAATCCCTTATTTAAATCTGTTTATAATGCTGGCTATTAATTTTTTTACGAATAGAAAAACTGAAATGATACAAAGGGGATAATTTTGTATCCTCTCCTCCAACTCTAAAACATATTTATGACCTCTACATTCGCTGTTGCACTAATTACAAATGATGCCATTGTTTTCGGACTGCTCATGGCAATACTTGCCCTCATTTTTATAACCTCCCATAGCAAACATCCCGGCTGGCAAAAATTCTACAAATTTGTACCCTCTTTATTATTGTGCTATTTCATTCCTTCTTTATTAACTACTTTCGGCGTTGTTTCTGAAGAGGAGTCAAATCTTTACTTTGTAGCTTCGCGATACCTGCTACCTGCGAGTTTAATTCTACTGACTTTGAGTATCGATTTGAAAGGAATCATCAATTTAGGCCCGAAAGCTATTATCATGTTTCTTGCAGCAACTTTCGGAATTATGTTTGGCGGGCCATTAGCCATTCTGCTTCTGGGAAGTATCAACCCGGAAATGGTAGGCGGAACCGGCCCTGATGCGGTATGGCGTGGATTATCAACGGTTGCAGGAAGCTGGATTGGCGGCGGTGCAAACCAAACAGCGATGCTCGAAATCTTCGAGCCAAGCACCGACCTTTTCGGCGCAATGGTAACTGTAGATATTATAGTGGCTAATATTTGGATGGCATTCCTGCTTTATGGAGCGGGGATTTCCGATCGTGTGGATGGCTGGTTTAAAGCTGATTCATCTGCAATTACCACTTTGAAAAATGATATTGCAGAATATCAGGCGGAAATTGCACGGGTTCCAACCCTTGTAGATTTCACCAAAATTATTGCCGTGGCTTTTGTGCTTACTGCGTTAGGACATATTGTTGGAGATACGGTTGCCCCATGGATCAATGAAAATTCTCCCGCACTTAGTCAGCTAAGTTTTAATTCCAGTTTTTTCTGGATCATCGTAGTTGCCACTACCGGTGGTTTAATAGCTTCATTCACCAAACTCCGAAATCTTGAAGGCGCGGGAGCTTCCAAAATCGGCAGCCTGTTTTTATACATTTTGGTGATGACCATCGGGATGAAAATGAATATTGCTTCGATGCTGGATGCTCCAGGTTACTTTGCAATTGGTGCTGTGTGGATACTTATTCATATTGTCATTTTATTAACCGTAGCAAAAATTATAAAAGCACCTTTTTTCTTTGTGGCGGTGGGCAGCCAGGCAAATATTGGAGGTGCGGCTTCGGCGCCTATTGTGGCTTCGGCTTTTCATCCGGCTTTGGCACCGGTTGGTGTTTTACTCGCAGTTTTAGGTTATGCACTTGGAACTTATGGTGCCTGGCTCTGTGCTCATATGATGAGAATCATTTCTTAAAACAGGTAATCGTTTAACGTTATTCGTATCTTTGTTTTCTGAATATTAAAATCCTAACCGATTACAATTCTTGAAGAGAGCATTAACATTTCTATTCATTTTTTTAGTGGTAATAGCAGGTATTTTTGCCTTGGTTATTGGGTTGAATTATCAAGGTTTTAAAACCCTATACCAGAATGAAGAGGGTATGGTGGAAGGCAGCCAATACATAGAGAATACGTACTCCCTTAAAGGACTTGCAGAGTTTATTGGCGATCAACCGGAGTACTTTTCCATTACCTCTTATAATGCAGCAGATCCAGATTCAGGTATATTTTTTGAGCCGGATACCCCCCGCACTTTAGGTACCACAGCAAATTTGATTCTTCTTATTGAGTACGAAAGACAGGTGGCTGAGGGGTTGCTAAATCCTGAAGAAACTGTCAGGTTAAATGATATTCAAGAATTTTCTTTGCCTAAAATCAGTGAAAATAATCATCAAAATTTGGTGGATGAATTTAGTGATGGTAATGCTCCACTTGACGATGTTGTTTCTGCTATGATTGCTTACAATGACATTGCAGCGGCAGATTACCTTTGGTTTCGATTTGGAGAAGAAAATATTCGCGCACTGACAGACTCACTTAACTTTCCGGAAAATTCTTTACCAATTCCTTTTAGCGGGATGTATATAACTATTAACCCCAGTTTAAATGATACTGTTGGACTTTCAGAAATTGGTTTTACGGAATTCGCCAAGAGAGCAATTAAGGCTTCCCAGAATTTAGCAGAAGACCAAGCCTATCAGCAGGTTGTAAAAGAACAATTTGAGAAAGACCGGCTTTCTTTAACCTTTATTCAGGAGCGTGATGCACTTGACTTCTTCCCCCAGGCCAGCACAAATGCAATGGCAGATTTGATGTACCGCCTCCTACACGGTGAAATAATCTCTGCTGAAGTATCGGAGGAAGTAGTAAAAAAACTTCGTTGGCTAATGCACTCAGAACGCATTGTACGAAGTTTTGATGACTACGGTGGAATTTATGATAACCGGATGGGCTTATTGGCAGGCGTTGATTTTGGAACTTCTATCTATGACGGCCATACCTCAGTACAAGCGATCTTTTTTGATCAATTGCCCGTGGGGTTTTGGGTGCATTTGTCTGCAAATCATATGCACGAAGATTTTCAGCAACGTCTGATTTGGGATCCGGCTTTATATGAAATAACATTCACAGAAATTGAATCCGGCAATGAATAAATATCGGTTTTTATCCTTGATTTGGGTTCTTCCAATTTACATGGGTTTTATAGTAATTCAACAGGGATTGGTTTATAAAGGCACCTTGGATACCTACGAAAATGGAACCAGCTATATAGCGGAAGTCACAGATTTCGACATTAAACAAATTGCAGCACAAAGCAATGGTTATGTTGATATTCGCTTTAATACTGATGAGGCTACAATTGAACGGCGGCTTTCCCTTTCAGTTCAAATGGCTCAGAAATTAATGGAAAACACTACCATCCCAATACGATATCAGAAAGGTGCTTTCCAGGAAATAGTACTTTATCCAGTATACAGTATTCAAAAAAGCACCTCGTTGATAAATATGGGAGTAGCTTTTATAGCTTTTTGTGTCACGTTTATAGTAGCCGTTTTTGTACAGCGTTATGCCAACCGTAAAATAGTTTTTGATGATGATAAATTTGAAATTGAACGGGTAGATTAATGAAAGGCACCTTATATCTGATTCCAACTACTTTAGGCAAAACCCCTGAAAATAATACCTTACCTGAATATACTTTATCAATTCTCAGAAAGCTGGACTCATTAGTGGTTGAGAACATCCGAACATCGGTGAAATTTTTACAATGGGTGGGTGATACCATTCCCGACTATAAAATCGATTTCTACCAATTAAACAAGAATACACCTGAACATGAGGTTTTTTCATTTCTCAAGCCGCTTAAAGCAGGTAAAAATGTCGGTGTACTTTCTGAAGCAGGAGCTCCTGCTGTAGCAGATCCCGGGGCTAAACTGGTAAAAATGGCTCATCAAAATGGAATTAAGGTAGTTCCGCTGGTAGGACCTTCCTCCATTCTATTAGCTTTGATGGCCGCCGGTTTCAACGGACAAGAATTTGCCTTTCATGGTTACCTGCCCATCGATCAAAAAAAACGAAAAGGGATGATAAATCAACTGGATGGGGAATCGAGAAGGCACGACCGCACACAAATTTTCATGGAAGCTCCCTACCGTAATAATGAACTGTTGAAAGATGTAATCTCTACCTGTCCGGCAGAAACCTGGGTTTGTGTTGCTGTGGATATCACCCTGCCGGATGAGCAAATAATATCCAAACAAGTTTCAGATTGGAAATCATCTCCCCTTCCCAACCTGCATAAACGTCCGGCTATTTTTCTGATTTATGGAAGATAGCAGACATAGAAAAACCCTGCCATAAAATGTACAGGGTTTAAAATTTTAGATTGCCAAGTATTAATGTGCACCGGCTGCGTTTAACATTTCTACCACATGATCGTGATGCTGTATTATTGCCTGATCTTTGGCCGACCATCCTCTATCATCATGTACATCTACATCACCCTGGTGTTCAATTAAAAATCGTACTACCTGTTGATGTCCGTTTGCAGAAGCCCAGTATAATGCTGTTGTGCCCCTGTTATCTTTGTGGTTAACGTTAGCGCCGTGTTCAGCCAAAAATTTCACGATTTCTAAGTGCCCGTGCTTTGCAGCTTTTAATATTCCGGTGCGATCGTGTACGTCTCTTGTATTAACATCTACCCCATCGTTCAGCAACCCAGCTATTGTCTCCAGGTCACCGCCTTCAGCGGCTTCAAGAAATATATCCTCATTCATGAGTTTCCTCCTTGTCTAAGATTATAAAAGATTAGCATCTTTATTTTAATTTACGAGAGGCCAAATGTCAAATTAGAATGTAAATATTACAAGGAAATAATTATTATTTTCCCACAGACAAGAATTAACTAATAAATATTTGGGTGGAAATGTCAGAAAAGAAGGAGCACGCAAATCAGAGACAAAAAAACCCGATACCTGTAGTAAAAGTTTAGTGCTAATAGAAAGCTATTCTAATCAGGTATCGGGAAAGCTACTGCTAAGTAAGACGAGTGAAACCCGGAATTGTTTCTGCTTTATATGTAAAAACTTATTTGATAATTTAAAACAGCTTAAGCTGACTGCCACTGCTTTTAATGAAATGATCTGTACTCAGGCCTGAGCCTCTTTTATTCAGACCTAATCTTTTTGTTTGCACCTTAAATAGGTCCGCTATTTGTTTTGAAAAATTGCCCTCCCCTTTCATCCGGGTCTTCCACTCCGAATTATTCAATTTTCCATTTCTGATGTCCATAATCCGGCTCAGGATTTTTCCTTTTCTGTCAGGGAAATGCTGCTCGAGCCATTCAACAAACATCTCCTTTACTTTATATGGAAGCCTAACAACCGTATATCCTGCAGAAATCGCGCCAGCTTCAGCGGCGGCTTCTAATATGGAAGCACATTCATGATCAGTCAATCCCGGTATGATGGGAGCTACATTCACATTAACTGGAATTCCGGCTGCACTAAGTTTTTTTATTGCATCTAACCTTCTTTTGGGGCGAGATGTGCGGGGCTCCATTATACTGGCCAAATCTTTATCAAGAGTAGTAACCGAAATTGTTACGCTCACGCAATTATACTCGTTCAATTCACGCAACAAATCAAGATCACGGGTTATTAGATGGTTTTTTGTGATGAGGCCTACCGGGTTGCGAAATTCTGCCATCACCTCCAGGCATTCACGGGTAATTTTTAGCTTTCTTTCTATAGGTTGATACACATCTGTCACTCCGCTCATTGCAATCACTTGCGGCTTCCATTTCGGAGATCTTAATTCTTTACGGAGCAATTTAGCGGCATCATATTTCACCACAATTTTGGATTCAAAATCCAGTCCGGATGAGTAGCCAAGATACTCGTGATAAGGCCGGGCGTAACAATATATGCACCCATGTTCGCAGCCACGGTACGGATTTATTCCCGCATTAAAAGCTATATCCTCACTTTTATTGTAAGAGATTATCGTTTTGGAACTGTCGCGAATGAGCTGGGTTTTCGGTGATGGTTTCTCCCCCGTTTCCTCATCCAGATCATAATCAATATAATTTCCCTCAAACCTGTTTACCGGGTTATCCGATGAACCTCTTCCTCTTTGTGGATTTTGCTTCACAGACACATTTACCTCCTTTACACATATTTTATACATGTAATATAGGAAGACATTTATCGAGATGAAAGAATAAAGCCGCTGGGGAAGTTGTACTCCTGATGGAATAATCACACTAAGCCTGCACCTTATTAAAGCTCCGGAATGTTGCATTGAATATGTGATTCTACACGAACTCTGCCATCTCATTCATCACAAACACGACGCTAAATTTTTACCAGCTCCTGAATTCAAAGATGCCTAACTGGCAAAGATGGAAAGAGAAACTGGAAATTACATTAGCATAAAAAAACCCTGTACATTTAGCACAGGGTTTTAGTTAATCATTTCTGAATAGTTATTTATTCACCAAAGACCTTTTCACCGGCTACCCACGTTTCCAGTACATTTATTCTCCAGATATCGCTTGAAGGTATTTCAAGATAATCTTGGTCTATGACAATGAAGTCTGCCCATTTTCCTTCTTCTAAAGAACCTAATACATCTTCCTGGTGTGCGGCATAGGCAGCGTTCAGCGTAAAGGTTTTGAGGGCGGTTTCACGGCTCAAGCGGTGTTCGGGATACCAACCGCCTTCGGGATTTCCTTCATGATCCATACGTGTTACTGCTGAGTATAATCCGAAAAAGGGATTCGAATGCTCCACGGGGAAATCAGATCCGGAAGCTAAAACTGTTCCCTGGTCAAAATAACTTTGCCAGGCATAGCCTCCTTTAATTCTATCCGGACCCACACGATCTTCCGCCATATTTTTATCACTGGTCGCATGTGTTGGTTGCATTGAAGCTATAATGTCTAATTCTTTAAAACGTGGAATATCGTCCAGGGAAACTATTTGTGCGTGTTCAACCCGATGGCGCAAATCCTGGTCGCCCAGTTCATCCTTCACATATTCAAAAGCATTTAGCACTACGCGATTTGCTTTATCTCCAATGGCATGAATGTTGGTTTGGAAACCATTTGAGGCAGTTTTATATACCATTTCGTTTAGTTCGTCCTGCTCGAAAAATAAGAGCCCGTGGTTGCCCGAGTCATCGGAATATGGAGCAATCATGGCAGCACCTCTGCTCCCAAGTGCGCCATCAGCTGAAATTTTTACGCTTCGTAGAGCTAACCGGTCATCGGCATACGATTTTACCGGGCCATCTTTTGAAAGCTTATCAAAAGTATCACCTGCACCGTCAATCATAGCATAAATTCTGGTTGATATTCTCTCCTGATCGGCAAAATCTTTGTACAGGTTCCATTCATTTTCATTTATCCCGGCATCATGAGCAGAAGTAAGGCCCATTCTTGACATTTGCTCGAGTGCTTTTTCTAATGCCATCTCATTTTCAAGTGGTGTTGGAGCGGGTACAATTTCATTTATATATCTCCCGGCGGCATCCACAAAAACACCGGTGGCTTTGCCAGACTCATCCCGAATAATTTTTCCACCTCTTGTATCGGGAGTGTCCTGGCTTATACCTGCCAGTTCCATGGCTTCGGTATTTGCCCACCCCGCATGTCCGTCTACTCTTGAGAGCCAAACCGGGCGGTCTGAGATCACTTTGTCGATATCGGCAGCGGTTGGGAATTCATTTTCCAGCCACAGAGTCTGGTTCCATCCTCTTCCCTGAATCCATTCTAAGTCAGGGTTTGCCTCCGCATAATTTTTTAAAGTGTCCAGAGTTGCTTCAAGTGTTTCAATTCCTGCTAAATTCACCTGCAATTCCTGAAATCCTAAATTCATTACATGGCCATGTGCGTCAATTAATCCCGGCAAAACGGTTTTTCCTCCCAGATCTATCGTTTGGCCATCAGCCATTTCTGCCAATTCATCTCCACCAATCTCCCTGATTTTTCTATCCTCCACTATCATGGTTGTAAAGGTGGTGAGAGAATCTCCCGTAAAAGTATAGCCATTAGCATTTATGAAGGTTTTATTGGTGCTTTTATCAGAACATGCAGAAAAAATGAAAACGAGAAAAAGTAGAGGAAGTAATTTTTTCATCAATAAATATTTATTAGAATTTCCGCAATATAAGGAAAGCTGCATTTTTTAGGCAGAAACTGTGGTACCTTTTACAAGCTTTGTGTATATGTTGTGCGATAAATAGCTTTTATTATAGAGTGAAATATTCATTCGGTATTACACAAGTTTGTAATGTTGTAAAATATCGTGGGCGCATTGTTAAAGTTAACTCTACTTATTTTTGTTTTTTTATATATCCCGGCTGAAGTTGTGATGGCTCAACCTCAGGTGGTAGACAGTTTAAGAAATTCACTCCACTATGATGAGAGGGATTCTCTTGAGGCAGATACCAATACGGTTTTAACACTGATAAAAATTGCCGAATCTTTTCAAAGGGATGAGCCTGACAGTATCATCAAGTATGCCGCGAGTGCGTTTGAATTGGCAGAACGCATCAATTCTGTCAGTGGAATGGTAAGAGCAAACCAGCTTTTGGGTATTGTGTATTTTCGAAGAGGCGAATATAAAAAGGTGTATGAGCTGGGAAGTACATCTATCTCTTTATTAGGTTCATCAGGATATCAGGAAGAACGGGCCTCTCTAAATCATCTTATGGGTTTATTTCATGCCTCTCAGGGAAGTTACGAACGAGGCTTAAGCTATTTTTTTGAAGCAAGAAATTCATTTGAAGCTCTCGGTGATGCTGACGGAGTTTTTCGAAGTTTGAATAATATAGGTGCCAGCTATAACAGGTTAGGAAATAATAGAGAAGCCCTGAATATTTTTTTGGAGTTAGATTCCTTAAATGCCCTTACAGCTGCTACTATTTCTATCCCTGTAAATCTGGGTATTAATTATTACGAACTGGAAGATTTTGAGAAAGCAGAACAAAACCTGATGCGGGTAATACGATTTGAAGACAAATCTTACGATAAACGGGCACTTGGACTCACAACCTTTAAACTTGGCGAGATTTATCGCGAGAGAAAACAATACAGTGATGCCTTGAACTATTTCAATGAATCCATACAGATTTTTGACAGCCTTGATAATGAAATTGAAAAAGTTCAATCTTTGAATGGTATTGCCTTAACCTATCTCGAACTTCAGGAGTTAAAAAATGCAGAAGGGTATGCACAGCATGCTTTTAGTATCGCATCAACTGCCAATGCATTACCCGAAAAAAATATATCTTCTAAAACACTGTTTGAGATTTATAGTGCACTTGGTAATCCCGAAAAAGCCCTGGATTACCATATGCTTCACAAAAGCTATTCCGACAGCCTGCATAATGATGAAGTAAGTAAGGCCGTAGGCCGACTTGAAGCCGAATATGAATATGAAAAGCTTGAGGAAAACTTAAGAACTCAACAGCAAGTAAAGAATCTTAGAAATGCAGAGCAGGTAGCAGACCGCACCTATATGTTAGTTATCGCAATAGCGTTGCTTATTATAGCTATTGTTATTTCTTCTTTCTTATATAGAAATTCCATGATTCGTAAAAGTGCTAATAATCTTCTTCAGGAAAAAAATAAAGAAATTGAACATCAGGCAGCGCGTTTGCATGAGATGAATGAAATTAAAGATCATCTGTTTTCAATAATTTCTCATGATTTAAGAGGGCCTTTGAGTTCCTTATATGGTTTCATCACCCTGAACGAAATGAATGCACTTTCGAAACAGGATATGCAGAAACTGATACCTGAGCTTGCCGATAAATTCAAATACACTTCAAACCTGCTAAACAACTTATTGAATTGGGCCAAAAGTCAGCTTAAAGGATATAAGGTAGTGCCGAAAAAATTTCAGATAAAGACCATAGCTCTGGAGACACAGAAATTGCTTGCCCAAAAAGCATCTGAAAAAAGTATAACAGTGGAAATAAATTTGGATGAAGTAGCCCCGGTTTATGCTGACAAGAGCATGATCGACCTTGTGCTGCTAAACTTTCTATCTAATGCTATAAAATTCACTCCAAATAACGGGCACATCAATTTAACTGCTACTGAGGGGGATGATTTTGTGAACGTGTGTATACAAGATAATGGTGTGGGTATTTCTGAGGAACATCTGGAGCAGTTGTTTAAAGAAACCAGTTTCTTCTCTACTGAAGGTACAAATGATGAAAAAGGAACTGGCCTTGGCCTTATGCTTTGTAAAGATTTCGTACAAAAAAACAAGGGCACTTTATGGGCTGAAAGTAAAATAAATGAAGGCAGCACCTTCTGTTTTACTTTACCAAAAGCAGAGAATAATTAATCGCCTGTGTGACAGCGGCGGCAGTCAAACCTGATAAACTTCAATAGCTTTAAATCCCGCACTTTTTTGAACCCATAATTCATTTTTCAAATAATCGGGAGCTACTTCGATGCTTCTGATTTCTTCCTGGGAGAAGAATTGTAATTTCTGAAGAATTTGTTCTTGATCTGAATGCTCCGGATCTGTTCCAAGCGACATTTTGCCTGTAGTTCGGTTCACCAAAAAATAGAATTCTATGGCATGAAATGGAGGTTCAATCAACTCGTTTATATGTACTAGTTTTTCTACAGAAATTTTTAAACCGGTTTCTTCTTCAAATTCTCTAAGCAATGTTTCGCTAAGTGTTTCCCCAAAAGCCACTCCTCCGCCGGGTGCCAGCCATACCTCTTTATTTTTAACCGGAGATTTTAATTTTACGAGCAGGATTTTATTCTCTTCTATTAACAAGCCACACGAGCGTACTCTTGTTTTGCCGGTGTAAGCTTTCAGGCTCATGAGTCTTTATCTGCCGTTACTTTCGTCTTTTTTAAGGGAGTGTATAGCTTAGCAGCTTTTGCGTATTTAAGGCTGGCTTTCACAAAATCCACAAAAAGGGGCTGTGGATTACTAACTGTACTTCGTAATTCGGGGTGAAATTGAACCCCCACAAACCATGGATGATCGGGTATTTCTACAATCTCCACCAAATCTCTCTCCGGATTAATACCTGCAAGCAGCATGCCATGTTCTGTTAGTTTATACCGTAAATTATTGTTCACTTCAAAACGATGGCGATGACGTTCATCTATAAGTTCCTGGCCGTAAGCCTGGTAAGACTTGGATTTTTTATCGAGTTTGCACGCATACTTACCAAGCCGCATAGTGCCACCCATATTTTCGAGATTCTTTTGATCGTGCATAATATCAATGATAGGATATTCTGTCTCTTCCTCGAACTCTGTACTGTTAGCATCATCCCAGCCGCAAACATCCCGTGCATATTCTATAACAGCACATTGCATTCCAAGACAGATTCCAAAGAAGGGGATTTCTTTCACACGGGCATGTTCAACAGCGGCCAGTTTTCCTGAGATTCCTCTCCCGCCAAAGCCGGGGGCTACCAAAATACCTGAAACTCCTTTCAGTTCTTCGGCTACATTTTCTTTGGTAAGATTATCTGATTGAACCCAAATCACTTCCACTTTGCAGCCATTTACAGCACCACCATGAATAAAGGCTTCTGCAATCGACTTATAGGAGTCGTGATGTTCTACATATTTGCCAACCAGTGCAATTTTAATTGAGCCAGACGGATTACAAACAGCTTCCACAAAACCAATCCAATTATCGAGGTTAGGGCTAGTGGTTTTAAGCTTTAATTTTTCAATTACCCGTGCATCCAAACCTTCTTCCTGCATTAACAACGGAACTTCATAAATGCTCTCGGCATCCCGAGACTCTATCACATCTTCTATTTCAACATTACAAAATTGAGCTACTTTTCTACGTATGGATTCATCCAATGGATATTCTGACCGGCAAACTAAAATATCGGGTTGTAACCCGCTTTCAGAAAGAGTTTTCACGGAATGTTGTGTCGGCTTTGTTTTCAATTCACCTGCTGCGGCTAGATAGGGAACTAAAGTCAGGTGAATGGAAAGTGTGTTTGATCGGCCAACATTATATCTCAACTGCCGAACTGCTTCAATATATGGCAGGCTTTCGATATCGCCAACAGTTCCACCAATTTCAATGAGAACCACATCATAATTTCCAGACTGGCCAAGTTTTAACACATGGGATTGAATCTCATCTGTTATGTGAGGAATCACCTGAACAGTTTTTCCAAGGTAAGCTCCTTGTCGCTCTTTGTTAATTACATCATGGTAAACACGGCCGGTAGTCACATTGTTTTCCTGCGAGGTAGTGATATCTAAAAATCGTTCGTAATGCCCAAGGTCGAGATCAGTTTCAGCGCCATCATCGGTTACAAACACTTCGCCATGTTCGTAAGGATTCATGGTTCCGGGATCCACATTTATGTAGGGGTCGAGTTTTTGGATAGTAACCTTTAGGCCCTGGGCAACGAGTAAACGACCAAGAGAAGCACAGATGATACCTTTACCGAGAGATGACGTTACTCCTCCGGTTACAAAAATATACTTGGTAGACATGGGGAAGTGAATGTAGTTGATGGATGTAAAATATAGGAGGTTCGCTTTCGCTATTCAATGTGAAAGCGAGAAAAAGTCACTTAGTTTCCCACAACTTATCCACAACCATTTTCAGCACATCCGGTTTATCGGAAAAAATCCCGCTTACACCACTTTCTATCAGCTTCTGCATATCCTTTTCTTTATTCACCGTATATACAAAAACCGGTATTTTATGCGCGGAAACATCCTTAATCCACTTTTTGGATAATTTTCTGTAATTGCAGTTGAAAGCATTTGCATTAAAAATATCTAATAAAACAGATGGGAGTTTTCTGGCTGCCTGTCTGCGATCATATAACAAGGCTAAAGGGATGTCCACATCCAACTCACGAAGATGAGATATAGCCCGGTAATCAAAACTCGAGAAGATTACATGTTCCTCCATGCCATATTTCTTAACAAGCTCCAGGCTTCTTTCTTCAATTCCGGAAAAGGTGTTTTTAGTAACAGCTTCTGTTTTGATTTCTATATTCAATGCAATTTTATCTTTAGCAAAAATCAAAACCTCTTCGAGTGTTGGAATTTTCTCGCTTGTAAAAGATGCATCGAACCAAGAACCTGCATCAAGCTCTTTAAGTTGCTCAAGTGTGAAATCTACCACCCGTCCTTTTCGATTTGTGGTTCTTCCCAGTTTTTCATCATGAATAACTACTATCTCTCCATCTTTACTTAGTGTGATATCCAGCTCAATCATTTCAGCTCCCAACTCATAGGCAGCTTTAAAGGCTGACATGGTATTTTCCGGGTAATAAGCACTTGCTCCTCGATGGGCTATCACAACAAAATTATCGCCGTTATCGGAATATAGTTGTACGGGTAAAGGTTTATCCGATAATGGTTGGCTATGCATCAAGCGGGGAATAAGAATTAAAAATCCGGAAACAAGGGTGAGTAAATAATATCTATTTATCATCATTCAAAACCAATTAATTCATCCCTGATATAGATACAGTTTTATATATCAAGATGCATTCTCAAGGAGGATGATGTACCGGATTAAGTCTTATTAGTTCTAAGTTAGTTCTGAGAATTTATTACCCGTTTAATGGCTCGGTGCAAGAGGGAATCGAAAACACCAGCATGGGAAAAAATGTAATAAATAAAATATAGACCAATCATTGTTGTTATACTTCCGAACACAGTCATAATTGTTGCCAGCCACAGGGGCTGAATACTACTTATGAGTGAAAGCGCTACCACACAGGTGCCTAAAAATATCTGTGATAACGCAGAAATAAAGTGCACTCCATTTATAGAGTGAACTCTCTCCATAAATATGGAAATACCGGAAGTTCTTTGATCAATACTACTTAACTGCTTTATCTCATCGCTAATTAAAGAACTTTTATTTTTTTCTTCTTCAAACATGTCCTTACTTTTTTAGCTAACCTTTTTTTTAGCGTACATTTATTATAATGAAAGTACCTATACTTTAAAATTATTTATGTCAAAAACTGAAAACTTTTTCATCTATGGCCGAAATCCTGTAGAAGAAATTTTAAAAAACCGACCTGCTGAAGTAAATAAAATATTTGTCAAAAATAATCTCAAGCTCAGTACTTATCAAAAAATCAATGAACTTGCTCTTGAAAACGGTGTTCCTTTAGTTAAGGTTCCCGGACAAAAAATTTATAACCTTGTTGGAAGAGTAAATGACCAAGGATTTGTTGCACAATTAAGTGCGGCCAAATACACCGACTTCTTTGATTGGGTGCAGGATCTTTACCTTTCTGAAAATCCAGCCGTTCTTTTGCTGCAGGGAATTGAAGACCCACATAACTTTGGCGCCATTTTACGATCAGCGGCCGCTGCTGGAATTAGCGCTGTCATAATTCCAGCACAAAATCAGGCGCCGGTAAATGCCACCGTTTTTAAAACATCGGCCGGTACTGCCGGGAGAATCCCTATAATTCGTGTTCACGATTTAAACCAGGGTATTAAAGATTTAAAAGCTGCCGGTTTTTCTATCATCGGTTTAGAGGGAAATGCACCGGAGAGTTTATGGAAAGTAGAAATGCAAAAACCCATTGCTTTTTTAATCGGAAATGAAAGTGAGGGAATAAGTTCAGATAATCTAAAAAAATGTGACGCTCTTGCCAGCCTGCCTATGCAAAATAATGTAGAGTCGTTAAACGCATCAGTTACAGCTGCGCTTGTCTCTTACGAATGGCAAAGAAGAAAATTCACTGATACTTAAGAATTAATTTTAGCCGGGTGTGTGAAATATAAAAAGCCCGACAGAATTTATGTCAGCCGGGCTTTTAAAAGATGAGGATTTATTTAAGACTGGTTCGCCACAACTTCTGAATCTGAGAAAAAATAAGATGCTTCTATTTTACCATTTTCTACTGAATCGGAACCGTGAATAATATTTTCCCCCAAACTGTCAGCAAAGTCTGCACGAATTGTGCCCGCTTCAGCTTCTTCAGGATTTGTTGCGCCTATAAAAATTCGAAAGTCTTCTACAGCGTTTTCTTTTTCCAACAACATTGGAACACAGGCGCCACTGCTCATAAACTCACACAATTCACCATAAAAAGGCCGCTCTTTATGTACAGCGTAAAAACCTCCGGCTGTTGCTTCGGTTAACCTGGTCATTTTCATTGCAAGAATGGTGAATCCAGCTTCCTGAATCCTTTTTGTAACTTCTCCGATAAGGCCTTTGCGAACACAATCGGGTTTTAAAATAGTCAATGTTTTTTCTTTAGCCATTATTAGGTTTTATTATATTATTTGTAACATTTGGTACTACAGATTCTCTATTTATAAAAGATACGATTTCAAGCAGCAAGATTCGAACCTTACTAAAAAATCAAGCGCCACATCAGGTGTAGAATGAAGGAAGGACAAAACCAAACATATCATTTTCAATTTGTTTTGAAATCTAGTGCGGCAAAGCTATGGCCTTTTGTCTCTGACACCAATAGAATTTTTAGAATTCTTGGAGCTTCCTCTATTCATTTAACAGCTCTCTCCAGGAGTACAGAAAAGGGATTTCTTGAGATCAGCCATAGTAAGATCAGGTCGTATATGGTGTGGCAGGAAGAACCTTATGTTTGGGAAAAACCCTACAGATATGCCGTAGTTCGGCATTATAAGCTGGGATTTCTTAAAACACTGCAAATAAAAGTTGAGTTGCGTTCTATTCTGAATAACACAGAAGTAAACGTGAGAATACAGGCCAAGCCTTCTAAGGCGGTTTTTGCCTACTTCTTAAAGTTTTATATAGAAAACATTATAAAAAGACGGCTACATAAATTACTTAGTCGAATAGATGAAAGTGTGGTTTTGGCTATTAAGCCTTATGAGAATTCATCACCAAAAAAATTAGTAAGAGGCAGTGATAGAAAGCTAAAGAAAGTACAAGCTAAACTTACGAAACACACAAAGCGGCAACGAATTGTAAACCGGTTAATAGAACTTCTAAAAAAAGCTGAAGATGAAGATCTTGAACGTATCCATCCTTATGCACTCGCAGAATATTGGGGTGAAAAAAAATATTCAGTACTGAATGTTTTTCTGCATGCTGCTAAATTTGATTTATTAGATTTCAGCTGGGATGTTTGCTGCCCCACATGTAAATCTCCCAAACACAATTTTCGGAAACTCAGAGAAGCACGTATCAATTTATTTTGTGAGGACTGTGATGCGGATTACATAATGGATTTCAACCGGAATACACACCTTGTGTTTAAGCCTCATCCATTAATCAGGAAAATATCAGACAAAAAATATTGCCTGGGTGGACCAAACTCCAAACCTCATAGAGTCATTCAACAATTTCTGGGGGTGGGGAATGACCGGTATCTCCAGGTGAAACTGGAAGAAGGGTCTTATGTATTCCGAACTTATGAGCAAGAAGGCCATTTAACTTTGCATGTTCGTGAAGATGGGACGGATAATGTCACCCTTTATATAACTGATGAGGATTTTAACGGGCAGGAAATTACCATTTCAAAAAAGCCCAACCTGGTTATCAGTAATCGCTCTTCAAACCAAACAGTTTGTTTTGTGGATAAACTGAATTGGAAGCAGGAAGCAATATATGCAAGCGAAGTTAGCTCTTCATTAGATTTCAGAAATCTCTTCTCCCGCGAAACCCTTAAAGAAAGCAGTAAAATAAAAGCATCCGGAGTAACTATGCTATTTACTGATTTGATGAACTCAACCGAGTTATATGTTCAGGAAGGGGATGAATCTGCAATTGGCCGGGTGATGAGTCACTTTAAGATCATTCAACAAATAGTAGCCGAAGAACGCGGTGGTATTGTAAAAACCATTGGTGACTCGGTTATGGCTGTGTTTCGCGAACCTGCTTCTGCTTTAAAAGCAGTGCAACGAATTCAGCAAATTTTTACCACTTCAACCGCTATGGGTGATTCCTTTAAGTTGAAAGCAGGGATTCATTTTGGTGATTGTACTGCGGTTAACTTGAATGGCCGTATCGATTATTTTGGAACCACCGTTAATATTGCCTCCAGATTAGTGGATGTGGCCTCGGAAAAGGAGATCATGGTTTCAGAGGCCGTCTTCAATCATCCAGATGTTCAGCTTTTCCTGAATCTACACTCGAATACCTTTTTTGTCAAAGAGAGCCAAAAAGAACTAAAAGGTTTTGAGGACGAAGAATTTAAAGTAAAGCAGATCAAAATGGAACGCCCTCCCATGCGCCTGGTTATTTAACATTTCTTTTTAAAATTGCTTTGGGCTTTGCATCTTTGAGCTAATTACTCACTCATAACTATGACTATGTCTAATAATAAACTTCACCCTTCCATCGCTGATTCCATTCAAACAATGAAGGCGAAAAAAAATATTGCTCTTATCGCCCACGATCACCGAAAGTTAGACCTGCTGGATTGGGCTGACTATAACAGAGAACTTTTAGCCAAACATAATTTGTTTGGTACTGGTACAACAGGATCATTAGCTGCTAAAAAATTAGATCTTCCCGTTTATGCCTTTAAAAGCGGTCCCTTAGGCGGTGATTTACAAATTGGAAATGCTATTGTGGAAAACGAAATTGACGTAATGATTTTCTTCTGGGATCCCCTGCTCGCTCAGCCTCACGATGTAGATGTGAAAGCTCTTCAGCGAATCAGTGTAGTTTATAATATCCCCTTGGCATGTAACCGGTCATCAGCAGATTTCATGATTACCTCACCATTAATGGATAAAGCCTATGGTCGTTTTGTAGTGGATTATAGCCAACGCTTTAAAAAAGATTTCGATGTCGAATAAACTTGCTTCCGAAAAGAGCCCTTACCTTCAGCAACACCAGGAAAACCCTGTAGAATGGTTTCCCTGGGGTAAGGAAGCCTTCGAAAAAGCACATCAGGAAAATAAACCGGTCTTCCTGTCAATTGGTTATGCAACCTGCCATTGGTGCCATGTGATGGCACACGAAAGTTTTGAAGATCCTGCAATTGCAGACTTAATGAACGAGGCTTTTATAAATATTAAAGTAGATCGGGAAGAGCGTCCGGATATCGACAGTACATATATGACCGTTTGCCAAATGTTAACCGGCCAGGGAGGCTGGCCGCTAACTATTATCATGACTCCAGAAAAAGAGCCTTTCTTTGCCGCAACTTATATCCCAAAAGAAGCCCGCTTTAATAGAATAGGCCTACGGCAGTTGATTCCAGGTATAGCAGGTATGTGGAACAATGAACGTGAAAGAATTAATAAAGCAACAACCCAAATCAAAGAAGGATTTTCACAGTCTCAGCAATATGAAAAAGGTAACTTCCCTGGAACAGAAGCCATTGATTTTGCCGCTGAACAATTAACTAAACGTTTCGATGCTGAACACGGTGGCTTTGGAAATGCCCCGAAATTCCCAAGCCCGCATAACCTGATGTTCCTGTTGCGCCAATGGAAATCAACTGGGAAAGATAGATTTCTGGGTGTGGTTTCGGAGACACTTCAAGCTATGCGTTTAGGTGGAATTTGGGATCATATTGGCTTTGGGTTTCACCGTTATTCCACGGATGAAAAATGGCTTCTTCCTCATTTCGAAAAAATGCTGTACGATCAGGCACTGCTGATGATTGCTTATACCGAAACCTGGCAGGCCACAAAAAATCCTCTTTTCAAACAAACAGCTTATGAAATCTCTGAATATGTACTAGGGGATTTGCATCATTCAGACGGAGCATTTTACTCTGCTGAAGATGCCGACAGTGAAGGTGAAGAAGGTAAATTTTATATATGGGGAAAAGAGGAAATTCAGGAAATACTATCTGCTGATGATGAGAAAAAATTTTCCGAATTATTCAACATAATCAGTGATGGTAATTTCAAAGATGAAGCTTCGGGAGAGTTGACCGGTAAAAACATTCCGCATTTAAATGCTGCTTTAGGAAATAAAGATGTGGATTGGTTCAATGATATCAGGAAAAAGTTATTTGAAAAGCGAGAAAAACGAGTACGTCCTGCTTTAGATGATAAGATTTTGACAGACTGGAACTCTCTGATGATTGCTGCTTTTGCCAAAGCGGGATTTGCCTTCTCGGATGATGAGTTGCTGGAAGTTGCAGAAACAGCTTATAATTTCCTTGAGCGGAATGCAATTAAAGATGGAAGGCTAACGCATCGCTATAAAGATGGAGAAGCAGCTATCGATGCTATGGCCGATGATTACGCTTTTTTTGTATGGGCATTAATTGAACTGTACCAATCTACTTTTAAACCAGAATATTTAGAAAAGGCGATAAGCTGGAATAGAAAATTTATTGATTTATTCTGGGATGAGGAAAATGGTGCATTTTACTTCAGTATAAATGATGAAGATCAGGTTTTTGGCCGCCAAAAGCAGATTTATGATGGCGCTATTCCTTCTGCAAACTCAGTGGCTATGCTAAACCAAATTCGCCTGAGCAGATTAACCGGTGATACCGAATTGGAAGATTATGCTAATAAAACCGGTCAACTTTTTTCAGCAGATTTGATCCGCTCAGGTGCGAGTATTACGTACGGCATGCAATCTATTCAATTTCTGAATAATGCTTCCAAAGAAGTTTCGCTGATTGGAGAAAAAGATGAGTTGCAAGAAATCCTGAACCTAATAGGCAAACAGTTTGTGCCTTTTGTTACTACTCATATTTTAGATAGTTCTTCGAGGGAGCAGGTTCAAAAATTGGCAGTTTACACTTCCACCCAGAAAAGAGTGGATAATAAACCTACTTATTACCTCTGTGAAAATTTCACATGTGAAAAACCTGTGAGTGGGATTGAGGCTATCAAGAAAAGCTTAAACGGTTAGAGTGATCGAAATATGACAGCTTCTTTTGACTAAACCACTCTGCACTGAAAGTGCAGAGGTTTGATTTGGGACTGAAAGTC
>JBBDNN010000039.1:0-25392 GCA_040877545.1 Balneolaceae bacterium
CAGCAGATAATGGTGACTTTGAACTACTATTGAAATTTGCCAGATCCTAAAAAAAAGTGCGCAAGCACAACTTTGCATTATGTGGGGATAACGGCTAATATTAGTCTCTTTACTCCAAATAAACATTAAGTTAGGCGGACAGGAAATGTCTCCGAAACCCACACTACGCTTATATTTGACCGTTAGAGGTCAAAGCAAAAAAAATGTATCATGAGAACGACTGGAAGTTCCCCAATAGCCAACCCACCATTCCCCACTCCCACCTTTAAAAAAGCTTCAGAAAAACCGTATCTTGTTTTTCAATTCAACGAATTCTAAAGAGCTTATTTCATCTATGAACATCGGGCCTATTTCTTTACAAGATAAACCACTTTTTCTCGCGCCAATGGAAGACGTTACGGATTCTCCTTTTCGTCAAATCTGCCGGGCCAAAGGTGCGGATATCGTATTCACTTCTGAATTCATCAGTTCCGAAGCTTTAATTCGGGATTCAGTATCGCGCTCCACAAAATGGATTTTTCGGAAATGGAGCGCCCTTTTTGGGTTCAGATTTTATCCCACGCAACTACTCATATAGCCGATAACCACCCGTAGGTGGCAAGCAAAAAAAAGGACTAAATTGCAGATTTATATGATGATTTCGTATTTTTAAAAAAACAAATAATTATGAGAACAATTCAACTAAATATACCGGATAGCATTGATTTGAAAGATCACGATTTTTCAATGATAGTGGCTGCAAAATTGTACGAAGAGGCAAAACTTTCTGCGGGACAGGCTGCTGAGATAGCCGGTTTGTCAAAAAGAGCATTTATAGAAATGTTAGGAAAATATGGGGTTTCTGTTTTCAGTACATCGATTTCTGATTTACATTCAGATTTAGCAAATGCCTAAGATTGTTATTTCAGATACAAGCACATTGATACTTTTTCAAAAGATTAATGAGTTTGAATTGTTGAAGAAAGTATATGGGGAGCTGATAACAACACCTGAGATTGCAGAAGAATTTGGAGAGAATTTGCCAGGTTGGATTAAAATTCAACCCGTTTTAGATAAAAAATATCAAAAGTTTATTGAGACTCAGGTAGATTATGGAGAGGCAAGTGCTATAGCATTAGCCACGGAGTTTGATGATGTATTGCTTTTACTTGATGATTTAAAAGCCCGAAAATTAGCAATCAGGTTAAAATTTAAGGTTACAGGTACTCTTGGAGTAATTCACAAAGCAAAACAACTCTCGGTTATTGATAAAATAAAGCCATTGATTGATAAATTGCTTAAGAGTGATTTTCGAGTGGCTGATAATATTATCAAGGAGATTCTAAAATTAAACAATGAATAGTTCGCCAGCTACTTTAGAAAAAAAAGTTTCCAAATAGCCAACCCACCATTCCCCACTCCCACCTTTAAAAAAGCTTCAGAAAAACCGTATCTTGTTTTTCAATTCAACGAATTCTAAAGAGCTTATTTCATCTATGAACATCGGGCCTATTTCTTTACAAGATAAACCACTTTTTCTCGCGCCAATGGAAGACGTTACGGATTCTCCTTTTCGTCAAATCTGCCGGGCCAAAGGTGCGGATATCGTATTCACTGAATTCATTAGTTCCGAAGCTTTAATTCGGGATTCGGATATCGCTCTCCATAAAATGGATTTTGCGGAAATGGAACGCCCTTTTGGAGTTCAGATTTTTGGCGGACGCGAAGAAGCTATGGAAGGTGCCGCAAAAGTTGCCGACAATAACAATCCTGATCTGGTGGATATAAATTTCGGTTGCCCAGTCTACAAAGTGGTGAAAAAAGGAGCCGGTGCCGGTTGTCTTAAAGATATGGACATGATGGAGCGCATGGCGGGAACAGTGGTAGATGCGGTTCCGAATCGCCCGGTTACTGTAAAAACCCGCCTGGGCTGGGATGACAGTACAATTCGTATTCAGGAAGTGGCACTAATGCTCCAAAAGCTTGGGGTGAAAGCCTTAACTGTTCACGCCCGTACCCGCTGCCAAAAATATAAAGGTGATGCAGACTGGGAATGGTTGAAAAAACTCAAAAACACTCCAGGGCTTGAAATCCCCATTATTGGAAATGGGGATGTCACATCTCCCGAACTCGCTAAAAAGATGTTTGATGAAACCGGAGTTGATGGAGTGATGATTGGCCGTGGCGCAATCGGGAATCCATGGATATTTGAACAAAGTCGGCATTTCCTGGAAACCGGAGAGAAATTAGCTGAACCTTCCTTGCAGGAACGGATGCAAACCTGTGCGCAACAATTACGCTTATCGGTGGAACATCAGGGAGAGCATTACGGCGTTATCATCATGAAAAAGCATTATGGGCAGTATCTGAAAGGAATTCACAATGGCAAAAAACTGCGCATGCAATTGATGGAGCATTCTGAAATGGACCCTATTTTAGAGATTCTGCTGAATTTTTCAGAAAAAGAATATTACGCAGTGGCATGATCGAATCTTTTGAGAGTTGATGTCGTAGCCTGATTTTCAAATCTGAATTAAAATTCCACTCTTATGTTAGCACGATTGGCACGAGTTTTTCGATCTCTCCTTGGAGCTTCCGCTATAGCCGCATCCCCACTTAAAGCTATTACCGGAATCGTTATCAGTATTATAATTCCTTATCTGCTGTATGCTTTTTTAGGTGGGATTGGAGTTGCCCTCGCACTTGTAGGATTGGGCTGGGGAATCTGGTGGTTGGGGAATAAGAGAGAATAAGAGAGAATAAGAGACAACAAACTTGTAATAATTCGTTTTTAAATATACATTTTTGATGCTAATTGTTATTCCAACCTAGCCGCTATGAAAATTATTTCTTTAAAAATTGATGAAAATATTTTAGGTGAGACTGATAAAATTTTGTCCAATACTAAAAAAACTCGCAATAAATACATCAATGAAGCACTTGATTCTTATAATAAAAAGCAGAAGCGGTCTATTCTTAAAAAATCAGCTACAAAAAGAATCTCATTTAGTTAAAGAAGAATCAAAAGCGGTGTTGGCAGAATTTGAAAAACTAGACAATGACGATCAAACAATTTGAAGTCTGGATTGCAGACTTAAATCCCCGAACCGGTACAGAAGCCGGCAAACGCAGACCTGTAGTTATACTTCACAGACCTCTCATCCTTCAACTATTATTTGCCCCCTAACAACAAACGTACAAAAGGATGTTGAAATTTTGAGAGTAAAAGTAGAAAAAGGAGACGCTAATCTTGATGAAGAGTGTGACATAATGATTGATCAGGTTCGTGCGATAGATAATAAGAGATTGATTAAGAAAGCCGGAAGCCTCTCCTCCTCATATAGAAAAAAGATAAAAGAGAATTTGTCTATTGTACTGAATTTATAGCATCTCTTAACTCAAAGATAATCCCGGTCAAAAAAGCCTTTCAACACTTCGGGGATTCTTACTTTACCATTTTCTTCCTGATAAGCTTCCAGAATAGCTGATACCACTCTTGGTAGTGCTAATCCGGAGCCATTGAGCGTATGTGCTATTTCGATATCTTTCTCCCCTTTCCGGTAACGCAGCTGCATTCGCCGGGCCTGGAAACTTTCAAAATTGGAGCAGGAACTTACTTCCAGCCATCGATTTTGACCCGGACTCCAAACCTCCAGGTCATATTTTTTGCTTTGGGTAAATCCCATATCTCCGGTGCACATCAAAAGAGTTCTATACGGAAGTTCCAGGGCTTCAAGTAATCCTTCGGCATGTTTGCGGAGACTTTCCAATTCCTCATAAGAATTTTCAGGCTTCACAATTTTTACCAGCTCCACTTTATCGAATTGATGAAGGCGGTTCAGGCCACGGACATCCTTCCCATAAGATCCGGCTTCCCGCCGCCAACAAGGAGTATAGCAAACATATTTTTTGGGAATTTCCTTTTCGGGAAGTATTTCATCTCTGTGGAAATTTGTAACCGGAACTTCAGCCGTTGGGATCGCAAAAAATTCATCCCGGGGAATTTCGTACATCATGTCTTCTTTATCGGGAATTTGGCCGGTTCCACGGGCAGAATCTTCATTCACAAAATAAGGTGCCTGAAGCTCAATATATCCGGCTTTCACTGCTTCATTTATGAAATAATTTATCAATGCTCTCTGAAGTTGCGCTACCGGTCCTACATAAAATGGAAATCCCGCCCCGGTAACTTTTACTCCACGCTCAAAATCAACCCAGCCATAATGCTCAACTATTTCCCAGTGGGGTTTTCGCCATTCGTCGTTCTTCTCTTTCCCCCAGGTATTAAAAACCTGGTTATCATTTTCAGTAGCCCCAACAGGCACACTTGGGTGCGGCACGTTCGGTATCTTCAGCAGTAAATTATCCCGCTCTTCCCTGAGTTCTTTAACTTCTTCTTCCAGCTTTTTTATCTCCTCTTTCATCTCTGAGGTTTGCTGAATAATAGCCTGGGCTTCTTCTTTTTTTCCCTGTCCCATCAAAGCCCCTATTTCTTTGGCTTTGGCATTACTTTCGCTCCGAAGCGTGTCTACTTTGTGAACAACAGAGCGCCATTGTTCATCGGCAGATAACACTTGCTCTACAACAGAGATATTCTTTTCCCCTTTATTTCGAATAGCATCTTTAACTTTTTGTGTGTGTTCTCTTATAAAATTGATGTCTAACATTCTCTTATTTCAACTGTTTTGATTTTAAGGGAAGTATTCAAGATAAGAGGTATTCCTCTTTTTGTTTCAGACTTTTTTCTTTTTAATCATCTTAAACTTTAAAAAGTTGGAAGCGCTTTTTTCTATTGATTACCTAAATAATTTAGGTTATTTTTTAGCTCACATAGAAATTTTAGGTACATAATTCATTTTATATGAGCCAGCTATTAGATGAAACTGACATCGCTATTTTAAATCACCTACAAGAAAATGGCAGGGCACAGCGTAACACTATTGCTGAAAAAGTCGGGCTTTCGGTTCCCTCAGTTTCAGAGCGAATGAAGAAGCTTGAGGAGCGTGGGTTGATTGAAGGGTACAATGCCATCGTAAATAGCAAAAAATTTCATTTTGATATTACTGCTTTTATTTTTGTTCAGGTTGATGGATCTGAAAACTATGCCAATTTTGTAAAGCTGGCCACTGAAGAAGCTGAAGTTATTGAAGTCCATTCCATTACAGGAGACGGCTCTCATTTTTTAAAAGTGAGAACAAAAAATACCGGTTCATTCGAAACTCTGCTGTCCCGAATTCAATCCTGGCAAGGGGTGAGTAAAACCCGTTCCAACCTGGTATTATCCAGTTTTAAGGAAACCAGAACGCTACCTGTAGAGCAGGCTGTTGAACTCATCAAGCAATAAATTACTACCTTTTTTTAGCAGGATTTAAGCTTAACACTAAAGACAGGAATGCGTAACTTACGTCATTCTGGCAGTAGATCATTTTGAACGTTTAGGATTTTTCGCCTGCTGTTTGAAATCAAATTTGACACAGATTAAACTATGGATCGCGAAGTATTTCAAGAACAATATGGGTTACTCGGAACCTCCGATGCCATGCGGCAGGTTATTGATAAAATCATGCAGGTTGCAAAAACAGATATCACCGTAACCTTGCAGGGTGAAAGCGGGGTTGGTAAAGATGTAACGGCACGGGCTATTCATGCAATGAGTGAACGAAAACAAAACCACCTGGTAATTGTAAACTGCGGAGCTATTCCTGAAGGGATTATTGAAAGCGAGTTATTTGGCCATGAAAAGGGTGCATTTACCGGCGCTAATGAATCCAGAGAAGGATACTTTGAAAAAGCTAATAATGGCACCATTTTTCTGGATGAAATTGGTGATACTCCAAAAAATGTACAGGTAAAATTACTTCGTGTTTTAGAGAACGGGGAATTTTTCAGAGTGGGTTCCAGTAAGATACAAACCGCTGATGTACGAGTAATTGCTGCCACAAATCAGAATTTATGGAAACTTGTTCAGGATGGCATTTTCCGGGAAGATCTTTATTACCGCCTTGATACAGTTCATATTAACCTGCCCCCTTTACGGGAACGACAGGAAGACATTATCCCGATATTTAAGAAGTTTGTGCAAGAATTTTCAACCCGGTATGATTCGGTTTTTAAAGGATTTTCGGATGAAGCTCGTGAACTGCTTATTTCCTATCGCTGGCCGGGAAATATTCGAGAGCTTAAGAACGTGGCCGAGCAGTTAGTGGTACTTGAAAAATCTCAGTTTATAGATAAAGAGAAACTTAAAAAATACCTGAAAGGCCGGCAGCATGAAGGAAGTGCTGATAACCTTCCTATGGTAGCTGAAAATTCGGAAGAGTCGCGAGGGGCCGCAAATTCAGACTTTGATCGGAAAGACCGTGAGTTAATTTATAGAGCCCTGGTGGAATTAAGAAATGATATTTCTGATGTAAAAAAGATGTTCGCTAACTTTTTATACTCTACCTTTTCGAGTAAAAATATAAAGGCTTTGCCTGCCTCTGTACGGGATGAAGTAGATAAAATGGAAGTTCCCCCGGGTACAAATATGGATTTAGGTGAACATACATCTCTCGGAATGCAGTCAATGCCAAAGCAAAAGGAAATGGAAGAGTCGGAAGAATCGGATGTAGTAGACTTTTTAAATGGTGAGGAAATACCTTCTATTGAAGCGGCAGAGAAATTTTTAATTCAACAAGCGCTCCGCAGGTATGATGGAAACCGGCGAAAAGCATCAGAAACTCTTGGCGTTAGCGAGCGCACGCTTTATAGAAAACTGGATCAATATGGCTTGGAATAAATATCTCGGGCTTCTTGCCCTTCTTTTCTGCTTTAGTATTAGCGGATGTTTGAGGTATAGTTTTACCGGTACTTCAATCCCCCCCGGTGTCGAAACTATATTTATCCCTTTCTTTTCTGATCAGTCTAACAGTGGGCTTGGTGACTTAAGTGACCGTCTGAATCAGGCGTTGATTAATCGATTTGTAAATCAAAGCCGGCTACAATTAGCTAATAGTGAAGGCGAGGCTGATGCTGTTTTGGAAGGAGTCATAACCAGCTATAGTAATCGTCCATTCAGTATCGGGGGTGATGAACAAACCGATCAAAATGAAGTGGTAATTGCGGTGCAGGCTTCTTTCAAATACACCAATGAAGATGAGGCAGAATGGGATAAATCTTTCCGGGGGAATTTCACCTATGATCCCACAGAAAACCCGATAGAAGGCGAAAATACAGCAGCAAGCAGTGCCTTACAACAAGTGGCAAATAATATGTTCAGCGATGCAGTAAGTAATTGGTAATTAGCTTTGATTGTAACACTCCTTCACATTATTATTGCAAAGCATTATGCAACAACTTCCTTTCAACATACCACAATCACTTTCTTCTTATATAGAGAAATTTGAGGATGACCCGGAAACGGTGATCTCTAAACTTAAAAAGCATCTGAATAAACGCGGCCCCGATGCAGTAGGGCACTTTCTGCTGGCCTGGTTTTATCATCTTCAGGAACAAAAACAGCTTGCTATAAAAGAAGCTTTAAAAGCTAAAACTTTTGCTCCGGGTAGTCCTTTAATGGAACACTTGCACTATTTTCTGGTGCACCCGGAAAAATTTGACGCGGTTATTCCACGGCAAACTTATGCATCTTCCAATACTAAATTGCAACAAGGTTCGCGCACTTCACCCATTCTTGATCTTGATAAGTTAATTGCCCTTTTAGAGGAAGTGGAATCTCACCGGATTCAAATTCCTGCAGATGGTGAGCCTTTTAACGAGACTGATCTAAGCAAAGATGCCGAACAGGTAGATGATGTAGTCTCAGAAACGCTTGCAAGAATTCACAGCAAACAAGGGCGAAAGAAAGAAGCCATAAAAATGTACGAACGCCTGATCGATAAAAATCAGGATAAGGCTGAATTATATTCTGATGAAATTGAAAAGCTGAGAACTAAGAAATCTTGATTAACCGGCTTTCACTTTAACAAATGGATTCAACTTCCTTTCGTGTCCAATAGTAGTTTCAGGTCCGTGACCGGGATATACTTTTGTACCATCTGGCAGCGCGTACAGCTTTTCTTGTATGCTTTTCTCAAGAGTTTGAAAATCGCCTTTATAAAGATCGGTCCTTCCGATGCTTTCACGAAACAAAGCATCTCCGGCAATCACTAACTGTTCTTCTTTAAAATGTAATGATACATGATCGGGTGAATGACCAGGTGTATACAGGCACTCAAACTCAAAATTACCTATAGAAAATGGCCCTTCAGACGGAAGTGGTTCCGGCTCAAAAGAAAAGCCGGTTTGATTAATACCAAACATCTGTGCCTGACTACCAAAATTTTCCCACAAAAAAGTATCCTCCTTGTTGAGATAAACAGGAACATCAAAATCCCGTTTTACCCGGCTTAATCCCAATACATGATCAACATGGGCGTGTGTTAGAACAATGGCTTTCAATTCACCTTTGAGCGCGGATTTGAATTGTTGATATTCTGTTTCATTGGAAAAGCCGGGATCGATGAGTATGCTGTTCCCTTCTTTTGTTAACAGGTAGGTGTTTTCTAAAAATGGGCCTACTTCAAAAACTTTTGTTTCCATAGCACAAAATAAAAAAGGATGTATCCCAATGGAATACATCCTTTAAATTTCTAAATTGATAATTACTTTTTGTTGCCGTACATGCGCTTAAAGCGATCAACACGGCCATCAGTGCTTGTAAATGTGTTACTTTTTGTGTAAAACGGATGATTCTTTGAATCAACCTCACTGCGGTAAACACCATCTTTGGCGTCCATAGTGCTGCGGGTTTTTATTTCCGTTCCATCACTCATTAAAACTGTGATTTCTTTATAATTTGGATGAATTCCTTTTTTCATAATCGTGTTGCTTCCTTGAAATTTGCAAAGGTTTTAAATATAAGCTTATCCTGGGGTGAATTCAATGTATTTTATCACTCAAATTCATCAAATCCTTCCTCTCCCATATCACCAAACGAAGAGAACATGGAACCCAGCATATCCGAGTACAAAGTCTGGTCATCCAGGTCTTGCTTACTGAGCATGGAGTTTTGATGTAAAGCCTCCAGGACAAGGTCCATCCAAATAAATCTGTCCGCCTTTTCGCTATCGCTGCCAAATTTCTTAACCAGCTTCTCTAAGCCATTCACTTCGGCGAGGGCTTTCTCATATTTTTTGGTGGAGAGGGTATCAGAAATATTTACTTCATTTCCTTCCGTAAACCAATCCGTTACGGGTTTATATACTGATTTTTGCTCTTCAGTCTTTTTTTGCGGATCTGGGAAATACTTTCTGAAGGTTTTATTGATAGCTTTTCCCAAAATATGCTTTGCTACACTGACGGCTCCTTCTTGCTCCCCTTCATACACCAACTCCATTTTTCCAGTTAAAGCCGGCACCATGTGGTATAAATCGGCTATGCGGATTACTGTTTCTTTTTCGTTGTTAACAATAGCCCGCCGTTCGGCAGAGGAAACAGCCTGCTCAAGTGCGGTAATTGTCATACGTGTAGAAACCCCGCTTTTTTGATCAACATATTCTGATGCGCGTGCCTCAAAAGCTGCTTCTTCTATAAGATCCCGAAATGGTTCAGGAATATGAATTTTTATTCCGGACTCTCTCTCCTGCCATGCTTCCTGCCTGGTAATACTAATTCCGGTTTCAATTTCTTTGGGATAGTGGGTGATAATCTGGGTATCAATTCTATCTTTAAGCGGTGTGATTATATTCCCGCGATTGGTATAATCTTCGGGATTTGCAGAAAACGCCATCGCCACATCAAGGGGTATTCGCACATTAAATCCACGGATTTGGATATCCCTTTCCTGCATTATATTTAATAGCGCTACCTGAATTCTTGGCTGCAGGTCAGGCAGTTCATTAATTACAAAAATGCCCCGGTTAGTGCGGGGAATCAATCCAAAATTAATCACATTTTGATCGGCCAAAGCCAGCTTTTGAGTAGCTGCTTTTATTGGATCGATGTCTCCTATTAAATCTGCTACTGTGGTATCGGGGGTGGCCAGTTTTTCGCCATACCTGAATGAACGGTGCAGCCATTCTATCGGCGTATCATCTCCCTTTTCCTCAATTAAATCTTTAGCAAATTTGGAAAGCGGCTGTAAAGGATCGTCATTCACTTCAGAGCCTTTTACTATGGGAATATACTCATCCAGAAAATTTACCATCAGGCGCAGAATTCGGGTTTTTGCCTGTCCCCGTAATCCCAATAGAATCATGTCGTGCCGGGAGAGCAGTGCGTGCTGAATTTGTGGTAGCACTGTTTTATTGTAGCCTAATATTCCAGGAAATAACTCTTCTTTATCCCGTATTTTCCGAATCAAATTTTTTCGAAGCTCATCTTTCACCGAAACGGATTTCCATCCGCTTTTTTTCAACTCTCCAATAGTATTGGCCTTCATACCTAATATTACCTCAATTAAATCTTTTCTATTGTGTTCAATTAACCTTCATGGATCTCGCTTCATTCAGGCGCTTCTGTAATCTCACGAATGTTAGTGATAGCCTTCGCTTTTAGCAATGTCTCTTCCCATTCGGCGGCAGGATCTGAGTCGCTGGTGATAGCACCACCTGTTGGATATACCAGCTTTTGGTCTTTTAGCAGTGCACTTCTGATGATCACATTAAAATCGAAATCATTATCTGGATTCATATAACCCATTGCCCCGGAATAAATTCCACGTTTATAATTTTCGAGACGATCTATGGAGTTCATTGCAGCAATTTTTGGTGCGCCCGTCATTGATCCCATCGGGAAACAAGCTTTAATCAGCTCTATTACATTAGATTCTTTCTCAACTTCACATTCCACTGTTGATACCATTTGATGAACGGTTTCAAAACTCTGTATTTCAAAAAGATCCCGCACGCGAACACTCCCTTTTTTAGCGATTCGGCTCAAGTCGTTTCTCACCAGGTCAACGATCATCAGGTTTTCAGACCGTTCTTTTTCTGATTCCAATAATGCCTTAATTGCGTTGGTGGAATCAATTTCTTTTAATCTCGAAGCCGTTCCTTTTATAGGCTGTGACCAAACCAGGTTCCTTTTTTTTGCAAGAAATCGCTCGGGTGATGAGCAGCAAATTGAAAAGCCATCGAAATGTAAATAACCACCAAAGGGAACAGGGCCAGTTTCTTTCATTTTTTGATACAGCGACCAGCTATCTCCTCCGAAATGAAATATGAGTGGATGTGATAAATTTATCTCGTAATAATCTCCTTCGTATATATCCCTTTTTGCCTGCTCAATAAGTTTCTTATAAGCTGATTCCGATATTCGGTGCGAAAGCTGTAGATCAATGAACCATTCATTTTCCACAGTATTAAGATCACCAGGTAAACCCCCTTTTATTGAATGGACATTCAATTCCTGGTCAATTTCAAAAAGCATTTCAGGTTTCATGAAGAAAAGGTCAGGAGCGCCCATTACATCTCCATTTTCAGAACTTAAATCCTCTAAATAATTCTTCAGGTCATACCCAAAATAGCCGAAAAGCCAGTCGTTGTGGCGTCGCCGGAATTCTTCCAATGCTTGCCAGGGATTTTGCTTCACGCTCCTTGAGAATCCATCTTCCATAATTTCGATGGAATCTCCATAAGCTTTTATACTTGCAGAAGGTTTCCCCGCCAGGTATGATTTTGTGCTTGAAGGATGTTCCCGCATCTGCGACTCCAGAAGCATTACCGCTCCCTGTTCCCGAAGATGGCGCACCAGATGTGATATGTTAGCCTGTGTTATTTGCATGATAAACAGCATTCGAGTATAAGGCTTCTTTCACTTTTTATGAACGTTTTTTCCTATTTTGGATTGTATGAGCTATCAACACTTGATAAAACCATTTCTTTTTAAAACTGATGCCGAAAATGCGCATGAGCTGGCAATATCACTCGCCTCAAAAACCAATAGGTCCCCATTTTTACAAAGGCTGGCGGCGGATTTTTTTGGTGAAGATAATCAAGGGCTGGAGCAGGAATTTTTCGGGTTGAAATTTCCTAACCCCATTGGGCTTGCCGCCGGTTTTGATAAAAATGGAACCACACCATTAGCCATGCAGGCGATAGGTTTTGGTTTTGTTGAAATAGGCAGCATCACTGCAAAAGCTTCGAGAGGTAATAAAAAGCCCAGATCATTCCGCTTGCCAAAAGACCGCTCTATCATCAACCGGATGGGGCTGAATAATGATGGTACTGATGTAGTTGTTGAACGGCTCTCGAATTATAAAACCAGCATTCCCCTGGGGATAAATATTGCCAAGACTAACGATGCTTCTATTCATGGGGATGCCGCCCTGCAAGATTATTTATATAGCTATGAAAAAGCACAGCCTGTGGCAGATTATATTACCGTGAATATTTCCTGCCCTAATACCGGTGAAGGCAAAACCTTTGAGGATCCCGCCGCATTAAAAGATTTATTGGAAACCCTTCAGCCCAACAAAAACGGGAGAAAGCCCACTCTGGTTAAATTCTCTGTTGATACCGATCAAACTGCGCTTAAAAATTTAATTTCAATTTGTGAAGATTTTCAAATTTCGGGATATGTGGCTACAAATACTTCCTCGTCAAGGGAGAACCTGCGCACGAATTCCCAAATTTTACAACGCATTGGAAGGGGTGGCTTGAGCGGAAAAGCAATTCAAAAAAGAAGTACACAAATAGTTAGATGGCTGCGGGAAATTTCAGGAGCATCGAAACCAATTATTGGTGTGGGCGGAATTGACAGCCCAAAATCTGCCCTGGAAAAGATGGAAGCCGGGGCAAATCTTCTGCAAATTTATACCGGCTTGATCTATGAAGGCCCTGGATTGGTAAAGACAATTAAGAAAGGATTGAGGGGTAATTTTAAATCCCAAGCCTAACCTACAATGTTAGTTTTCTAAAGGGAATGCGAGTTCACATTGTACGGCTATAGCCTGACCTTCGTGCAGTACAGGTTCAAAACTTAGGGCAGACTCAAAGGCTGCTTCAAATTCATCGGTAATCTCTGCAGGTATTAATTCGGTTATCAATGTATATTCATCAATAATTCCACGCTGGTTCACTAAGAACCCATAAGTAACTTCTGAACTGGCAGACTGCTCAGGTAGATTCAGAGAAGCTATAAATTGATCCATGCCGCCCCTAACTTCGAGTTCCGCCTCTAATTCGTTACAGCTTGTGTATCCTGAAATAGTGTCCGCTTCCAGTTCCGGCTCTTCTGCTTTATCCATTCCCGAAATTTTTTCTCCGGATAATTTTAATTCTTCCTGTAGCTTTGATACAGACTTACTGTATTTGGTATTTTGAAAGGTTTCCAGGTAAACATCAATTGCAGACCGTGCGCTATCCCATTTTTCGCCGGTATAAGGAAATATCAGGGTGAAATCAGGATGGATGAGGGATGAATCTGCCATGGCTGTTAATTCTGCTCTTTCCGCTTCTGTTAGTGTGGTATCTTGTAACATTGCCTGGGCGGTATCTTTTTGAACCTGGAAAGTTTCTTGTTGCTCCTCCCACTTTTCATTTTCCTTTATCCAGCTATCAACTTTTTCTTCATACAAGGAATCTTGTTTTCCCACTTCCATGTATAAACGTATCGCATCATATTGTGCCTTGGGTGCAGTTTTATGATCAGAATAATTTTTTGAGAATGATTTGAGTTTTTCTGCCTTTTCAGAAGCTGAAATAGAATCCTGTGCCATAATCAGATTATATACCTGCATTGGATCGATGGAAGCAGATTCGTCCATTACTCTCAATTCAATATCAAATTTCTCGCTCACCCGCCGGGCATAGTCTGAGGCAGGATATTTATTAATAAGTTCATCAGCATATTTTCGGGATTCTAAATCATTTTCTTCAATGGAATAAAGCTCAGATAAAGAATACAGCGAAACTACATTAACATTCTGTTGGGAAGGATTTTCAACTGCTTTTTTAAAGTAATACGCCGCACTGTCTGGAATATCCAGCGAAAGAAAAAATAAGTTCCCCAACTGATATTGATGAGCGGCTATATATTTTCGTACCGAATCCTGAGCATTTTTTGTAAATGGAATGCCACTCAAATCAAGTTCAACCATAAGCAGATCAGAGTCTTCCTCGCTGGGTAAGAAATCACCGTCACCTCCATTTTCATCATCACTATCTGAACGGGATACCCGAATCATGCTGCTAACTCTCCAGTTATCTGCCAGCGGACGATCTCCCCAATAAGCCAAAAACTGCATCTTCGCATTTTGCTGAAGCACTGGATTATCAGAATTTAAAAATCCATTGCGCAAACTTATTGCGTCCGCTTCTTCCGATTCCTGATCTACATTCACCACTGTATTTTGCTGCGATTCACTCTGTCTCTTTAGCCGCTCCAATTCAGCGGCTTTTTGAGCTCTTAATTCTACTACCACTGAATCAAATTTCTCAGGTGAAAGTTGGCCCAGCCAGAGCAGGCTGTCTTTTAAGGCAATTTCCGATTTGAGGCGAGAATATTCACCAAATGATTCGGCTAATTCGGAAGCGGCAAAACCTTCGGGTAACTTATCGGCAGATACATTTTTTTGCGCTGCAGAATCATAATAGGCAGCGGCCATAGAGAAATTGTCATATTCGAAGCGATAAATATCAGCTAAACCATAATAAGTTCTGGCAGCTATTTCTGGAGATGGCCTGTTTAATTGATTGCGAAGCAGGTTCTTGTAAATGTTTTCGGCACGGGCAAAATTTCCCCTGCGCTGCTCGGTTTGTGCCAGCTCAAAATCAAGTTCGGCTTTATATTCTATATTTTTATCATCACGCACCATTTCGCTGAAAATAGAAAAGGCTACATCATGGCGGTCTAAATCTCGGGCAACTTCGGCTTTTTTTCTTTTAGCAAGGTACTGAAGCCGGTATTCCACATAATGATCCTGAACCTTGTCATAGGCATCATAAGCTGCTGAAATATCTTCCAGGCGTTCATAAACTTGTCCCAGAAGAAAATACCCACGTTCCTTGTATTCTTTTTTAGAAAGGTGAGGCAGGGCCTCAGATAACTGCATTCGAGCTAGCTCCCAGCTTCCCTGCTGCACATAATGCTGTGCCAGCAGAACTTTTATCTCAGCTATATTTGCCTGTTCCCACTGTTCCTCGAAGAGAGTGAGTTGTTCGGTTATGAATGAAGTTCCTTCATTAAAAAGCTCCATATCAAGCAACACACGCGCCTGCCATACTATAGCCTGTTGTTCGAACTCAGGGTTTTGAGTAGTAGCGAAAAGCTCTTTAAATTTTTGATTGGCCGAGAAATACTCCTGCTTAAAATAATAAGACTTTCCTATTAGCTCCAAGGCATCATCCACCCATTTGGTATCATCGTATTTCCGAAGTACATCGGCAGCTTTTTCAATTGCTTTATCAAAATCCTGCGCACCCGCATTTACCGGTTTTGGATGAATCCTGATGGGTTGAAGCGGATTATAATCCCGAGCCTGGCCCAGGTTTTTCTTTAACCCTGCATCATAGCTTTTTTTGGCGTTATAAAAGGTGTTGTAATAAGCATTAAAATTTTTCCAGTTGGATTGCAATGTAGTTTTGCACCCCGTCATCAAAATAAAAACTGTGAGAAAATAAATTAGCCTGGGCATTTATTATTTGCTGTGGGTGTAAAATTTATAACTGCTGAGTATTAATCGTCTAAGATGCCACACTGTTCGCAGCTCTAACGTACTTCTTTAATCAATCGTACTTACTTTTATCATATTTGTGCGGCCTCTTTTTGCTATGGGCATTCCGGTAGCTACAATAACCCGATCTTCTTTTTTTACCATGCCACTGTCTTTCAGGTAATCTTCCATCATTTTAACACTAAGGTCGGTATCAAAAAGCTCATCGAGCCTGACGGAATACACTCCCCAAACTAAGTTTAACTGCCGGCGTACTTTTCTGCTTTCTGTAAAAGCAATGATGGGTACACTTGGCCTGAATTTAGCAATTCGCCTGGCTGTGCTTCCGGAATGTGTAATAGTACTAATTGCTTTAGCTTCTACATTTTCAGCGATGGTTACACAAGAATATGCTAATGACTCGATTACCTGTTTTTCTTTCCACTCCGGTTTTCGGTAAATAAGGCTATTATATAGTTGCGGCCTTTCTTCGATAGAACGGCAAATGCGATCCATCACATTCACAGCCTCATTCGGATATGCTCCTGCAGCAGTTTCCCCGGATAACATCACCGCATCAGTGCCATCCAGAACAGCATTAGCCACGTCGGAACTTTCAGCCCGGGTTGGCCTTGGATTTGTAATCATGGAATCCAGCATTTGAGTGGCTGTTATCACCGGTTTACCTGCCATTCTGCATTTTTCAATAATCATCTTTTGAACCACCGGAACCTGCTCGGTGGGAATTTCGATACCTAAATCGCCACGTGCTACCATAACTCCGTCCGATTCTTCAATTATTTCATCAATAACCTCAAGAGCCTCAGGTTTTTCAATTTTTGCAATAATACCTGCCTGACTTCCGGCTGCTCTCACCCTGGAAATAATATCACGAACATCCCTGGCACTTCGCACAAATGACAATGCAATTAGATCAACGTCCTGCTTAATTCCAAATTCAAGATCAATCAAGTCCTTTTCTGTGAGCGATGGAATTGTCATGCGCACATTGGGAAGATTTACGCCCTTTCTTGATTTAAGCAATCCTCCAACCACAACTTTTGCTTCCAACGAATTTGCGTGCTTTGCAACTATATTGAATTCGAGCAGACCATCATCTAATAAAATATTATTACCTGCCTCAGCTTCTTGAATTAGCCCTCTATAATCTATAGGAACTACTTTTCCATCACCAATAATATCATCTGCAGTTATTTTAATAATAGAGCCACTTTCCAGATGCTGCCCGCCGCCTTTCATTTCTCCGACTCTTATTTTAGGGCCTTGCAAATCCATCAAAACCGGAACGCTGTACTTATATTTACGAGCGGCCTTCCGAATGTATTTTATTACTTGTGCATGATCTTCATGAGTACCGTGCGAGAAATTTACCCGCGCTACATTCATGCCGTGGAGTAAAAGATTTTCAATTTGTTGTTGAGTATTACAACTTGGACCAATGGTACAAACTATCTTAGTTCGTCGCCTTGCGGAAATCATACAGTAGCTATTTATATTGTGAAATTTTATTTACACTAAAGATATACTAAATGATGTTATTATTTAGAAAGTTTTATATCAAACACCCCGGATAAATACAAGAATTAGCATGCTAAGAAAACAGATGGAATATAGAAGCGCAAATAAATTTTTCCTCTTTCTGCGCAGGTTCTTTATTGTGCTTTTAGCTGCTGGTTGCTCAAATGCATATGTAGACGATATTAAAAGAGGTGCAGGATATGAATACCGTCCGGGCTTTCCTGAGGTGAGAGTAGAAGTTGCTGGCATAATTGATGAAAATGATCAGCCAAAAATACAGGTAACAGGAAACCTGGTTCACAATAGCTTAGTGTTTAGGGAGGTTGATGGGCAGCTAATTTCAGAAGTTGGAATTGAAATTAATTTAACCAATCATACCGCAAATACTTCAGATCACATCAGCTACTCAGCTACTGTTACTAAAGATTCCGCTTTAAATAGTTTTGACGAGGAAATATATATTTTTGAGCGGGAGCTGGAAGCATCACCGGGCGATTATACTGTTGATGTTTCGGTAACAGATCAATCTTCACAAAAAACTACTACACGATCTGTTGACGCTTACCTGCCAAACCCGGGAGAGGAAACTTCTAACATTACGAATATTCGAATACTTGCAAGCCGGGATAAAAATGGGAGCGAATTATATCCTGTTACTACTTATGATGTAGGCTTAGGGGCAGATACTGTGAAATTCATTTTCCAGGTTACCAATAATAACCCGGATGAGCCAATAAACATCCAATCCAGGTTAATTAAATTTAATTCTGACACTACTATTGCACGTGCAATGAGCCACAATAATTACAGCCCTTCTCATATTTCTTATAAAGGAATAGAATATGATAGATATGAAGTAGTACAGAGTTCCAATCGCATATTAGATCAGCCGGGCAGCGTTTTAATTGAATTTGCGTATACAGATTTAGGCCGGGGAAACTATCGGTTTGAAGTTGCAAAAGATCTTGAAAATAGAGGAGAGCTGTATAAAGCCAGGGATTTTTCTTTAAAAAGCGAAAATTATCCTGCATTAAAAAACCCAAGGGAGTTGGCAGAGCCGTTATATTATTTAATGAGTGAAAAGGAACACGAAAATTTAATGTCTATAAAATCTTATGATTCCTTAAAAAGAGAAATCGATCGTTTTTGGTTACAGAATATCAAAGATTCAAGAGTTGCCCGAAATGTAATTTCCATGTATTACCAAAGAGTAGAGGAAGCCAATAAACAGTTTTCCAATTTTAAAGAAGGCTGGAAGACAGACGCCGGTAAAATTTACATCTTATTTGGTCCGCCGTGGTATGTTGAAACTCGTCTTAGCACAATGCAGTGGTCTTATGCTTACGACAGGAGCGATCCTGAATATAATTTTTACTTTCAGCTGCCAAAGATCAAAAGCAGTTCATATCCTTTCGAAAATTACATTTTGCAAAGAGATAATTTCTATTTCAATATTGAATACCAGCAAATCCAACTCTGGAAATCGGGGTATATTCTTAGGAGAAACTTGTAGCTTTATACAAAGAAGATTTCATTTTACCCTCAATTTTTATTACAACTCAAAGTTATAGTTCCCACCTCTTGAGCTTCTTATTTTTTGTAGTAGATATTCAAAACTCTAAAGGGCATTAAATTTTACCTGCTTTCTCATCCTGTTTTGTGTGCCTTTTCATTTATGCTGGCCAGTTTTTCTTTCCCTCTTATTGCCCCTCGGAAAACGAGACGCTATTATTGTTTTATTTATTATAAATAATAATAATTTTTTATTACGTATTGTGTAAATATATACGTCGTAATTATCATAATTTTTACCACACAATAATCCTTGTTTCTGCTATCCTCTTAGTTTTAAGTATTATACAATTCTGTATACTTTCTTATAAGATTTACATAAATACAACCTGAGCATTGCTTATAAAGCAATTATGGAATAGCTTTTAATTGAGCAAGAAACTTTCACTCTTTGTATTTGGTTGTAAAAACAGTTTAATAAAAATAATGAATAAATCATTTTTAATTTAATCATAAAAAAAGAGGTTTCCATGATTAGAAGGCTACTAACCGTGGCTTTGTTTGCTTTACTTGCAACAAACGTTGCATTAGCACAAAGCGGAACAATAAGCGGTAAAATCACAAGTGCAGATTCAGGAGAAGAACTTCCTGGAGTAAACGTTTTAGTTGTTGAACTCGAAAGAGGTACACCAACTGACGTAACTGGCGATTATGAAATCACCGGCATTCCAATTGGGACTTATAATATTAGAGCCAGTTATGTCGGCTTTATAACGCATGAAGAAGAAGTGACAATCGAAGAAGGTACAAACACCTTGGATATTGAATTGTCGCCAGATACTCAGCAACTGGAAGGAGTAGTAGTTACAGCTTTTGGTTTAACACGCGCAGAAAAATCTATTGGTTATTCGGTTCAGTCTATAGATGAAGAAGCAGTTACAAGAGTAAGCCAAGATAATATCGTTGGGGCTTTAGCCGGTAAAATCTCAGGTGTGCAGGTAATTGGTAGCTCTGGGGCTAATATTGGTGGTTCTGAAAGAATTAGAATTCGTGGAACAAATGGTTTATCAGATGAACAGCCATTATTTGTTGTTGATGGAACACCTATTGATAACAGTTCCTTTACAGTAGGCGGAACTTCTTTGGGTAGAGATTTAGGGAATCTTGCTTCAGATTTAAACCTTCAAAGTGTAGAATCAGTATCCGTCTTGAAAGGTGCTGCCGCAGCTGCTCTTTATGGTAACCGTGCTTCTAACGGAGTAATTATTATCACTACCAAGAGTGGCCAAATGGCTGAAAACCGACCTATTCAGGTGGATTTCTCTAACAGCACCTATTTCGAAAGTGTTTATGTACTTCCGGAATATCAGAATGAATATGCAGGTGGATACCATCAAGGTTTGATTGAGTATACCGATCCGGAAACAGGAGCAACTGTAGAAGGCTTAAATTATGCAGCCGATGAAAGCTGGGGACCTCCTATGGAAGGGCAAATGTATCGCCCGTGGTGGTCTTGGTTTCATCATGACTTTACGGGTGACGGGCAGGACGATTATGGAACTGAAATTCCTTTAGAACCTAATTCTGATAATGTTCGAAACTTTTTCGATAACGGCTTAAGAGTATCAAACAACCTTGCAATATCTGGCGGTTCTAGCAATGCTTCTTACCGGGTTGGATTAAGCAATACCGATCAGTCAGGTGTTATACCAAATTCATCCCTTGATAAAACATCTATAAACTTTAATGGTGCGTTGAGCCACTCCGATAGGTTTACTTCCAGTGTTGCTTTTAATTATGTGAACACACAAGCTGCAGGCCGGCCTGCACAAGGTTATTCTGCAACTCAAGGTAATGCGGTTCAGTCTTTTAACCAGTGGTTCCAACGACAGCTCGATATGGACATGCTGCGTGAATATCAAACCGAAGAAGGCACTCCTACTACCTGGAATATTCGTTCGCCAGAAGACACTCGCCCACTGTACTGGGATAGTCCTTTCTTTTCAGTGAATGAGAATGTGTCTAGTGATGACAGAGATCGTATCTATGGTAATTATACCATGGCCTACAATTTAAATACCAACACAGAGTTGGTTGGAAAGATGCATCTTGATACTTACAGCTTTACGGTAGAAGATCGCATTGCCACTGGCGGCTTGGAAGAAGATTGGTATTATGTAGCACAACGTGCCCGCCGGGAAGTTAATTACGAATTAGGTGCTCAATACAACAATACATTTGATGTGTTTACTTTAGACAGTTATATAGGCGGTAATATTAGAACTGAGAATTATAATGCATTAATTCAGCAAACAGTTGGTGGGCTTTCAACACCTAACTTCTTTAATATTGATGCCTCTATTAACCGGCCGGATGTTTCAAGTTTTAACCAGGAAAAGCAAGTTAACAGTCTTTTTGGTACGGCTACTGTTGGTTTCCAGGACCTATTATACATTGATGGGTCATTACGCAATGACTGGTCTTCTGCTTTACCTGCAGATGATAACTCAAACCTATACTATGGCCTCTCAGGTAGTTTGGTATTTACCGAGTTTGATGTATTTGAAAATCAGGGTATCCTGAGCTTTGGTAAATTACGTGCTTCCATTGCACAAGTTGGAAACGACCTGAATCCATACCAGGTTTTTCAAACATACTCTTCAGGTACTCCATATGGAACTCAACCGGCGCAATCGGTTCCTAATGTATTAAATAATCCGAATTTACGTCCCTCAGTTTCTTCAGATTATGAGTTTGGAGTAGACCTGCGCTTCCTTGATGGACGCCTAAGGGCAGATGTGAATTATTTTAACTCTGTTCGCGAAGATGAGATTCTAAATCTCACTATCCCGGGAGCAAGCGGTTACAGCCAGTCTGTTGTGAATGCAGGTAATTTCACTACTACAGGTTTGGAAGTAGCTTTGGGTGCTACTGCTGTTCAAACAACGGATTTGAATATTGATTTGGATATTAACTGGTCAACCAATCATTCTGTAGTAAATGAATTGGCTGAAGGTATCGAGTCTCGCATTCTTGAAAATGCAGCCTTTGGTGTGGCATTATATGCTCGCGAAGGGCAAGAATGGGGCACAGTTGTAACAACCGGCGGATATGGCGGATATTTACTTGATGATGAAGGCCGCAAAATTGTAAATCCAAATGGAACCTATGCTTTAGAATTCAATAAAGAAATCGGTAATATACTTCCAGATTGGAACGGAGGGCTTAACCTTGGTATTAACTACAGAAACTTTTCCCTTGGAACATTTTTTGAATTCCAAAAAGGTGGAAAATTCTATTCTGTTACCCAAATGTTTGGCACTTACTCAGGCCTTCATGCCGGTACTGTAGGAGATAATACTTTAGGAAATCCTGTACGAGACCCTCTTGTAGATGCAGATGGAAATACTACCTTTATTGATGAAGAGGGTGAGGAGGTTGCCTATTCAACTCTACCTCTTGATAATACCAGCAGTAATTCCGGTGGGGCTTTAGTAGAAGGTGTTGATGAAGATGGAAATGAAGTAGCTTATCTAAGACAGGCTTCTTTGCACTATTTCGAGCAATTCTACAACAAGGAGCGCTGGTTAATGGATGCGAGCTATATTAAGCTTCGTGAAGTAAAATTAACCTATAACCTGCCTGCCAACCTAATTAATACATTGCCAATCCAACGTGCAAGTGTTGCTTTAGATATTCAAAATGCACTATTGCTTTATACAAGTGTAGAAGGTGTAGATCCATCTATCATTCAAAATAATGCTAATGGATTTGGATTCTGGGAAGGTGGTGGCTTACCAGGCACACGCTCTGTAGGATTTAACATAAACATCAGCTTCTAATAAATTGAACATTTTTTATAAAACCTTTAAAAACCATATTATTATGAAATCTTTTAAAAAAGTAGCACTTGTCTTGGTAATGGCGGTACTTATAGCTGGCTGCGATGATTTTGGAGATATTAACGTAGATCCAAATAATCCACTTGAAGTAGATACCTCTTTACTTCTTACCAATGCAGAACGCAGTATTGGAGTAAATGAAGTTGGTGGAGTGCAGGTAACTGTAGTAGGTGCAACAACGGGAGCCATTTGGACCCAATACATTGCAGAAACTCAGTATACAGATGCTTCTCAATATTCAAATACCAGCTTTGATTTCAATGCATGGTACACAGGTCCTTTAAAAGATCTGCAAACAATTATTGATTTAAATACCGACGAAGAAACCCGCGTCAGAGCGGCTGTTGATAATGGAAGTAACGCTAATCAAATAGCAGTTGCACGTATTTTAAAAGCTTACTTTTATCATTTCATGACTGACCGGTGGGGCGCAATACCCTATTCAGAAGCTTTGGAAGGACGAGATAATTTAACCCCTTCCTACGATTCACAAGAATTCATCTATGAAGATCTTGTAAATGAATTGAATGAAGCAGTAGCTCAAATAGATGATGGCCCTGGTGTAAGCGGTGATATACTATTTAGCGGAGATATGGATCAATGGGCTTTATTTGCCAATAGCCTGCGTGCAAGAATTGCATTACGGATGGCAGATGCAAATCCAACGTTAGCTGAATCAGAATTTTCTGATGCCGTTGATGATGGATTAATCACTCAGAATGTTATGTACCCATTTCTAGCGGATGCTTCTAATGAAAACCCGTGGTATACCCGGTTCAGGACACGAACTGATTATGCTATCTCGGATGTAATGGCAGATTATATGTTAGACCTGGAAGATAACCGCATTCTGATGTATGCTAACCCTGCTCCTGATTTAGATAATGGGGACGCAGAAGTTACTTTTGATGAAATAAATGGCATGCCTTACCATGCTGAGAATGCTGGTGATATTACCAATGCTTCCATTTCATTTCCAGGTTCCGCAATAGGTGCCGGTGGACCAAATGTTGGTGAACAAAATGCTGACATTCCAATCTTAACTTTAGCAGAGATGAATTTCGCTCAAGCGGAAGCTGTTGAAAGGGGTTGGATTACAGACGATGCAGAGCAGCTTTATAACGATGCAATTGAAGCTTCATGGACGCAATGGCTTGGTGTATTTGATGAAGATGAATTCAACACATACATCTCTCAGCCTGAAGTAACATATTCTTCTGCTGAATGGGAAGAAAGAATTGGCACCCAAAAATGGATCGCTTTATTTCCAGATGGTTATCAGGCGTGGGCAGAATGGAGGAGATTAGATTATCCTGAGTTTATCCTTCCTCATGAATTTGCTCTTAATCAAAGTGGTGAGATACCCGTTCGTCACGTATATCCAAGTAGCGAAGCTGAAATTAATAGTGAAAATTATGAGGAGGCAGTTTCAATGCAAGGTCCTGATACTCCAGATACTCACCTTTGGTGGGATGTAGAGTAAATATCCAGATCATAAATAATAATAATAATAATAATACAGGTTGAAAAAGGCTTCTCTAAATGAGGGCCTTTTTTTAATTATGCTGCTGCTTAGAGTTCTATTATTAACGAACTTAATTGAGAAGAAACTAAAGATATTTATATGTTAATTTATTAACATGTAATCAATTGAATTTCTAGTTCACATATAACTTATATGAAAACTCAAAAAATAACTCTGATAATTTCTTTTATTTTGCTAAGCGCATGTAGTATTACAGATAAAGTACAGGATACAACCTATAAAGAGAATATTTCCCGAGGTACTAGTTCGGATATAGTAGCTAATACTGAGAAAATTCTTCATAGATACTCTTATTCAATAGAAAGAACAGATGTAACGTCTAACAGAATTAGATATGAAACAGATTGGAAGTTAAGACTTCCATCTACTTCTGAACTTGAAGCAAAATTTGAGCAAGTTAAGACAAAAATAATAGTAACTGCCAGACCTCGAATGCGTACAGAATACGGAGAAAGCCGACTGTATAATGTGCAGTTTCAAGGATACACTGAGTATTTGGCCGAGGGAGAAGAAGCATGGCAAAAGCATACTATTGATAAAGAAGCTGAAGATTATTTAAAAAATATAGCCTATGAACTTCGAACAGAATTAGAACGGGTATTACATTCTAATTAGGGTAAAAGTTTTAGTTGTCCATTAAATCCAAATACTCAATTTGTTCTTTTTATGTAGAATAAAGGTACTTATTCTTTTTTCATTTAAGTCCATAGACTTTTTACTAAAGATTGGATTGTTATCCATTTTCCTTTTTAACAGCTGACAATTCAATTCTATAACTCTGATTTTGCTGTAAGTACCTAGATTTCTACTACAACAAGCCTACCGGTAAGAATTTAGAATATTCTACTGCCTGATAGGTCACTACTCTACTTCCCCTTAAAATAGTAATGGGCTAGAGGCATTCAGGGATCCCTCCTGTAATAGGTTGATTAATTTTTTTTTAAATGTATTCGCTATAGTGAAACGTTTAAACTTCATGTGATTCATCAAATTGAGCAGGTGCTTATACTCAAAACTAAGCAGCCCGCGTATATGGATGTTCCCAATCCGTCATTCATTGTTGGCTGAAAAATATGGAAAGAATCATTTACTGAACAAAATAGTGCACATAGAAACGATGAATGAAGCTGACCAAATCAAGCAGCTTGAGTACCGAGTTTCACAGCTCCAAGGAACCGTGGCCGATACTCATATCGATCAAAAGTTAGCGGAGAGCTATTTTAAGCTAGTGTTGTGTCAATGTTGAAATATCGGCAGAAAACGATTGAGGTTTCAACTAT
>JBBDNN010000040.1:0-25042 GCA_040877545.1 Balneolaceae bacterium
GTGTTGTAAGGAGGATCTATGTAAATCATTTTCACCTTACCGAAGTAGCTTTTCTGAAGCAGCTTTAATACCTCTAAATTGTCACCCTCAATGAACAAGTTTTCTGTCTCATCAAAATCTACAGACTCCTCCCGATCCGGTCGTAAGGTAGCAATACTCGGCTGCTGAATGGTTTTCATGCACTCAGCTTTACCTGGCCACTGAAGTCCAAACCGCTCTTTACCGGGATCTACCCATTCACCAAGCACTCGTTGTAAATGATCAAAATCAATTTTGTCTTCCCTGAATACTTCTGGAAATAGCTGTTTGAGCTGTTTCTTCTTTTCGTCAGCGATGTCCATTGAACGGAGATCGAGTTTTTCGGGGGATTGAGTGGGCATATCTTGAATGAATTTAAGTTTGTACCACAGGTTAAGGAACGGCTTTTAGGAGAAAGTGGAAAGGGGTATATAATTTTAATGAGTTATTGGTGAGCCGAGGTATACTATGTGCACTTTTAAACAATTTATTTAATCAAGACCTTATTAGTCATTAACTCGTGTATTTTAGTAATAATGTCATGTGATGCTAATTTATAAATTTCCTCAAAGCTTGTCTCAACTTCAAAGATATGTTTTGGACGACGTTTATAATATTTTTCAAAGAGTCGTAGCGTTAAACCATGAACAACAGGGGTTCTCAAGGTTTCGTAAAGATTGTCACACTCTTTCTTTTGAGATTCACTTAGTATGTTGTGACTCTTTAATTCACTTGTTATTGATTTAAAACTTTTCTTTTCAATATTTAATATTGCAACTTCTGTGTCTAGTAAGTACTTGAGTTGCACTTCTAAAATTTCTTTAGATCTTGTTGAATATCTTGTATTGATTTCATCTATTCTCAATTAAATTTTTTATGGGAATACTGGCAAAAAATATATAAGAAGCACAAGTACAATTGGTAGGTAAAATGCGAAAACTATTCCAAACGCTTTATTGATAGAGTGTTTGAAATAGTTCATTACTAATAGCTGTGATTGCTAATATTATTATGGTTCTTTTAGTTTTTCTTATTTTGTAATCACTGGAAAAATATTTCAGTACCCTATTACTCCATTTAATTAGTACCTGATCATCAATTTCTTTTACTTCATGCGCGATATGATTTCGTATTCTATTAAACTCAATAAGTAAATCTATTAACTCCTTTTTTGCATCATATTCTTGTAAGAATAAAGTTTTCTTATAAAAACTATCTGTTTCGCTAACTTTTTTTAGCAACTGATCAATAAATATGTGTCCCTTAATGATGATCTGTTGTTTATCTCGTATATCATGAAGTTGAAAGCCAATTCCGAAATTTAATATTATTCTTAAGTTATTTATATCACTCATAGTAAATATTTTCTGAATCTAAACAGATTTTTGTCGTGATATTTTCATTCTAGTCAAAGAGCTTATCCGACTCTTCCTTAAGTTTTTTCACTATTTCAAAACCATCATAAAAAGGACTAGCAAACATTTTTAAAGTTGTGTTAGATACCCCACCACTCCATGAATTAAATATTACAGTCGATTTAAAAAGTTGAGAGTTATTAAGGTCCTCTAAATATGATATTATATTATCGGGGACAAATTCTTTAAAAAGGTGGATATGTTTTATTATATCACCGGCTTCAACCTTCAAGTACAAAAATGTTTTCATATATGTAGCTTGAGTAATCATTCCTTTAGTGGGACTATACAACTCATTTGGTGATACCTGATCCAGAAGATATTCAAATTTTATCTTATCAGGTATCTCAGTGAAATTCTCACCTACCTTTTTACCCATTGCATTTATAATATTTAAAAACAATGAATGAATGCGTTGTATATCCTTTTTTACATAGGGTTGAAAACGCTTCTTCTTTTGAAAGAATGAAAAATAATTAATCAGTAGGTAGAATATTATTGCAGCTAAATAACTATAGGAAATATTTAGCAATACTATATTTAGTTTCTCTGAAAATTCATTGGTAAAGTTACTTGGAATTTTAGGAAGTATCTCTAGACCTACAGCCACTAAGATGTAAATTGAAGTTGCAGTTAGTAACCAAACAATCATACTAACTTTTACTTTCATTGCGGATTGATTAATAAAACCCCATACCTTGAAACCGGCCATTTTTAATTTATTTCTGCTGAAAAAATTAAAGTTAAGTGTTGATGTTACCCGCTTTATCTTTCCATTAATCATCCCAAGATATTTTAATCCTATAAACTTCTTTTCCTGATTGAGATTTATCTTCTATCTGATAGCCTTTATCTGTAATAGCTTGTTTAAGCTTCTCCAATTCATCAGGTGAAACAGCTTGTTTTTTATAAACTCGAGTTAGTTCGGTATTTCCTAGCTTTGCATGGCGCTCAATCTTCGAAGCAATTCGTTCAATCAATTGATCGATATTCAAATCAAATTCAGCTGCTAATTTTCGTGCTTTATCTGCTGGAATTATTTCTTTTGCCATACTCAAAGATTTAAGGTTCTAAGTTTTAACTGATAATTATATATATGATTAAATGAGTTAGTCGGGTAACACCTTCGTCTGCTCAGAAATATTTTGTTTCTCTTTCTCAGTAAGCTTGTTCAATTTATCAGATAAGTTCCTCAAAAGTTTATAATTCTCAATATTAAGATGTTTAGATGCAGCACGAACGACTTCAGATGGAGATGAACAACCCGTATGTTGCAATAAATTGTTAAGTAATTCTTTACCAGGTATTACATTCAAAATTTTAAATAAGTCTTTCTCCTTAATAGCTGAATTAATTTTTATAAGTTCTTCATTTAACATACGATCAACTGCTACTTCACCTATTTTGCCTTCCACTTTCTTAGCTTCTTCAATAGCTGCTTTTTTTACTGCATTCTTAAGTACTTTCTCATCTTTATAATGAGAGAGAGCCTGTTTCGGCAGAGATACATTTAGCTTTAAACTTGCCCTTTCAAATAACCTTTTTGCTGCAATTGAATTTTTATGTTTTTCCGCAAACTCTAAAATCTTTTTTTGAAAAAAATGAGAAGATGGGGGAGACTCAACCAAACCTAATTTTGAAGATAAATCACTCAATAAATCAGGGTCACATAAAAAAGACTCTGCTTCATGCAATTCAAGAACTAAACATTCATCACAATCTAGTTCATTGATTTTATTATCTGACCTAAAATCTCTATCAATCAGTCCGGTGATATTTACACTAGGTGCTAAAGCACTCCAAATGCCTGTTCTCTTAACAGCAGAATACACATTTTCACAACTTCCAACAGGAACTATGACATACTCTTCATTTTTCAAAATCCATCCATAAAAAATGAGATCAAAAGATGATTCATGTCCTTCAACTACTATTGCACCGGGAGCTGCAAGTATTGCAGGGACTGCACCTAAAAACTCTCTTAATTCATCAGGTGATATTTGGCTTAAACCTGAGATTGCTAAAGCAGGATTTTCTGTCCCTTGAATTATCAGTAACTGGTCAACATTTCTGCGCATTGCAAATCCCAGAGAATGAGTAGCATATACGAAAACCGCATCAGGAAGATTGGCTTCTATATAATCCCACACTCTACAAGCTAAGTGTGAGTTCAAGTTCAATTCAGGTTCATCAACTAAAATTAAGCTATTTTCTTCTGCTAATATTCCAATATCTGCCAATAATGCTAATACCTGTCGTTCACCATCAGAAAGTTTGCCGGGTGTATATGTCGATCCATTTTTCTTACAAGTAATTTTTTTGCTTTTATCGTTTATTTCTAAATGTATTTTGGGAAAAATATCCTGAAACATTCTAAACATTTTTTCTAAAGGTGGTTCAGATCTTGAAGGTGGTTCACCTTCTTTTCCATTATCAATCCATAATTGTACTTTGTCAGAATGTTGAGCCTTTTCTGTTTCACCAATTCTATCTAATAAAATTAATGTTTTTTCATTCCGAGAAGATAGATCACTAGATTTTGCACTCTTATGTTTTAGTTCAGCTTTCTCTAAGTCTTTGAATTGGTTGAAATTGTTACTATTTAAACTCACAGTGTCCGGTGGTTTTATAACTCTTCCACCTTCTATATATGCCAAAGGTCTTCGTCCTCCGAAACCATTCTGCTTCTTCTTTAAGCTCTCGATAAGTTTCGTTTTGCCTGATCCATTGGCACCAAGAATAACTGTAACACGTCCAAAATTTTCGTCTACCTTAGGAATGCCTGAATTTTTTTCTCCTTCAATCTTGATAGGATAATTCTTTTGTACCATTTAAATGGGATTAGACTTTTTTGCTGTTTTACGCCCCCGATACATGCGCGAAATTATATATTAATAAACGGCTAAAAATTTTAAATAAGCAAATGTAGGTTTCGAAAACCTTTTTAGAGATTTATTGTCGGTATGTCATCAATTACAGGGCGGGGTAGTGGGTAAAACCTGCTCGAGCATTCATTTTTAGAAGTGAAAATAACCCTTAAATCTAATTCAATAACTGCCGTCGAAGAACTATAAAACAGTGCTCTTTTTTTATAATTTTAAATGTGGTTTAAGAAACTCTTCAATGTCTTTTAATGTAGAACTTAATTCTATATCAAAAGGAGTGTCATTCTCAAAATCATCCCATACAACTTTATGGATCTCATCTAACTTTTCTTTACTAAAATTTCTTTTACCTACTTCTTGTCTAAATAGTCGTTTTAAGTTTAGATTTAATTTGTATGTGCATTGCTTGAACCGATGTATTTCTTCTTTTATCTCTTTTCCCCATAAAACCTCCGCTTCGAGTTCCTCAACCTCCAAAGTTGATAATGCAGTGGTTATATATTTCCAACGATATTCGTACACCACATCCTTACTAAATACTATATCCCCCTTTTTAATGATTTCTTCATCAGATAATCCTTTTTTTCTAAATGCTGAAACAACTTCTTCCGGTATGATAGCAGGATTTCTAACAACCTTAATGGCGTCTCTTAATTCATATACCGCTTTTAAAAGCCTACGAGATAATTCATATTCAGTTTTTCCTTTTAATTGTATTCTCCAAGTAAAAACCCCTATGGCTGCAATCACCAGTCCTAAAATAGGAGCAACTATATTGATTATTTCTTTTATGACTTGTATTGATTCCATAATCTGATCTAAGGTAAAACCTTTTAGTAACCTTCATTTTTCATGAAGGCTGGAGTTGATGGATAACTTTCTATAATCTAAATAACCTTATAATAGAATATGTTTTTCTTTGGATTTTGTTTTCTGATTATATAAATCCAAAATAGCTCTATCCACAATCTCCGAGTAAATTTCGAAATTCCCCGCAGTTTCATTGGCTCTTTCAACATATAATTCTATATCCATTTCTACTAAGTCTTCAATTGGCAATAGAGTTTTTTCAATTTCATTAGTGAAAGAACCATACAGGTTATGTATTAGGTAATTACGCTGAATATTAGCTTGTCCAAAATGGAGTTCCCCATTATTAGTTAGTAGATTATGCTTTTTTAAATGGGTAATTAAATTTCCAAGAGTAGCTCTTTTTTCAGGTATATCTTCCCCATGAAGGCGTAGAAACTTCTTTAACAGAGTTTCAAGTTTACTTGCAGAAAGCATAACTTTTCCAAGAGCTTTGCAAAACTCATCATTGTTATATAAAAGAGTATAGAATTTTTGCTTCATATTAGAGATTGAAAAGTAACCTAATACCCAGTGCGTACCAAAATCGGCTGTTATAAATAATCAACAATTAAATTTTTAAAAAACTAGCAACACATACAATCAATATTAAACAGAATGATTGCTATCCCAGTTTTTATACCTTTGTACTAAGGCCTTTAAAGAATCGACTACCGCATTTTTCAGTTTTTCCGAAGTCTCTTTCTCGGCAATTAAAAATCCTGCATCAAAATTCATCTTAAATTCGCCCTCAGCATATTTTCGAATCTTTTTTTGAGCATTAGGGCGTAGTAAATCAATTCTGCCATTTGTATGAGCTATAGCATGTCGTATTTCGCTTAGAACTTTAATCTTGTTCCAATTCGATTCATTAATAGATAAATTAAAATCCAAAATTGAGCTATAGTATTTTTTAGCTTTGTCCAAAAAAGGTCCATTAATATCGTTTAGTAGTAAATCTATCCCCTTTTTTTCTCTGATTTTGTCAGCTATTTCAGTGACACCAGATTCATAGATAGAATACAATGAGACTAAAAAAGGATTTCTAAAAAATCTGGGGATTAACGTATGAATTTTTTGTTCTGACTGATTGACCACATCATACCAATCAGGTGAATTAAACTCAATCTTTTCATCTGTGAGAATTTTCTCAGCAATTTCCTTTTCTTTTTTACTTAGCTTTTCTATCTCATTTTCAGCTAATTCAAAATGCTCCTCTATTGCATATAACTCAAAAGAAATATCCACAAGACGTAAATCAAACTTAAAAGTATTACTCATAGCTAGTTTATTATTTCATTCAATAACGATCGGAGTATATCGGACGCGTGGATTAGGACTATAAACGGCTAAATATTTAATACAAGCAACTTATTGGAGCCAAAAAACTTGTAGTACCTTTTATCCTCACATTGGAGACAAACTAAATGTTTTGGGTTGAAATTTTGAAATACGGCGGTAACCAAAAATTAATTCACGTGTTTTATTCAGGTATAATTCTGCCTCTTCTAAGGTCGGACGATAAGCACCTTTATGAACAACCATATTTCTAATCGTATTTATTTCAAAATCTTTAATCTTAATTAAAACTTCTGAAATATTTGCGTTGGTCAGTTTAAAAATTTTCTCGTCTGATGGTGGCTTTCGGTAACTTTTATTGCTTAATGATTCTATAGCTTTCATTAAGTCATAATATTTTAATGGTGTTCCCTTGAGGTGTGACCATAAAAAAAGGCTTCTTAGATTACCAAATGGCAACTTTGAAATGTGTTCTGATAAACATTCCGATAGATAATTAAACTGATCAAATTCAACAATTTCCTTATCAGATGGCTGGTAGAGGTATTTATTTCGCAGGTATAGAAAGAAAAAAGCCTCAAATGATTGAGAACAATTTAAAATTACGTACATGTACTTCTTCATTTTCAAAAGCTCATAGCAATCATAAATCAGGTATTCATAAACATTGCATGCCTGATCACAATTAATATTGAACTTATTCCCGCAGCCTTCACATGAAACCTCTTTAAAAGTAATGAACCTAAAAGTCTTCAGATCTGTAGCTCTATTAAATATATTCTCGAAGCCACAATTTTCCTGTGGGCAGGTTGCAATAAAATTCTCGAAGGTTGGATTTGTATTGTTTGAATATGGAATCATATAATAAAGCAATCTATAACTGTTTTGCGCTGCAACAACTTTTAAAAAAATGTATGCTAACAACAAATTTAAATCTATTCTGCTTAAAATGTATGTGTAACCAACACATCGCGTCCACAGTTGATGCGTATATATATTTATTTTATTCCATTCCTCATTGATTCCTTTACCTCATCATCTAAAAAAGGTATTTTTGAAAGACTTTTTTTAGGAAAGTAAAGTTTGTCATCATTTTGAATCAAGGGATAATCATTGAATACTAGATAATCTTCTATTGATTGAAAGAATATCCACATATAACCACCAAATATGAACGTAAAAAACTCTGTTCTATCACTTTTATAATGAAGTGGGGACATAACAAAAAATGGATTTTTAATCTTTTTGTCATGAAACCTTAATCCAACACATGGAAAATAATTTTCATAATAGAGTTTTCTTTTAAGAATTTGGAGTCTTAATTGCTCCTCGGTGCTTTTTGGTAGATTTATATTTGCCCAAAAAAAACGTTTGGCAATACTAGCTCTCCATACAATGGACAGCAGAAAAAGTTTATACTTCTTAAAAATGACTGGGAACACTATTTGTCTCGTATCATCTTCAAAACTTAAAACAGATTCATTTCCTACTAAACTACTTGCGTAATTATCAAGTTGTCCAATTCTCTTATTATCGCAATCGAAACAGAGAAGTTTTTCATATTCCCCACTTTTAGGAAAACCGATTCTTTGTTTTTCGTTTGAATTATCAATTCTAATTATACCTCCGTGAATATCTTTGACTCCTTTATAGAAAAAGTCTGGTATAATATGAGAGTCAATGATTTCTTTGTCCTTTAAGCAAAGTTTGCAAGTCATTCAAAAGCTGCTTTTGTGAGTATAAATACAAATGGCCCACCGCCTAAGTGCCATTCTAGTTTATAATTTATACGCGAAAAACCAATAATCAAAAATTTAGTGTGCATAAGATTTAAAAAAAAAATGCAGCATTTCAGCATATATAAATGGATATGGAAAATCATTAGGAAAAATCAAATTTCTATTTATTTTTTAGATTTTCTGCCCCAGTTTATGGTGCCATGAACAGTATCTGATTCTATGATTCAAGCAAATAACAGGTTTTTAGCATATGTCTGTGAAAGCAGTAATTCAATAGCCACGTCAACTGCTAAAAACAGAAAATTGGTGGAAGTTTACCATCCACCAGGTCAGAATAAAAGAGGAATGGGGGTTCAATTTTCAGATTAATGAAGCTATCTCACAACATTAATAGTCTCAAAAGTCACTAAAAACCAGATAAATTTAGATTTCTGCAATCAGCCAAGTTGGCATTTGCTCCATAATTCATTAAATAATCAGGTTTTTAGTCTTTTTCGAGTTTAAAAACCACAAAAATTCAGCGTTTTGACCTCATACAAGGGAGACAAAGTGGCAATTCTTCTGATTTTTCCTGGGTTACTGCGCCTATTTATGCTGCCATGAGGTGCATCTGCTTTCACAATGCAATCAAATAACAGGTTTTTTCATCGAAATGCAGATATTCAATAGCATCGTCACCCGTAAAAAACAGAAAAAAGGAGGGAGTTTAATACAAACATGGCGATAAAAAGCGGTATGGGGTCGATTTCCTGATTATTGGTGGCTTTTTCGTCTTTTTAGGCTCAAAAATCAGGAATATGCCGCATTTTGGCATATAAAAACTGCTGGATGATAGAGATAGTCTTTAGGAAAATTCGAATTTTTCTGAATTTTCAGGGTTTTCTGAACCAGTTTGTTCTGTTTTAGTAAAAATTTAAAAAATCAGTTTTTTTTGTGTTATTCAAACCAAGTTGGTTTATCGCATTGCCTTCTCTTTGGCTAAAAAACTTGAAAAATTGGCAAATAAAAAGACATCGTACCCTCAAAAAACAGAAATTGTGAGCTTTTTTTCACCTTTTACATTGATGAAATACCTTGAAATACTGCAATTTTTCAGGTTTTTAACTCATTATATAAAAATAGACAGCCCCAATTGAACCAAAGAGCTTCGATTTTCTAACTATTCTTAAATTTTTATAGGAAAATTTGATCAAATTTTCAAAAAGGTGGTCTTTTTATAATCTTTTCATAAAAAAACAGAAAAATGGGCTCTAAGTAGTAATTGTTTTGTATAAAAACATGAAAAATCAGCTTTTTCATGTTATTCAAAACAGTTGGGGTATCGCCCTCCCATCTTTTTGGCTAATAAACTTGAAAAATTGGCAAATAACAAGGCATCGTACCCTCAAAAAACAGAAATTGTGAGCGTTTTTTCACCTCTTACATTGATGAAATACTCTGAAATACTGCAATTTTTCAGGTTTTTAACTCATATATAGAGATTGACATCTCCAATTGAACCAAAGAGCTTCGTTTTTAACTATTCTTAAATATTTCCAGGTAAATTTGATCCGGAATTTGTTTAAAAAACAGATATTTGCTTTAATAACGCATCTTTAACGATCGGATACTGCCTATTTTCTGATATTTAGTACCTCTTTTTATAGGATATCAATGCTTTAAACCAGAAAATTTCATGAAAAACACATGTTTTTCTGCTTTTTTTCTTCATGATATGCTTTATTAGCGGGAATATGTTGTCACTTTTCCTGGGAATCTCTTGAAATTCTGTATTTCAGCCTCTTTTCGGTGCTTCACAACTGAAAAGCATGGCAAAATCCCCCAAAAATCCACTGGAAATAGAAATGATCGGAAAGCGATAGAAGGATTTAGAAGAAAAAGGAACGAATGTGAAGAATTTGCACAAAAATGCAAACTTATGATCTTAGAATACATGCGAATACTACAGAAGAAAGTAGAAAATTTTAGAAAGAATCAGATAAATTACTTCCTTAACAACGATTGTAAGATGCGCCAGGCATTTTCATACTTCTTTTGTCGATTCATATCTGCTTTTGTGATCTTTCTCAGCCTCTCCATATTCATATTATCCTGCAGGTCTGCCAGTTTAACCTTAAGTGCATCTTTATTCCTTGCTACTCGCAACAAATAATCTGAATATTGCTCGTTATCTGATTTTGTGAGCGCCTCTACTCCCTGAATCACACGAGAGGAAAAGTGTGCAGCTGCCAATCGCTCTGCATTCCATTCCGGACAATCTTCGAGTAAATCGTGGAGCAAAGCAATACACTGTTGCTCTTCATCGACTCCTTCTTTCTTAACAACTTCTCTTACCCGATATAAATGACCGATATATGCTTTTCCAGCTTTGTCTGTCTTAGTAGCAAATGCTTTTTGTATGATTATTTCTGCTTTTTCTAGCATTTCCATCAATATGGAGTTTTTTTTCGAATATTTCTACGTGTATCAGATTTCTTCAACTGCAAAGTTGATAAAATTAAGTATATCACTTGCGGCTGGATCTTCAGGAGAAGCGGTACCCCGAATAGTATTTATGAAATGCATCACATATTTGTAGGGAATTCTATTTACTGTATTATTATTTCCATAGGATTTAAACTTTATCATCTTATGGTAGTTTTTATAATAGGTATCCTTGCCAATTCTTAATTCCTGGCAGAATACCCGACAGCATTCCATCTTGGTGAGTAAATCTTCGTCTTTATATTGTTGGGGTATTGAGTTTGATGATTCCATAATAGATAAGTGTAAGGGTTTAGGAGTAAAAAATATTAAAAATAAAATGTGACTGCTAAGCTGCTACTTTCTGCTAAAGTTGAATGTATCATCCCTTTCAAGGTTGTAAGAAGGGATATTTTTATTAGCAGCTATTTTTAAATCCTGCTTATTAGTGCTAAACACTGCTAAGATTTTAGCACCTGTTAGCAGTGTTTAGCAGACTTTAGCAGTTAGTTCTTTTGCACTAAAGATGTGTTTAATAGCATTTAAAAATGATTTCAAGCATTGATTTAGCACATTAGCATTAAAAGTTCTTTATTCGTCCCAATCTATTTTGATCATACTCCTTGGCTTTATCAATAAGTTCAGTAAGCATTTCATGCTCCTTTAGTTTTTCAAAATTTAATACATGGCATCTCACATTACTTTCGGTGTGGTCACCTATAGATTTTGTTAATAGAACCTGCACACTTTTATTTAAAAAATAACTACTGTTTTGAAGGTAAGTGTCAATAGTATTTAATGAAGTTTGCCGTGTTATTTCGGCTTTAGCGTCAAGAAGAGCATGCCATGACCGTTTGAGATGAAGATATAAAACGGGGCCTTGATAAATTTCACCATTTGGGGCTTTGTGTTCTTCGGCACCTTTAAATTTGAAATGGCGATGATCCAGCCAAAAATATTTATCATTAAATTCTGAAGCTGAGTCAAATCTTTGTGTTGCATAATGTTCCAGGCTGTCAAAAAACTCATGAACCGGATTGGTTTCCTTCTGCAAGTTCTCTTCTTTTTTAATTGCATCGCAAATTTCATTTCTAAGCGCTTCAAATTCATCTGGCCAATGGGAAAAGTCCGGTAATAGTTGCGGAATACATTCAATTCCGGTTATTACATAGGCCCAATTGTATACTGTTCTTCCCTGGAAACCTGCATCAGCTAAATATTTTTTATTCTTTTTTAAAGTTGACATAAAAAAGTCATGAATATGACTATAGGATTGAAAGATCAACCCAATGAATTCAGAGAAGCGAGATGTGTGGCTGCTAATTTCAGGTATTTTTTCAAGCTCTGAACCCTTTAGAAATTTTGTATAGTTTAAGATAATCATTCTACTAATTGCCGCATGATCCGTTGGCTTATCATTTCCAGTTATAACTACACTGGCTTTCATACGGGTATCAACTGTCTGGTTATCTGTGGTTTTACTTGCCATAGAATTTCCTATTCGATGATACCACTGCAGGAACGAACTTGTCATATCCGGAACCTGGTTGTTTTTTTCATGATCTCGATAATCATCCAGAAAAAATGGAAAGACTGTAGGCAAGGTCATGTTTCTTTTAAGTCCCTTAATAGTAGTTTGCTTTGATATGGCTTGCCTGTTTCCATGGCGATAGCCGAATAAAGACATAAACCATTCCATACTTGAACTTTTTCCTGTCCCTCGCTCCCCAAACTTGAATAGAAGAGGGAAACCATCATCATTCTCAATGATTTCTCTGCTAAAAATACACGCTACGGCAAATCCCAGTGTTACTCTGACATTCAGCATACCATTAAAGGATTCCCACAAGCTAAATTTTTCTGCCAGAAAGGAAGGAGAGTCATCATTAGGTTCAGAAAAAACCGGTGGCCGTATACTATCACTACCTGAAGGGCTAATGTAGAAGTGTTTTCCTTTTTTAATTCGATATTGATCGTCTGCAGGATAAAAAACATTCTGCTTTACGTCATAAATGCCATTTTCAAAGAGAAATTCGCCAGGTTTATATTCGCCCCAACTATTGAGATTTTTAACAGTAGGATATTCTTGTTCGTTAATGAGAAACTCATGGAATTTATCAAAATGCCAGCCTTTCCCGGAAAATTTGACAAATCCTTTAGAGACTAAAAAGCTTGAAAAACGGATTTTTGTAGTGAGTTCTTCAAAAGAAGCTTCCGTATGAACGTGTTTATCGCGTCTGTTTGTAAGAAAAAGTCTATAGCGAACTTCAATATCATCCTCTCTACGGCCTTTTTGTTCAATTATATATTCTACAGCCTCTTCAACATGAACCTCACAGTCAACGATCTTATCCAGTTTCTCAAGGTAATCTTCTTCGTCTTCTGGAATATCGTCTTTCTTCATGTATGGATGGAAGTAACAGGCACCTTCTTTATTGATTACTTGTGGGGGGATAAAACTCTTTTGCTCATCAGATAAGTTAATTTCTTTTATTTGCCTAAGTTTATGATCTAACTGTTCACCCGTTTTAAGCTCTCTCCCAATCTCAGCCTGTTTCAGTTTGGACGGTGGTTTTTTTATTTGTTTCCCCTTTCTAAGAGCTTTTGGAATCCAACCAGTTTTCTTAGCAACTGAATAAATGTGATCATTTAAATATTTATCGAAATCGTGCTTTTGATAAGGTGTTAGTTTTAAATCATCCCAATATAAATCGAAATTCGAAGGTGGTGTATTTTTACTATCAAAGATCCATTTTATAGCTAAATTTTTTCCTTCTACATCATATACAGCTTTCATTGCTTTGCAGATAATATCCAAATCAAATTCTGGGGGCAGATAGTGAATCGCATTTTTTAAGTCGATGTTATGTTTATTAGTGTTGTTTAGTGGATATACTTTTTCCATCGTCTTTAGAAAAGATTTTAATGAAGGGATTCGGAGTAAGTGCCCGAATCCCTGTGATAGTTTGGGGTGGTTAGCAAATTAGGCCGAAAAGCTCTTGTAGTTGGAACCTAGGATAACAGTATTACCATCAAAGGTACTTCAAAGATTCTCTAGGCAATACTATTCTATCAGTGAAGGAGTAGCCGTCACATATATGGCTAGTCTTCTGTGATTTTTAATTCAGTATTAGAATCTATCCATTCCATAATTTCTGATTCACGGAAGCCAACTGCATTTTTTGAAATCTGAACTTTTCGAGGAAAGTCAGGTTCCTTCATTCTGTCGTAAAGAGTAGAAAGGCCTATACCTAATTTTTCAGCAAGGGCTTGGGGTCTTATTAATTTTTCCATATGGTCAGTAGATTTATTTGTTCTTGTTAGTTACTGACCACAGTTTAAGAGAATTGCTCGGAACCTGTTAACGACATAATATAATGTCATTGACATAATTAATTATGTCATATCATCTGGAAGTGCTTTTATTATTCTTCTGATAATGGTTCGCTTTCTAACCCCTTTGTCTGTATATGAATCTGATTCATTTACCATTATGGGATAAGTTGATTTAATAATTTCAAATATTTGGCTTTGGTTAGCCTTGCCTTTATAACGACCGGATTGATGTATAAATCTTTTATTTGACCTGTCCTTAATACATTCTTTAACTATTTCTTCAATTTTTTCTTGGGGCACCTCTTCTTTGGGTGGTGCACCTGAGCTTATATCTTCAATGATCTCTTTCTTTTCCTGTTTTTCCAGATCATTAAAATCCTTTAGATCAGTAGGGTAGTTCTTGTCAATAATTTTATCAAGGACTGCCTTTATCCCTCTTAGATGGTAATAGGTTTGTTCATATTTTTCTCCAATTCGAACTATAGCCTTCAAGGCTTCTATAGATTTTTTCTCTTGCCCATTTTTTGGGGAAGCCGACAAAACCTCTTTAATCTGTTGAAAATTATAATTGATAAAGTCTTCAGAACGAGAAATATGAAAAAAATTATGTACCTCCCATTTAATATGATTTACTATATTTTCAATCATATCAATGTGATTAGTAGCAAGTACTTTTCCTATTTTATTCCCATCTGATGAGATAGTCGAGTCGTAAATTTCTCCCAAATAGAATCTAATATCATCAATATATAAACCGACATTTTCTTTTGACTCTTCGAATCTCTGCTGAAGTCCTTCTTTTATTGTTATTAATTCAGCAGAAGCTGTTAAGGGATTCTTTGACTCATTATAGTATTGCACATAATAATTATAACGCTCTTGTATTATGTCTCGATTAATCAAATGCATAACTTTCTCTTTATCCAAGTTTATGAATTTTAGCTTTTGTTTTTTCGGCAGAAACTATGCTCTTAACCCGCCAGCTCCATCGATTTAGTGCTTCAAGTTTTTTGTCGTTATAGTTATACCACTGGTAATGCTTTCCCGTAACTCCTTCAACTTGATGATTCAATATTTTTTGTATGACAATTTGATCAACAAGGTTTTCTTCTAAATTTGTAGCAAGAGTTCGCCTAAGGTCGTGAAGCTGAAAATCTGAAACCGATGTTTCTTCTTGTATTTTTTCAGTCGTTTTTTTTACACTACTCAAAGGCTGTCCTTCAATTCGCGTTGACTCAAAAACCCATTTACTTTTACCTGTAATTGGCTTTAACTTTTTCACAATTTCTTTAACCATATCTGATAGGGGAACATCTGTTTCCAGACCATTCTTTGCTTTTTCTTTTGGTATCGTCCAAATATCTGCAAGGAAAGCCTCTTGCTGTGGTCTTCCATCCGGGCCAATCTTAATTCGTTTACAAGCTTTATTCCAATTTATTTCTGACCACTCCATGAGCATTGTTTCTCTTTTTCGTTGTCCCGTAAGTAGCAATACTTTGTAGTAAGATTGAATTGGTTCCGGCTTTGTTTCCCAAAACTCCCATAATTCTTTTATTTCATCTTCACTATAAAACCGATCCCTTACATTTTCCCCTTGTTCAAAGACAGGTGTATTTTCTACTGGATTCGTTTCGAGTTTAATTCCCACATTCTTTAATCCAAATGCAAAGATCTTAGAAATAATTGATCTAATGCGATTAGCAGAAGTGAAAGCGCCCTCTTTATATGCTTTGTAATTGAGAACTTCCCGCACATGCTGACTAGTAAATTCCGAAACTCTAAGGTCACCCCATTTATGCTTGCCTAATAGTTCCGAATCTATCTGACGCTGGTATTCTTTTCGAGTACTTGCAGCTAATGTTGGCAAGTGTTGTTTGGAAAAAATATCAGCCAATTCTTTAAAGGTGAGTTCTTTTGGCTTATACCGGCGTTTCTTTTTTTCTGCTTGCGGATCAATGCCATCATTAATTCTAACTTTTAGCTCTCTAATCTTTGCTCTTGCATCCGAAAGACTGACCTCGGGAAATTTACCTATTGTAAACCGCCTCGTTTCTCCCGAAAAACGATACCGGTATGCAAAGGTTTTTGAACCGGTCTCGGATAACCTCAATATCAAACCAGATTCGTTTTCATCATAATATTCTATTGGTTTTTTCGGTGGCTGTAATCCTTTGACAAATCGATGAGTAAGTTTCTTTCCTGGCATTTGAATATTGGTTAGAGATTTAAGAATTAGCCTGTTACCCAAATCGCAATTTGGGTAACATTTGGGTAACAGAATACCTGGCTTGGCTTGTAAACACCCGTAAGTATACGGAATATTTATATACTGTAAACCTCTAATTTATATCTGTTTAATAGACTTACTCGGAATACTTCGGAAATGCTCGGAAAACAATAAAACCTGACTACGAATCAGGCGGTTACAAGTTCGAATCTTGTCGGGTGTACTTATAAGCCTTGTAAGGCTATGATTTACAAGGGTTTGTTGTATGGGTATAATATAGGTATAATAAACGCTCAAGTTATTCACCTCCGTTCAAACTTATAAGCTAATTTTAATAAAATTTGTGTAAGTTCCTTTTGCAGGAAACCAATTAATTATACTTTAAGCTATTGTATAATATTTATTTATAGAATTAATTCATTCATTCAGATGGAGCTACTATTAAAGTTCGCATTTTGTGAACTTTTTTAATTGAATATTGTTATCATATGAGAATCTCATTTATAAAACAATCTAATTTACGTGAAAAGTCAAAGAAGTTGACTGGTAGTGAAGATTCTTTTGATGACTTTATAAAAAAATTAAAAGTTGCAGATTGGAATCATCCAAATGATATTAAAAACACATTTTCTAATGCTGATATAATTGGAAATGACAGAGTGATTTTCGATTTAAGAGGAAATCAATATCGAGTAATATGCCAATACAAATTTGTTACAGACATAAAAGATTCATGGGTGGCATTGTACCTATGCTGGATTGGCACTCACGAAGAGTATAATAAATTATGCGCTAATAGTTCGCACCCTACACAATATACTGTTTGGGATTTTTAAAATAGGAGACTTAATGAAAAATCTAGAATACACCAAAATTAAAACTCAAGAACAATATGATAGATATTGTGATATCCTAAAAGACTTTTTGTTTAATGAAAATGAAAATACAGATAAAATTGATCACATTGAATTACTTACTCTCTTAATAGAAACATGGGATCAAGAAAAATTTAATGATGGAGAATATGATCCCGTTAAATTATTAGTTTCTCTTATGGATGATCATGGATTGAAGCAAAAAGATATTGCAAAAATATGCAATGTTGGTACTAGTTTTGTTTCAGAAATAATAAACTATAAAAAATATATTTCAAAAAACATAGTAAGAAAACTCGCTGATTATTTTAAGATTAGTCAAGAATCATTAAATAAAGCTTACAAAATTAAATCAGATTTCATTTTAGTAAATGATGTTTCTGAGTTTAATTTCTATTTAGAAGGCTCTAGTGGCTACATGGACATTAATAATTTATACACCAAGGAAATATTATACCCCAAGAGAACAAGTAAAGCTAAAGCTTATGGGCGTTTATTTAATCTAAATGTAGTTGGAGATTGCTAGAAATGTCAAAAAATCAAAAAGCAGATATAAAGATCACTTTTGGTTTATCCAGCTTCAAAATTGAATCTTTTAATTCAAAAATTCCAAAAAAAGAGCCTGAAAATTTTGGCTATAATGTTACTATTTCAAGAAAATATTTTAACACTTCAGCTAAATTTAATGTCAAAATTGAGGTTAGCGCGAAAAAATCTTCTGAAGCAAAAACAAGTTATTGTAAATTGATTACAGAAACTATATTTGATATAGAATGCAAGCAAAAAATTGATGCCTTACCATTTGATTTAAGGATGAATTTAGTTTCTGTAGCATATTCCACTACAAGGGGTGTATTATTTACAAAAACTGAAAATTCTTTCATTTCAAACACTCCCTTACCTCTACTAAATATTGAAGAGCTTAAGAAGCAAGATAGGAAGAAGAAGAAAGAGGGGAAATGATATCTATTTTTAAAATAACCAAACACATCCCAGATAAAAATAGTCTTTTCCAAAACCAAGACTACCTGCCATTCCTGTTTTTTTTGGAGCCGGTCTTAATCCTATAGAAAGTATTGGTGTTGATACATTGGAAATCAAATAACCTACTCCGGCTGTGAAATCTACACTTTCACTCAAGGTTAAATGATAATTTATTAGACCTGATAATCTCACAGATGCTTCAGTACTGTATTCAGTAGATGATTCGCATAGACTAGTTTTTGCAAACTGTCCAGTTTGCCTATCTCGACACCTAGTCTGGCCATTTGATAGCTGATCATAATAATAACGAGAACTGCTCCCTGTAGTATTAGAATCAACATGTAGATCTAATGAACCCTCTAAAAGAAAGGAGACATTTTATTTTGAGTAATAACGTGTCCAACCACCAAGAAAACCCCAATTAGGTGTAGCTTGCTTTGATAAATAAGCTATTCCCACATAACCTTTATCTGATATATAATTCTGCTTTAAATTCTGAGGATTAACTTTTGAAGTAGAAAATAATAAGATCAGAATTAATAGCTTGAGCATTTTTAACTTTTCATAGCTAATCATGTTTCTCAATTTGCTACCTTAGGTAATTCAACATCATCCACTACAAAAGCAAATAGGTACTCATTAATATTCCCTTGAATCTCAATTGGCAATAGTACTTGCACTTTTTTACCAATATTTTCGGGTGCCGTTTTTAGTGAATTTATAGTGTAGGAAGTGTATGGCTCAAATATCCCCCCTTTCTCTCCATCCTCCATATTGGCCTGAAGCATAACTGACATAATCTGTAGGAAATACAAGGTCAGATAAACTTCCTCCACGAACAACTATACTTGAAGGTTGTGAGTTTTCTCGGTCTGAATATTTTACTCCTGAATGCATCACACGCATACTCCTTCCGTTAGGATCTACAAATGCTGCTTCATCCCATACAACTTTCATTGAATGATTGGTCTTATTCTCTAATTCAAAATAAAATTTTGAAACATGTGGTATCCATACAATAGAAAGCGAACTATCCTGATAAACATATTTGGCTGTATGCATCATTGACATACATCCAGTAAAGAAGTATTTCATATTGTACTCCGATTTTCAACGATTTTATTTTCTCAGCGAATTATGGCACTGTTACAAGCCAGTGGCTGGCTCGTTAACCTCTTGCAAGCCACACACTCTTAAATAATTAGCTGTATATTAAAAGCTCTTCTTATTGTATATAAAAATAATGTTTTATAAAACACAAAAGGAGTGCAGATAACTACACTCCTTTTTTTCTTACATACATTTCTCTTGCCCTCTATTGGATAAGCTGAAAGTCTGACAGAAATAATCATTCACTCTTCAAACTATCAACAGGATTAATAAGGGTGGCTTTTACTGATTGGTAACTGACGGTGCACCAGGCAAGCAGAATGGCAATTAAACCGGCTAATATAAAAATCCCGATTCCAATTTCAGCTCTGTAGACAAAATCCTGAAGCCATCTTTTCATCAAAAACCAGGTGAGGGGGGCTGCAATCAAAAACGCAATAAGAACCAGCTTGGTAAATTCTTTATTTACTAAAAACAGAATCCCACCAACTGAGGCTCCCAGTGTTTTTCGAATGCCAATTTCTTTGGTTCTTCTTACCACCATCAGCGAAGCCAACCCGAAAAGACCAAGGCAGGCTATCAGGATAGTTAAAACAGAACCAAAAGTTACAATCTGGCTGAGTCTTTCTTCTTGCCGGTATTGACGATCGAGGGCATCATCAACAAAAGTAAAATCGAAAGTTGTGCCGGGTGCTATTTTTGCCCACACCTCTTTCAGCTGATCCATGGTTTGGGGTAGATTTGTAGAATTAATTTTAAATGTATACCTGGGAGCAGGTGAATCTGATATGGTTATATTCTCTATACCACTAAACATCAGTGCCGGTTTTACTGATAAAGCCAAAGGTTCAATAGGCGTATAAAGAGATTCAAAATGAAAATTGTTGATCACCCCTATAATAACATGATCGTCAAAATTCGCACCCGGCAAACGTTCTCCGAGCGGATTATCCCACCCGTAATGTTCTACCAGGGCTTCATTAACTATAATAGCCCGTTCCTTATCGGAGGGATTTTCATCGCTGAAATTCCGTCCCTGAATGATTTCTATATCCAGTGTTTGCAGGAAATCTTCATCCACAATATTAAAATGGAAATCGTGGCGCTGTTCTTGATTATCATGAAACGAAGCATTAAACCAGCCACCCACCTGAACAGGAGTAAATGCAGAGACACTGATTTCTGAGATGCCGGAAATGGATGCAGTTTCCATTTCAAGTAACTCTTTTCGTTGATAACTGCTTTCCATTACTTGTGTAAGTGAATTCTGAGGACTGGAAGAAAATCCCGATTGAAGAACCATAACCTGTTCCTTTTCATAACCCAGATCTTTGGAGCGCACAAAGTCCAGTTGTTCTCTTACTATCAAAGTTCCGGCAATCATAATTATTGATAGCGTGAACTGGAAAACCACCATGCTCTGGCGGAACAGGCTTTTATCGCCAGACATCCTGAACTGCCCCTTTAACACATCAACAGGACGAAAACCTGATAAAATCAAAGCCGGATACACCCCTGCAATAAGGCTGATAAAAATTGCGGTTACCAACATTATCATTGCGACTTCTGCTGTAAACTGAAGATCAAGGGTAGTGCCCGACAGCTCATTGAAAAGCGGCAGGAAGAATTCAGCCATGCACAAAGCTAATCCCAGAGACAGAACCGTCATGAGAAATGCTTCACCCCAAAATTGGTACATCAAATGCTGGCGAACAGCTCCTATGGTTTTTCGAATGCCCACTTCTTTAGCCCGCGCAGTGGATCGGCTGATGGAGAGGGTCATGAAATTGATGCAGGCGATGGCGAGAATCAGAAAAGCTATAGCGGACAGGATATAAGAATAAACCGGATCACTGACGGCAGCAATTCCCTGGTTAAATTCTGTATTTAGGTGAATGTCAGTGAGGGGTTGAAGGCCAACCTGGTAGTTACTTTCTTCATACCGGTCTCCAAGCACCTGCTGCATCATAGCGGTAAATTTGGAATCCAGTTCTTCAGCTTCTACACCCTCATTCAACATTACATACGTTTCCCCATAAATGTTAAACCAGCTTTTTTGGGCATTTTCGCTGAACAAACTTGGGGCATTTGAATATGAGATTAAGATGTCAAAATCGTGGCTGGAATTATTCGGGGTATTTTCAACCACACCCGCCACTACAAACTGCCTGGTTTCACTTCCAACCTGGAGATCAATTATTTGATTAATAGGATCATCATTCCCGAAATAAAAAGAAGCAGCTTCGGTAGTAAGCACTACAGACTGTGGGTTATCAAGTACAGAGATACGATTTCCTTTCAATAATTTAAAATCAAACATGGTGAGAAAAGCCGGATCAACCATATGAACAGCCGCAAAAAGTGCTTCATCATTTTCCTCTGTTTGCAGCGGAGTGCTGAAACTGTAAATCCGGCTGACCTGCTCGATTTCAGGAATATTATTCTCTAGTGTAGGCCCCAAAATTATCGGCGTTGAGACATTTAAAAACTCTTCCCCGTTATCATAGCTTTCATAAACCCACGTACGATAGAGCCGGTCGGAATTTGAATGGAATTTGTCAAAGCTCCACTCATTATATACATACAGGCCGATGAGAATGCAGCAGGCAATACCCACAGCCAATCCGAAAATGTTTATGAAGGAATAAACTTTGTGTTTAAATAAATTCCTGAAGGCGATTTTTAAGTAGTTTTTTAGCATGATTCAATGTGTTTACGTGTTAAAGTGTTTACGTGCCCCCTCGTTAACACGTAAACACATTCGCACTTGATTATTCACTTTTTAAACTATTTACAGGGTTTGCAATCGCTGCTTTTATGGATTGCCAGCTTACCGTCAGCAGGGCGATGATCAAAGCAGCACTTCCTGCCAGTACAAATATTCCCGGACCAATTTCAATTCGGTAGGCAAAATCTGCCAGCCATTGGATCATGGCGTACCAGGCAAGTGGTATGGCAATGACAAATCCAATGATTACCAGTTTTATAAAATCACTGGATAGCAATGCTATTATATTAGCAACAGAAGCTCCCAACACTTTTCGGATCCCGATTTCTTTGGTGCGTTGCTCTGCTGAATAAGCAGCTAAACCAAAGAGTCCTATTGCAGCAATAAATAATGCCAACAGAGTGAAATAAGTAACTATCTCATTTAACTTATTTTCAGACTTATACTGGTCATCGAAAACATCATCCAGAAAAGAATAGGAAACCGGATATCCACTGAAATTTGTAAGGGTTTTAGTAACATGATTTACTGTTTCAGATAAATTATTGGGCTGCAACTTTAGCGAAATAAAATCGAATTGGTTGGGCTCCAAAAATATCGTCAAAGGCTCTATTTGCATATGGAGGGAATGCATATGAAAATCCTTGACTACACCAACAACGGTGCCTTTACCTCCCCATGCAGAAATAGATTTACCAACGGCAGAATCTATGCCCCAGCCCAACGATTTTGCGGCAGTTTCGTTGATCAGGTAAGTTCCTGAGGTAGTATCTGAAGAAATATCTTTTGAAAAGTTTCGTCCCGAAAGTATTTCCATATCATACAAATCTATATAATTGTAATCTGCCCCAGTGATATATATTGGCTGTTCCTGTTCAGAATCAGCACTTCCTTCCCAACCTTGTATCACAGTTTGTGCATCTATACTATTTGGAAGTTGAAATGATGCCGAAACCTCATCAATGCCAGGATGTTGTAGCAGTTCTTGCCTGATGAGGTCAATTTTTTGATCTATTTGTTGATCTTGAATACTAAGGGTGAGGATGTGTTCTCGATCGTATCCCATATCAGTTGTTTGGACATATTGCATTTGCTGGTAGATCACTATGCTTCCAACGACAAGTATAATAGAAGCGGCAAACTGTCCTACAATCAATACGTTTCTAAGATTGAAGTGATCGCTTCCTTTTTTCTGCATACCTTTTAGGGCTTTATTAGGTTGTAAGCGAGTTATAAAAAAGGCAGGATAGCTTCCAGCAATTAACCCGGAAATCAGCGTACTTCCCAAAATTAACGCAAGGTATGTTGGATCCTTAAGAAAGGCGAGACTCAAAGGACGTTCAACCAGTTCGTCAAATATCGGTAGGGCCAGGTCGGATAAAACCAAGGCCACTAATAGTGCCAGAAAAGCTGAAAGCATGGATTCACTTAAAAACTGAGCGATTAATTGCCCACGATGGGCTCCAATTACTTTCCGGAGACCCACTTCTTTAGCACGCTTAATAGATTGTGCCACCGCAAGATTCATATAGTTAATTGCGGCAAGTAAAAGCACCAGTATCGCGATTCCTGCAAAAAGGTATATGTATATAATGTTGTTATTGGAAGATAGTTCAAAATTGATATCAGATCGTAAATGGATATCTGTTAATGGCTGCAAATAGTATCTATGGTTGGTTGAAGAATACTTTGCAATAAACTCTGGAAATTTGGCCTGCAGATGGGTAGCATTTGTACCTTCTTTTAGTACAATATAAGTGAACCATCCGCTGTTTCTCCATTCCTCAACATTTTGGGCATAGCGTTCGTTAGAGCTTGCAGGAGTAATAAAGTCGAAGAAGACATGGGAATTTTCAGGTACTTTTTCAATGATGCCGGTGACGGTAAATTCGATACCATCCTTTCTTGTAATGGTCCTACCCATCGGGGCTTCATCGCCAAACATTTTATTTGCCAAAGCTTTGGTAAGTACAATAGAGTTTGGGGAAGTAAGTGCAGTTTGAGGATCTCCTTCCAACAACGGAAACGTGAAAACATTAAAAAAAGAAGGAGAAGCAATGATGCCGTTTTCATTGAACGCCTGGTCTTCAACCGATAGATGGAGACTGCTCTTTGCAATGGTGGTGGCCGTTTCTACTTCTGGAAAATCATTAACTATTGCGTTCTCCAGCGGTGCGGGTGTAATGGCAAAATGATTGGTACCGAGATGAAGATTCTCCGGCTGTTGCACGGCAACCCGATAGGTTCTGTCCGCCTTTTCATGAAATTGATCAAAATTGACTTCATAGCGAATATACGCCATGATTATTATGAAGCAGCTTAGTCCGATACCCAGGCCTATGATGTTAATAGAAGAGTATCCAGGGTTTTTTCTAAGATTTCGAAAAGCAATTTTGAGGTAGTTCTTTAGCATAGGGTAATGTGTTTCTGTGTGAAAGTGTTTACGTGCTGTTCGTTAACACGTAAACACATTCGCACGTGATTATTCATTTTTTAAACTATTTACAGGGTTTGCAGCAGCCGCACGGATTGCCTGCCAACTGATAGTGGCGACACTCAGTAATAGTGCAAATCCTCCCGCTATGGCAAACAGGCCTATACTAAGCTCAGTATGATAAGCGAAACGATTCAACCAGTTATTCATCACTATCCATCCCAGGGGAACTGCTATGAGGAATGCAATTGCCACAAGTTTTACGAAATCGGTAGTGAGCAGTATTAAAATTTCCGGGACGGAAGCTCCTAAAACTTTACGGATACCTACTTCTCTCATCCGCGTTTCGGTGGCTAACAATGCAAGGCCAAACAATCCCATACAAGCGATAAAAATAGTAACTCCCCCAGTGATGCCAAACAGATGGCCGGCACGAATTTCGGTTTGATATCTCTGCTCGATCTGCTGATCCAGGAATCGATATTCCATTGCCGTCTCAGTATCGAATTGTTCATGAACTTCTTTGATCCCTCCAATAATCTCCTGCAAATTGTTACCCGCTATTTTTATTGAAAAAAAGTCAATCACACGTATGGGATTTGCCCAATAGCCAATAATGATCGGAGCTATTTCTTGATGCATCGATTGGTAGTGAAAATCTTTCAGGACACCTGTGATTT
>JBBDNN010000041.1:0-25017 GCA_040877545.1 Balneolaceae bacterium
TAATCTGGTCACGGAAAACAGGAATCACCGAACCACGGCTGCCTAATACATTTCCAAAACGTACGGATACAAATATCTGATCATCACTTGCTTTGTGAGAGGCTTCTTCTACCAAATATTCAGCGATGCGTTTACTCGCTCCCATTACAGAAGTTGGATTCACCGCTTTATCGGTAGATATGTTCACGAAATATTTTACATCGTGTTCTAAAGCAAGATTTACGAGATTGCGTGTCCCGCCAATATTATTAAAAACCGCCTGTGAGGGATTACTTTCCATTAACGGAACATGTTTATGGGCAGCTGCATGGAAAATCACTTCAGGATGTATTTCCTCAAAAATCTTTTCCATAGTACTGATATCACGAACATCAGCAATTTTTATATGTATTGGAATTTTCCGAAAATCGGATTTCATCTCGCGAACAATGTGATAAATACTATTTTCACCCCTGCCTAATAAAATTATGCTTTCCGGGTTAAAACGCGATATCTGGCGTACAATTTCAGACCCAATAGATCCACCTGCTCCTGTAACCATTACCCGCCGGTTCCTGATATAAGCTTCGATCTTTGCCGTATCCAGTTCAACGGGTTTCCGACGCAGCAAATCTTCCACATCTACTTACGTAACTGGTTAATTTCGATTTTGCCACTTATTAAATCAGTAATAGGCGGAATTATTTTGCTTGGCAGGTTACAATCTCTTGCACTTTCCACAATTCGCCGGATCACATTCCCCCCTTCAGCGGAAATAGCGATAATAACTTCTTCAGCACGATATTTTTCTGCTACTGAACACATTTGCGAAATACGTCCGGCAACGGGAATTCCCATTACTTTTTGGTTCCACTTGTGAGCAGCATCATCCAAAAAAGCAACAGGTAACAAACCGGCTTCAGGCCGACGTAACATCTCACGGGCTATCATAACACCCACATCGCCCGCACCGGCAATTAGTACTCTTTTTTGTTGTGGTTTTTTAGACTGATAAAAATTTTCCTTAAAAAATATGCGAACCAAAAACCGGCTACTGCCAAGAATCAGAAAAGCGAGCATTCCCTCAATTAAAGGAATGCTAAGCGGAAGCAGCACCTGCTCTCTAACAACTAAGGAGGCAAGAAAATATACGATGGTAACCGCTGTTACAGATTTCATCAGGCTTAATAAATCCTGTATGCTTGAGTATTGCCAGGATCGCCTGTGATGGCCAAACACATAAATAGCTAAGAATTTTAACGGAGCAGTCGCGAAGATAATCGCAACTATGGTGGGCCAGTGATTAACAATATCTCCTTCAAGACGAAGCCAAAACGCGGGAATTGTCATTAATCCCCAAAATATGCAATCACTGTAAATTTTTAACCAATACCTCTTTTCAACCAGATAAGAAACCATAAATACCTCAATAAATTATAAAATCTCCCTACAATAATGTACCCCACATATTGTATTTTGTACTAATAAAACCTTTTATCACTAACCCTATATAAGTGACTTTTTGGACGTGAAATGTAATCAAAATCTTCTCTTGAACAAATCATATACAAGCAATGGCCTGTTTATTAAAAAGAATTAATATTATTAATTTTATCTCTTAATAATAGAGTACAAATTTGCTATTACTTCTCTTCAACTTTTCAACAATCCTTAATCACAGTCAATACCCTATTCACATCTTTGTCTGACATATTTGAACCTGAAGGGAGGCATAATCCATTTTCAAATAGCCATTCAGACAGCCCACTTGTGTAGGAGTCATATTCTTGAAAAACCGGCTGCATGTGCATGGGCTTCCATAAAGGCCGGGCTTCAATATTTTCCGCCTCTAATGCATGACGAATATCCTCTCGTGTAACTCCACTCGTCTCTTCGGGATTAACGATAACCGTTGTCAACCACCGATTGCTGAAATAACCTTTCGGTTCCTTTAAAAAATAGATGTCTGATTTAGAAGAATTCAGAATTCTGTATTCTGAATTCTGAATTCTCTCTAATTCCAGCCATGTTGCTCCTAACTCCTCAAAATACCGCTCATGCACCGCCCTCCTCTGCGCCACCCGGACGTCCAACACTTTCATCTGACCGCGGCCGATGCCCGCCACGATATTACTCATGCGATAGTTATAGCCGATATGTGAATGTTCATAATGCGGAGCATCATCACGAGCTTGAGTTGCTAAAAACCGTGCTTTTTTTATCAGCTCTTCATCATCACTGAGTAAAGCACCACCACCTGATGTAGTTATGATTTTATTACCATTGAATGACAGCACATTCAGTTTTCCAAAGGAACCACATTTTTGTCCATTGATGTGCGAACCCAGAGCTTCCGCGGCATCTTCTATAACCGGAATTCCATATTTATCTCCAATGGCACGAATCTCATCCATCTTTGCCGGCATCCCGTAGAGGTGTACAGCTATGATGGCCTTCGGTAATTTTGAGTCAGGGAATTCTGAATCTCGTGACTCATTTCTTGCTTTCCCAGCCGAAGTATCCAACCTGTCTTTTATAGCTTCCTCCAGCAACTTCGGATCCATATTCCAGGTATCCGGCTCTGAATCTATAAAAACAGGATAAGCTCCCATATAACGAATGGGATTAGCCGTAGCCGAGAAGGTAAAAGACTGACATAGCACTTCATCTCCCGCTTTTACACCCAACAAAATTAGCGCCAAATGAATAGAGGCCGTCCCACTGGTAAAAACCCCCGCAGCTTTTGTACCCACATACCTTCTTAAATCTTCCTCAAACCCATTTACATTTTCCCCGAGCGGTGCGATCCAGTTTTTTTCGAAGGCTTGGTGAATATAATTTAATTCCTCTCCACCCATGTGTGGTGATGAGAGCCAGATTTTTTCTTTTCCCAATCGATTATTTTTTAATTCTCAGATTCTAATTTATTTCTCGTTCCGTAGCTCCGCTGCGGAACGCCCCATAGAAGCTCTGCTTCCAATCAGACTTAAAAACTACCCACCATATATTTTTACCGGTATCAATCCGCCCTTACCTTCATAATTATGAACCGATGAATATCGCCAATGTAGTGGAGAAGATACAAATCCTGCTTTCACAGGATTAAAGTGAATGTATTCAATCTTCTGAAGCATCATTTGTTGATTAAAAACTTGCTTTGGATGAAGCCCTTCCTGCCATACCTGAAATTCATTGTCTGCATGATGAGATAATTTATGAATTCGAAGCTTGTTCAACCATCTTTTTTTATTCGTTTTCTTAAGATAATCTATAATTGAGCGTGCTGTAAATGACTTCATCTTCTTAAGATTATCCTGCAACTCTTCATGCTCTGCTATAAGGTGAATATGATTGTGCATCAGAACATAGGCGAAGACGTCTACACCTTTCTCCTGTTGCATATAATCCAGTGATGTTAATAGGATTTCTGCAATCATTGGGTCTGCAAATAGTGAATAACCCTCAATAATGGAGCTGGTTATAAAATATGGATAATGATTCTCGCGAAATTTATATCTGCTTCTTCCCATAATATTTTTTTATATAGTAAGAGCAGTTTGAAAGAAATTCTCCCCAAGAGATACCTTCGGTGCTTACATATTAATTTTATAAATGTAGATGGAATTGGAAGCAGAGCTTCCGACAACATTCCGCAGCAAAGCTACGGAACGAGGAAAAAATTTATTACGTAATGCTGTTGGCTTCCCTATAATTCGTCCGGTCTAAAGTAGAAAAAATCACTATTTTTGACCTGTGAAAAAATCACGATTTAGCGAATCCCAAATTCTCTCCATTCTCTCCCAGCATGAGCAGCGCCGTAAAGTAGCCGACTGTATCTTCGGCAAAGTTTGCGTCGCCAGGCAAAAATCATTAAAGTTAGCTCCTGATTTAATCAACTAAAGATGAATCATCCACTATGAACAAATCAGTATCAACACCGCGGATAAAGTTATATTCTTTATCAAATATGAATAATCCTTTCTTATAATGCATATTTCTATGAAATACATCCAAAGTTTTATTTGCAAAATTGGCACCCCCTAACGAAAATGCATAGGTAAATGATACATGTCTGATATTAATTTCGGTTATATATGGCACACCATTTTTATCCTCTTTAAAGTCAACGGTAAACATTCCATGAATTTTTTTATTGAACTTTTCATGTATAACTTTCAAAGCTTTTTCCGATTTTTCGAGTAAACTTTCGTGGTTTATCAGTTTACCCCTGGCGCACATCCCGGATATGCCTGAAGGAGCAGCATTAGACAATAAATATTCAATTCGTTCTGCCGTTGCTGACATTACCAATTCATCATTTTTGTATAATATCTTACAGGCAAAATTTCTTCCCGGCAAAAAAGTACTGGCAATTAGATTTACATCTCCTGGATTAACTTTAAGCCAATTTTCAATATCCTTTTTCTCTTTTATTTTAAAAGCACCCATTGCTCCCGCTCCGGCCTTTTCCCTTACCCAGTAAGGATAGTCTAACTCATTTCCTATACTGTCCAATGCATTTTTATCCACAATCTCAATGGTCTTAGGAGTTAACTGATAAGATGCTAAACTGCTTGAAACGTTTAATTTATCATATACAAATGAAGCTATTTCTGCATCAGGTAACAAAGCGTCACATGGCAGTCCTTCTTTTTCTTTTCTGCACCACTCTAAGACCTCAGTCTCCGGTACTACGAATGCATAATCAATTTTTTCTTTTCCTACTATTTCCTGAATAGCTTCCCAATAATTTTCATCTGATGCTTTAGGAACCCGGTATGTTTTTTTGAATAGTTTATCCCTATACAAGCCAGGGGCGTAAATATCGGCATCAATACCGATAAGTGACACATCATCATATCCAAGTTTTAAACTTTTGGCAATACCTATAGGAGTTGGCCCACCAACCCCTGTAATTAAAATCTTATTCATAAATATCTTAGTCGTTTCGTGATTCGGTTCCCATAAACTCGGGCATAAAATTTTCTTCTTCTGGTGTAACCCCTTCTCTTCTGAAAACTTTAAAAATAGTTAAAATCAATATTTTTATATCGAGTAAAAGAGACTGATTGTCAACATACCATACATCCATTTCAAATCTTTCATCCCAAGTCTGACTGTTTCTTCCATTAATCTGAGCCCAACCGGTAATACCAGGCCTTACTTCATGCCGTCGCATTTGAAAGGAATTGTATCTTTCTAAATAATGCATTCTCAATGGTCTTGGCCCGACGAGACTCATATCCCCCCTTAAAACATTCAGAAGCTCAGGTAATTCATCAAGGCTTGTAGAACGTAAAAACTTCCCAAATGAAGTAAGTCTTTTATCGTTGGGGAGTAGATTGCCATTCTCGTCTTTTTCTTCAGTCATAGATCGAAACTTATACATTTTAAAAGGCACACCATCTTTTCCTGGACGTAACTGAGAAAATAAAAATGGGCTTCCCATTTTAATTTTAACAAATAAAGTCAGAAACAAGACAATGGGAGAATTAATCAAAAGGCCAAGTAATGCTACAATAAAGTCAAAAAGTCGCTTTATCATTTTCCTATTTCATTTTTATAGACGGGTCTTTTGCCAGAGGGTTGAGGAGGAATATTTGCCATGGGTTTAATGATAATCTCTGCCTTACTTCCAAGGTGTTTTTTCAGCCCGCTCAACAATTCTTTTTGTAGTGAATCGTGGATTTGTTCTTCTTTTCCTTTAATTCGCAATATGTATTCTATTTTGGAAATCTGTGCCAACTGAAATTGCATTACCTGCCCTTCCCTTGACAAGGGCTTATATATAAGCGGCCCCAAAGCAAGAGATGATACTGAGTTTCCTTTAGTATCAAATATTTTTTCGATCTCTCGTCCAATCACTTTTTTGATGGTTACTAAACGACCATTTTCATACCGACCTGCCACAGCCAAATCCCCGGTGTCATACCGCACAATTGGAATAAGATCATTATAGATATCCGTTACTAAAACTTTCCCCTTTTCACCTTCCTGAACCGGCTGTAACGTTTCAGGATCTACTACTTCAGTAATCACTCCGTATTTATTGGTATAGTATTCACCACCAAATTCTTTTTGTTGAGCAATCATGCCAACCTCTTCGTTTGCGTAACGATCTACAAAAGAACATCCAAAAACATCGTATATAAATTGTCTCTTTTCATCTTCTAACATCTCTGAAGCTGATAACAATGAGTTTACTTTTAATTCTTCTTTTCTATCTGGATATTTATTTAAGAAAATTGCCAAATCATACATCACCGTTGGATATCCCATCAAAAAAGAAACTTCGTTCTTTTTCAACATTTCTATTATTTCAGAGATTTTTGATTCTGAAACATCCATAGGGATGATAATAGTCTCATTTCTTAAAAACTTTTTAAAAGGGGATTTATCTTTTGCTCTGATTAACGCAAAAGAATCTCCTAATGAATATCCCGCTTCTTCATTAAAATACCTAAAGGTTGCCGTACGTATTATAGCTCTTTTCTTAGAATAAGGAACCCTTAGCGGTTCACCATATGATCCGCCGGTGTAAGCCCAATTATGAACATCAGAGGAATCAACTTTTTGTACCAACCTTAAAACATCTGTTTTATTCATAACAGAATTTTTGGTCAGCTCCGGATACAATCCCCAACCTTTTAAATATTTTTCAACTAATTCTTTATCGAGATTTGTATCACCATTATGTAGCTTTTTTATCTCTTTATACTTATTGCTAAGTTGTCTTTGACTTAAAAGATCATAAATATAAAATAGTAATTTTGTAATCTTTTTTTTCATTATTGTATACACCAATATTTTGGGTATGGAGTTTTAATATCTATTTTTCATAAAGTTTTTGAAGCCCATTCCAAATAATTTCATTCTCAAAGTTTTTTGCCCACCTGATACCATTTTCACCGTGTTCTATAAGAATCTCCTTATTTTCATAATATACATTCATTGCTTTCTTTAATTCCTCAATGGATTTTACATTAACAATAATTCCATTAAATCCATCGTTAACTGCATCTATACAGCCTGTTCCATTCGTTCCAATAATCGGCACTCCCATTGCAGCCGCTTCTATATATGAATTTCCAAATCCCTCCCACCAAGCAGGCATCACGAATACATCTGAAATGGAAAAAAATAGAGGGACATTATCTTGCCATCCGGCCAAGTGTATATTGTCATGATTTTTCAATTTGCGGATAATATCCACATCTCTTAATTGCTTTTTATCAAAATTACCAACAAAAATTAATCTTGTATCTCTGTATTTTTTATTTATAGCATCAAATGCTTCATATAGCTCATTTATACCTTTCCTATCTATTATTCTTCCAACAAATGTGTAAATAAAATTACTATCCGCACTATATTTTTTAATTAACTTATTCCTCTCAGATTCATCTACTTTATCAATTGAGAATTTAGAAAGATCTAACCCATTGCTACTACCCTTCGAAATCACAATTGTTTTTTTAGGATTAAAGACTTTTTCCTTTAAAGCTTTATGTTCAACTGATGGAGAGATGCAAATAATATAATGAGACAATATCCCTGGGATTTTTTCTATAAATCGAAGAAATTTCTTAAACAGTCCCTTTTCATGTTCATACCTTAAGCCCCTGCAGGTATAGATACGTTTAGGCACTTTATTAAACCAAGCTCCAATCATCCCTAAAAAACCCATTTTAGGAGTGCCAACATTAACTATATCTGGTTTGATCTCATTTAACACTTTAGTGATCAAAATAAGTGACTTTATGTCACTTAAAGGGCTTATATATCTTTCAATAGGCACGGGTAATAATTTACACCCCTCATCTTTGCAATATTTTATTGACCTTTCTTCTTCGGGACACATTAAATAGACTTCATACCCCTTTTCAACAAAATATTTCGCCTGCCCTTTTATTAATGGAACACTTCCAGGACTTGTTAAACCAATAACTAATTTCTTCAACTGTAACCTATTTATTATTACTATTTCTCATAATCTGCCCTAATTTTATAGAATTAATAAACTCAACATCAGGATATTTTTCTATAAGAATCCTAAGTAATTTTCCTAACTCTAATAGCCCTCTATCTCTTATGGAATCATCTAATGATCCTACAAAATTAATTCTATGTGTTGAAATGATAGCTGGCTTTCCTGTATCAAATGCTGCTTTAATTTCAAAAAGAGTTTTATCCAAGGAATAAGACTTTTGTATAGGCTCAAATTTTACATTCCTGCGATAATAAATTTGGCCTGTAGAATTATATTTACCAAACTTAAAAAGAAAATTACGTGTAGCTATTTTACCATTATCTATAGGTTCTTCTCTACTTCTATTTACAACAATATTATTTACTTTAGTATTTTTAAATGACTCTTCAAGATCTAAACTAAAAATTCCATTTGGTGGATTGAAGCTATATGATGATATATTAAATAATTTATTAAAAATATTTACCCCTTCTAACAAAGACTTTTTTAAATATTCCAAATCTTTTAAGCTATCATAATAGTAAGTTGGAGCCAAACTATTAACTTTATTTGTAACAAAAATATCTAAAGGAATATGGATTACACCCTTCTTAAAGGCATAATAGAATTCTTTATTTTTTTTGTTTGATAAAACTCTCATCAATAGCGGCACATTAAAATGCTCCCTTCCATGATATTGAGGAACAAAATAACCTTCTGATAATCCCGAAAGCCATTTTTTAAAGACATCATCCCCATAATATTTTTGAAGAGTTTCATCAAAAGTTTCAAAAAAATATTGCTCAAAATCAGATTTAATTATTTTAGTAAAATCAGCATTTGTTACATTTGTAAAAGGGCAAAATATAGCAGGGTTATCATTTTTATCTTTAACAGAATTTAGTACTTCAAATAATTTTTCTAGATCATCATTATTGGCTAAAGTATCGTATTTTGTAAATTTATTTAAATCAACCCGGATTCCATGAAATAGTAGATCATCATATATCTCTTTATTAGGCATTCTCGTACTTCCCCAATCATCGGACTCAATAACTACCAATTTTCTTTTTGTACTCCAGCCCGGAATATGCTTGGCATAAGTTTGAAGCTTTCTTATAAATTTCATTACTATTTTTTGTTAAATTTAATTTTATATAATACTTCTGATTATACTGTATATATTTGTTTCGACTTCAACAAATGGTACGATAAAGGGATTACCGAGCACCATTAGATAACTTGGATATTCTAAAAACATTCGCACTTGAAAAGCCAGAAATAAGAGTAGCCCCGGAGAGAGCAGCAAAATAAGCATGTTATATTTTTTATCATTTAAATTACAAAGCAGCAATATATAAACAGCCAACAATAACATATTAGCAATACTTAAAAAACGCCCAACAGATGGAAAGTAACTTAGAATATTAAATATTCCATACAATAATAATCCAAAAGAGAAAAGACTTTTGATTCTTTCATTATTAAATATCGCTTTTTGATAAAAAAGTATATAAGAGCCCATAATCAAAATGCTCCATTTAAACAATAATCGTCCCCATACATAGAACCAAGGGTCATCTCCAGAAGAAGAGGATAAAACCCGTTCTTCTGTAGCATAACTAACATACGGATTAGCAGCTTCACTATATATATTAGGTAAAAATGACAATAGACTTCTGCCTAATTCAAAATCTAATTGATTTATAAACAGTGATAAAACAACAATTCCAAAATAGATATAGACTTTATTCCCCATAAACAAATAACTCAAGAAGATTACAATAGGAGCTATAAATGAAAAATGAACCAGAAAAGTGGAACATATAAACCATAGGCCTGATTTCTTTTGTTCCAATAAATATTTGAACAATCCAAAAATAAATATATGAGAAGCCGTCCACATTCTTACCCCATTAATTCCAAAACCTATATGAATGGTGAACGCAAAAACTAGGATCAACAGAATGGCAGCCAAACCAATCTTTTTCTTGCTATAATCAATTAGGTACCACACATTTCTTGAATAAAAATAACCCAAGACAAAACCGAAAATGGCAAACAGCACCGAATAATTATCCGTAAATCGTGAAACGATAAAAGTGAGAAGAGGCTGATAAATATCCTCAAAACCTCCAATTGCAAACAATTGTGAAATAAAATATGGGAGTGTCCACCCACCTTTATGCATTATTTCAAGCTGTTCAGCATATCTTACTGAATCGGCAAGACTATCCGCAAGAATAATAAAAGTCATTCCATAGAAAAAAGTAAAAGCCCATACAATATTTTTCGCCCAATTTTTTCTATAGCTTTTTATGGCTGCCAGTAAGGCAAAAAAAGGCCATACCAAAAAAATTGCGTAAGCAGCAGCTTTACTGAAATGCTTATTATCGGTATTTGATGAAATTTTCTGAGCTCTAAACACTGTTTTCTATTTACCGGATTCGATGAGTGAAATAAACTTATCTGTTACACTTTCAATACGATATTCATCCACATCACCCATGGATATCGAATTAGAATAATTACCATTCAAAAACTGATCAACAAGTTCCGTATCCAAGTCATCAAATTTTATAGATAAAATAGGCTTTTCAAGTATAGCGTAGTCAATAAGCTTGCTTGGCAATTGAGTGCTGCCTTGGTTTTCAAAATTTAGAACAAAGTCCATCTCACTTAGTTCTTCAAGCAATTCTGCCCGTGGTTTATACCCTCTCAAGATAACCTTATCAGGATAGTCATTCGCATATTCTTGAACCAATAAAATATTATTAGTGTACAGATAAAATTTAAAAGGAACTCTTTTTTTTAAAAGATAGTCTAATAACTGAGATGGATTTCTTCGCTTTAGATTTAAACTGCCGGCATAGGCAAAAGTAGGTACTTCGTGTTCATTTTGTTTATTCTTAATTTCAGGAAATTCAGTAAAATTAAATCCCTGTGGTATTACATGTAATTTCTCTCCGAATTCTTTATAGTACCCCTCTTTTGCCCCTTCAAAAGGCACGGTAATAGCATCTGCAAGCCTACAGAATTTTTTTTCAAGATATTTAAAATAAAATGGTCGGTTATAATGTATATTTCCAGATAACATAAAAGGGTCACCACAGTCTGCAATCCATTTTTTTGCAGGTTTCATACCGTCTTTAATAGCATCAGCTACTCCCCAATGTATAGGATGGGGTGCAGCAATGGAAATCAATGCATCATACTCTTTTTCCTTGTGTTTCTTTAATGCTTTTTTCACTAAACACTTAAGCTGAATTTGAGGATAGTACAGAAACTGTTCTGAAATTCTTTTAAGTACCAGCTTGCCAAACTTTACTATTTTATTACCATTGGGCTGAATCTCATGCCACCTTAAAGAACCAAGGTCTTCAATCTTGACGTTATATTTCTGCTCAAATTCGTGATGTATTTCTTCATCTTTTGGAACGATTACTGTAACTAAATGACCTTGTTTTGCCAGTTCTTTAGCTAACTCAGTTGTACGAAAGGCCCGTGGGGTACTTTGTGGATAGAAATGATTACTGACGATTAAAATGTCCATTAAAAACTCTTGGCTATTATGCTGTAAATCATATTTATTAGGAATCTTACACTATTCAACATTGGACACATTTATATTAAAATGATCTATCACATTTTTTATTTGAATATCCTTAAGCCCTTTGTGAGAGTTAACCGAATTCAAGGATTTTTCCTGACTTCCACGTACTGTTACCAATTGTTTATTAAAATAAGGACTTGTTACAATTTTGGTGTTATTCAAATAACTCATGGTCTTTAGCCACACATCATCTGATTTTGGAGATACCTCTTTGAATAGTTCCTTGTTAAACACCTTCTCGTATAAAACCTTTGGAGGATATAACACCCCTCCTACTCCAACTTGCATTAATTTATGGGAGGGAGTTTTGATAGCTTTGTGCTTATGCTTCCATTGCATATATTTTTTTATTCTTCCATCCTCAAAAAGAATTTTATGAGCGAAATTTGCGCAAACGGCTTCTGGAAATTTTTTATGCTGTTGTACTAATTCACTCAGCATATATTCCGGATAATAAACGTCATCATCCACCGTAATTACATTAGTATCAGGATTTTCTATCATGGTATAATAATATTTCTTATGAGATCGCAAATCCTCACAAAATCTGATTTCTAAACCTTTTTCGGTTAGCGCTACAAGCGATTCCGGGAGTTCTTTATTCGGAAACTGTTCGTTTGCTAGCCACAGTACTATCTTATCCGGTTTGAAAGACTGCATTAATAGCGTGGTAATGGTAATCCAAATTCTATCTATACGGGCCGGGAAGGAGGTAAGTGAAATAATATACTTTTCCTCCCTTGGAACCCCCTCGTATAAACCGTTATCAAGTTTTTCTAATTCTTTTTTGAGCCGTCCGGGCATACTGTATTCAAAATAATAAACCATAGCCAATTCTAAAGCCCGGTCTACGGCCTTGCCAGCTATCCCATATTTGGTAAAACCGGGCAAATTAAAATACAGCTTATATAATTTATTTATCTGCTTCATATTACTTTTCCATAAAACTTAAAAGCGTTCGGGTAATTTTTTCTTTATCTAAGCGACTTCTAATCTCCTTAGCATTATTTCCCAGTTTCTGCCTTAATTCTTCGTCATTCATCAGCCTTTTAAGTTGAAGGCTTAATTCTTCTATATCCCCATTTTTTATAATGATTCCATCATGCCCGTTATTAATAATTTCATCACTTGGAAACCCATCAAAACAAACTACCGGTAAACCGGCAATCATAGCTTCGCATAACGCATTTGGAAACCCCTCCAGCACGGATGGTAATACATAAATACTTGCCTTGGCATACAGCTTATCCAAATTTTTTACTTTACCTAAAAAGCTAGTCTCTTCCTTTACACCCAAAGAGGCTGCTAAAGCTTTCATTTCCTCGAGCATTGGTCCATCCCCAGCCATAACTAATTTCCACCCCTGCTTGTCCTCCATCAAGGAAAATGCCTTTATCAACCTATCCGGGGCTTTTTCCCGAGCAAATCTCCCTACATACAGAATGATGTTCTCCTTGTCCACATCATGTTCCTGCACTTCTCTAATAGGGTTATCTAATACGATGGTATTAATTTTATTTCCAAATTCCTTTTTTTTATATGTTTCTGCAAATTTTGTCTGGCAAACTATACCTGCGCTTTGAGGGTAAAGAACTTTTTTCAAAATTCTATGTAGCTTCCCATAATCATAATCCGGACTAGTCATGTCACCTATAAAAACAGGTATATTTGTTCCCAATGCAGATAATAGCACTAAAGGATTAAACAAATCTCCAAACACAAGTATAAAATCCGGTCGAATATCCCGAATCTTTTTTCTGATGTACGAAATGAGCAACGGATAAAATGAAATTTTACCGATAATGCCTCTCTTCCGTTTATGTGGAAACCGATGCACTTCTATGTCATCTGATACCTTGTAAAACTTTTTCTCGTTTAAACATGATAGCATCTTCACCTCATGCCCCATATTGTTAAACGATTCGGCAAATACCGATAAATGCCGGCCAATACCTCCAACATTTAATGATGGGGAGACTATTAATATATTTCTCTTTTTAAAGGTCATCCTCTATTATTCTCCCAAGTTCTGCCGTTGTTAAGAATTCAACTTCAGGCCATTTATCAACTATATTCTCTAACAGTTCCAATAGTAATTGCAGGTTGTCTTCACGGTTTTCAGGGTAGATACCACCCATAAAATTTAAGCGATGACTACTTATTACTGCAGGCCTGTTCCAAAAAAAGGAGTTGGATATTTGATTTACGCAACTTTCAACTACCCGTTTTTTATCAAAACCAGTAGGTTCAAAAAAACAATTACGAACTATATTAATGAGACCTGACGAACTTTTTCTACCTGTAAAACGGAGATTCTTTTTATACCCCTTATTTCCGGGATTAGGAATATTCTGAGTTTTGGTCCCTTGCAAATATTTAACTCCATACTTATCCACAACATCTTCCAAAGAATGGTCCCATATATAGTTTGGAGCTATAAAAGATAATGATTCTATCCCAAAAATATCCTTAAAAATGGCTAATCCTTCTTTAACTATTTCTTCTTCAATAGCGTGCCCGTCATCCTTATCAAACGAAGCGAACATGGTTTTACCGCCGTTAATGGACCTATTCGGCTTAAAGAAAAAGGTGTTTAATTTAAATGCCTCTAAACTTTTCTTTTCCCCTTGCTTCAAATATTGCAGCCACCTGTTAATATGCACGTGTTCCCGGCCATGAAACTGAGGGAAAAAAACACCTCTATCAATTCCTTGCTGAATCAACTCAAATGATGAAAAACATCCGGGATATCGATGGTAGGTTTTTCTGAAATCTTCGTAAAAATAAGTTTCATATCCCGACTGCTTAATTTTCTCGAAATCGGGATTGGCCATGATATAATTCAAAGTGAATACCGGTGGGTTCCCATTGCTATCCTTAAACTCTGTTAAAGTACTCAACAACCGATTGACATCTTCTTCTCTTTCAAGAGAATCATACTTTGCATAAGGATCGGTAGGATTTATCACTCCCTTCGTGGCCAGCTCTTCATATACATCCCGATCAGGCATACGAATACTGCCCCAGTCATCCGATTCAAATACCACTATTTTTCTTGGAGTTTTCCACCCAATAGTGTTGATGAAGTTTCTTGATATTTTAGCCTTCAGGCTGTTTAGTAACTGCATCAAAATTTACAAACCCCGGACAGCAGGGTATCCACTATTCGTTCAGCCGCCTTCCCGTCCCATTTTTCAGGAATAGCCCCGGTTTTCCACTTTCCACTAAAAACCCTTTCAAGAGCCGGTTTAATCACCTCCGGGTTGGTGCCAATAAGTTCATTAGTGCCCTTTTCTACCGTTTCCGGCCGCTCGGTATTGTCTCTGAGAGTCATGCAGGGAACACCCATTACCGTGGTCTCTTCCGTTATTCCCCCCGAATCGGTAATCACCGCTTTGCTGTACTTCACCAGACAGTTGAATACAAGATAGCCCAATGGTTTAACAGGGTGGATATTAGGAGCGGTAATACCGGCCTTTTCAAAAATTTGCTTGGTTCGGGGATGCATGGGAAAAATCACCGGCAACCCTTGTACATTGTCCGAAATGGTGTTCATAAACTTTTTCAGCTTTTGCTCCTCATCCACATTGGCCGGCCGGTGCATGGTCATGACCAGGTATTCTTTTTCTTTAAGTTTAAATTCATCCCATAAGGTTGGTTTTATTAACCGGGGCATGTTCGCTAACAAGGTATCTATCATCACATTCCCCACAAAAAATATTCGATCATCAGGAATGCCGGCCTTCTTTAAGTTTTCTCCGGCCCATTCGGTGGTGGTAAAGAAATAATCGGTGATAGAATCGGTCACCATACGGTTAATTTCTTCCGGCATAGACAGATCAAAAGAACGAATCCCCGCCTCTACATGCGCCACCTTAGTGTGCAGCTTCTTGGCTGTAATGGAACAGGCCATGGTGCTTGTTACATCCCCTACAACTATCACCAAATCTGCCGGATGCTCTTGTAGTTCCTTTTCAAAAGCCACCATAATATTGGCCGTTTGCTCCGCTTGTGAGCCTCCGCCACATCCCAGGTTTACATCCGGTTCTGGAATATTGAGCTCCTTAAAAAAGGTATCACTCATCTCCTTATCATAATGCTGCCCCGTATGTACCAACCTATACTTAACCTCTATCTCATCCTTAACCTTATCTATGGCATGAATGATAGGGGCAATTTTCATGAAGTTGGGACGGGCACCGGCTATTAAAGTGATTTTCATAATTCTTCACCCCAAACTTTTTTCTTGTAAATATTTATCAGCTTTAGACATACATTTTTTACATCATGGTATTTCTCTACGAATTCTCTACTTCTTTTTCCCAGCTCTGGTAGTTTCTCACTATTATCTATTAAGTTTCGCAACTGATCGGTTATGGTTTCTTTGTTAATATTCACTACTGGAATTTCCTCAGCATAGTCAATGTACTGGTAGTATCTTTCATCTATAAAGGCACAAGTTGGCCGGCCTACGACCATAGCTTCAAGTGCCGCAGTACCATACCACCCCACAGAAATTTGATCAATGAATATATCACAATTTCGATATTCCCTAAATAATTCTTCATGTGAAACCCCTTCTACTAATCGAAACTCAACATTGTACCCCTCGCTTTTTAGCTTTTCGATAGCCTTTTCTATATGTATTGTTCCTTTAAAAACCCGGCTTGTCGGAGCATGTAAAATGGTAATTGTTTCTCTTGTATTCTTTTTTTTAAATGGCATATAGATAATTGAATTTACATCAACTGCTAAAGGAACCACTTCTTTAACTTCAACATTATATTCCTTGGCAAAATCTACATGGGTAGGTAAACAAGATATTAGGTAATCAATGTATTTATTCTCCCGATGAACTCTTTGTCTTACTTTACTATCATGCACTTCCATTCTTTGATAATAGTCATGGCTTTCTGGCAAATCATACCTTTCAACCAAAGATTTATAATGCCTTATATCATTTCCAAGATATTCCATAATCACTTTTTTATTGAAAAGCCTATATAAAGGAAGATCTCTTTGATTTTTGAATAACGATTGTCCGAAATAAAAGTGAAATGTATTGTACTTAAAAAAACACATTAACCTTACTAAGGGATATAAAACTTTATAATAAAAAGCTTTTTCCAACAAAGTTTCTTTTTTCTTGAACTGATAATCCGTTTGCCTGTTAAATCTATCATATTTTGTATAAGACTTAGCTTCTACTCCCAAATCCCGGAATTCTTTTGCCAATAATCCGGCTTGGGTTCCATAATTCACTAATCCGTGGAATACTTTTAATTTTTTAGGCATTAGCTATAAGAATTTACCGCTTCAACTACCACTTCAACTTCTTTATCACTCATTACCGGGCTTATGGGTAAACTCACCACTTCCTCATGGATTTTTTCAGTCACCGGCAGATTAAGCTTATGAAGACCGGGATATCCTTCTTGTTTATTTGGAGGTATGGGATAGTGTATCAATGTTCCTACTCCGTGTGCTTCTAAATGATCTATAAATGATGGCCTGTCGGAAACTCTTACTACAAATACATGACAAACGTGGTTTTTTGAGGTTGAGGTTGAGGTTGAGGTTGAGGTTGAGATTTGAGGTTGAGGTTGAGGTAAGGTGATGTTTGAATTGGTGATATTTTTTAGATAGGTGTCAGCGATTTCACGCCTGCGCTGATTATCCTCGTCTAAGCCTTTTAATTTTACCCTGAGAATAGCGGCTTGTATCTCATCGAGCCGGCTGTTATAGCCCTGGTATTTGTTATAGTATTTTTTTTGTGAGCCGTAATTGCCCAAAGTGCGGCATACCTCAGCGAGTTCGGCATTATCGGTACATATAGCTCCTGCATCTCCTAAAGCCCCAAGATTCTTCCCGGGATAAAAACTAAACCCGGCGGCATCTCCCAGGCTGCCAACCCGTTTATTATTAAAATAAGCGCCATGGGCTTGAGCGGCATCTTCTATGAGTTTTAAATCATATTCTGAACAGAGCCCGCCGATTTTTTTCGTATACGCATTTTGCCCATACAGATGGACAATCATAATGCCTTTAGTTTTCACCGATATATGCTCTTCAATTAATTCAGGATTGATATTGTAGGTATCAATATTAGGTTCTACCAAAACAGGCTTCAAATTATTATCTGTAATGGCAAGTATGGAGGCTATATACGTGTTGGCCGGTACAATAATTTCATCCCCTTCATTCATTATTCCTAATTCAATATAAGCCCTTAGAATGATTCGAAGTGCATCTAATCCATTAGCTACACCAACAGCATGATTAACCCCAACATAATTGGAAAACTCATTTTCAAAGGATTCCACCTCTTTTCCAGTAAGATACCAACCTGAGTCAATAACTCTGTTAGTTGCTTCCTTAATTTCGTCAGTATAAACTTCATTTATTTTCTGTAGGTCTAAAAACTTAATCATAATATTTTGTGCCTCTCTGCAACCAATTCCTTTAGTGGTTTAAAAACTTCATCCATAAAATTTTCTTCTTCTTCGCTATAATTAACTTCCTCTTTCTTGTCCTTATATTTACCAATAATATTCAAATCATTAGAGCTCCTTTCAGTTATATCTATCGAGGATAACTCATAATGGTTGAAGAAAGAATTCAAATAGTTAGGATCTTCAGTAAACTTTTCATATTCAATAACATACTGAGGTTTTAAATAGTAGAAAAAGAAATGACTTCTAACCGCAACTAAAAAGGCAGTTTTTTTAGTGATTGAATCTAAGTCGCTTATAAATCTTAAGTAATATTTATAAAGCAATTTAGAGTTATTCACCGTAGGGATAATCTGCGTTAAAGCATCCTCATACCATTCACCATAAAACTCATTTCTGATTATGGAATCAACAATATCTTCAGGTTTTCTCCATATTCCCCAAACATCAATATCCGGATAATTTTCATTCATCCATTTTTGAGCAAAATGGTTTATAGTTGTTTTAATAATATGCAATTGCCCTTCTCTAAACGATTGCGTAGTAGAGTGTTTATAATGCCAATGAGACTTAATCAGATCATTATTCAGTTTATTATTCTTTAACGATTTAAAAAAAACATGCTCCGGACTTTTCTCATCAGTTTCTTTAAGAATTGAATACATTTTTTCTCGAATAAAACCCGAGTTAAATGGCTGCATAATTAGCTCTACCTTCGGATGTGTAGACAAAAGTCGGGTAATAGCAGAAGAACCACTCCGATCAAAACCATTTACTATTGTAAATTTTCCCATGGATTAAATTGATAATTCAAAAGTTGAATTTAAAACTCCACGAGCGCCAAATCCTTCTTTAAAGAAAGCCAAACCATTATTTAAAGTTTTGCCTTTCTCTTCAGTAGATATTCCGAAACTAAAATACTTTTTATCGTTGTATTCATTAATCATTTCACCAAGTAAGTATTCAAGAGCATTATGTTCATGTGCTTCATCAGAGGAACCAATGTATTGCGTATGCACTACCTGTTTATTTATAAATAATACCGTTCCACATAATATTTTTCCCTTTTTCTCAGCACAATACAGCTTTATGTTTTTCTGAAATTTTTCGGCCAGATACTGTATTTCTTCCAAAGCATGAGTAGGACTAGCATCGTGCTTGCTAAGATTATCCTCTAACACTTTCCAAAAGCCTTCATAGTTTTTCTTTTCTGTTATTTGTAAACCCACCTTCTTTCCTCTATTGATTTCATTGTCTCGAGTAGATGAAATTTTAAAATCACTATAGTCTATTACTTGCCCTATTTCAGCATAACTGATTTTTGCTCCATTGTTAACTAAGTGATAAACATCTTCCTCATATGGCATTTCATTATAAATGAATGGCATTTTTTTATAAACCAATTTTGAAATACCTAATTCCTTTAGATAATCAATTACCATCTTGATAATATCACCTGTATTAGCCCCTCTTATTTTGTCATTAACAATCAATCCTCCAAAAGTCAGTCCCTGATACGAATAGAACTTGTCCTTGTCAATATTTCCAGGTAAAACCGTTGCAATTTTTTCCCCTCTTTTTATGATAAGAGAATGTTCATTAAACCGGTCTTCGTGATATTCAATAAAATCTCTGCGAAAAAAGAAATGAGGGTTTTTACTGTTTCTAATATGGTTATCCCACTCATTCTTAAAACTATCTTCATACTTAATTAGAGAAATATTTTCTCCCATTAGTCTATTCCTTTAAATTTTTTATAATTATCATAATCTCTTATATAATCTTCTTCATTATAGATATGGGAAGCCAATACCAGGCAAATAGACCCTGATGAAAAATTCACCTCCTGCGCCCAAATACCAGGGGGAATATGCAATCCGTAATAAGGTCTGTTAAGTTGTACCTGCCTTTTTACGATTCCATCATCTAATATCACTTCAAAAGCTCCACTGGCAGCCATTAAGAATTGATGACATGCTTTATGAGCATGGGCTCCCCGAGATTCCCCACCCGGTATATCATATAAATAAAATACTCGTTTTACATCAAAAGGCAGAATATCATTTTTATTGTCAATAGCCGTAATATTACCAGCTATATTTTGAATTTTGGGCAGTTCAATTACACTGCAATCATATACACTATTCTTCATACAGGCTCACAAATTTTTTAAAATCTCTTATATAATCATCTCCCTCATAGGCAGAATCAGAGGCGTGTAGAGAGAGTGCATTGGTAGAAAAATTTTCGAGATGTCTCCAGGTTTGGGCCGGAACATATAACCCATAATAGGAACGATTTAGACTATGTACTTCTTTTTCGCCATCCAGTTTGGTTATTACCACATCAAAACTGCCACTTAAGGCAATAATAAATTCATTTTGTTTGTAATATGCATGTCCTCCCCGTTTTTGCCCCCCGGGAACATCATAAGTATAAAAAATCCTCTCTATCTTGAAGGGAAGCTGGGTATTGTTTTCAAAAAAAGTAAGATTACCCCTGGGATCCTCAATTTTTGGAAGAACTATTTTTTTAATTTCAGAAATCATTTGTTCCCCTTAATTGAATTCCATTTTTCCAATCCGGTTTCTTTCAAATATGTATAACCATCCACTTTAAATAGTTCATAAACAAATATACTAATTATTGCCCCGACAATGATTTGAGAAATTGTTGTAGCTAACAAGCTAAAATTAATATACAAAGGAAGAATTGATATGCATATGAACATAAAAGTGCTTATCAAAATAGTCGGCAGTGTATCTTTAATCTGTAACCAAGTACCATATTCAATTGTTTTCCCACCATAGTGACTAATTAACCAAAAAGAAAAAAGCTGGTGACCAATCATAACATAAAGCATGGGTTTGATTCCAAAATATATTGCAGTAAGAATGACGGGTATTGCCATAAATTTTCGTGCAATTCCAATATTCAAAATAATATTAGACTTGCCTGCTACTTTTAACATGTTTGAGTTTAAGGCATCCAAAGGATAAAACATGGCTGAAAAACAGAGTATCTTTAAAAATTCACCAGTCAGCAACCACTCCTCACCAAGTAACAGAACCGTAAAATTTTCAGCAATCGCAGACAATCCAAACAATAGGGTTATGCTAATAAGTGCAATGATCTTAGTTAATTTTCGATATGCTTTCTTAAGTCTTTTAAGATCAGCCTGAATATTGGATAATACAGGATAAGTTACTTTTTGAACAATTCCGGTGATCCCTTTTGAAGGGAAATTTTTAAAACCTTCAGCCTTAGTATAAAGTCCAAGTTGGGAGGCGCTATAATATTTCCCAATGATCAAATAGTACATATTTAGATAAATTGTATCTATAATTCCCAAAGCCGCCAGTCGACTACCAAATGTAAACATCTCTTTAAATGATTGTTTGCTAAAAGTAAAATTAGGAATCCACTTACTCCAAAACCAGTACATAATCACCGTAAAAGAACTTATTAACAGCGTATTGGCCACCAAGCTCCAAACGCCCAAGCCATAATAGGCCATGGCAATGGCAATTATGCCCGCCGAAACCGAAGCAATTACTTCAACTTTTGTCAATAGTTTGAAATCAAGCTCTTTGGTTAATTTTGCTTTTTGTATGAGGGTAAATGCGTTTATAATAAGAGTAAGACTCAATACTCTAACCAGGCTAATTAATTTGGGTTCATCATAAAAACCCGCTATTAAACCTGCATTAAAAAATAGAATGAGATATAAGCCTACACTCATTGCTATATTAAAGAAAAATGCCGTAGAATAGTCCTCCTCCGTACAATCAGGATTCCGTATTAACGCATCTTTAAGCCCACTATTTATAAGTGTGCTGGACAAAGCAATGAAAATTGTCAACATCCCAATCAGCCCAAATTCTCTCGGAGACAAAAGTCGGGCTAAAATAATGCCTACTACAAAAGCATTTAATTGGGTTGAGAAATCCTGAATGAAACTCCAGAACACCCCACTAACAGTTTTTTCTTTTAAACTACCCAATTCAGTTCAATAGCCCTTTTAAATATTCACTATAGCTGCTCTTTCCCAATGCATTCGTTATTTCATCAACTTGTTCTTTTCCAATCCAACCTTTGTTAAATGAAATTTCTTCCAGGCAAGCTATTTTAAAACCTTGTCTTCGTTCAATAATCTCTACAAATTTTGATGCTTCCATCATGGCATCGTGGGTTCCAGTATCAAGCCATGCGAAACCGCGTCCTAACGGTTCTACATGCAAAGCACCTAATTCAAGGTACTTTTGATTAACTGAGGTAATCTCCAACTCCCTTCGATCTGAAGGTTCTACATTTTTGGCAATATCCACCACCCGGTTATCATAAAAGTATAACCCGGTTACTGCAATATTGCTCTTAGGCTTATCCGGTTTTTCTTCAATGGAAAGTGCCTGATCATTTTCATCTACTTCAACTACTCCAAATCGTTCAGGATCGCTTACTCGGTAACCAAAAACTGTAGCTCCTTTCAGGTTCTCAACTGTGCGTTTCAAAATGGGAGTAAAACCCTGGCCATAAAAGATATTATCCCCTAAAATCAGGCACACATCATCATCACCAATAAAATCTTCCCCAATAATGAAAGCCTGTGCCAGTCCGTCGGGGCTGGGTTGTACAGCATAAGTAAGTTCTATTCCCCATTCAGAACCATCTCCCAAAAGCCGTTTAAAACTATCGTTGTCTTCTGGTGTGGTAATAATCAAAATCTCCTGAATTCCCGCCAGCATAAGCACGGAAAGAGGGTAGTAGATCATAGGTTTATCGTACACCGGCATTAGTTGCTTGCTGATAGCTTTAGTTACTGGATAAAGTCTTGTGCCACTACCGCCTGCTAAAATTATTCCTTTCATTGTTGTTGAGGTTTAGGTAAAGGTTTAGGTTGAGGAGGTTTGAGGGTTTCTTCACCTCAGCCTCAACCTTAACCTATACTTTTCATGATTTTATTTAATTGGTGTATCAATTCTTTGTATTCATCAAAAAGTCGGTTAGTATCTTCATCGTTAAAATAGCCTACTCCGTTTCCATATTTTAAATGACTTTGGGTTTCAAATGCTGATCCACGGGCAATAGTGTAAAAATAACTTTTGTCTTTCTTTGTTCTTCGTCCAAATCCTTCTGCAATATTTGCTGATACGCTATTTGATGATTTTCTGATCTGTGATGTCAATGCATAATCCTCTGACCTTGGTAGTGGCACAGTGTGCTTAAAGACTTCTATAGCCAGCTCGTTGGCTTCTTGTCATGCATTCATGTCGGTGAAGGAGTTGATTCTTGGCATCCTTTTATTTTTGTAATTCCATTTTCACTGTGAGTTTTTTGAGGTAAAGGTAGAGGTTGAGGAGGTTTGAGGATTTTCTCAACCTTAACCTCAGCCTCAACCTTTTCAACCAGTACCTAATCTTTCTAAACTATAGTTATTCTCCGTCACCGCTTCGCACCAGTCAATATTATCTAAATACCACTGAACCGTTTTCTTGATGCCACTGTCAAAGGTTTCTTCTGGAGTCCAGCCGAGCTCCCTTTCAATTTTTGAGGCATCTATAGCGTAGCGGAAATCATGTCCGGGCCGGTCGGTTACAAATGAAATTTGCTCCCTGTACTTTTCATTTTTTGGCATAAGTTCATCTAAGGTATCACAAATGGTATGCACCACTTCAATATTCTGCTTCTCATTGTGCCCGCCAATGTTATAAGTCTCCCCCGGTTTTCCGGTTTCCACCACTTTCAGCAAAGCCCTTGCATGGTCATCCACATACAGCCAGTCCCGAACATTATCTCCTTTACCGTACACGGGAATGGGCTCGCCTTGCAGTGCTTTAAGTATAACGACAGGGATCAGTTTTTCAGGAAACTGGTAGGGGCCGTAATTGTTGGAACAGTTTGTGATTACCGTTGGCAGCCCGTAAGTGTGGTTCCATGCCCGCACCAAATGATCCGAAGAGGCTTTACTCGATGAATAGGGTGAGCGGGGATCATAGGGTGTTTCTTCGGTAAAAAAGCCTTCATCCCCCAAAGAACCATACACTTCATCGGTGGAAACATGCAGAAAGCGGAAGCTCTCTTTCCTATTTCCTTCTAAAGAATTCCAATAATTTTTGGCGATCTCAAGCAAGGTATGCGTACCATTCACATTGGTTTTTATAAACTCAGCCGAACCATCTATAGAACGATCAACATGGGATTCTGCCGCAAGGTGCATGATCGCATCGGGCTGGTATTCCGTGAATATTCGCTGCATCTCAGCCGCATCACAAATATCCACTTTTTCGAAGGTATATCTTTCGGAATCGGCAACAGAAGTGAGGGATTCTAAATGACCAGCATAGGTTAGTTTGTCAATATTCAGAACCTGATGCCCGGTTTGGTTAATGATTAACCGAACCAAAGCCGATCCTATGAAGCCTGCGCCGCCTGTTACTATTATTTTTAGCTTGTTAGAATTCAAAGTTTCGGATTTAAAATTATAAGTTGGTTTAGTTGCTGATTAATACTTTGGATGCCTTAAAGACTATTAGATTTCCGCCTTCGCGGGAATGACCGTTTGGTTGTTAGGTTTTGTGAGTCTATTTTTCATTTTCCCATCACGCTTTAAAAATATGTTTTTCATCTTTGGCCTCTATTCCCCGCATGGCATTTCTGGTGTCTATAATACAATCTGACCACCCGGCTAACTCTGCATAATCGATGGCAGAGTGGTTGGTAGAAATCACAACCGCATCGTAAGAAGAGACGGTTTCTTTATTCCAAGTAATAGATTCTTTACCCGTCCATTCGGCGTGTTCACGTGTTGGCCAAATTTTGGGGATGAACGGATCGTAATAGTCAATTTCTGCTCCCACGCCTTTCAGCAGATCAAAAATCTTAAAAGTTGGAGATTCCCGCATGTCGTCTACATCGGGTTTGTAGGCGAGGGCGAGCCATGTTTCTACTGTTTTCAATTTTTAATCCTGTTTTTCCAATAGCCCGGTTTTCTGTGTAAATGGGCA
>JBBDNN010000042.1:0-24738 GCA_040877545.1 Balneolaceae bacterium
TCGAGGTTTCAACTATGGGCAGCCTTTGGCCCGCTCCATCACCCGGCTCGTTTTTGAGGATGTCTTTGATGCCTGTTCCGGCTGAGCCGAAAGATGGAGCTATAGTCTCAAAATCCATCCTTCCGTTTCCCTGAAGCTCCGAAGATGTAGTAATGAAAGCCAGAAACGCGGTGATGGATGGTGTTTCTCCTAATCACCGTATTTCCTTTTTCGAAGGCAATGCCCAAACCATCTGGTGGTATTCTACCCGACAATGTACCATTGACATAACACCAGGTAGTTGATGAGCAGAAAACATAGCACTTCAATGTTCGCTATTCAATGTTCAATATTCGATGTTCCCTAGTGTGCATTCGTCTTGAAGGTAATCATCTGAATAAGTGTCGTAAAGATAATCTTCACATCCATCCACAGTGACTGCTTTTGTACATAAATAAGATCTTTATCCAGGCGGGATCTCATGTGATCCACATCAAGAGTTCCACCACGGTAGCCGGTAACCTGGGCGTGGCCGGTAACACCGGGTTTTACCATGTAACGGTAATAAAAATCGTTGAAAGTGTTATTCCAGTGTTTGCATTCATCCACAGGGTAAGGACGCGGGCCAATAAGGCTCATTTCGCCTTTCATTACATTTATGATCTGCGGGAGCTCATCCAGGTTAGTCCGCCTCAGGAAGCTGCCAAAGGCGAATACGCGGGAATCACCTTTTTTGGTGATATCGGGAGCACCATTAAGCGTCCGTTTGCCCACAACATGCATGGTCCGGAATTTGTAGCAAACAAATTGATGTCCGTTGAGCCCGGTGCGATACTGCTTAAAAATAACAGTCCCTTTGGACGACAACTTGATACCGGCTGCGATAAAGGGGTATGCACAAACAAATAAAGTCCATGCAGCTATCCCCAGGAAGAGGTCGAAGACCCTTTTTCCGAAATATTGTTTGTTATAAGGAGCAGGAATAGAGTAATAATTCCCAGGCTTGGGATAAACTCTTCTTTTCTTATTTCGAACCTGCTCTAATATGTTTTCTCTTACGGTGGTGGAATTACCAACTAATACTGCTTCTGTATCCCTACTCATATAAAACCGTTTGTATGAATGCTGACACCACTACCTACGAGTAGCGGCTTTAAAATTAAGGAGCAAAGTTATGTATATTTTTTTACAAAATGAATTTTAATTTTATTACGGAGGTTCTGCCGTATTTATTACAAGATGGTGTTAAACTAATTCTCTAACTCCTTAAAATCTTCTTCAACCATCTCTTTTATAAGTTGATCTACAGTAAATACCGGCTCCCAACCTAAAATTTTCTTTGCTTTACTTGAATCACCTACTAATAAATCCACTTCTGTAGGCCTGAAGTAAGTAGGGTCAACTTCAATTAATACTTCCCCATTTTCTCTATTTACTCCTTTTTCATTGACCCCCTCTCCTTCCCATTGTAAATCAATACCTGCAGCATAAAATGCCTTTTCACAAAATTCTCTAACTGTCGTTGTCTTACCTGTTGATAAAACAAAATCTTCAGGTTCTTCTTGTTGAAGTATTAAATACATTCCTCGAACATAATCCTTTGCATGACCCCAATCTCGTTTTGCATCTAAATTTCCCAAAAACAATTTTGGTTGTTTTCCCTTAGCAATTCGTACAGCAGCCCGAGTGATCTTACGCGTAACAAAAGTCTCTCCTCTTAATGGAGATTCATGATTGAATAGTATTCCATTAACCGCGAATATATTATAAGCTTCCCTATAGTTTACAGTAATCCAATAAGCATATAATTTAGCCACACCATAGGGAGATCGTGGATAAAAAGGAGTTTTTTCTGTTTGAGGAACTTCTTGAACCTTCCCATACAATTCACTTGTAGAAGCTTGGTAGAATTTAGTTTTATTCACTAAACCTAAGATTCTTATGGCCTCTAATACTCTTAAAGTACCTAAAGCATCTCCATTAGCAGTGTACTCTGGAGTCTCAAATGATACCTGAACATGACTTTGAGCAGCTAAATTGTAGATTTCATCAGGCTGAACTTCCTGGATAATTCGTATTAAGTTAGTAGCATCGGTTAAATCGCCATAATGAAGGTAAAAGGGTAAGCCTTTGAAATGCGGGTCATGGTATAAATGATCAATACGCGCTGTATTAAATGAACTAGATCTTCGTTTTATACCATGAACTTCATATCCTTTATCTAATAATAGTTCCGCAAGATAAGCTCCATCCTGCCCCGTAATACCAGTTACTAATGCTACTTTGTTTTTGCTCACTTTACTTTATTTTAATTCAAAAATTTAAAGATAGAACTAATCTTTAATAGATACATTTTTTAGCTGATCCTGATTATTTAAAAACCACTGATAAGTTAACTCAATTCCTTCATGAAGCTCCGTCTTATATGCCCATCCTTCAGCTTTTAATTTAGAAACATCCATTAATTTTCTGGGGGTGCCATCTGGCTTATCACTATCCCAATTAATTTCTCCTTTGTGGCCAACAATTTCCTGTATGGTTTCAGCCAGCTCTTTTATTGTAATGTCTTTTCCTGTTCCGATATTATATATTGAATCTTTTAAATCATTTTCGAGCGCAAAAACGACCGCTTCTGCCAAGTCTTCTACAAACAAGAACTCTCGCATGGGTGTTCCTGAACCCCATAATGTAACAGGTGCATTACTATTTTTTTTTGCTTCATGAAATTTCCTGATCATTGCAGGAAGGACATGAGAAGTTTTCAGATCAAAGTTATCACGAGGACCATAAAGGTTAGTAGGCATTAAAGAGATATAATTTCGATCATACTGTTTTCTCAAAGCTTCTATGAGTTTAATACCGGCAATTTTAGCAATGGCATACCATTCATTTGTTGGTTCCAAAGGACCGGTTAATAAATATTCTTCTTTGAGTGGTTGATCAGCCAGCTTGGGATAAATACAGGAGCTGCCCAGGAAAATTACTTTCTCTACATCATTTTCATGTGCTGCATTTATTAGGTTAGCTTCAATGGCTAAATTATCATAGAGAAATTGATATGGATAGTCACTATTGGCCAATATTCCCCCAACACGTGCTGCAGCAATAATAATTACTTCCGGTTTTTCTTTAGAAACAAACTCATTGACTGCTTTTTGATTTCGAAGGTCTAATTCAGAACTGGTTCTATAAACTAAATTTTTATAGCCTTTTTCTTCTAATTTCTGTTTTATGGTGGAACCTACCATCCCTCTATGGCCAGCGAGATATAGTCTTTTCATTTATTCTTCAATATATTAGTTTCAAAGTCTGTTAATATTATATCCTTACTTAAACTTTTTAAAGCGTACTCTCTTGAATTCTTAGAAATTTTTTTTCTCTTTACAGGATCATGTAACAAGCCTTCAATGCCTTTAATAATTTCTTGAGCTGAATCAGGAGCAACAACAATACCACACATATTTTCTTCTAATATATGATATAAACTAGTATTCGGATTAGCCGTTACCACTGAGGGAACTCCAGCTGATAAAATGTTAGTAAGTTTACTTGGTAAAAAAGAATCCTCGGCTACACTTTTTTGAATTACTAATTGGGTAAATGAACTATTAAGCATTTTATTTAAATCAGTTTTAGCAACCAAATTTCCGAATGTAACATTTGAGATATACTTATCTTTAAATATTCTAATTAGCTCTTCTTTATAGCTTCCATTTCCGAGAATAACAAAATGTACATCATCTATATTTTCATAATATTTGCACACAGGAATTAATATTTCTAAACCCTGCTTTTCTCCAATATTCCCAGAATAGACAACTAATTTCTTTTCCTCTTCTAAACCTAAATGTTTATGAAGCCATAATTTTTGATTATCTATTGGTTTTATATTTCTTGTATCCGTCCAATTGGGAAATAAATATATTTTCTCTTTAGATATAGATTTATCTTGGATTTTTTTAATCATTCCTTTGCTGATTGTGGTAATAAGGTTAGCCTTTTTCAGAATGATTTTTTCTATTTTTTCCGATAGACGAATTACAATATTGGGTATCATTTTTAACTCTCTTGCTGCATCCACTTGCAAATCCTGAATATGGTAAATAATCTTTGCATGAAAAAACTTTTTTAGAACAATTATAGGAAAGCCAAGATGAAAAGGTGGGACAATTAAAAGAACTTTATCATATTTTTTTATCGTAAAAAGCCTTATTAAGTTAAAAGTCGAACTAATCAGAAAGCTTATTTCATGCAATAATCGTTTTTTCCCCGTGACCTTTTTTGGTACATAACACCATGATCTATAAAAATTAATTCCATTCCCAACAGATTCTTTCGAAAAGATCTTCCCTTCATACCCTTTATAAACACTCCAATCAGGATAGAAAGGAAAAGTAGTCACTAAATCTATTTCATATCCCTTTTTCGATAACCAGTCAATCAGGTCGCCGTTATATTTTCCAATGCCTATTATTTCTGGAGGTGAAAATATAGAATAAACTAGTATCCTCATTTCTTAGTTGCCGTTTTTATACTTAGCATTCTCATAATAAGATAGGGATTCAGTAAGAAGTTCTTCTATTCTATAATCAACATCTCTTTTTTTTGTCGATTTCTTTTTTCTTCCTTCGTCTATATTTGATAATACTTTTCTTAAATCTTTCTCATTAACTTCTAATCCCGCCCATTCAAATAATTGTACAAGTTCATTCCGATCAGTCATTAACTTCTCTAATCGAAATGTCTTTAATCGATCTTGATATAAACTTTCGAAAACAGCTTTGAAGTGTAAACTTCTTACAAATACCTCAACATGATACTTTAAGAATCCATTTTTCTCTATGTAAGACATGAAATTTTTTAATTTTGGTCCAAAAGGAAATAAACTGGGTTTAATGCTCCGTTGCCAAACCATGTAGCAAACATATTTGGTGAAATAAGGCAAATCTTCCCAAGTTAGCTGTGAAAATAATTTTCTGTTGCTAGTCGCAAATGGAAGATCTTCATAACCTGTTTTGAAAAAATATTTTCTAAGAGTAATTGACGGTTTAAAAGAATCGTTTTTTAGTGACCTTTCATAATTTGAATATATACATCTGATCGGATCTCTTTCTATATATACTATTTTAGCATCTGGAAATACTTTGTGCACCAAATATGGTCTTAAAGAATTTATCGGTGATTTTTCTAATAATCTTTTACCCTCTAAGTGTCCACATAACGTCTTTTTTATTTTTGCCACAGTTTTTTCATTTACATCATATTCTTCATCATTTAGATATTTGTAATTACCTGATTTCCATAATGCATGTGGTTCCACTTCAACTTTAAATTGACCACTCTTCGCCAAAATGTTAGTTACAAAAGTTGTACCTGATCTTGTTAAACCAATAACTATTACGTGACATTTCATTTGTTACTTCTCCTGGTTTAAATAAACAAAATCAGGTTGATCTTTTTTATTTAAAATCCAAGCATATACATCTTTCATTTGTTTAGCAATCCTATTCCATGAATAATTTTCTTCAATATATTTCTGACCAGAAAGGCCCATTACTTTTAACTCTTCATTGCTTTTGGATATTAAACTATTAAATGCATCCTGTAAATCGCCCAAATCTGAACTTATAGTAATACCAGCATTTATCCCCTGCAAATCTAACCAGGGTGTCATATCTGTTGTTAATACCGGTAAACCTGCTGCCATTGCCTCACCAATTGCCATACCAAAATTCTCGAATTTAGTAGGCAACACAAAAAGGCTGCTCGCTGCAAATGCATCTAGCCTTCTTCTCCCCGATAAATTCCCAGTTATGTAAATTTTTTCTCTAATCTCTTGAGGTATCTCTTTTAAAAGAGGCTTGATTTGGTTATCAAAATAAGGTTGCTCATGTGGACCAACTATTAATAGACACCAATCAGGATTATTTTTATAACTGTGGTTAAAACATTTAATTAATTGTTCTAATCGCTTCCTCTCATTCACCCGCGACAAAAACAAAACAACATTATTATAATCGGGTATGCCTAGGCTGTGTTTTGCCTGCTTTTTGGTTCTTAAGTTTTGAAATTCTGTGGTATCAATCCCATTACTTATTATAGCAATGGGATTTTTTATACCTTGTTTTCTCACTTCATTCATTTCGAATTTGCTTGTAACATGAATGCAAGAAGACTTATTTAATAACTGATTTACAAAAAATAGTTTTGCTACTTTCTTTTGAAACTTTCCTCGCTTTAAAGATTCTCCATATAAACTAGACCTTGGTGAAATGACTATTGGTAAATTGTTTTTTTTCGCTACTACCTTTCCACAATATGCACAGTACTTCCATAAACTATGTATATGAATAATCGTATTGCTTTTTGTTTGTTGACTCAAAGATGAAATTTTCGAGAGCATTTTAGGGGCATAACCAAACCGTTTAATAAATTTTGACTCAAAACTATACCACCTTTCCTGTAATCCGTATCTATTTATAAAATCATTTTCTTCTAGTTTGTATAATTTTGAAGATACCAGATCAACCCCAACTTCATATTTCCTTAATGAATTAGATAAACTTGGAACTGATTTGGCAGGACCACCAAATTTATTATCCAAGTTTGCTACTAATTGAATAGTATGAATCATGTTAAATCTACTTCTGATGAAATTCATTTTGCAATAAAAGCATTTTTAAGTTTCTATAATTTTCATTCATAGAATGTATATTGAAGATATTATAATTAATAAATACATTTATAAAATTGAAGATGGCCATCCAAAATATGAATGAACGAATATCAGCAACAATATTATTCCCCCATACCATACCAACCAAAATAGAAACAAACGATATCAACAATATTGGAATTAACCTTTTGGGAAGTTTCTTATAATTGATGACAAACATTGAGGCTATAGAAAGGATCATTATTACTAATAAAATACCGCCTCTAAACATTCCTTGTTCTACAATAAACATTAGCCCACCCAACTCAGCTTTCCCGTGAGTTAAATAAGAACCAAGAATAGTATCAAGATCTGTCCAGCCAGTCCCAAAATAAATATGATCACCTATAAGAACTAAATATTGTTCTAATTGCTGTATTCTTGAAATCGACTCTAAATCAGTAAAATCTTCTCTTAAGACATATAAATAAATTAAATCATAATTATTTATAAAAAGTATAATCCCTAATATTATAATGGGTGCCAATAAATAATAATCTTTTATTTTTTTCAAAATAAGGATTCTATACAACTCAAATATAATAAACGAAATAATAACGACTATTATTAAAGCTCTTGAAAAACTCAGAATTCCAAATGAGATTAAAATTATGTTCAATAATATTTTATTATATAATTTAATTCGGCAAAACCAAGTGGAGATCAAAGCAAACACAGTTAATAGGATTGTCATATATTTACCATTTCCTATATTGCTAAATACTGCATTTTCAATTTTTCTTTGTGTTATAAAATTTACATCCCAGAAATAATTTCCTTCTCCTATGCCTATATACACAAATAAATGATGAAATATTACAATAGTGAAATAAGATATTATAAGGTTACGAAATAATGAAGAATCTATGTTATGGATTAAAGAAATAGAAAAATAATATGCCCCAAGTAATAAAGTCAGATAAGACACGATGTGGAGATAATCATTATGCATGTAATTATCATATACAGGAACGATTAATAAACCGATTAATGCATTTAGTACAAGTGCTAAAACTAAAATATTTATTCTAATATATTTCTTTGCGAGCCATACAGCTACAAAAGGTAAAATTAGTGTATTGAAAAGTTTAAATAACTGTTGTGATTCGAAATAGGATAATATAATTGGCAGGACCAACAGGATTGGTAAAATATTATTAATCGTAATCTTATTTTGTCTCAACTTCATTTATAATCTGCTTAATATGTTGAGACACCCTTCCATCGTATGTTTCTCCTATGGAATGCATGTAATATTTTAGTGCCTTTTTTACTTTTTCAAGATCTAGTGCCTCTCTTTCATTATATAAAGTAATAAGACCATTTTTTATAAAATCATAATGATCTTGGATTTCACTTGAAGTAAAATTCACATAGTAAGTCATAACCCCCGACATTAAAGCATCTAAATGTACATTACTTTCTGAGGCTATTTGTCTGGTAGATAATTTTAGATCCTCATAAATTTCTTTATTTGTACTTTTTTTCAGATTATATTTGGAAATTATTTTGTTCCAATTTCTTCTATCTGAGGGATGTGACCGGAGGATTATTGTTTCATATGATGAAGATTCTTTTTTCAGAAAATTATCGATAAGTTCCAATTCGTCTTTTAGATTAACACAGAGCAATAAGATATCCCTTGAATCCTTAAAAGCTGTCAAATCTCTTTTATATCGATCATATTTTGGTGATCCAACAAGATAGATCTGAGTATCATTTGATACCCCAATTTTTTTATAAGTATCTTTTGAATACTGACCGTCCAGAAAAGCTATGTCAAAATCTAAGACTGGAAAATTTTCATTGATAGAAGCATGTTGAATATATATAGTTTTAACACCCTCATCTTCTGCTGCTATTTTAGCAACCCTCGTCCACATCTCATGATCATTTAATAATATTACCATATTATAATTTTTAAAAAGAAATCGACACACAATATAGTGCCCATACATTAGTAAGTTATAATCTAACTTATTGATGTATAATTTTTTTTTTATTTTGCTTAGCTTTATATGATTATGTATCAATAGGGGTATAAAGAAACAAGAAATTATATATGATAATAAAAGTGGAAATCTATTTCCTGATAGCGACTCTTTCCTATGATAATATACATCAGAATCTTGAATTATATTCTTTGCAATTGCATATTGATTTTCAGAAGTAATATAAAATGCAATATTAGTTTTATTTTTTATAAACTTATGTTTAAATATATATAAGGTCTCTTTGATCAATTCTTTTAGGAATAAAGCAAGGTTAAACAACACCCCCCTATTCTGTATCCGCTTATCTCTAACTAAGATCGGTCCCATTTTTTCATTCATAAAAGAATAATTACAATCTGTTGGAACCAGCTTTAATGCGCTTTTCAAGACTTTAATGATCATTTATTCCAATCCGTTAGATCTAACCCTATCAGTTTTTCGAGTTTGCTATTACCTTCAACAAACCTTTCAACTAAATTATCTCTTAATTGAGAATCCATTTTAGGGTATTTTTCTTTCAATTTTAGATATTAAGACCTATTTCCAAATGTATCTGTTACTTGATATCTAAGCGAAGGTTACTTGGGTAAATAGGTTTTATTCTTTACTTCTTTTGATTCAATCATACTGGCTTCATATTCCTTACTGTCTCTTCGAGATTAGTTTTGAGATCCTCAAACTTCAGAAATTACATTTGATCTAAACTAAAATATTTTAAGTAGTTCTCAACTTGTTTTATATAATTACTTCGTTGAAGATATCCATTCCAAATATTTTCTTTAATTCTATCCTGTTCATCTTCTTCTGCGTACTCAAAACTTTCTTTTTCTCCGCCATTTCTTACCGCATGCCAATAATTTGAATAGGCACGGTCAAACGGCTTTCTGAAGATCCAAATCAATTTTACTTCCGGTAATAGCTCATATATCCTTTCCGGCACCTCTACCAAATAACAATAGGTAGGAGTCTTTTCTCCCACTATTTGATTCTCATCGGCATCTTTAAATTGTTCTCGATACCAATCTATTCCTTTTTCCCATCGATCCTTATACCCTCCTGTTGCATCAAAAAAATAAACTTCATCTTTTGGCATAAAAATATTCTTGTGCTGTCTAAGGTAATGTCCTAAAGTTGATGTACCAGATTTCATGGTACCCACAATTATAAAGTCAGGTAGTTTCATAAAATTATTTATTGAATTTTAACCAAGGCATGGGATAAAGCTTGTATGAATACCACCAAACACTAATAAACATGATAATGTATGATATTAATGTTGCCTGTGCTGCACCAATTGGCCCGTTTTGACCTATTAAAATATAATTAGCGATTATATTAATAATTGCAGCTATTGATGTAGTTATTCCTAAATAAGAGGTTTTGCCAATATGTATCCCGTATGGTTGTACTAATGAATACATACCATTAAAAGCATACCCAAGTGCTATCCAAATCACATATATGAAACCACTATGGTATTCCTCAGCAGTCATAAACGGAAGCAGATAATAAGAAATTCCAGTTACAATTAGTGCCAGTGCAATAAACCCACCACTTACCAAATAAGTAGCCTTTACAATTGTAAACTTACTTTCTTTTTTTTCTTCGGCCAATAACTCATACATCCAGGGGCTCCAGGTTAAGTTAAATGCTGTCACTACAAGAAACATCATCATTCCAAATTGGTAACCCACGGTATAAATACCCACAGCGGATGTACTTACCATTTCATTTATAAAAATTCGATCACTAAGTGTTATTACCGTTGTACCCAATCCATGTATTATAAGTGGCATTGATACAAGCAGAATCTCTTTCGATATTTTAAAATCAACCTTTGTTACCAAGTAACCACTTTGCCAAATTCTGTAAAATGAAAACAATCCTACCAAAGAAGCACCTATTAAAATGCCATAAGCCCTTCCTTCCCAACCATAGGAATAAATAACAATTAAAAGTATAGAGATGGAAAGGTCGGTAAAGGTTCTCGTGATTTCGAAGCCACCGTACTCTAATGCACGCTTACGATTTCTTAGGATGGCAAGATTAAAGCCATTGACCATATTCATAAAAGCAATAACGGGTAAAGCATAAAGCCATCTCTCCGGCAAACTAAATAATTCCCCATCCAGCCCTATGTAAATACTAATGAGTACTAAAAAGAAGGTTGACGAAACCCATAGAATGAAAACCATATTAAAAACAACTTGGCCTACATATTCTTTATCATATTTGAAAAAATTCCGGCTAATATTACTCTTGGTTCTCATACCAATAATGGTATCCGCAAAGCTAATGACGACTTGATAAATAGCTAAAATACCATACTCTTCTGTCGAGAGATATTTTGTCAGTATTGGTAATAAAAGAAAAGGTATTGCTTTGTTAACTATCGATGTTCCAAGATAAATAGCAAAACCTTTGAAGAGTTTATTCTTTAACTTTTGAAGAAATGATTCTGTTCTCATAAATCTATTAAAAGATATGCCATCAAAATGTAAACGACTCTCCGATCAATTGTTTAAGTTCAACATTTTTGTCGTCATAATAAGCTTCAATTTCTTTTTTTATCTCACTTCCCATTGTATTACTAGTAGTCTGTTTGCTCAAAACTCTCTTTAGGTCTTTTTTTAAAAAATCAGGTAGAAGCTTATTAATTCCTAATTTGTTAGCTAGGTTTATTACATTTAGTACTTTTTCATTCTTTACAGCAAAGTTGACATGCTGAGCCGAGTTTACTTGTGAATTACTGTCCAATGACAAGAATTCCAATATGTTATTTATTTGTACTTCAGAATCTTTTTTAAATTCACTAAAGCTTAAAAAGAACATTTGTTCTTTGGGGTAAAATTGCAAAAACCTTTTTATGTGCAAAGCATAACACCCTCTTAACAAATAAAATCGCGGATTCTTTCTCCAGGACTCTTTAGTTCCTAACATGTTAGCCCGATAGTTGAACCAATACTCATCATCAGTTAAATCTATGCTATCTAATATTTTTAACTCTTGGTTAACTACAGTATCAAAACTCTCATTTTCGTAGCCTGTTTCCTTGTTGTGCCACCAATTCGAATAAGCTCTCGATACAGGCTCTCTCAAAGAAAATATTAATTTAGCATCTGGAAACAGCTCATACATTCTTTTTGATACAAATGGCAAAAAACTATGAACAGGGTTCCCATCCCCAAAGTAGATTTCCCCCTTCCGATGTTGAAAATATTTATCAAACAGATATGATTCACCTTTAGAATATTCATCGGTTGAAAAAAAATTAGTCCCTTTGTTCTCAGGAAAAATAATCTCCGAATGACTATCCAATATAGCAGTTAATGTTGAACTGGCACATCTGGGAAAACCAACTAAAAAAACAGGTTTTATGTCTCTTTCTATGTTCATTTTTTTCTAATCTTAAAGATACTTAAATCATGGAAGTTTCATGATAAAACTTTTCATGACTTCGAAATGCAAATCTATATTGCTCCTAACAGATTTAAGTCTTGGCATTCCATTTTCAAACTCAGAATTCATTGTTCTAAGAATTAATTGAGGCAAGTTATTATCTACTCCAAAGCGATCCCCCGGCAAGCCTACTTTATCAAATACCTTATCGAAGAATGAGTCATTTCGTACCGTAAAACCATCAAGTATAATTCCCCCAAGCAAAGCTCTTTGCCCTTTCCCCCTTCCATCCTCAGCTATTAAAATGGACGGTTTGGATATGCTGGACATAAATATATGAGCATGTACCCTATAACCTATATGAAAATCAGAGTCAGTATAACTTTCAATTAAATTTTGAGCAGAACCGGAAATATCTTCGTAGTCAATTCCAACGGTTTCTAACCATTTTGAAAACCTTACGTTATTTTTGTAGAGCTTTGAATTTGCATCCGGTGTTTTTAAAAACTTTTTATCAATAGAATGATGGAATTTTACAGAAATCTTTTTATCAGGAAAATTATCTTTCAATTTGATCAGCATATCTTTTACAGATCGCTTCATATTCTTACTATGCATAAAGCCAACACCGAGTGAAAAATTAATTTTATCAATCGTTTCTACATTAATTGGCTTTCCAATACTATCTAAATCATATAAAGCAGGACATCCCGTCATTACAATATTATCCACTCCATAGTTTTGTAAAACATGCATGGTATGATAATCTCTAACACTGGATGTATAACCTGATTCAGCTAACCTATTAATTAATGGAAGACTTTCATCATTTATCTTGTAATTTTTTATGTCATCCCAATTACCACTCGCCGATTTCCAGCCAATGCCAAGTGAAATTATCGGAACTTTTATCTTATTAAGGTCTGGGGTTAGCTTATATATTCCAGGATATATATTACTCTGAAGTGCTGGACCGCCTGTTAAGATTAATGCTTTCGAATTATTTACTATTTCAAGCTTTTCCTCATCAAAAGGCTCCCATGCATTAAAATCCTTAAACCCTCTGTCGGGGCGTAATTCTTTCAATAATTTTTTTGCCCGGTGTTTAATTAAGAAATCACCGGCATTATTTTTACCGCCAGTAAGTAATACGTAATAGTCCATTATTTCACTCTATCCCATTTTAAAACTTCATCGGCTTCTATCTTAGAAACCGCCTTCTTTCCAATGACCTCATCAATCAACCTTGGACTAATCCCACTTGCCGGTCGTTTCCAGGTTAAATCCTCATATTCAATTACCTTTCCTTCCGGAATATTTCGTTTTGCCACCAAGCTGCGTCGGGCATTATCCCGGGACTTACCTTCACTTTCCAGAGCGTGTACTTTTTCATCACCTACGATGGTAAGAATCTCATCCAGTTTTTGGTTGAACTTCTTTAAATCCTCTACATCCATCGCGTGGTAGTGATCATTACCGGGCAGTGTTTTGTCGTGTGTAAAGTGTTTTTCAATAATTTCCGAACCAAGAAGAGTGGCTGCCTCCAGCACTTTCATCTCTTTGGGCATGGTATGGTCAGAATACCCAATCATATATTCCGGGAATTTCTTTTTTAATCCCCGAATCATCCCCAGGTGTGCATTTTCATCATCTGTTGGATAATTTAATACGCAGTGCAATAAAGCCAACGGTACTTTTTTATTCTCTACCCAATCCACAGCCTCTTCTATTTCATTCACGTTACTCGCACCGGTAGAAAGAATGATGGGTTTATCGAACTCACAGATATATTCAATAAAGGGTTTATTGGTAATATCAGAAGAGGATATTTTAAACACATTCATCAACTCATTCAAAAACTCAGCTGCCTCTACATCAAAAGGCGTGGACATGAATTCAATATCTGCCTGGTCACAGTAATTCTTCAGCTCCACAAACTCCTTTTTCCAAAACTTGTCATGCTTTTTGAACAGCTTGTATTGGCTTTCTGTAGGTTCCTTCGTGGTATCCCAGTATGCCGGGCTGTCTTTCGAAGCAATGGTTTCCGCCTTATAGGTTTGGAATTTAATAGCATCTGCACCGCCCTCTTTGGCGTCATCAATGAGTCGCTTGGCTGTGTCCATTGACCCTTCGTGGTTTACACCCGCCTCGGCAATAATGTAAGGTCGTACAATCTCTCTTTTTGGCGGGTTTTTAAATAGCTCTAAAATCTTCATTTATTGTTTTTATTTTTATAAAATTCCAAAATCTTATTTACAATAGCGGCGTTTGAACGATTCTTTACGGCATTCCTCATTCGTGCATACATATCTCTACGCAATGAAACATCATTCATAAACATTTTGATGTGGTCTGCAAGCACTTCGGGAGATATAGATTCTCCAAAGCCTAAATTTACAATACCAAATGTACTCGATGCATGATTGTGTCGCATTTCCCGGTTATTTTGGCACATGGTAATGGTCGGCACGCCAATAGTCATCAGTTCCGTTACCGTTCGTCCTGCTGAGGTCAATGCCAAATCCGCTTCTTTCATTAAAACAGCCATGTTCGAAACATTCTGCAAAAGCTGAACCTCACCTTTCATTTCTTTAACCTTCTCTTTAATCGCCTCGTAGTTGGAGTGACCAGGGCCAAGGATAACTGTCGTTGTATTCTCATATCCGAGCTGAATTAAAGCTGAAATTGCTTTATCAGTAAGATTGGCAGGATCTGTTCCCCCATAAGCGATCAAAATATTCTCAACAATTTCTTTTGGTTCCTCTTTGGAAGAAACCATTTCAAAATTTGGATTTAAAATCGAATGCTCAACTCCATACCAGTGATTGCTTTGGGGATACAAGTCCGGATATAAATCGTTGATCACAACATCCGCCAATCTGTTTCCAAGACCAAGATCTTCAAAGTTCACTACGAAACATCCATGATCTTTTAACCCCGTGATATACTTCTCATCGGTATCTAATATATCATTAATCACGATATCAGGTTTAATCTCTTCCAATCGAGAAATAAATTCATCGTTTGAGGAAATTTCAACGATGGGATAATGGTGATGTCGAAGAAAATCAAACCCTAAATAATAATAATCATCACTGCGGGTTATAAAACATACTTCATGCGAGTGAATGTTTTGGGCAATCGCAATACTTCTGTACAAATGCCCAAATCCTAAATCTTTGGCTCCATCCACCCGAATGCAAATTTTTAGCTTATTGGCATAATATTCAGCCAGTGCCCAATCAGTAAAGGTATCAATGTCCAGCCCCTCTTTTGCGTCAACTTCTATGATTGAGATCATATCCCCAATACGAGTACCATTTTTTAAAATATGTCCAACTGTAGATGAGATTAAACCACCTGTTTCACCAAAAGTAGGTTTCATTTGCTGACGGTTAACACGTTCATGATAAAGTGGTTTTGGGTTTCCGTCTTCAATTGTCCATCTCAAGTGTCGATCATCAACAACTGTAAGTACTGAATCTAATATTTCGTTTTGGTGAATATTGATTGCTTTCTTTAATGTAGAAGTAGTTATAAATGGAGATGTTGGCTGACAAGTAATGAGCACATCATCCTCATCTGCTCCATTTTCATTAATCAAGAATTTACATACTTCTACAGCCACATCATCTAAAGTTGAAACATCATCAGCATTTTGTTTTGAACGATCATGAATAGTGGCAATATCATGAACTATTGCTTTTACATTCTCATCATCCGTTGAAACAATAATTTGTTCTTTATCAGCTAACTCTCCTATAGTATCAAGAACATATCTTATTAACGGTTTTCCTGATAACTCCCTTATATTTTTTTTAGGAATGGTTTTAGAACCTGCACGCGCTGGGATTAAGTACCAAATCATATAGAATATCCTTAAAAGTAATTAAATCCAATGAAAATACTTCTTGAACAAAAGTACTGTTAATCCAAGAAGTACCCCAAAAATAGTATATATAATCAAGATAGTTGCTCCACTCGTCGTATCATCCACCGGCACTTGCACCGGCTGCAGTACACTCACCACCGGAGTTTGCTCTTGTACTTTTAGTTTTGCCTGCTCTACCTGTTGGGCAACCGAATTGTAAACGTTGAAAGCCAAATCATATTCTGACTGTAATCGTTGTTCCTGGGTTTGGGCACGGGCGGTAGCCAGGTTTATATTTCTGTCACGAAATTCCGCCAGTTGGTTTTGGACTTCTTCAAATTCCTGTTTGGAACTTTCCAGTTGCTGCCGGGCAAAAGCCAGGTCCTGTTCCGCTTTTCGGGTCCGGTAATTGGTTACATATTCTCGTATCAATCCTATGCTGGTACTCGCAACCTGCGCGGCCGCATTGGGATCCGGCATTTCCACGGTCAGATTTATAATGCCGGTCTCTTCGTTAAGAGATATGGACACCCGCTCTCTCATATTTTCAATTATTTCCATTTGCTCCTTACTGACAGAAATTACCGAATCGGTTTCAAATCCGCGTGGTAAAGGCCGCTCGGCTGCTTCTTCCCTGAATAAACTTATTATCTTTCCCGGCAGTCCTATGGTATAACCGGTGAGATAGCTCAGCAGTGCCGGGCTGTGAATTTCATCAAAGAAATCATACACCGTAGCTGTGGTATCATATTCAGGAAAACGAACTTCTGTATTCAACAACTGCAGCTGAAAGGGCATACTTTGCACAATCTGCGGGTATAGTTGCGGGGGAATAAATCCTTCGGAACCCAGATCCGCATTGCCGCTCATGCCTAATAATCCACCATACCGCTGCAACAAACTGCTCGCCCCGCCCTGTGAGGACTCCACTTCAGGCATCAAGGTGGCCCCACTTTGATATTCTTTAGGGCTCAAAAAAGCGACCAGCAATCCAATAATTATTCCAACAAGAACAAATTTATAAATCGTTTTCCGGCTGTCCCAGATATGACGAGCCAGTTCTACCAGGTCTATCTCTCTTTCGCCGTTTTCTTTTTCATCCCATTCTTCCACCGGCACCAGACGGTACTCCTGTAAGGGAAATTCTTCCTGGCTTTTCTTCTTTTTCTTATCGGGACCTTTAGCTTCTTCCCCTTGATTTTGCTTGTGCTCTTCGCTCACCTTTCCCTGAATTAATTTAAGCCACAATGATACGGATATTATTAACCTATTTAAAGAAGGTTTTTTTTGTGATTTGAAGATCAGAAGGATGCGTTCAGGAATTCAACTCCTCCTTGCAAAGAGGGTTTTTTTAAACCGGCTTTTCTTTACCGCAGAGTTTCACAATGTTAGGCACAGTGTTTCGCAGAGGGAAGAACAAACTCCGTGCTACTCTGCGTATTCCTCTGTGTCACTCTGTGGTAAACCGTGCTTTAACAGAGTTTACTTATTTCTACTGCATATATTTAACCACAGAGTTGCACAGTGTTGGGCGCAGTGTTTCGCAGAGGATATAAACTCCGCGTTCCTCTGTGGAGTACTCTGTGCAACACTGTGGTTTAGCTTTTTTTCTGCACGTTCCCGGTTTTTTACCGCAGAGGATCAACTTCTATATTTAAAAAAATGCTTTTATCCTTTCTATCACTACATTTTGATCTTCCATGCTTAAAAAAGGTCCTATGGGTAAGCTCAATACCTCTTCTGCCAGGCGATTGCAGACCGGTAAATGGTTCTCATCATATCGACCTTCGAAAACAGGCAGTTTATGGCAGGGAACCGGGTAGTAAATCATAGAGCCAATTCCTTCATTCTTTAATTTCTCCGCAAGCTTATCCCGCTTTCCTTTCTGCACCCGAATGGTGAATTGATGATAAATGTGGCCATCATCCGGTAAAGAAGAGGTAATGATCTCATCTATTCCTTCGAATGCTTTTATATAGCGATAAGCCACTTCCCGGCGGTTTTTATTAAACTGATCCACATGCTTTAACTTCACTTGCAAAAGAGCAGCTTGCAAGGTGTCGAGGCGGGAATTGTAACCCATTACCTCGTTGTGATATTTTTTCAGTGAGCCATGTGCGCGTAATTTCCGGCTCATTTCAGCGATGTCATCATCATTTGTAGTGATTAAACCGCCATCCCCAAAACCACCCAGATTTTTGGAGGGGAAAAATGAAAAAGCTCCTGCATGTCCCATGCTTCCGGTTTGTTTACCTTTATATGCTGCTCCAAATGACTGAGCACAATCTTCAATTACTTTCAACTCGTGCTCCTTCGCTATTTCCATAATTCGCTGCATTTCAGCGGGTCGGCCATAGAGATGAACGGGCAGGATAGCTTTAGTCTTCTCGGTTACAGCCGCTTCAATCTTCTCAAGATCTATATTGAAAGTTTGCTCATCAATATCAACAAATACAGGAATTGCTCCAGCCATTTCAATGGACTCTGCCGATGCAAAAAAGGTGAAGGATGTGGTGATGACTTCATCGCCTTTCCCGATCCCAGCTGCTCGTAAAGCAATCACCAGGGCATCGGTACCCGAGTTTACACCGATGGCATGTTTTACTCCCAGGTAATCGGCTGTTTGCTCTTCAAAAGATTTCACCTCCGGGCCCATTATAAACTGACCATGATCCATTACCTGGTGGTAAGCAGAATCAAGTTCCTTTCGAAGCATTTTTATCTCTGAATCAAGATCGAGAATTGGGATGTGTTTTTGAGGTGACATTTATTTTAAACCTGATTAAATAGAATTTATTTGTTTCAACTGCATCAAATTAACCACACGCAGTTGGAAGATAAATAACTCCGTGCTACTCTGCGTGGTAAACCGTGTTTTAACAGAGTTTACTTATTTCTACTGCATCTAGTTAACCACAGAGTTGCGCAGTGTTGGGCGCAGTGTTTCGCAGAGGGAAGAATAAACTCCGTCCACCTCTGCGTATTCCTCTGTGGTAAACCGTGCTTTAACAGAGTTTACTTATTTCTACTGCATCTAGTTAACCACAGAGTTGCGCAGTGTTGGGCGCAGTGTTTCGCAGAGGGAAGAATAAACTCCGTGCTACTCTGCGCATCCCTCTGTGTCACTCTGTGGTTCGCCTTGTAGGGGGCCGATTCGGCCTTTGAATAAATCATAAATCTTAAATCACTTTATCGAACCCTTGGATGCACATCACCCTTCGGCTTCTCCGCCACTTTCATCGTTCGCAGATTATGAACCAATTCTATAGAAGGCCGGGCATCATCTATTCCGAAACCATTTCCGGCGAGTGTTTCTTCATAAACCCGTGTATGCAAATCTGTAAAACCTCCGCTGAATTCAATCTCCTCTCCATCTACAGTGATCGAACGAAAGGTGCGTTTTTCTTTTGCTGATTCGGGAAGATCTTCTTTTTCCAGCGACAAAAACCATTCAACATCAGCATTCGGAAGCTCTAAAAAGCCCCCCATCCGGTTATTTTCTTTTACGTGCAATTCGGTGTGCTGTGGATTTCCAAACAGCCACATCAGCAAGTCAAAAAAGTGAATACCAATATTGGTACCAATTCCACCCGATTTCTCCTCATCTCCTTTCCATGAATAGTGATACCAAACTCCACGACAGGTGACATAGGTAAGCCTCACCTTATGTTTTTTACCACTATTGGATTGAGATAATTTTTCTTTCAGAGCTATAAGCGAGGGGTGAACTCTGAGTTGTAAGATAGTCCAAACCCGCTGTTGATATTCCTCCTCCAGCTTCTGAAGCATATCCAGGTTCCAGGGATTTAACACCAGCGGCTTTTCACAAATGGCATCAGCCCCCACACGCATAGCCAGGCGGATGTGTGCATCATGCAGGTGATTGGGTGAGCAAATCGTCAGGTAATCTACTTTCTCTCCATTCTTTTCCCTGCGAATTTTTTCCAGGTGACGGTCAAAACGTTCTACTTCGGTAAAGAAACTGGCATCCGGAAAATAGCTGTCGATAATTCCCACAGAATCATTGGGATCAACTGCAGCAACAAGTTTATTACCGGTATCTTTTATAGCCTTCAGGTGCCTTGGAGCTACATAACCTGCAAGTCCGGTGAGTGCGAAATTTTTCTGCTGATTCATTAATTTTGTTCTACCTGAGAGATTTTCTGAAGAATAGGCAAGTAATTAATAACCCGCCAGTGTGGATGTTAGGAACGGGGGACGGAGGACTGATTCGGGCTTTTTGGTTTACCGCAGAGTTTCGCAGAGGGAAGAATAAACTCCGTGCTACTCTGCGTATTCCTCTGTGCAACTCTGTGGTTAGTTTTTTTACCGCAGAGTTGGATCAAGCACGAACAAACCTTAAATCTTGAATCTATGCCCCGGCATCAATTCCCTGCCAGTCTGTCTACAATAATGATGGAAGTTGCAATAGCTGAAATAACAGGAGCAATAACTCCTACATAATCACGAAATGAGGGTTTCCTTTTTACCCGAAGTGTGACAGTTTGATTATTTTCCAAAGTAAAATTATTCATGCCCTCGGGAAAAGGTTCTTCAAACCGGTAATCAAATTTTTTCATTTTCTGCACATTATTGTCTTTGTCAAATTCCTGGATGTTAACTTCAACTCTCATTTTAGACCAATCCAGGTTTGTTTGACCGTCTCTCAAGGTTTGAGGCCCAAAACTATAAGAAAGTAAAAGCGGCAGAGTAGTTCCCCGTGGAATAACATATCGGCCGGAGCTACCAACATCGCCCCATACATTTACTGAATCCGTAAGCTGACCGGGTTCTGCAATTCGAATAATCCGTTCTGCAAGCCTGAATTGCTGTGAAGCGGGTGTAGACCTGGTTTGTGCTTCCGCTAATTGGCTACCGGTAAGAAAAAATAAACTGGCTAAAACTGTCCCGAATGCTATTTTCATATATAAATTTATTTGATACTTAAAAGGCAATGAAAATAGAAAAAATATAGCCTTCTTACCTTATGTTTTTTTGAGGAATTAGCAGGTGGGGTGGACAGAGCATATTTCCTTGATTCATTACCACAGGTGCTGAAACAAAGAAAATCTGCATCCAGCATCGCAGATACTTCCGAAGGAATGTCTGGCACTGCCTTCGCAAGCATGCCATGTCTGGTGCAGTAAAGTTCCCTCACAAAGAAAGAGCAAAAACAGTTATCAGCAGTTTTGTAGAAATTTCAGGATGTTGGAAGCCAGGTACTCAATAAAGAAAACTATCTGCATCCACCACCGCAGATGCCTGCCTTCGCAGGTATGACATGTTGAGTAATATACTCCCACACATCCCACAAATTTATAATCAAACCCGCATCATCTGCTCTGCTTCTCTTCGGCTAAAACCTAAATTCTCCAAATCCATAAGTACCGGATTTACATTAAATGACGCTCGAATGTTTTTGTAAATAGAGTTTTCCGTATCCACTATTGCGCAGGAAGCACGAGAATCCCCATCCCGTGGTTGGCCTACACTTCCCGGATTTATAAAATATTTGTGACCTTTTTCAAACTTATTCAACCCTATGGCATCAGAAACCATCGCAGGGCGGTGGGTATGGCCTACAAAACACAACCTTTGCTCCAGCTTTGGCAGTAAAATGCGGACTTTAATGGCACTTTCTAAATATTGCCATTTTTCCGGCTCAACAGGCGAGGCATGAGCTGCTATCCATAATTGCTCTTCATCAGATAGTATTAATGGCAGCGATGAAAGCCATTTTCTTTGTTCCTTTGTGATAAGATCCTGACTTAGCTCGATCAACCTTCTGTTGGGATTTTTAAAATGTTGTAACTTTAAATTCCCTGCAACACCTGCATCATGATTACCCTGAACACATATTATATTTCTTTCCCGAATTTCTTCGATACATTCTTTGGGATGAGGTCCGTATCCAACAAGATCGCCAAGGCATATCCAAACATCGGGCTGCTCTTTTTCTAAAATTTTTAAAATTGCTTGCAGTGCTGGCAGATTTGCGTGTATATCAGAAATGAGGGCTATTTTTGGCAAAGTAGTCTTACAATATTTGCATTAAATTTAGCTGAACATAAACAGGAATCTTTCGAGATTAAAATCTTTTCAGCACAAAACATGAATATTAAATTTCTCGGGACCTTGCTCATTTTCTCTCCTTATAATAAAATTTCAAGATATAGTTAATAGATTTAATAATTCTAAGGTAATAAATTCATCAATTTTGCGTACTTTTACCAACTTAACTGTAAGGCAATTTAATTTTTATGGACTCACCTTCTTCAGGTAATAAATATTCTTCCCTTAATGGGAGTAACGGGCATCAACTCACTTCTAACTTCAATACTAGCAAGGAAGAGAATGAGGACGAAATCGATCTGCTGAAACTTTTTGGTATATTATTTCGACATAAATGGTCTTTAATAGCTTTTGTGGCTGTTTTTTCTGCTATCGCTGCAATTATGGCTATGCAGCAAATTCCTATATATAGTAGTGAGGGCACCATTTTTATAAGTGAAAGTAAAAATCGGTATTCCTATGCAGGATCAGATTTATCTAATCTGCTCACAACATCTTATGGTATCGGCCAGGGAAGTACAATTTCCAATGAGCTGCAAATTATAAAATCCCGAACACTCAGTGAGGATTTGGCCGACAGCGTAATGACTGCTAAATTTTCAGCAAGTGGAAATAAGTTCCCGGTATTGTGGAGGTCTTATCCTGTTGACTCAACCACCACAAGCCGTGATACTGTAGCAATGCGTATCCGTAGCACAATTACTGCCGAACAAATTGATCGTGAGACTGATATTGTAAGGTTGGGCTTTGAAAGTCCATTGCCGGAAGAAGCCGCTTATATTACCAATTTAACTATGGATACTTATTCCAGGTTATCTACAAACCAAAACAGACTGATGGCTTCATCTGCTTTAAATTTTTTGAATGAAGAACGGAGTAATATTGAAGCTCAATTAACTGAAACGGAGCAGCTATTACGAGAATTTATGGATTCGTCCGCTTTGATATCAGTTGATTCACAAACCGAGCAACTAATTAACACTTTATCAGCCCTGGAAAGCAAAAGGCAGGAAATAGAAGTGCAGCTTGTGGCGGTAGAATCTGCTATCACCGCTTATGAGAATCAATTAGAAGAGATAAAACCCGGCTTGGCAGATCAATTTTCCGAAAGTTTAAGCCCTATTCTTGAACGTTATCAATTTGAGTTAGCTGAGTTGGAAACAGAAAGGGTTCTTCTTCTGTCAAAAAATCCGGGATTGCGTGAATCTCCGGATGTTCCGGAATTGAACCTTCTTAATAGCCAGATTAGTGAAACAAGAGAACAGATACGTACTATCGCAGATCGATTGATAAATTCCTCCTCAAGCCTTTCCCTGAGTTTTCTGGCAAGTGAAAGCGGCAACATCACCCAAAGAATTATAGAGACCAATCAAAAACTTATTGAGTTAAATGTAGAGCAATCTCAATACAAAACACAGATATCAGCTCTCGATAAAAGGGTTGAAAACCTGAATATGCAATTTGATGATTTACCTGAAGATATAATCTCGCTCGCTCGTCTTAAACGCGATGTTAAAATTAATGAAGAGTTATTTTTATTAGTGTCTAATCAACAGGCAGAAATGAGTTTGTGGGAAAAAACACAATTCGGCATGGGACGCCCGTTAGATTATGCTATAGTCAGGAATAATCCAATTAAGCCACAAAAAAAACTATGGGTTATGATTGGTTTTTTACTTGGAGGAATTTTTGGTGTCGCTTTTGTATTTATTCGTGAAACAATTAATGACACCATTACATCTTCGGAAGAGTTGAAAAAATATAATGTTCCTTTTCTGGGAAATATTCCCGACTTCAAAGTTGTTGATGATTTAGATCCCAATGGGAAGCAGGAAGTACAAGGGAAATTTGTTTCTAACCAGCTACTAACTTTTGTGGATCATATTTCTCCCATTTCAGAGGCTTATCGCAGATTACGTATTAACATAATTTATGCCAATCCTGATAAAGAGCATAAAATAATAATGGTTACCAGCTCTGCGAAAGGCGATGGTAAAAGTACAATAGCCGCAAATTTGGCCGTTACATTTGCAGAAGCAGAAAAGAAAGTACTTTTAGTAGATCTTGATCTTAGAAGGCCAAGCCAACATAAAATATTTGGGGAAAACAGAGAAGCCGGATTGGTTGACTTATTATTTGGCACTGTCGGGTATGATAAAGCTATCAAGCATACAGTTACACCAAATGTGGACCTTATAACCGTTGGAAAGAAAACTCCTGAACCTGCCGGTGTATTGGATAGTAAACGGCTAAAATCGGTCATTGATGAGTTAAAAGATCATTATGACCACATTATTCTTGATACCGCTCCCTATGGCATTATTTCTGATTCTGCTTCTCTGTTACGTTTAACCGACGGCTTGATAGTAGTTACCAAATTCAATACTACTACCAAAAGAGAACTTGAGTTTACCCTCGATGGATTAAGTCATTTATATGCTGATTTTTTAGGGACGGTTTTAAATGCTTTCGACCCAAAGAAAAGTTCCGACTACTATAAAAATTATTACTATTACAAGAGAACCTATAGTGATTACTATGAAGAGAAAAAGCATCATAAGTAAGAAGTGTAATTCTGCGCATTCCTCTGTGCAACTCTGTAGTTAGCTTTTTTTACCGCTGAGTTTCGCAAAATTAGGGCACAGTATTTCGCAGAGCGCAGAAGATAAGAATAACTCCGAGTACCTCTGCGCATTCCTCTGTGGTTA
>JBBDNN010000043.1:0-24735 GCA_040877545.1 Balneolaceae bacterium
TTTATCTGCCACAATATACCTTAACTTGGTGTCTACTAAAATGTAGCAACTCCACTGTGCAACTCTGTGGTTAACCTTTTCTTCACCGCAGCCCTTTAGAAAGAATCTTAAATCTAAATAATCATCCCCGAGCCTACGGTATTGTTGGCAAACTCATCCACAATTATCAAACTGCCGGTTGAGCGGTTTTTCTTGTAGCTGTCGTAAAACAGAGGCTCGGTGGTACGGATTTGAATACGGCCAATATCATTAAGGCCGATCGTATCATCCCCTTCCACCCTGTGCAGTGTATTAATATTCACTTTGTATTTAACTTCCTTAATAATACAACGAGCCTCTTTCGTGGTGTGCTTGATCGTGTATTTCCCGCCCGGTTGCAATTCCTTTTTGTTCAGCCAGCATACCATTAAATCAATATCCTGCCCGATTTTTGGTTGGTTGTCAGGCTTCACAATCATATCACCACGGCTGATGTCTATCTCATCTTCCAGTGTCATGGTTACCGACATTGGTTGAAAAGCTTCTTCCAATTCTTCTGTATAATTATGAATCTTGCCAATCTTACTGGTGAATCCTGAAGGTAAAGCCATTATCTCATCCCCCGGCTTAAAAACACCTCCGGCAATTCTTCCTGAATATCCCCGGTAATCCGGAAATTCTTTCGACTGAGGACGTGTAACCCATTGAACCGGAAACCGGCTGTCTACATGATTGAAATCACTGTTTACCTGTACATTTTCTAACGTATAGAGTAAAGTGGCTCCGTCATACCAATCCATTTTCTCGGATTTATTCACCACATTATCTCCATAAAGTGCGCTTATCGGAATATAATGCACATCAGGCACATCCAATTTTGAAGAAAACTCTTTGTACTGGGCTATCACCTTTTTGAAAGCATCTTCGCTGTAATCCACCAGGTCCATTTTATTCACGCATAACACAATGTGTTTTATTCCTAAGAGTGAAGCGATAAATGAGTGGCGGCAAGTTTGCTCAATCACACCTGAGCGGGCATCCACGAGAATAATAGCCAGATTTGCGGTGGACGCGCCGGTAACCATATTCCGGGTGTACTGCGTATGTCCCGGTGTGTCGGCAATAATAAATTTCCTGTTTGGTGTTGAGAAGTACCGGTAAGCAACATCAATAGTAATTCCCTGTTCCCTTTCCGCTGAAAGTCCATCTGTCAAGAGGGCGAGGTTTGTGTAATCATCCCCCTTATTTCTGCTGGATTCTTCAATAGCCTCCATTTGATCTTCAAAAATGGATTTTGAATCATATAACAATCGTCCGATCAGCGTGCTTTTTCCATCATCCACACTCCCCGCTGTAGTGAAACGGAGCAGATCCATGTTTAGGTAAGCGTTTTCTTCTTTAATAGTCTTGGCGTCTGTACTCATTTGATTTCTTTGACGGGCGACGGTAGACCGACGACCGATTAAACTTAATTATTATATTATACATACCGGTCCACCGTCTGCGGTCCCCGGTCAATACTAAAAATATCCCTGCTTCTTCCTTTCTTCCATAGCCGATTCAGAGCGTTTGTCATCTGCCCTTCCTCCACGCTCGGTAACCCGTGCGGCAGCAACTTCCTGAATAATATCTTCCAGATTTGCAGCTTCCGATTCTACCGCGCCGGTACAAGTAATATCACCTATAGTACGGAATCGAACGGTTTTCTTTTCAATCACTTCATCCTCGAAATTCTGAATGACATCGGATTTCGCTAAATAGGTACCGTCCCGCTCAAAAACTTCACGCTGATGAGAAAAATAGAGATTGGGAATTTCAATTCCTTCTGCGGCTATATATTGCCATACATCCATTTCTGTCCAATTACTGAGTGGAAATACCCGGAAGTGTTCCCCCATATCTTTTCTGCCATTAAACAAGTTCCAAAGCTCCGGGCGCTGGTTTTTGGGATCCCATTGCCCAAATTCATCCCGGTGAGAAAAGAAGCGCTCTTTGGCTCGTGCTTTTTCCTCATCCCGGCGGGCACCACCAAATGCAGCATCATACTTATTCTTCTCAAGTGCTTCTAAAAGCGTATTTATCTGCAGTGAGTTACGGCTGGCCCGAGGACCTTTTTCCTCCTTCACCTTCCCCTGATCAATAGATTCCTGCACACTGGCAACAATCATATCAATTCCCAGTTCTTCAGCAAGTTTATCCCGAAACTCTATCGTTTCATCAAAATTATGGCCGGTATCTACATGTAGAAATGGAAAGGGAATTTTGCCTGGATAAAAAGCTTTTTTAGCAAGATGAGCCATGCAGATGGAGTCTTTCCCACCCGAAAATAAAAGAACCGGCTTTTCAAACTGCGCGGCAACCTCCCTCATAATCAGGATTGCTTCCGATTCTAATTGCTGTATATGATTTAATTTGTACGACTTCATTTTTTCTATTTTCTATAAAATATTAATTAACGCTTATGGTGCACTTCTTGCATCTTAAACCTCGATACTTTTATTCTCATCCATATATTCTATTACCATCTCCAGTGCTTCATCTAAAGATATATCGGTAGTATCAATTTCGAGTTCCGGATTTTTTGGTGCCTCATAGGGATCATCCAACCCGGTAAAATTTTTAATTTCACCTTTCCGCGCTTTCTCATAAAGCCCTTTTACATCTCGGCGTTCACATTCTTCATAAGGTGTGGAGATATAAATTTCGGTAAAATCTTCACAAAGTTCGCGGACAAAGTCGCGGCTTTCTTTATAAGGTGAAACAAAAGATCCGATCACAAAAACCTTATGCGCCTGCAGCCGACTGGCAAGATATCCCACTCTTTTTATATGCGCGTTTCGCTCTTCCTTGCTGAATCCTGTTTTGGGAAAAATATCACGAATTACATCTCCATCCAGGTGCTCAACTTCATAGCCCTGTTCTTTCATTACTTCAAAAAGCTTTTCAGATATAGTGCTCTTTCCCGAACCCGAAAGGCCGGTGAACCACAGTACCGTTGATTTCCACTTCTTCATATTTTTTGGGACAGGGGACAGAGAACAGAAGACCGACTCTCCTTTTCCTCTTTTCCTGACATTTAAATTACATTAGTGATTTTTTTAATGCCTGAAGCTTTATGAACAAACTCTGCATTTAACTTCAAGCTTATTCTTTATGGTAATATTAGGAAACAAAATTTCGTCTTTCTATTAATCTTAAACAGGCAATAACTTCAATTAACGATCTTAAAGCGTCTTCCGTCCTCAATTAAAGTCCAATTACAAAATTCGGATTCAACAAATTCTCCTTATTGTATTTGAGGCCCGATTCATGCACTCCTTCTTTTGCGGAATAACGATACACAGCATCTCCAGCGGCAACGTCCCATTCCATGGTAGGCCCCATTCGTGGATATAAATCAGCAGCGCCTTCAGCAACCAGGCAGATTTTTAATGAACTGCCTGATTTAATCCGTTCTTTAATTTTAATTCCTTCTTTTTGAAGATATTCTTCAAGAGCAGCCGAACCATGTGAACGGCTTTCAATGATTCGCAGCTCATTTTCTTTATTTGCAGGGTAAGAATAGATTCTTTGCTCCTGTCCTTTTCCACTTCTTTTAAAAGAACCTTTGCCTTTTTCGGAATAGTACATCAATTCTTTTGCGGGAGTATAAACCACTCCCAATACAGGAACACCGACATCTATTAATGCTATATTAACGGTGAATTCTCCATTTTTTTTGATGAATTCCTTGGTGCCGTCCAAAGGATCAACAAGCCAGAATTTGTCCCATTTTCTGCGTTCTTCATAGTCGGGTACACCCGATTCTTCGGAAATTACAGGCGTCTCAGGATCTAGTTCTTTAAGAGCATCTACAATAATATGATGTGCGGCGAGATCAGCTTTCGTCAGAGGGGAGTCATCTTCTTTTTGAGTAACCTCTATTTCGCTGTCGTAAAATTCTAATATTTTTTTTCCGGCTTTTTCTGCAATCTCTATGACGGAATTTAACATGTACCTGATCTATTTATAAATTTCTATAAAGCCCATATATAAGGCACCAAAGATACCGTTATAGCCGCTATAATCAAATTCAAAGGCAGGCCAATTTTTATATAATCCGAATACTTATAACCACCCGGTCCGTAAACCATAAGGTTGGTCTGATAACCAATTGGTGTAGAAAAACTGGAAGATGCCGCCACTATTATCACCAGCGCAAAAGGCATGAAATTAACTCCAAGAGAGTGAGCAAGAGATAAGGCTATAGGGAAAATCAAAACAGCGGCGGCATTGTTGGTGATCATTTCCGTAAGAAGCCAGGTTGCCAGGTAAGTCAGGAGTAATGCAATGGTAGGATTTGCCCCCGCAAAACCCAGCAGGTTGGTGGCAAAATATTCGGCTGCGCCTGTGTATTCCAATGCACTTCCTAAACCAAGAGCAGAAGCAATAGCAATTAGCACCCGCCAATCAACACTTTCCAGGGCTGTGGAATATCTAAAGCATTTGGTAGCAAGCATTATAGCCCCAGCCACTAAAGCCGCTTGCAGCATGCTTAAAATTCCGGAAGCTGCCAATCCGACCATGGCCAAAAGTGACACACCGGCCATCCATGCTTTCTCATAGGTTACAGGCGTCGAATCATCAATAGAACTTACCAGGAAGAATTCATTGGAATTTCTATATCTGGAAACGAAATTCGGATGAGCTTCAATCAAAAGTACATCCCCATTTTTTAACACAATGTCACCGATTTTTTCTTCGATCCGCTCTCCATTTCGCGAAACGGCCAACACAACAGCATCATAACGATCTCTGAATCCCCCTTCTTTTATAGTTCTACCCACGATGGGATTTGAATTTGAAACTACCGCTTCAATCATCTTTCGCTCATTTCTCGGGGCATTCAACTTAAACACCTGGTTGGTTGCGGGTATTAATCCAGATATCTGCTGAAGGTCTATGATGGAATCAACTATCCCCGTGAAAATAAGCCGGTCATTATCTTTTAACTTTTCATAAGGGCCTACGGCAGGAATAGTTCGCTCATGCCGCTGGATTTCCACCAGATAAAGTCCCGGTAAATTCCGCAGTCCTGCTTCCTCAATGGTTTGTTCTGAAAGCGAACTTCCTTCAGCAACTATCATCTCGATGGTATATTCCCGTGGATCCTGGAAAGTGTCTAAACTTGAGCCTCTTACTGGCAAAAGCCGGTCACCAAATATCATTAAGTATATAAATCCGGCAATGGCACATGGAATGCCAATTAATGCGGGTTCGAAAAGCCCGAGCGAACGGGTGGATGCTTCCTCAATTAATAACCCGTTTAAAATCAGGTTGGTGCTCGTTCCAATAAGTGTACATGTTCCGCCCAAAATGGCAGCATAACTGAGCGGGATAAGTATTTTGGAAACCGGGATTTGTGATATCCGGCTCCAGCGTTCCAGGGCCGGAATAAATGAAGCAACGATGGGGGTATTGTTTAAAAAAGCACTCATCACCATAACCGGACTCATTATCCTGAAGTGAGCTTTTTTCACAGTTCTTGTATTGCCCATTACCCGCTGAACAATGTATTGAATGGCGCCGGTTTCTTTGAGCCCGGCTGCAACTACATATAATGCCGCCACAGTAAGCATCCCTTCATTCGAAAACCCCGAAAGGGCGTTCTCAGCGGGAATTATTCCTAGAATAAATATTAAGGTCAGGGCACCAAATAAAACTATATCTACCGAAATGGTGGTACTTATCAATAAAACAAGGCACACGAGGATTACCCCTAAAACCACCCATCCTTCTAAAGTCATAAGCCGCAGATTTTTAATTTCCCTGAATATATGGCCTTAACCCAAGATAAAAAATGTTGCCCGTTAATTAACCAGCGAATAATGAACACCGGAGCATAATCGGGCGCCCGTCCCCTGTATAGGCGAACGAACCACAGAGTTGCACAGAGGAATACGCCGAGTACACGGAGTTTATTCTTCCTCTGCGAAACTCTGCGCCTAACACTGCGAAACTCAGCGGTAAACCAAAAAAGCCCGAGTTGGTCCGTCTCCAGTCTGTAATCACCTAAAACTGAAACCGTGCCTGCACACCAACCGAATTGCGGCGATTCCCCTCAACCTCACTTAAACCACTTCCTAAAACCTGGACATCTTCAAAAGTTGTCAGCCCATACTTAAGCCAGATATCCAAAAAATCGGTGACATCGTATTTGATAACAGCATAGGCCCGTTGGCCACTACCCGAAAGCATGGTATTGGACATCACGTACAGCAAGTCACTTTCGAATTGATAGACCCTGGTGTTAAAACTCTCCGTTTCAAAAATGGTAACTCTGCCGTCGATGCGTAATTTTTTGGAAAACTGGAGTCTTAGGTCTTGATAAATGAGAAAACCGGATTCCCACTCTCCCCCTGCTTCCTGATGCCGGACCAATTCAACCCGTGAGCGAAGCCGCACATTTGAGCTTGCCCAATATTCCACATTTGTGCGAATACTGGCTCTTTTTTCTTCCCCTAATAATAACTGCTCCGTGCCACTATCATTTAGCACCGTATATTCATCGTCTTTGATTTCATTCCTGATTAATACATACACATTTAATTTTGGCATGAGTTCAGCTTCTATTAAGCCTAACACATCAAAACCATCCGTGGCCTGGGTAGTCCCAAATCTTGGAGCAGCAAATTTATACTGATCAAAATAACCGCTCAAAGTTACTCTGGAATTTAGTGCATGTCGCAAGCCTACATAAAAACCTTCTTCATTTTGTGGTGCCGAGGATGTTTCCCCAAACCCACTGGATAAAAAAGATTGAAAATCACGGCTGTAATTCCGGTATGAAATAGCCAATTCTGTATCATCGCCAATGGGAGCTTCCAAACCCCCAACTGTTCCGTATCCACCATTTTCGCTTCGTGCAAATTCCCCAAACACGAAAGTATTACCTATCAGCCCACGATAATCCAATCCCAGTACAGAATTTTCTGAGCCTTCAAAATCATATAGGTTGTTGAGTGAGGTGCCTTTCCTTACATAGCTGCTGAATGTATTGTGATAACCGCTGGCCCCAATCAGCCCGAATCTGGTATCCAATCGCAACCGCCCTCCTATCACTGTTTGATCAATGTTATTGCGTCGATCTTTCTCGTTTATGGTTCGGTGAAAACCGGCTGAAGATGGAAAGCGCGTAGTATCTCCATCTAGTATGGAAGCAGTGCGGGGCCTGTTCGAGAAAAAAGCAGTTACTTCTACCTGATCTCCATAAGTGGCAGCGGCTCCCCTGAAGAAATCAGTTTCCTGGGCTGAAGAATAGGCATTCAATCCGCGCTCATTTTTGCTGATAGTTCCTGTTACTTCCCGGCCTTTCCCAAATGCGCCGCCGGTCCAAAGTACCAGGCCCTGACCAAAGCTCAAACTGTAATCACCAATTACCAGGTCTTTGAGTTTCCCATTTTCGGTAAGGGCGATGTGGCCGGAGGTATAATCAAAACCGGTAATTCCATCGAGTGTTTCGCCGGGATCTTTTTCCTGTGTCAAATTCAGGGAAAGGTGATTGCTTACCATTTTAACTCGTTGATAATATTTTACCGGGTTGCCGAGATAGCCGCCTTCCTCACTCGGAATTCTATAACCACGCTGTGACTGCAAATCCTGCTGATACCGTAAAAAAATATCAAATTTATTATTAGCCAGCCAATATTCAGGCCGCATGTACACATCTCGAAACTGGGATGCAGAACCGCCAATAGTTATATAAGGCTCCAATCTTTGGTATGTAGCCTCCCCAATTCCGCGCACATCCAATAATTCTTGTTTATTTTCAAAGGGTTTTGCCCGCCGATGATCAAGAATGGCACGGGCTATTTTTAAATTCATTCCTGGAATTTGAAGCAGGTCATCGAGGCCTGCACTGTTTATATTTATGGGATTTGCCGCCAGGTCTTCCAAAAACTGGGCAAGTTGTTCCCCGTCCACCCCATCTTCTACATCCACTTCTTCAAATGCTTTTTCAAGCTGTTCTTCCACTTCGGAGGCAGTAGAATCTTGTTGCGCTGCTATGAAAGGAGAAAATCCCATCACCAAAAAAACAAGCGATATGAGAGCCCGCCCTGTATTCATCAAAAGAAAAGTAAAAGATCAAGTCCGGGACTGAAGCCAAGCAAAGAATGTTTTTGTACTGCGATATTTACTTCCCACAATTCTTTACCATACCCCAAACCAAATGCGTACGTCAGTGGCTCAGTAGTTACTCCGATCCGGCCTTTTAACTCTTCTATAACTTTTACCTGAAATCCGCCTCTATAGGAAACCGGAAAACGAACATCTTTTACAATATCCATGGCAAATAAAGCCAATTCATCCAGGTTATAAGAAAATCCGAGGGCAAGCTCGCGCGGCAATTCTTCATTTATACCTTTATAATCTGGCTGATTTGCATTGGTTGTTTTAGCACCAAACCAAAGTGCTTGAGTTAATTCTGCTGCAATGCCAGCGTCTATGCCTATTGCGCCGCCGGCTCCATAATCTGCTCCGAAAGATATATGATTGTAGTTTGCCGCTGCTCCAAAATGCAGATTCCGCCATTTATTTTTGTAGCCAAATCGAATGCGGGTTTCAGTAAAAAGGTTATCGCCGTAGCGGTGGAAACCGAGTGAAGCTACTCCAACATCTGTGGGTATACTTCCAAAAGCCGACATATCAGTGAGCTCAGCAAAACCATAATTACGCAAGCCATAAAATCCAATTGCTATTCGTTCGTTATCAGCAAGAGCCGGATTTGAGAATATTGCCCACTCATACCCGGGCAATGCAGAAGTTGCCTGTCCCATTCCCAAAGCTTTCGCACCCATGGTCAACTGGGCAAAAGCAGAGGCCGGAATTAACATTAATATTACCCCGAAAGAAATTTTATATAGAACTGTTCGTATTCGTATCATTAGCAAGACATCATTTCCAAACAATATGATATATATCAACCTAAATAAAAAAGTGAAAAAAACTCATTTTTTTACTTTCACAATCTTACTACTCCTTCCCTTTGCATTGCAAGCACAGGAGTTAAATTGCGAAGTAAACCTGAACACCCAACAACTCACAAATTCTTCTTTTGATTACATAGACGAGTTAAAACCACGCCTCGAAAATTATATCAATGAATACAAATGGACGGAAGAAGATTTCAGGGAAGAAGAGCGTATCGACTGCCAGATTAACATTGTACTGAATAGCGGGAGCCAAGATTTTACTTTTGCTGCAGAAGCTGTTTTCCAGACTCAGCGTCCTATTTATTATACCAATTCAAAAACTACCTCTATTTTGTTAAGTGATAATACCTGGCAATTCAGCTTTCCAGAGGGAAGGAGTTTGATCCATGATGACCTCCAGTTTGACCAGCTCACCGGTTTTATCGACTTTTTCATTTATATGCTGCTGGGATATGACTTTGACAGCTTTTCCGACCAGGGCGGTGATCCTTATTTTGCTAAAGCTCAGAATATTCTAAACCTCGCCCAAACTACTTCTGCAGTGGGATGGTCCCGAACAGCCAATAACAGGAGAAACCGGTATATTTTGGTAAGCGATATGACTTCCACCAATTACGAACCGCTCCGTACTGCATATTACCGCTATCACCGGCTGGGACTCGATCAGTTTGTAAGTAAACCTGAAGAAGCACGGACAGAAATTCTGGAAGCCCTGAAAGCCATCCGCGATAATAAAAGAAGATCTACTAATAATTATTTGTATGATCTGTTTTTTGATACCAAATACCGTGAAATAAGTGCAGTTTTTGATGCAGCCGAACCACAGTTAAGGCTGGAAGCCTACAACGTTCTGCAACAAACTGATCAGGGACATTTATCGGAGTATGAAAGGCTGCAGAATTAAAATATTTATACTTTGGTTTTGTATATTAGCCGCCCGGAAAAGCGGTTCCACATTTAATTTTAGATTAGAAAATATCAGCCAATGAAATTTTACGTTTGCATAAAAATGGTTCCCGATGTAAATGCACCTATTCAGATAAAAGATGGAAAATTTATTCAGGATGCAGATCGAATGATTTTAAATGCCTATGATGCTTCGGCGGTAGAAGAAGCTCTCGTTCTTTCCGAAAAACATGACGGCGAAGTTGAAGTGGTTTGCATCGGCCCATCCAAAGCATCCGAGACCATACGAAAAGCGCTGGCAATGGGGGCGGATAAAGCCACACACATTCTCACTACCGGCGATACAAAATATGATTCGGGCACCTATGCACAAATTCTCGCTAAATTTTTCACTGATAAAGAATTCGAAGTTCTTGCGCTGGGTAAACAATCCCAGGATACGGATGCCGGTTTAACTGGCAGCATGGTAGCCGAGTTACTCCATCTCCCCTATGCTACCAATGCTGTGGGCTTGGAAGTTGAAGATGAAAATTTGATCGTAAAACGTCAGGGCGATTTTGGACAGGAAATAATTGAACTGCCAACTCCTTGTGTAGTAACCTGTTCTAATGATATGAATGAGCCTCGTATTCCTAACCTTAAAGGAATAATGGCATCTAAAAGAAAACCTTTTGATCAGGTTGAGCTTTCCTCTTTGGGTATGAATGAAAACCAGCTGATAGCCGATTCTGCCGTTCTTTCTTATGAAGAAAAACCGGAACGACAAGCTGGAAAGAAATTTGAAGGTGATGCGGAGGATATAGCCCGCGAAGTAGCACAATTATTGGATAATGAAGCGAACGTAATTTAAATGGGAAGCCTTCAACTATCAGCTGAAGACTGATAGTCTCAAACAATTCGAATTATTTAAGGGAAATTAAAAACGAAAATGAGCACAATTTTAACGCACATCGCTATTGCAGACGGTAAAATTAAACGATCCTCACTCGAGGTTTTATCTCATTGCAAAAAATTAGCTGACAAAAACGGTCATTCTGTAGAAGCCGTTGTAATATCTGATAAAGCTTCTTCTCACATTGATGGTATTAAAAAATACGGGGCTTCTAAGATTTATGTTGTTGAAGATTCCACCTTCAAAAATCATATTAACACGCCAATATTGAAGGCATTGGCAAAGGTGATGGAAAAAGTAAATCCTTCCGTTTTTGCATTCGCATCTACAGAAAGCACCAAAGATATTTTGGGTGCATTGGCCGCCAATCAGGGAGCGGCTGTTTTGTCTGATGTGTCTTCTTTTGAATTAACCAGTGGCGGCATTGTGGGTAAACGGCCGGTAATGGCTGCAAAAATTGTGGCCAATAGTGAAGCTAAAGGTGAAAAGGTATTAGTGTCAGTTCGTTCGGGTTCTTATGAGTTGGCAGAATCACCTGCTGAAGCTGAAGTAGTAAATATCGATTTCAGTATGGATGAAAGTGAAATTCAGGTAACACTGAGAGAAATTATTTCCTCAACCGGAGATGCTATCGACCTGAATGAAGCAGAAGCAATTGTTGCAGCAGGACGTGGCGTAAAAGATGAAGAAGGCCAGAACCTGATTACAGAATTAGCCGATGTATTAAAAGCAGGAATCGGAGCTTCGCGTGCCTTAACAGAATCCGGAGTTTATGATCCAAGCCTGCAAATTGGGCAGACAGGAAAGGTAGTTTCTCCACAACTTTATATTGCAGTGGGAATTTCGGGCGCCATTCAGCATGTGGCCGGAATGGCAAATAGTAAAGTAATTGTAGCCATCAACAAAGATGCCGATGCCCCCATTTTTGATATTGCTGATTACGGAATTGTAGGGGATTTATACAAGGTTCTCCCCCCCTTCATCGAAGAAATAAAGAAAATTAAAAATTAATTCTGAATGTTGAATTTTGAATGCTAAAATTACCGGGGACAACTGAAAAAGTTCTCAGTAATTCAGAATTCAACATTTAAAATTTCACCTATGGAAGAAAAATTTGACTGTATTGTAATTGGAGGTGGAGTTGCCGGCCTTGCCGCAGCTATGACACTTGCCAAAAGCAACATGAAATTTCTGCTGATTGAACGCGGAGAATTTGCAGGTTCAAAAAATGTATCCGGTGGGGTTTTATGGGGAAGCGATCTTGCAAAACTGGTTCCCAACTATTGGCAAGAAGATGATGGCGGCTGGGAGCGCTTCATCAATCACCGGCGGCTTACTTTCATGGATGAGCAGTCTACTTTTTCGCTCGATTTCAAATCATCTCACTTCAACCAACCTCCTTATTCGGGGGTTGTAGTACTTCGCTCAAAATTCGATAACTGGCTTTCAGCTAAAGTGCAGGAAGCTATTGATGCCAGCGATTTCGCCATGGATTCTTTCATAGCCACCAACATTAAGGTGGATGATGTACTGATGGAAAATGATAAAGCCGTAGGAATCAAAACTGGCGAAGATGAGTTTTACGCTGACTCTGTTATTATAGCTGAAGGAGTTAATAATTTACTTACGCGCCAGGTTGGCCTTCAGGATGATTATGTCCCTGCTGATCACATGCTCACCGGCATCAAAGAAGTTATTCGCTTTGATCAAAAAGTTCTGGAAGATCGTTTTCAATTGAATGGCTTAAGTGGAATGTCGAATGAATTTGTAGGCTGGGCCACTGATGGTGTTGAAGGCGGTGGTTTTCTGTATACCAACCGCGATACTATTTCATTAGGTTTGGTTTTAGGGATTAAGGATTTACGCGAAAAAGGTAAAAAGCCTCACGATATTCTTAATCATTTTAAAACCCATCCTGTGATTGCCGATTGTATAAAAGACGGAGAGGTTGTGGAATATTCTGCCCATGTAGTTTCCTCTGGTGATAAACGTGCCATGCCAAAAGAACTGCATAAAGACGGAATTTTACTGGCAGGGGAATCAGCAAATTTATTAATGAATGCCGGAAAAGCAATTCAGGGAATGGATTATGCAATGCATTCAGGTATACTTGCCGCCGAAACCATCATCAAGGCAAAAGAGAAAAATGATTTTACCTCCTCCACATTGAAAGATTATCGAACCGCATTAGATAAAAGTTATGTTATGAAGGATATTAATGGATTTCAGGACGCAGTACACCTTCTTCATACCGATACCATGCAGCAAAAAGTGCCAAATCTTATATGTGATTTTGGAAGAGAATTTTTCACCATAAAAAGCGAACCCACTCCTAAGTCCAGGAATATTTTACGGGGAGCCATAAAAAAACATTCCTCGGTTTGGGAATTGACAAAACTTGGATTCAAAGCAGGAAAATCATTATGAAAAATTTAAACCTAAGTGAACGGCTCGGCCTGGTAAGCTACAGAAATCAAGCTAAAGCGGAGATTAAACCACATATTGTTGTGGATACAGATATTTGTAATTCTACTTGTCCTCATAAATCTACTACTTATGTTTGCCCTGCCAATTGCTATACAATGGATGAGGCAGGCAAAGTCCATTTTCAGGTGGAAGATTGTATAGAATGCGGAACTTGTATGTATTCCTGTGATCAGGGTGCTGTAAGCTGGGAATATCCTGATCCTGAAATCGGGCGCGGTATTACCTGGAATTTTGGGTAAAATTATAGATAATAAAAAAGGAGCCTTAAATAAATTTAAGGCTCCTTTAGTTCACAGATTAAGCTTACTTACTTCCAATCACCTTCTTGATCAGTTGGTGTTAACTCAATCTCTATTTCGTTCTCACTATCGTCTTGCATGTACTGCTGATCTTGTTCTTGTTGACGATCAGTTTCTGTTTGGGTCTGGGTAGTTTGATCTGATACTTCATGCGTTTCTTCATACAGCTCATAACCTTGATGGTCAATCCTTATCGTATAAATCCCACCTTCCTGAATATCACTGACCTCAAACTTTCCTTCTTCATCTGTGGTTTCAGTCATAGCTAATTCTTCAATTTCCACTTCCACATTAGGAATTGGATCACCGGTTTCGGCATCAGTAACTGTTCCTTTTAAATTAAGTGCAGTTATTGTATCCGTTTCCTGTTGATCGGCGATCGGGAAATTAGTCATCGCAATGGAAGTAAGACCTACAACTAGTGCGAATACTAATAAGTAATTAATCTTCTTATTAAGCATAATATATTGCCTCTCTCTTGTTTGTTTTTTATTTACTGATATTTTCAGCTTAACAATTTGTACACCAAAGCAGGGTTGTTGTTCTTCTTTCTAATAATTGTAAATTATTTAACGTTAAACTATTTTGCCGAGTATTAACAATTAGTTAGAATTAGCTATTCCAAATTTTACAAACACCTGAATTCTTTATTTTTTTATCCATTGTAGCCAGAGGATAACCCGATAACATTGCAGTACTAGCTATCAGACGGTCAGCGGGATCATTATGAAAGGATTCTGGAAGATCTCGTTGCTTCAGTACCACTTCCAAGTCAACAGGTAATATTGAACATACACCCGGTTTTGTAGCAAGTTTCATCCAGGTATTGATATCTGGGCGAAGTTTAATTCTTCCTTTTCGTTCCAGCATCTCTGTCTCCCAAATTGTAACCCATGAAATTGTAAGGCTTCTTTTAGAAGCCAATGAATCTAACGCTTCACGTTCTGAAACTTTTAAGTTGCCATCTCCCAACAGCCACCATAGCCAAATATGAGTATCAAGTAAAACCATCAGTCTTCAGGCTCATTCGCTTGCATGGCATGATTCCAATCGGGACCAGAATACCCTTCGAAGCCAGAATCTTCAGCAGATAAACCGGCTGCAGAACCCATGCCATGCAGCTTTTTCCAGGGAGCTTCTCCTATATCTGAAGCAGCCCCGCTCAATTCCTTTTCCAGGCTGCGTATTAATAATTTTTTCAGGCTAATACCTTCTTCTATTGCTTTTATTTTTGCTTTTTTCATGATGTGAGCCGGTATGTCTACTGATGTTCGCATATCTGCATATTAATGTTTTTCTGTCTTTATTTCAATTTAAAAAATATATCAACTGCTTCAACGATAGCTGCGGGTTTCTTGTTGGCATGCCAAGATGTAAAATCTAATATGTTTAGGCTTTGGCACCTCTTCAATAGAGATATTTATATATTAAAATACTTATCTTGGAAGCGGTTCCAGCAAATAATTTTAATAAGTTAATATTACTATACTATGGATGCAGTTTTAGAAAGAGAGCTTTCTTTTGAACTTACTGATGATCAAAAAATGATTCGCGAAAGCGTAAAAGAATTTGTGGAGCGAAATGTGGCGCCTACAGTAATGGAAAGAGACAACAGTAAAAAATTTCCACACGATATCGTAAAAAATCTGGGAGAGATGGGGATGCTTGGCATCTACCATGAAGAACAATACGGAGGTAGTGGTTTTGATGTAGTCAGCTTCTGCCTGGCTATTGAAGAAATTGCTCGATGGGATGCCTCTCTCGCCCTCACTGTAGCCTCTCATACTTCTTTGGGAACAGGACATATAGCAGTAGCCGGTAATCACCAACAGAAAATGAAATATATGCCGGAATTAACATCCGGGGAAAAACTTGCTGCTTGGTGTTTAACAGAACCCGGTTCAGGAAGTGATGCTTCAGGAATGAAAACCACCGCTATTAAAAATGGAGATCAGTATATATTAAACGGTTCCAAGATCTTCATTACACAGGGCTCTGTTGGTGATACCTATGTTGTACTTGCGAAAACAGATCCCGACAAAGGAACCAAAGGAATTTCAGCCTTTATCGTAGAAAGAGAGTGGGATGGCGTAAAGCCAGGTCCGGGAATGTATAAACTTGGAATGAATTCTTCCGATACCACAGAAGTAGTATTTGAGAATGTGGAAGTACCTGCTGAAAACTTATTGGGTAACAAAGGCCAGGGTTTTGTGGATACTATGAAAGTACTGGATGGCGGTCGGGTTGGTATCGCCGCCCTTTCGGTTGGCATTGCCCGCGGTGCCCTTGAAGAATCACTGAAGTATTCCATGGAGCGTAAACAGTTTGGTAACGCTATTGGTAACTTTCAATATATGGAAGGAAAAATGGTGGATATGGCCACCGAAATTGATGCCGCCCGTCTGTTGGTTCATCGCGCTGCATGGCTAAAGCAAAATGGAAAGCCCTATACTACCGAAGCTTCCATGGCCAAACTTTTCGCCTCAGAATTATCCGTGCGAGCCGCACTGGATGCCATTCAAATTCATGGCGGATATGGCTACATCAAAGAATATCACGTGGAACGATTTTTACGGGATTCGAAATTAATGACCATTGGCGAGGGAACCTCCGAAGTTCAGCGACTGATCATTGCGAGGGAATTGAAAAAGACCCTGGCATAATTTTCTCCATTGTTGTCGGTAACCAAAGAGCCTATATCTCATTTTGAGGTACAGGCTTTTTTATTAATTGTGAGATGTTATTTTAACTAAAATAAATCTCGATTTAGAATTTCACAAAATGAAAAAACCCTTCTTACCAATTATATTCATTTTAGGTTTTTTGCTACATGGTTGCGGCAATGAAAACAAAGAAAACGGGGAATCTTCAGGAATTTATGTTGATAATCCTGAATATGGAATCTATCAGCAAGAACCTTCACCCCCATTCAGTTTTGAACTTGTTGATACTATAAGTCCTGATCTTCCGGAACATTTTATTTTATCAGGGTTTAGTGAATTACTCACTGACCCCGATGGGAACATCTATTTTATGGATGCTCAACAAAATAAACTGATCTCTCTCAGTTCTGATGGTGCATTGCGATGGATGACCGGAGAAGAAGGGCGAGGGCCGGGAGATTTTGAAAGTGCGTATAGTATGATCACTGATGGAAACCAGCTTTACATCGGAAATATGCAGGGTGCTCGGTTGGATGTGTTCAGTTATGCCGGTGATTTTCAAAAGAGCTATAATTTAGCCGAAAAAGTTAGTTTTGGAACGTTATGGGGGTTCCTGTCAACAGGAGAAATTATAATAGCTGCTCCCAATTGGGATGATTGGGGGCCTTACATAAATATTATTGAAATTATCGGGGATACGGTAAGTACTAAAGGTGATTTTTTCATTGATCAATCCGGTGATGTAGAAACTATTCAGGGCATGACCAGTCGTTCTTCCATTTCGGTTCATAACAATGAAATCCACACTGGTAGTATCATCGATTATTCTATAGAAACCCATGACTCCGCAGATACGTTGACCCGCAAGATCCGCAGAGATTTCGACAGAATTGTCCGCCCTGGCATGCACACTGAAGGAAGCAGCACCATGATAAAGTCGTTTGGAAGAGTTGGCGCTCCGCGATTTTTGCCAAACGGTTTTTTTATAGTTAATGCAAAGTGGGCAACTAATGTGGACGATCCGGATCGATATACCAGGCTCAGCAGGAATGGAGCATCTACTGAATTAGAATTTGCCAATAGCATCGATATATACAATCCTGAAGGTCAACTATTATACTCTTTTGAAAGCGAAGGGTTTAATCCAGAAATTGGGGCAGTCACCCATATAGACGAGAAAGGGTTTATATATACCACCAACACGGATCAAGAGATGCAGGTCGTCAAAAAGTACCGCCTAATTTTGAATAATGAATATGAAGGTCGTATTTCTTGGTAAGGCAAGCTTTTTATGCGGAAAATCAAATAAGTAAATTTGATTATGAACTACAGATCTATAATTATCGTGATAATCTTGTCAACAATTTTGGCGTGCAGCGATACTACATCAGATAAAATTATAACGGAGGAGACTGCTGCAGTAATTACAAATCCTGAATACGGCGAATGGCAAACGATGGAAGATCCCCCGGTTGAATTTGAGGTGGTCCAAACATTTGGTGCTGATCAGGAGCCTTTAGAAGCAACACTTTCTCATGTCACGGATGTATTTACTGACGACTCTCTGAATGTGTATATACTTGACCATGAATCCAATAAACTGGTTTCTTTTACTCCTGATGGAGAATTTCGTTGGGCTTCGGGTAAAAAAGGAAAAGGACCGGGAGATCTGGAAAATGCAAGGTCAATGACTTGGGATGGAGAGGAATTGATCTACATTGGAAATATCTACGGGTCGAGGATCGACCGCTTTAACCTACAAGGTACGTTCTTAGAAACACTTTCTGTGCCGGAAAATCTTGAAACTAGCATGTTTGGTAATAAGATCGTGGGTTTTATGGCTGGCAAGTTAGTTCTCTTTAGCGGTCTCGATGCTGAGTTTGCAGGTAATTTTTATATCACAGAGCCCGGCGATTTTTTGCAATTGGTCAACTCATACACTATAAACTTGACCGGTGATGTTAAGGTGCCCCTCGGAATGCATGAGTTTTCTTTACCGTCTATATATAGTGATCAGATTATTATTCCTGATGTTAAAAACTATAGTTTCCATATTTATGAGGAGAGCTTTAAGAACCAGAATATTGTTAACAGAGAGTTTGACTGGATCGTACGGCCAGGCTTTTACATTGATGGTGAGGATAGAATGATGGGTACTTTTTCTGCTGTTAATAAAGTGCTTAAATTTGGTTCCGGGTATTATATAAGTTCAGCTTATTGGGTTAAAGGAATCCAGGATCCGGACCGACTTTTAAGTGACTATATTAATGGTAAGATCGAAGGAATGGAATATCAAAGTACTATCGATCTGTTTAACGAGGATTGGGAATTGCTGTACTCACTAGAGGCAGATCGAAATATCAACCCTGATTTTGGACAACCTATTCACATTGATCGGGAAGGAAATCTATATGCGTATTCCTTTGATCCATATCCTCATCTCAAAAAAATAAAAGTAATTTTTGAGCAATGAAGGAGATCAGAATTATATGATAATTTCATTTCTCCCTTACTTCATTTTTCGTACTATTCATCAAAATAAATTCAGATAATCAATCTCAGCTATGCCCAAGAACTTATTCAATATAGACGACGCATTTCTTTTTGAATCGGAATTGAATGAGGAAGATCGTCTGATCATGGAAACCGCCCGCGATTATGCGCAAAGCAAGCTGGAGCCGCGAGCACTTAAAGGGAATACCGAAGAATATTTCGACAAAAGTATCGCCCGCGAAATGGGGGAAATGGGATTATTGGGAATCACCATTCCTGAAAAATACGGCGGCTCGGGTGCAAGTTATACCGCCTATGGTTTGGTCGCCCGCGAAGTGGAACGGGTGGATTCAGGGTACCGCTCATTTATGAGTGTGCAGTCTTCGCTGGTGATGTATCCTGTTTCTGAATTTGGCACTGAAGATCAAAAACAAAAATTCCTGCCAAAACTTGCCTCGGGCGAGATGATCGGCTGCTTTGGATTGACCGAACCCGACCACGGCTCCGATCCCGGATCAATGGTTACAACAGCCGTTAAAACTGATGGCGGGTGGATCATGAACGGCGCCAAAATGTGGATTACCAACTCCCCGATAGCTGATGTGGCTGTTGTATGGGCTAAGGCTAAAGAGAATAAAAATGACGAAGGCGTAATTCGTGGCTTTTTGGTGGAAAAAGGTATGAAAGGATTTTCAGCCCCTCACACAAAATATAAAATGTCGCTACGGGCTTCTGAAACCGGCGAATTGGTTTTTGATGATGTCTTCATCCCCGACGAAAATGCATTTCCTGATATAAAAGGATTAAAAGGTCCTTTTATGTGCCTGAATTCTGCCCGTTATGGAATTTCCTGGGGAACGGTTGGCGCGGCTGAATTTTGCTATCATCGAGCCCGAAATTATGTCCTTGATCGTAAACAATTTGGGAAACCATTGGCTGCAAATCAGCTCATCCAAACCAAATTAGCGAATATGATGACGGATATCACTAATATGCAGATGCTCGCTTTTCGTCTGGGGAAGTTAAAAGATGAAGGGCGTGATCATCCCTCAATGACCTCCCTTGCCAAACGCAACAACTGCGGTAAAGCCCTTGAGATAGCCCGCGTCTCGCGTGATATGCACGGCGGCAATGGAATTGTCGGGGAATACCGGGTAATCCATCACGTGATGAACCTCGAATCTGTTAACACCTACGAAGGCACCTACGACATCCATGGCTTAATTTTGGGAAGGGAAATTACAGGTATTCAATCTTTTACCCCGAAAGGAAATGATTGAGCTTTCACTCATGATGGGACAAGTTTTTTGAATAATTTCTTTAAAAGATTTTTTACTGCATTTGTCCCTCCATTCAATTACTTTAGCCGCGCATTTTAGCTACATTCATTCCAAAAGATCATCTAAGATTAATTACTAAGCATCTTCAAAGGCCAAGCTTCTTTTTTATGAATATCCTATTTAAAGTTACTCTTGCAGTTGTGTTACTGTGTCCACTTGGCTCTTTAGCACAGGAAGTCAGCAAAGAAGAGGTGATTTTTACTAATGAAGATTATGTTTTAAATGGGACGCTCGTTTTGCCGGCATCACCCCAAAATGTACCTGTACTTTTATTTATGGGTGGCATTGAGGAGTGGGGAGATTTTCATCCCAGCCGGGAAAGTTTTATTTATGAAAATCTGGTAAATATTTTCCCTCAAAATGGCATTGCAGTAATGTATTATGATCCACGGGGATTAGGTGAGTCAACCGGGCGATGGCAGCGTGCTACCCTTCCCGATTTTGCAGAAGATGCTAAAGCTGCAATCAAGTTTTTAAAACAAAGACAAGAAATTGACTCCTCCCGAATTGGAATTATAGGGCATGGGGAAGATGGATGGATTGCCCAAATTGTTGCAGCAGATAATCCCAATGACCTAAAAATGATGGTTTCAATTGGCGGGCCTGTTTTTGATGCCCAAACTCTTCTCACAAATCAATATCATAACGAATATGTATGTGCGGGGCAGGATAGCGCCGAAGCTTATGAGCGTGCCCGGCAAAAAGCCATTTCTCACGAAAATTGGGTTTCCATTTTTCCTCTTACCAAAAAATGGCGGCATATGAAGTTGAAACAGGACTTTGATCCTGCGGAAAAACTGAAGCATCTTAATGTTCCTTCACTTTTTGTTTTTGGAGAAAATGATGGAGAAGTCTATCCCTCATGGTCTATAAATTACCTGCATGAACTTTTCCCCGGTTCGCTCCCTTCCAATTTTAATATTCAGGTTATACCAGGTGCCAATCATTATTTTAAAGTTGCAGATCGCTGCTACGATAATGAAGATATCAGTGTCCATAAAAACTACTCTTTCCGCTTTAATGAAGTACTTCGAAACTGGGTATTTAATAAATTATAAAACAGAAACCTCAACAATTCCTTCATCCCACTAATCTGTGACCCAGTAAGTTCTCTCCACTTTATCTCCCACCATCATTTTGTCTACTATATCCATTCCTTCAACAACTTCTCCAACAATTGTGTAACGGCCATTTAGATGAGGCACCCATTGGTGCATAAAAAAGTATTGACTGCCTTCAGTGTCTGTTCCGGCACTGGCAATTCCCACCATTCCCCGCCAATATTGTTTTTCGGATGCTTCGGTTGGAACTACATAATCGGGGCCGCCAAAACCATCTCCGGTTTCCACATCACCACCTTGCACTACAAAATTCGACACAACCCGGTGAAAGGCTACTCCATCATAAGCACCGGCAACGATTAGACTATCCATACCCGATATAGTAGCTGGCGCTGAAAGTACATCCATTTTAACTTTTATGATTCCTTTCTCCGTTTCCAGCACCCAAGTAGGATTAAAGCCTAATTCCAAAAGGCGGTACCAGTCTGGTTCACGGAAATTTTCAGGCTGTCCCTCAGTTTCCTGAAATTCCCATCCCTGATTATCCAATGTCCTGTTTAATGCAAAGTTACCCTTCGCAGCCAAAGAATCAATGAGCGGTTTTGCCTGACCTTCAAATCTTTCCTTGAAAAATCCGGCGATTGATTGATACACTTCTACATCGTCTGGAAGTTGAAACCTGGTTAAATATTCTGCAAAACGATCAAAATCATTTTCGTGGATAAGCTCTGGTGACATCAATAACTCTCCAACTGAGTAGGTAATGGAACGATCACCTTTCTCTAAAATCTCAAAAAGAATATCCCTTACTTTCTCAATTCTTGCTGCACTCTTCTGCCCCTCAGGAATTCCAATCCACCAACCACTCAGTGCCTGAACTGCAAAGAGAATTTCCTTTCGATTTTCACTTTTTGTATAGCTTTCAATTTGATTCAGAAATTCATCCCCAGTCAAAATCTCCTTATAAATATCCAGCTTTTTAATGAGCAAATATTCATTGTGAGCTGAGAGAGAATCTGCCAATTCCTGGAAATCATCAGGAGTATGTAGAGCTTTAATTCCTGATAAACGGACTGCAGCTTCTTTTTCATCATTCTCCACAATATGTGAGATAATTACCTCATCAAATTCCCGGGATTTTTCGGGGTGGGTGCGGACCTGATCTAAGGCCGCTTCATTAACAACAGGATTTGTGTGCTCCAATAACTTCCCAAATATTTCCTCCAGCTTTTCACTCCACGTTATATCCGAAAGAAAAGCAGTGAGCTCGACAGCTAACTGCACATTCATATGCTGAACCTCTGAGATATCCAACTTTTTAAAAGAGTTTTCTGTATCACTTTGAAAAGCAATTTTCAACATATATTGCTGTATAATTGGATTTTCAGCATGCAAATAGCTATCCCAAATAATTTTCTGAAACCTGCTAGCTTCAATTATTTTCCCGTTCCTATAGTGGCCATAGAAATAAGCTCGTACCAGGTTTGGGTCCTCCTGAATTGCTGCATGTCGTAATATCACCTCTTCATTAAAAGTACTAATCTGATGCCGGCCCAATAACCTGCCAATTGCCAAAGCAGCTTCAAATTCAAAACTGGAAAAAATAATCTCCTCGAAATTTTGAGTAAGAAAATGTAATGATTCTTCATTTCCCTGCTGCCCTAATACCTGGCTAACTCCTGCTCTTAAAGAAAGATTTCTCTCCCAGCTTTCTGCTAAATCATTTAACTGCTCGTCATTTAATTCTTTCAGGCTAAGAGCTACCCAGGCTTCATCCGTATTTGCTTGTATTACACGCTCAATAAATTCATCAAGATTGTCAACAGGGGTGCTTATTAATGCCCTCCATGCCTGCCGCCGCACAGCTTCCCACTCGTGTTTCGTAAAAGAAAGCAGAGCATTTGAATCTCTATCATAAATAGCCTGATACAGCCTCGGAAAGTCTTCCGTCATCATTACTGTAGAGGCAGGTTTTGTACATGAGGCTATTAATAAGGACAAGAAAAACAAGTAAAAGATTCTGCACATATAATTTACACATTTGTTATTGACCTTCATCTTCAATCTTCTTTTATTACACATATTTCACACATTAATCTAATTACGCCATGGATAATGCACATTTAACCAGAAAACAGCACGAATTTTTTAATTTTATAGTAGACTATAAAAAAGAATACGAGGTATGGCCAACCTACCGGGAAATTGCTGAACACTTTGATTTTCGCTCACCCAATAGTGTGACACAGAATATACAAGCTCTTTTAAAAAAAGGATTTCTCGTTAAAAAGAATGATGAAGAGTATGAATTGGCTTCCGAAAAGAAAAGTCTTCTTGGCGAACAAAATGAGCAAAATGGTATTCCTGTTCGAGGTTTAATTGCCGCTGGTTTATTACAGGAAGCAGTTGAAGCAGATTTAGGCAGCATTACTATGGATTCTCTCTTTCCAAATCTTGATCAATTGTTTGCACTGCGTGTGTCAGGTTTCAGTATGAAAGATGTTGGAATTTATGATGGCGATTTTGTTTTGCTGATGGATACTGATGTAAAAAATGGTGATATCGGAGCAGTCTTATATGATGGTGAAACCAGTCTTAAAAAAGTTTATTGGGATGATAACGGTTTGCGATTGGAGCCGGCAAATGAGGAGTTTGATGATATTATAATAGAGCCGGATGTGTTTGAAGAAGTTCGAATCATCGGGAAATACATCGGCCATGTAAACCGGCAGGGATTTCAGCGGGCAGTGCCGAAGGTGGCCTGATTTATAATGTATCGGTTATATTCCTAAATCAGGAGAGACTTTTATCTGCTGATTACTCTCTTAACTTTGCGTGTGTGTAGTTGCTAAAGAGTTCTGTCTTACAGAATTGTCACTTTCTTGTTGGGCACTTTAACAGTATCTGGCATAGTAACAAATTTGCCATTTGCATTCTTTCTGGCTTCATGCAATTGTGAGTCTTTAATCCACGCCCGGCCGCCATCTCTTTGCAACCGTTTTGTATTTTTATATTTGAATGCCTGTTCGTGTAGATTGGGTAATTTTTTCATGCTGCTATATTTTTTTATGATCCTGTAATTTACCTGATGTTATTGAATTTTTCACCATAGATTTGCTTTGTTTTGTATCGTGCAACCCTTATCTTTTCAAGCTCTGAATAAATCGCAAAGAAAGAATTTAAAATTATGTACGCTATTGTTGAAATCGGCGGGCACCAATACAAAGTAGCAGAAAATGACGTGTTGTTTGTGGACAAACAAACCGCCGAAGGTGAAAAGCTTACATTTGATAAAGTGTTGCTAGTAAAAGATGGTAATGGAAGTGTTAAAGTTGGTACTCCTGTTGTTAAAGGCGCAGAAATAACCGCTAAACTTTTGGATACTGTTAAGTCAGACAAGGTTTTGGTTTTCAAGAAAAAACGCCGAAAAGGATACCAAAAGCTGAATGGGCACCGTCAGGTTATGTCTCAAATTGAAATTGAGAGTATTTCTACCTCCGGTTCTTCTAAAAAGAAAGCAGACAGCAAGAAAAAAACTGCTTCCAAGAAAAAGACTGAGACTAAAAAAGCAGCTCCTAAAAAAGAAACTGAATCTAAAAAAGCCTCGACTGATTTAAGCTCTAAAACTGTTGCTGAACTGAAA
>JBBDNN010000044.1:0-90 GCA_040877545.1 Balneolaceae bacterium
AGGACGCCGCCCTTTCACGGCGGTAGCACGGGTTCAAATCCCGTACGCGGTACCAATTGTATCAGCCAAATGTATATAATTATCTTTATG
>JBBDNN010000044.1:190-4567 GCA_040877545.1 Balneolaceae bacterium
CGGCAGCACGGGTTCTGGCAAAGCCATCCCTTCGGGGAAATCCCGTACGCGGTACCAATTGTATCAGCCAAATGTATATAATTATCTTTATGCAGGCGGCAGCACGGGTTCTGGCAAAGCCATCCCTTCGGGGAAATCCCGTACGCGGTACAAGCCTTACTTTCAAGGAAATACTAAAATTCCATTGGAATTTGAAATTTGGATCTTGGAATTTATAAGATGGAGCTCGTAGCTCAGTCGGTTAGAGCGCTAGGTTGTGGCCCTAGAGGCCGTGGGTTCAATTCCCATCGGGCTCCCCATTTTTTGAACAAGCAATTTAGTAAAGGTATCAGGTTGTGGCCCTAGAGGCCGTGGGTTCTGCCGAAGGCATCCCTTCGGGGAATTCCCATCGGGCTCCCCATTTTTTGAACAAGCAATTTGGTAAAGGTATCAGGTTGTGGCCCTAGAGGCCGTGGGTTCTGCCGAAGGCATCCCAATTCGGGGCAATGGATCCGCTACCCGCTGCTTATCTTTTTGTGACAGTGAGTCTATTTAATTTTGCCATAAGATTCACTTCACAAACCTAAGGTTCGGGGAAATCCCGTACGCGGGCGAACCAATGTCTTGCTTGCAAGGCAAATTCCAAATATTAAGCACCAAATCTCATTGGTTTTGATACTGGTTTTATGCCGAATAAATCTCGTTGGATAAGCCTATGCACGAGAAGCCATTCCAATCTCTCGTATGGATTTTTTGTGGGTATCAGTGGGTAAGAATCTATTCAGTATAATTGGTTGGGAAAATTATAGAAAAGGTTGTCCCTTTATTCTTTTCTCCTTCAATATTTACTATAGCATCTAATAGCTCACATAATTGCCTGACAATGAGCAGTCCAATTCCTTCACTATGAATTTTTACTCCATTAGGGCCAATTTCTTCATCTTTTATATCTTGAGGAGATTGTGGCTTTTCACCAGATGCGTCGGTAAATAGTTTTGCATTTGTATCATCTATTCCCGGCCCTGTGTCACTCACTGTTAATAACCAATGATCTTGCGATTCTTTCCGCCAATTAATTTCAACATATCCTTCTTCTGTATACTTTAATGAATTTAGTATCAGGTTTTGAGCTATTCGTTTTACTTTCAACGAATCTCCTTCAACGGGTAATTTTTGTTCACCATCAATTCGTAATTCAATTTTTTTTGCCTCGGCCAAAGGCTGCATGTTTTTTCCAAGATCATGAAGAATCTCTGCAGCATCAAAATTCTTTAGATCCCGCTTTTCACGTCCAGCTTCCAGACGAAAGAGGCTAAGCAAATTGTCTAAAAGCTGAGACAAATTCTCGGCAGCCAGTTCTAGCTGATCTACCAATTTTCTTGCCTCATCATTAAGCTCTGTTTCTTTTAGCATGGATAAATTCATTTTTACTACCACCATACTACCACCAAGATCATGTGAGGCACCTTGCAGGTTATATGCCTTATCTTTAATTAATCCTTTATTTTCCTGAATAATCTCTTCTAAATCTCCCACCTGTGCTTCAGCTTTCAATTGCTCTAAATTGTGGTATTCTGCTACACTGTTTTTGATTGCAGCCAGTATAAATTCGCCTAATCTTTTTTGGCTTTTTTCTACTAATTGATTATTCAGGGATAATTGATCACGAGCCTCATAAATAAAATCGGTTAAAGAGAAAAAAAGTATACTCCACTCTTCCGTCAAAAGAGGGAGATTCACACCATGCTCCCAACGTTGAGTTCCGTGTTTCCTGGATACTTTTCCCATGGATACTTCTTCTTCCCGTAGGTCATTACAAAAACTTTTTATGAAATCAGGAATACTATCATAGAATTCTTCTCTTGATAGGGTAACCAAGGCAGATGGCTCCTCGTGTTTTTCTGTTACCTGCTCTTCCCACACTTTTAATATGGCATCTTTATTATCCTCTAAATAGTCAGCCAATTGTTGAGTTTCTTTACTAGGTGGAGACCCCATTCTTTCTCACTCTTTTTTGTACTTAGTCAAAAAGAAACCTCTTAATTCTTTCTGTTTGATTTACTTAAATAAAGAGAAGTTTAATAGAAAAGTTCCTAAAAGATTAGATGCCCGTATTAAACCTGTTCACGAATTCTCGGTTTTTGCTTTTCCACATGATTTTTATTGATGAGCTCACCCAATAATCCTGTAGAAAATAACTGCACTCCAAAAACCATCAACAATATGCCCAGGAATAAGAGAGGCCTGTTGCCTATACCTGCACCATAAAAGATTTTCAGAAATGCCATGTAAAGATTTATCCCCCCTCCTATCAAAAGCAGCAAAACCCCTATAGTGCCGAAGAAATGCATTGGTTTTTGCAGATACTTTTGGACAAAAGAAATGGTAATTAAGTCCAGAAAGCCATTCATGAAACGTGAAAGTCCGAACTTCGTTTTTCCATATTTCCGGGGATGATGCTTCACTACTTTTTCGGCAACACGGTGATAACCTTCTCTCTTGGCAAGCATTGGTATATACCGATGAAGTTCTCCATACAGATATATATTTTTAATTACTTCGGCACGATAGGCTTTCAGTCCACAGTTAAAATCGTGCAATTCAATACCTGCAACTTTGCGGGTTACATAATTAAAAAATTTGGAGGGAATAGTTTTTGAAAGAGGATCGTGACGATTTTTTTTCCATCCGCTCACCAGGTCATAACCTTTTTCAAGTAAAGCTACCATCTCGGGCACCTCATTGGGATCGTCTTGTAAATCTGCATCCATTGTAACAACATATGTTCCATTTGCAGCTTCAAAACCTGCCTGTAAAGCTACACTCTTGCCATAATTATGGCTTAAGGAAATGCCATAGATAGTATCTTTTCCCCTGCTTAAAGCTTTTATTTGCTCCCAGGAAGAGTCTGACGAACCATCATCCACAAAAAATACTTCATACCTGTATTTGCCAGCCAAAGCTATTTCTATCGCCTTTTCTAATTCCGGGAGCGATTCTTCTTCGTTATAAACCGGAACAACAAGGGTTATATCAATTTTTTTATTTAATTGTGCTTCTTGCAAAATGCTTTCTTTTAAAAAAGTTCAGAATTGATTTACTTCCACAGCATAAAAATCGATCTAAAATACACTTTCTGCCTGCTATGAAAAAATTGTATTACTCAATGGGTGAAGTAAGTAAACTTACAGGTCTGGAGCCCCATGTTCTCCGAAATTGGGAAAAAACTTATACTGTTTTACATCCCAAAAAAAATAGCGCTGGTAACAGATCATATAAAGAACATGAAGTGGAGTTGATTTTCCGCATCAAAGAACTACTGCACGAAGAAAAATACAGCCCTGAAGGTGTGAAGAAAAAATTAAATGGCGGAGAAAATAATTCAACCACGGATTTAAGTGCTGAAGCTAAAAAAAACCTGGCCGAGATAAGGCATTTCCTAAGTGATTTACTTGAGAGGCTTTAGATTTCTTATTCCCCTGCTGATTTTCCGCCTGGATTTGCAGCCAGTCCTAATACAAGAATAAATAAAAACTGACCACATATCAGTAAAGCCGCGCCTACTAAATGAAGTACCTGAAGTACCCGCGGCATGTCGAGATGGTAAAGCCCAATTCCTATTCCAACCTGGAATAAAATCAGAAATATTATTAGCTGACCCAGATTCAATATAATTCCTTCAGCTTTGCCTTTTTGAAGTACGTAGTAAAAATAGGCTCCCATCAGAAAAACCACCCATGAAAAACTGCGGTGAATTGGAAAAATATTACCAAGGCTATCTAACCAAAAACTTCTTGGTGGCACAAATTCACTGTCTTTTATTACATCTATAGCCTCACGAACCTGTGTTCCCAAAACCAGTTGTATAAGTGTAAAGGCTAAAAGAATGGAGGCAATCCAGAGCAGTTTTTTTCGCAAGCTTTCATCAATAAGAACTTTAAATAAATCGGTGGAAGCTTTAAAGGCTGCATATAGCAACATATTTACTAACACCATGGCTACCAGCATATGTATGGTAATCAGCCATTCATTTAGCTCAGATCTTACCACCAGTCCCCCCAGCCATCCCTGAAATATTACAAGAACCAGTGCAATAAAAGAGCTGTAAAAAACAGCAGATTTTTCTTTTCTGTACCTGAATGAAAGGGCAAACGTAGCGATAATCAATAATCCTATTAGTACCCCCACAAGACGGTTGATATATTCAATCCATGTTTTATACACATTAAACTGGCTGGCATCGAAACCGGCAGGCAGATCAGCAAGGTTAGTTGGCGGAATCCACATCCCGAAACATGTTGGCCAATCCGGACATCCCAAACCTGCCCCGGCGGCACGTACCAAACCTCCCACCAAAATTAAAAATAAAGTAGCGGCTACGGTCGTTATGGCTGTCTT
>JBBDNN010000045.1:0-23671 GCA_040877545.1 Balneolaceae bacterium
TGCCCAAACCATCTGGTGGTATTCTACCCGACAATGTACCATTGACATAACACTAACTTGGCTAAGAGCTAAAACCCTTGAATTATCCACTTTACCAGCCATATGCATTGTTAGCTACTGGCTTTTTACTTTCTCATTTTTCTACAGGTTATTTGCCAAAATTTTTGTAATGACTTGTTGTCCTTATTTTTTGCCTGTTCATTTATCTCTTTAGCTTCAATCAAACCATAATCACGAAGGACACCCAGCTCGAAGAAATTAATCTACAACCTCGTCTACTATTTCAGAATCATACACCTTCACATCAGCCCAAAGATGGCTGAAGGTGTCGATAAATTCCAGATGATCGGGGTGATCTGCATATACCTGGTATTCTTCCAGGGTTTCGAACCATGCAATAATTGAGTAGGAAAAGGAGTGATCGGTTACATCCCGTTCTTCAGTAGATCCCGGAACTCCGATTTGAGCTTTGTGAACTTCATTTATACTCACAAGCTGTTTTAGCCCAATCTCAAACTGCTTGATTTCATCAGATGTAATATCATCATTCAAATAAAAATAAACGGTGTGCTGTAACATGCCTATGGAGGGATCGGCTGGATTTAATTCTGCCTGATCTCCTGTAGCCTCACATGCGGAGAGGGCAATCAGAACTAAACTCATCAAAATAAATCGGTATATGAAAATCATGGTTGCATATTTTAAAAGGTTTCACTGGGAACCGATAAAATACAGGATGAAAACTATTTTTCAATTGCTTTAAAAATTTATTGACAATTTAAAAACGGAATCATAATTTACCATCCAGTTAAATAACCAAATGGTAAAATAAATTAACTATGCCAGCAGATCAACTTAGTTCAACTTTTGCAGCACTTTCTGATCCCACACGTCGGGCCATTCTCGCCAGTCTTACAACCGGAGAGAAAACAGTATCGGACTTGGCTGAACCTTTCGAAATGACCATGCCTGCCATTACCAAGCACCTGAAAGTGCTGGAGAAGGCAAATCTTGTTGAACGCAGCAGAAAGGCGCAATACCGCCCCTGCAAGCTCCAGCCTGAACCGCTGAAAGCCATCGACGAATGGATGGATCAGTATCGCAGGTTTTTTGAGGAAAGTTTTGATCGACTGGATGATTACCTGAAACAAATACAAGCAAAGGAGAAAGACGATGATAACTCATAAAACTGATGTACAAAGCAAAGGCCGAAAACTGATTTTGACCCGCGATTTCGATGCACCCCCCGAACTGGTTTTCGACGTTTGGTCCAGCTGCAAACATTTGAAAAACTGGTGGGGGCCCAAGGAATGGCCAATGGACGAGTGTATGCTGGATTTTCGGGAAGGCGGAGAATGGCGTTATTGCCTGCGCGGGCCGAATAAGGAAGATGAATCCTGGGGGAAAGCCATTTACCAGGAAATTAATAAGCCCGGAAAAATTGTCTATAAAGACCACTTCACAGACAATGATGGCAACATCAATGAAGAAATGCCGGAGCTGCTCGTAACCGTTGAATTTGATGAGAATGAAGGAAAAACCAGACAAATTCAAACGGTTCTTTTTGATACAGCAGAAACACGAGATAAAATTGTGGAGATGGGTTTTATTGAAGGAATGAGCAGCTCGTTGGATCGTCTTGAGGAGCATCTTGCCGCAATAAAATAAGTGGCATATATGGCCCCTGATTTTGTCATGTATGCAAACCAATTTTTTTAAATAATGATCTCATATTTATCACTTAAAATTATACGAAATTCAAGGTGGTTCAGTAAATAATTAGTTCAATTCAGACCGGATATTATCTGAATCAAATCAAAACCAAAAGGAAAATGACTATGATAACCGAGAAAACAAATGTAGAAACCAAAGACCGGGAACTTATTATCACCCGCGATTTTGATGCGCCATCTTCACTTATGTTTGAAGTATGGACCGATTGCAAGCATCTGAAACACTGGTGGGGGCCAAGTTCCTGGCCAATGAAAGAGTGCAGCCTTGATTTCAAAGAAGGCGGTGTATGGCATTTCTGTCTGCGCGGGCCGAATGAAGGTGATGAATCATGGGGAAAAGCCATTTACCAGGAAATCGATAAGCCAAAGAAAATTGTTTACACAGATCATTTTTCCGACAAAGACGGAAATATCAATGAAGAAATGCCCTCAATGCTGATTGCGGTTGAATTTCATGATTACAAAGGAAAAGCACGTGTAGTCAGCACCACTCTTTTTGATACGCCCGAAACACGCGAGAAAGTTGTGGAAATGGGTGCGGTTGAGGGAATGAGTGATTCCATGGGCAGACTGGATGAATATCTTGCACAAATCACAAACAACTAAATCATATTTGAAATCATGAAAAGGAAAATAGCACAATCATGCACAAGTAAGATTGCAACAATAATGATGGTTTTAGCCGTCTGTCTTTCAGCTTCAACAACAGTTGTTGCACAGACTGAGTCAGGAACTAAAGATTACGTTTCTGTAAATGGCATCAACTATTATTATGAAATCCACGGGGAGGGAGAGCCGCTTCTCCTTTTTCATGGAGGACTGGGTTCTATTGATATGTTTAAACCCATACTTCCTGCCTTCACAGAAAATCGCCAGGTAATCGGTGTTGATTTACATGGACACGGCCGCACGGAATTGGGCGATCGTGCGATCAGCTATATAGATATGGGCGACGACATGGCAGCAGTGCTGAAGGAGTTAGGCTATGATCAGGTGGATGTCATGGGTTACTCTATGGGTGGAGGCGTGGCTTTGCGTTTAGCTATTCAACACCCGGAGATCATACGGCGGCTGGTATCTGTTTCTGCCGGTTTTTCTCATCCGGATGGGAACTATCCCGAAATAATACAACAGCAAAAGATGATTGGGGCGGAAATGGCCGAGGCGATGAAGGGCACTCCTATGTACGAATCATACATGGAGCTTGCGCCGAACCCGGAAGATTTTCCCCGGCTGCTCGACCGGATGGGCGAATTGATGCAGGACTCATTCAACTGGTCGGAGGAAATCAGGGAGCTTGAAATGCCCGTGATGCTGGTTTATGGCGATAGCGACATGCTTCGGCCCGAATATATTGTCGAATTCTACCAGTTGTTTGGAGGTGGTTTGAAAGATGCGGGTTGGCAACGCGAGAATATGTCGCAGAACCGGCTGGCAATTTTACCCGGTTTCACCCACTATGATATATTTATGGCGCCGGAGTTGTCCCAAACCGTCCTGACTTTTCTCAATGGAGAGTATGGTACCAACGACTGGGGCAAGCAAGTACAAACTCAAAACTAAAACATAAAATTTATAAGATCCTTCAAGCCTTTTAAAACCCTGGAGGTCTACACATCTACAATTTCAAATGGCATAAATACCCCCTGATATTGTCGCTTTTTGCAAAGCGAAAAAATGAAGAAATAATATATTTTACAGAGTAATATAAAACCAACCTATTGACCTATGAAACAGCAAAAAATTACTCCTAACCTCTGGTTCGATAACCAGGCTGAAGAAGCCGCTGAATTTTACATCTCTGTCTTCGGTGAAGGTTCCGGAATAACTAATATTACCCGCTATAGCGAGGAAGGACAGGAAATTCATGGCAGGTCTGCCGGAAGTGTTATGACGGTAGAGTTTGAGCTTGCCGGCTATAAATTTATTGGTTTGAATGGCGGACCTCATTTCACCTTTACACCAGCAATTTCATTTTATGTTACTTATGAAACAGAAGAGGAAGTCGATAATATCTGGAGGAAACTTTCGGGCAGCGGTACTACACTTATGGAGCTGGATAAATATGACTGGAGCGAGAAGTACGGTTGGGTACAGGATAAATACGGCCTGACTTGGCAAATTTCGCTGGGGAAACTGGAAGATGTCGGCCAAAAAATTACTCCGTCCCTGATGTATGTTGATGAAAATGGCAGGGCAGAGGAAGCCGTGAATCTCTACACTTCAATATTCAACAACTCGGATATCACTGGCATTTTACATTACGGTGCGGGACAAAATCAGCCGGAAGGTTCGGTGATGCATTCCCAGTTTAGCCTGAATGATGAAGTGTTTATGGCAATGGATACCTCCCCTGAACATGCTGATTACACATTCAATGAAGCAGTATCTCTTCATATTAACTGCGAATCACAGGAAGAAATAGACTATATCTGGGAAAATTTTTCGGCTGACACCAAAGCAGAGCAGTGCGGCTGGCTGAAAGATAAGTTTGGAGTTTCGTGGCAGGTTGTGCCAACTGCTTTATACCAGATGCTGGAGGATAAGGATGAAGAGAAAGTAAAACGAGTCACCCGCGCCATGCTTCAGATGAAAAAGCTGGATATTAAAAAGCTTCAGGAAGCCTACGCTGGAAAAATATAGCTGGAAGAAAATGGCAAAAACGGATTTCAAAACAGTTGATGAATATATCGCCATATTTCCGGACGATGTACAGAAAGTGTTGCAAAATATCAGGCATGAAATACAAAAGGCCGTACCGGATGCGACTGAAGTAATTAGTTACCAAATGCCGGCTTTCAGGTTAAATGGAATACTGGTGTGGTATGCAGCCTGGAAAAAACATATCGGCCTTTACCCAAGAACATCAGGAATAGAAGCAGCTTTTGCCAATGAACTATCTGAATATGAAGGCTCAAAAGGCACTACAAAATTTCCTTTAGATAAACCCATTCCATATGACCTGATAAGCAGGATCGCAAAGTTTCGAGTACAGGAAAACCTGCAAAAAGAACAACAGAAATGACATATAACTAAAAATTGAAGAAGAAATATCATGAACAAAATGAACCCGGTAGTCCACTTCGAAATGCCTGCTGAAGACAGAAATCGAATGGCAGATTTTTATAGTAACGCTTTTGGATGGCAAACCGAGATGATGGGTCCCGAAATGGATGAATATATACTCGTTACCACCACCGAAAACGGTGAGAACGGAATGCCCTAAAAACCCCGGCGCCATCAACGGCGGTTTTTACAAGAAATCAAATGAAGCCCCTGTGCAGCACACGTCTGTGGTTATCCAGGTGGATGATCTAGACGCGGCTATAAAGAAAGTTTCAGAGGCAGGCGGAAAAGTAATCGGCGAAGCTGATGAAATACCCGGTGTGGGTAGTTTTATCTATTTCGAAGATACAGAAGGTAATACAGCAGGTATGTTGCAACCTGTTCCAATGGAATAAAAAAAGCAGCTAAAAATGAATAAATATTGATCCATCCGACCTCGCTTACTTTATTTGAGAGGAGCTTGGATGGTAAAAGAAGTATAAGGAGGATCATAATAAATTAATGGACCATCACAAATAACCAATAAAGGAGAAGACTCATGGACAAATTAAATTTCTCAATCACTATTGATGCAGAGAATGAAAAAGTATGGAATACGATGCTCGACGAAAACTCCTACCGGGCATGGACGGAAGTATTTTCACCTGGTTCTCACTATTCCGGGGACTGGAGCGAAGGCAGTAAAATTCTTTTTCTTGCCCCCGGAGAGACGGGTAAAATGTCTGGTATGGTGAGCCGGATAAAAGAAAACCGTCCTTATGAATATCTTTCCATTGAGCACCTGGGTATTGTGGAAGACGGAGTAGAAGATACTTCAAGTGAAGCGGTAGGTAGTTGGGCCGGGGCTCTTGAAAATTACACACTTAAGAATTTGGGCGGCAAAACAGAAGTGCTGGTTGAGATGGACACCGTCGAGGAATACAAAGAGATGTTCGAAGATATATGGCCGGAAGCTCTGCAAAAACTAAAAGAGCTGACGGAAAAGCAGATATGACAAAGGCAATGTTAATCTTCCCGTCTCGAACTGCAATGATGCAGCGCAGGATCCTGCGCTGTGGGATGTGGAATGGAATAATCTAAACTGAAATGGAAAACTATGAACAAAAATATCTTTAAAAGTATTGGGGCTGTTCTTGGCGGGTTTATTGTTATCGTTGTCCTTTCTGTTGGGACTGATGCCATACTTAAAGCCGCAGAATTACTGCCGTATGATCATCTTTTTGTGTCAACGGAGCTTATTGTTTTTGTAATTTTTTATCGTGCATTTTACAGCCTGATCGGATGCTATATTGCTGCAAAACTTGCGCCGAGTAATCCTATGAAGCATGCGCTTGCACTGGGAGGGGTGGGTATAATTGTGGGTTCGATCGGAGCTGTTGTTGCAGGTCATTTAGGACCTGCCTGGTACGCCTGGACTCTTGTGGTTATAGCTCTTCCGGTTGCATGGCTTGGGGGCAGATTGTTTGAGTTGCGCTCAAACCGCAGCAGAATGAGTGAAGTTGTTGGAATCAATGATGGAAGATAAAGGGAGTGAAATGTCAAATAAAACAGAAGAAGTAGATCAATTTATAAATAAGCTTGAGAACAAGGTAATTTCAAAAGACGGTACAACCATTGCATATACTAAAATCGGGGATGGGCCGCCTCTGATTTTGGTGGATGGCGCTTTATGTTACCGGGCATCGGGTCCGGCTGAACCCTTGGCAAAACAGTTAGCTGATACATTCACCGTATACACCTATGATCGCCGGGGGCGGGGAGACAGCACAGATGTACCTCCATACTCGGTACAAAAAGAAATCGAGGATATTGAAGCGCTTATTAATGAAACCGGAAGTGAAGTTTATTTGTATGGAATTTCCTCAGGGGCTGCCCTCGCCCTTGAAGCGGCAAATGCCGGCTTAAAAATTAAGAAACTCGCTTTGTATGAAGCTCCTTTTATTGTGGATGATTCCCGCACGCCCGTTCCGGAAAGTTATCTTAATGAACTTTGGGAATTGTTAGATAAAAACCGCAGAAGTGCCTCTGTAAAGCATTTTATGAGTAAAGCGGTTGGCTTGCCCAAAGCTATTGTCTTTTTAATGCCGCTGATGCCAGCCTGGTCAAAATTAAAAAAAGTAGCACATACCCTGACTTATGATGCTTTAATTGTGGATAATGAATTAAAAGGCAAACCCTTTCCTGCCAACAGATGGGAATCCGTCAATGCCTCTACTATAGTAATTGGTGGTGAGAAAAGTCAGGCATGGGTGCAAAATAGTACAAAAGCCCTTGCGGATAATCTTTCTCAGGCACAGTTTACCTTTCTGAAAGGTCAGACTCATATGGTTAAGCCGGAGGTTCTGGCACCTGTTTTAAAAGATTTTTTCAGATGAAAGGTTACTGTTAGCTTTAAGAAATTAGGCGGAACAACAAAGGTCAATATGAAGATACTTTTTCCAACTAAAGAAGATCGGGATAATACGGTGGAGTTTGGAGCTGTTGAAGGCGGAAATCAAACCTTGAATCGTTTAGCCGACTTCCTGAAACAATCGAAGAATCAGGATCTAAAAACCACTTAACCAAAAACATCAAACCAATACAACCATGGCAACAATCAATCCATACCTGAACTTTCCCGGTAATACGGAAGAAGCCTTCAATTTCTACAAATCCGTATTTGGCGGAGATTTTGTTGGAGGAGTTTTCCGCTTCAGAGATACTCCCGAAGCTGATAAACTTCCTGAAAACGAAAAAGATAAAGTGATGCATATGGCTTTGCCCATCGGAAACGGAAATATGCTGATGGCTACCGATGCGCTGGAATCTATGGGGCAAAAGGTAGAACCGGGTAATAATTATTATATCTCCATCCAAACTGAATCAAAAGAAGAAGCTGATAAATTGTTCAACGGCCTTTCTGCAGGAGGAAAGATAGAAGTGGAGATGCAAGATGAATCCTGGGGAGATTATTTCGGAATGTTCACCGACAAGTTTGGAATAAAATGGATGGTGAATTATGATTATGGACAGGATTAAAAATCTCTGCTTAGTCAGATTCTGAGCTATAAAGCAAAAGCAGAACAGCAAGAATAAGCAGGCTGTACTCTACACCTCCGCTTCCATGCCCCACAACAAACCAGCCGTTTGGAAAGTGAATCAAAAAGATGCCCATAATTACCACAATGGCGTGAAAAATAATGGCATATCGGACTTTATTTCCTGTGGCCAGAAGAGTGCCAAATATTATTTCACCGAAAGTTATTAACCAAGCAAGGAAAACTCCGATGATAAATCCCTGTGAATTCAGATAGCTGCCAAAGTCTGCAACTGAAGCATAAATTAATCGTGCTATACCGTGAGTTATGAAGATGACTCCCATTACAACTCTTAGTACCAATTTTGGATATTTTTGTGAAATTGTCGGAAGCTTCATAAATGTGCTTTTTTTTGAATGGCTTGCATAAATTTTAACTTAAAAAATAATGTAGAATAAACTTCAAAAACTAATCTGTTATGACAAATAAAAATCCTGATTACTATAGAACCGTAATGCCTTATCTCATCCTTAAAGATATTCCTGCATTTTTAGAGTTTACAAAAAAAGTATTTGATGCGGAAATAATGATGAAGCACCCTGATGATGACGGGCGAATTATCCATACCGAAATTGCAATTGGCGACAGCACAATTATGGCCGGTGAAAGCAACGATCAATATAACTCGCAACCGGCAGGGCTGTATGTGAATGTTGACTCTGCTGATGAAATCTACCAAAAAGCACTGGATGCTGGTGCCACATCTGTGATGGAACTCACAGATAAGGAATATGGGCGCTCCTCCGGAGTGAAAGATTCGAATGGCAATACCTGGTGGATTACATCGCAAAGCTGAAGTTATAATTTGTGAGAAGGAGCGAAAGCCGGGAAGTGGATTTTTATCTAGTCCAGGAGTTCCTGCAAGAAGCTCCAGGATCCGGTATTTATTGTATACAGTAGCGGCTGATTACCAGGGCAGGTTATCCAAATCCACATTTCCTCCGGAAATAATAACTCCAACTTTTTTGCTTTCAACATCAATTATCCCCTTTAAAAGTGCAGCAACAGGAACTGCAGAAGATGGTTCAATAATAATTTTCATTCGTTCCCATATAAATTTCATTGCCTGCACAATGGATTCTTCCGGCAAAATCACAATATCATCTACAAATTCTTTAATAATGGAAAATGGAAGTTCACCAAGCGAAGTCTTCAATCCATCGGCAATTGTATTTGGGTTTTTAACGGGAATGAGTTTTCCTTGTTTGAAGGATTGATAAGCATCATCGGCCTGGAGTGGTTCACATCCAATCACTTTAACAGAAGAGCGGGTGTATTTTGTTGCCAGCGCTGTTCCGCTTAACAAACCGCCGCCGCCTACGGGAGCCAAAATAATATCCAGATCGGGATAATCTTCAAGAAATTCTAAAGCTGCTGTTGCCTGCCCGGTTATAATTCTGTAATCATTATATGGATGAACAAAATGCGCCCAGGTTTTTTCCACTACTTTTCCTAAGACCGCCTCCCGGGCTTCCTGGGTGGCTTCGCAGAATGTTATTTCAGCACCATAATCTTTTACAGCCTGTACTTTTACTTTCGGCGCATTTTCCGGCATCACAATAAAAGCGGGAATGCCTTTTATTCTGGCAGCCAAAGCAAGAGCCTGGGCATGATTTCCCGAAGAATGTGTAGCCACTCCCTTCGCCGCTTGCTCCTCACTAAGAGAGAGTACAGTATTACAAGCTCCTCGAAATTTAAAAGCTCCCACTTTCTGAAAATTTTCACATTTAAAGAATATTTCGCCTCCGGTTTTTTCATTCACTTTAATGCTGTGTAAAACCGGTGTACGATGGGCGTGAGGCTGAATTCGCTTTTGGGCTTGTTTGATATCATCCAATGTAGGTAGCTGTGAAATTGCCATAGATATTAAAAATGTAATGCGGTGAATTTTTCAGCTCAAAGATAGTTTATTTCTGATTCTATCAAATATCTGCCTGTTTTCGAATGAAGGGTTCAACTTTATGTCACCGGCTATTTCAAAACTCATCCTGAAAAAAAATAATGGTATAGACATTGGCTGCTATCCTCTTAGAGATCAAAGCTCAATAAGCCTTCCAAGATTGCTCAATATTGAAAACCGGACTATTCTGTTAAAATATACTCATGCCTTTCAGCTTTAGCAGACAGGCACTGAAAGCTTATGACTTGATGGACGATTGAATTCCGCTTAGAAGGGATCGCCACCAGTAAGCAAAAATGGATTTACCTTCTTCTTTTTCATAGCTGATTTCACCTATTCGTGGATCTTCCGCTGTATTTTCAGATTTGAGAACAAATTTATTAGTGATGAAATCCGATACTTGTTCTCTTATGCCATTTCTGTCTGGGTCGTTTTCATTCAGAAATGAGACTTCAAGATCATCATAAAGTAACTTTAATTGCCCGGTTGATGAAGTATCATTGAGTTCCATTTCTGCCGATAACTCATGAACCATCCCGCTTTCCACTCTTACGAACCCTACAAACTCGAGCATACCGGCTACCTCTTGTGGATCTATGGAATCAAGATGTGCTTTTACGTAATGCGTATCATCTTCTCTAAATATGGGGTAGGAAATATCTACGGTGAGAGGAGCAGCATTCATAAATTTTGTTTCTACATAAAGAGTGAGGGTATCGTCAGTAAACTGAGGGTGAGAGGCCGATTTGAAGTTTTTTAAAACGGCATCCAAAGCATCAAAAGAAATATGTCCAGGCTCTTCGGATGGTGGTGTATGTTCTTCATAAATAATGGTGGAATTGGAAATCAGGGCCACATCTAAGCCAAATGGTAAACCGATGCTATTGGCCATATCGTTCACCAGGGGTTTGGGTGAAAATCCCGGCGCCTTTGGCTTATGTTTATCGCGAAAAACTTCCAGCCATCCATCCTTAACTATTAAGCTATCCAGATTCAGAACGCCACCGGGCAGAGAATCAACCTCAAAACCTTTCAATTCTATGTCGGCAATTTTGAGATCAATGCGGTCAAGTTGATGGCCTCGTATTTCCGAAAACTCGTACTTCGGCAGAATGGGACTGAAGGCAAAATTAGTAATGGAAGCCAACTTACTTGATGTTTCAATTTCGAATTCATCTACCGTAAATTTATATAGCTTATCTTCCATCATATAGGTTAAATCTTTCCCCGAAAAAACAAGATTCTCCAGGTAACTTGCTGAAGAATCTTTGGTCAATGCGTTTATGTTAATTTTTCGGACGTCAAGATCAAACCTCCCCAAAGAGAATTCTTCCCCGCCTTTTGGATACACAATTTTTGCCCGGCCTTTTATTATGTGGATGTCAAATTCAGGCATATTTACCTGATCGGAGCCGGAATCTGAAAATAATGTTGAAAAATCCCGCGAATATAGCTCTGTTTCAGGTTCAGTAATAGTAATAGAGTCAAATACAGGGCTGGCATTGTTGAGCAAGGTCAGCCAGCCAATCCCTTTCACTTTTACAGAAGTTGTGCTGAAAGATTTTAAGGTTGAGGGGCTTTTATTCGGCTCAATGACTATAGAATCTGCAGTCACTGATTTGCTCCATATTCCAATATCCAAATCACCTAAAGTAAGCTGATATTGGTTTTCTGTTTGTGTGGTGAATTCATCAACCAGCTTGTTTTTGAAATGTTCTTCAATAAAAAAAGGAGCAATAAGGCCAGCTATAAATATGAAGAGAATAACGAACAGGGTGATTATTAGAGGCAGTCGGAAAGCTTTTTTCATATAAAATTAAAGTGGAATGGGAGAAGCCAATTTCAAAAAGCTAAAGTATTTTTTAGCTGTTTTCATTCCACAGAAAAGTGCATGAGCAGAAACAACAAGCAGATCAATAATCCAATCCGGGTTGGGTGATTTTGTAATCTTCTTCAGATTTTGACTGTTTCACCATTTCTTCCACATCTTTTAGCAGTTGTTTGGCATCATAGATAATTCCGTCTTTCACAGTGTATTTCACTCCCCCGATTCGAACAGCTTCATTTTCTTCATTTACATAGATAGCCCCGGTTCCTAAAAGCACTTTCAAATTTTCCTGTGGATTGGCGTCCACAATTACAAAATCGGCGAGTTTCCCCACCTCAACGGTTCCGAGTTCATCATCCACACCCAATACCTCGGCAGCTTTAAGAGATGCAGATTGAAATATTTCTAAAGGATGAAAACCCGCTTCCCGCATCATTTCCATTTCCTGGATGTATCCAAACCCATACAATTTATAAATATATCCAGCATCAGAACCGAGGGTAATACGGCCTCCTTTATTTTTATACTCATTCACAAACTGCATCCAAAGCCGGAAGTTCTCTTTCCAGGCAATTTCCTGTTCAGTTCCCCAATTCAGCCAGTAGGAGCCGTGGGAAATTCTGCTTGGTTTATAGAATTCCCACAAAGAGGGGAGCGTATAAACTTCGTGCCATTCCGCTCGCCGTTGAGCCATTAGATTCCGGTTGGCTTCATAAATGGTAAAAGTAGGATTGAGGGTGAAATCGAGCTCAATCATTTCCTCCATCACTGAATTCCACTTTTCGGAACCGGGTTCCGTAGCTTGTTTCCAAAGTTGACCACCGCCTTCAAAACGATGCTGCTCGTTATTGTAGTTATAGTCGAGTGGATAATCCTGGATAACCTTATCCTCAAAAAGAGATTCCGGAAGTCCATACCAGTGTGTTAGGGAAGTGACTCCAAGCCGGGCAGATTTCAGGGCATTATTGTACACCACCCGGGTTTGAGCGTGATGAGTCATGGTGCCTATACCGAGCTTGTTAGCTTCTTCAATTGCAGCGGCATAAATTTCGGGAGGTGCACCAAAGAACTTGATTCCATCTGCACCTTCTTTCTCTATCATTTGCACCCAATTTCTTGCTTCATCAGGAGTTGTAATCCCGCTGCCATTTCCCATTCCAAATCCAATCCATGCGGCTATACGCGGTGCAGTGATTTCATTATTTGCGCTCATTTCTTTGTGGCGCATTGTCCATTCCATTCCATTAAACGAGCCCGGTTCCCTGATGGATGTGATTCCATGTGCCAGCCAAAGCTTATATACATATTCGGGTGTGGTTCCCTGTGCACCGCCGCCAGTATGAGCATGCATGTCAAAAAAACCGGGGAGTAAATACATACCTTCAGCGTCCAATTCTTGATCATTTTCGCCGGCCTCAGGTCTTCTATCTTCCTGAATAGGCAAACCAGGGTATCCAACTGTGCGTATGCTGCTGATCCTGTTTTTCTCAACTACAATATCTACAGGGCCTGTAGCTGGTGAGCCGGTGCCATCAATCAAATTCACCCCGCGAATAATAAGGCGGTCATAAGGGCCATCGCCTTCGGAGCGTTGTGGGGCATCAGGCATTTGAGCGGAAACAGAAAGTGAGGCTATAAAAATAAATACTAAAAGCAGGGTTAACTTTTTCATATAGGCTAAAATGGATTGTGTTGAAGCTGAATATATTGAGAAAGACAGAAAGTAATATCTAAGGATGTATGAATCAGTAAAAGATGGTATTTAATTATCCGAAAGCTCAAAAATTCCCCGACAAGACAAGGGGTTGCAACCCCTTGTCTTGTCTTGTCGGGGAAATCACAGAAGCAAAGCTCCTTCATGTTTTAGCAGCCATTCTTTGCGATCTAATCCGCCGGCATAACCCACTAATTTATTATCAGAGCCAATGACCCTATGGCAGGGAATTATGATTGCAATTGGGTTTTTACCATTTGCGTGGCCAACAGCCTGGGATGAATTCTTATCTCCTAATTTTTTAGCAATGGAGCCATAGGAGGTTGTATTTCCCTGCGGGATATCCTGAAGTTTTGTCCATACACTCTGCTCAAATTTAGTTCCATACGGGATTAAGTTCAGATCAAAGGTTGCCCTGATTCCTTCAAAATATTCCCGAAGTTGAGTTTTGGCGGATTCAGTGTGAGCATCGGGATCTTCGGGGCCATCGAAATCCATGAACTTTATTTCTGTGATACCATTTCCATTCGACAATATGCGAAGGATACCAATCGGACTTTCTAAAAAACTTACGTAGGTCACTCTGTGAATCTCATTAAAATTGAACTTAAGAATAGATACTCAATAGAAGTTTTCAAAGTATAAATTTATTTCATAATCAAATCCCCTTTAAACAGCTTTATAAGGGATTTTAAACCATTAAAATATTTTTAAAAAAAATATGTAACAAATAGCCTCCTGCTTACTCTTGTAAAGCGTTCTAAGTTTAGATTAATGTTTATACCCTAACATAGTCAACTTCTCTTTAGAACATTTTAAAAACCTAAAACAAGACTCTGCAATTGACGTTGCAGAGTTTTTTTTTGCGAGGAGATTTTAAAAAAACACCCGGTATAACAAGCTTATGTTTCTTCCCGGCTCCGGTCTTAGTTCTTTAATCCGTGAGAGATGATTATAATATTCTTCATTCAGCAGATTGTTGATATTCAGCGAAAACGTGTGCAGTAAACTTCCTGTATTCAGCCGATACTGGGCAAAGGCATCCAACAATTGATAACCTTCGGTGGATGTTTCAAATTCACCAATACGATCTTGTTTAGCAGCTAATCGTATTCGGGAACCAATTTCCAAACCATCCTTTACATACTTAAGTGAAGCTTTAGTTTTGAATGGGGGAATTTGAGGAAGCGGCCGGGTATCGCTGTCATATCCAGTATCAATTTGCTCACTTTCAGAAACTTCACGTTCAGCCAAAGTGTAGCTTAAAGAGGCATCCAATACAATATTTTTTAAAATTTGAATCTCCCCGGATAATTCATATCCATATAAAACGGCCTCTGTTCCTACAAATTGGTAAATGTATAAATCGTTGTTTCTTTCTTCGCCCGTATTCTGTGCATAAAGGTAATTACTGAAATCATTGTGAAAAACGGCCGCTTCAGCATTGGCCCGGTCCGATTGATACCTGATGAACAGTTCTTTTGCGAATCCACGCTCAGGCTCTAATTCCGGATTTCCAATTTCGTAAGAATAAGAAGCGAGATGGGGGCCTTCCGAGTAAAGCTCTTCAAGTGATGGAGCACGGAAGGAATGCAGTAGGCTTGTACCTACCGAAAAACCGTTTCCTAATCTATATATAGCAGCTATCGAGCTAGCTAGTGCAGGGAAAGTACGGGAGCGAATATTTCCGATGCGGGAATCGGGATCTTCCTCCAATGGCTTGTTTAGAACCCAATCAACTCGCAGGCCGCCTTCGAGATGAAGGTTGCCAAAGTCGGCTTCTTCAATCAGGTATGATCCGATCTTGTAGCTTTTTGCATCTGGAGTTCCTGCTCGTTGAACGGCGTAATCTTCCAGTTCACCCCAGATACCAAAAGAGCCTTCCTCCAGGAATCCTATTTCATCATGCCTGGTTTTTATTTCAGCATTTGTTGTCACCAGGCCAAATTTAGTGCCGGGTATTCCCCCAGATTCAATTTCACGATGAGTATAATTTTTAATTGAAAAAGCTCCTTCAACCACCTTGAGAAAACTATTGCGAAGTAAAATTTCCGACTTCAAATCATATTGAAATTTTTTCATTTCTATATCTACACCCTCTGCATGGCCACCGAGCGGATCAGGTGGAATTCCATAGTTGTTAAAATAGGTACTGAAAGCCCCACCGATATAACCCCAATCTTTTATCCAGCTAAAGCCGGCAGCATTATTTGTGGCTTGATAATTTGTATTTTCAATTTCACCAAGAGGAGTAGAGATATCAGTGGCAGTTCGTCCGTTCAGATCGAGGCTAAGCGCAAAATTTTTGTAGGGAATAGTGGCATCTAAAGCAGCTGAAAGTCCTGTGTTCACACTCTCTCCATTAAATGTGAAACTGCCATTGATGCGGGAAGGCAAACTGCTTTCAATTTGATTTCGAACCACATTTATTACTCCGCCAATTGCATTAGCGCCGTATGCCAGGGCTGCAGGGCCTCGTGCAATCTCCACTTCCTGGGCAGAAACAGGATCTATGGTTACGGCATGATCGGAGGATTGAGCGGAAACATCCCCGGAGCGAACTCCATCTTGCAGAATTATTACACGTTCATCTCCCAAACCCCGAATTACCGGCCGTCCGGGAGCACTTCCCATGCTGCGTTCATCAAAGCCAGCAACATTTGAGAGTGTTTGTGAGAGGGTGGTTCCTAAATTTCGCCGAAGGTCGGAACCAAATACTTTTTTAGAAGCATGTTCCAGATTCGATCCCTCCAGATTTTCCCCGGCCCCAACCACATCAATTGACTGGGAACCAAGAACCGTTGGCCTTAACCGAATGTTCAGGGTTTTATTACTATTCTCAATTACTATTTCCTGATTTTGTGTTCTATACCCCACTCTGTGAACAGATAATGTATATCGGCCGGCTGGAACATTATTAAATTCATAAAGCCCATCTGCATCGGCTACGGTGGTTCGGTTAAGTTCTTCGAGATGAAGGTATGCGAAAGGAACCATTTCTTCTGTTTCAGCATCTATAACAATACCTGATAAAATAAAACTGTCATCGGGAGAAGCATTACCCAAAGGGTAAGCTCCTGCCAATAACAATATGAATAGGTAAACGAGCATTAGTTAACAGCTATAACTTGAACGGGAATATCTTCAGCGGTAAAGTCTGAATGTGTACCATGCATCATCATTAGGTCAATAGTGGTATTTCCTTCAGAGTGGCCGTGCAGATGGAAGTGCCATTTCCCATCCTCGGTATGCTGTTCGAATTCAACGACATTTTCATCAGTTATTTCATAACCAAGGCTTAGATCATCGTCTTCGGGGTGAAATTGTTCACCATCATGATCGAGAAAATAAATGGTGATAAGGTCGGTTTCTTCCTCAGGTGCGAGTTGAATTCCTCCCGTTAAATCTTGATGTGGAAGTTGCTCAACTATAGTTTGACCGTTCATTACAAGGCGAAAACCTTCTGCTTCTTCATCATGATCATCTTCGGATGAAGCGGAATTAGAACAGGCTGCAAATGAAATTAACAGTACTAATGTAAAGACGGATTTGATTACGGAATATAGTGTAGACTTATTCATGGCTAAATATAATTTATAAATTTTTATTGACTTAAAGCCCTTAACGGGCGAGGTAAAACGTGTACAATTAAGCCATAAAAGGGGGAGCACGATCAGAAAGCAGCAGGAATGGATGAGCGGATAAAAACAGTTCTTCTATTTCTGTAAGGTTGCTTTCAAAAACAATAAAAAAGCCAGCCGCAGGTTGAGTTATCGGTTCTGAAAAAACAGTAATTCCACAAACAGAACAAAGGAGTTCATTTTCAGTGTAATGCTGTTCCTCAACATGATCCAGGCATTTCAAACCTGAACTGTGGTAATGAGCCATTGACAATAACAGCCCCAAAATGGAAGCTGTAAATATAACTACCGATATATAACGATTAAATTTGTTCATTAGCTTTTGCGAGCATTCGACCTCAATCAAAATTAACAATATTTTAGAATAGAATGAGTAAAAGCATATTATCATTTCAAACTATTACACTTTTATGGTGAGTTTCAGATTTTTTTGAACTGATTAAACAATGGGCTTTTGTCTTTGGAGATAAATACGGTGTCAATCCTGTGATATTTGGAAGTATTTATATAGGTGCTATTCCTTTTTTCTCGCTTTCCATTAGTTGGCTGATACAGAATACAGAAAAACAAAAGCCAGTCCTTTTTACCGGCTTTACAGAACGCCCGATGGTTATCCGAAAATATGGGGTTTTTAAGCTTTTCTGTAAATTAAATAAACTTTGATGCTCTTTTTCCTGTTTAAAATATAATTCACAGATGTAAAATTTTTAATAAGTAAGAGTTAGGACAAATATTGGCATGAAATTACCGGAAGCAACAGAGAGATTCTTTAAAAGAGCAGTAGGTAATTTTTTAGCTTTTGTAGGTGTTAGTTTAATTATTGGATTGATTATTTATTTTTGGTTTCCAGATTTCATGCCTTACATCATTGAGGAAGATCACCTTGTAGAAAACCTGAGTGCCTTTTCTTACCTGCTGGCATTCGTTTTGGCACTTTGGGTTCTGAAGAATTATCAATCCTGGCGTAAACTTACGTGGTTTGTTGCTGCAATGGGATTGATCGGCTTCTTTGATGAAATAAGTTTCGGAGAAAGAATAATAAACTTTACTTCCCCTGAATTTTGGGGAGAAGATATTGATGCTGTTCATGATATTTTAGCAATCACCTATGTAAACCTGTCAAATATTTTTAGCTTTTATGAGCTTCTGTTCATCGTTCTGGCATCAGTTTTTGGTATGATTTTGATTTACATAAAACAGACAAAATATACTCTTCGGGATTTTATAGGAAATCCTAAAAATCCACCAGGTATCTTCCTGGTATTCTTTGCTTTTTTTTTAGTAACAGCAAGTCTTTTTGATATGAAAGATTTCATCGCACCGCTTGTGATTATGGAGGAGTTATTTGAAATGTTTGGCGGGGTAGCTTTATGCCTTTACTCAATCAGTCTCGCAGAAATGCTTGAGCGAGCTAAAAGCTCAGAGTTCGTGAAGGGAAAATCTGCTGCTGAACCTGCTGAATAACCTATAATCCTATAAAATCTTTTCTCATTTACTACATCAATAACCTGCTGCTTATTACACCACATTTTCATAATAATTGCAATCATTATACTGGCTCAATTTCACTAAAAAAAGCATGATGTTAAGGCTAAGCCAGGGGCTAAAAAAGCTTCTGCATATTTAAAGAAAGAGGGAGTCGCATTTATCTAAAAATTAAAAACAAGAGGCGAGACATGGCTGATTCTACGAAGTACATATATAGTTTTGGGAAAACACAAACAGAAGGGAGTAAGGAGATGAAACCACTTTTGGGTGGGAAGGGGGCTAATCTTGCCGAAATGTGTACGATTGGAATACCAGTTCCTTCTGGCTTTACATTATCAACAGAAGCATGTAAACATTTTCTAAAAAATGACAGTGAATGGCCATCCGGATTAGCTGAGCAGGTAAATGGAGGAATTTCTCATATTGAAGATGAGATGGGTCAACATTATGGCGATGAAAGCGACCCGCTCCTTATATCCGTGCGGTCAGGCGCTGCTGTTTCTATGCCCGGTATGATGGATACCATCTTAAACCTTGGGATGAATGATGTGGTGGTAAATGCTCTTATCAAAAAAACAGGAAATCCCCGCTTTGTTCACGACACCTATCGCCGTTTTATTGATATGTTTGGAAATGTAGCCATGGGGATAAATCATGAGCTTTTCGAACAAGAACTTGAGGTGATGAAATCGGAGGTACAGGCTAAGGAAGATGTAGATTTATCGGCTGATGATCTCAGGGAGCTCACCAATCGCTATAAAAAAATCTATATGCAGGAAACAGGAGATCAATTTCCAGAAGATCCACGTGTTCAACTTACTCTTGCAATAAATGCAGTTTTTGAATCGTGGAATAATAAGAGAGCAATAAAATACCGCAAGATTAATAATATTAATGGCCTTTTGGGCACGGCTGTTACTGTGCAGGCAATGGTTTTTGGCAACACAGGAAGTAACAGTGGTACGGGCGTTTGCTTCACCAGGAATCCTTCTAGCGGCGAGGCAAAACTGTATGGGGAGTATTTAATAAATGCCCAGGGCGAAGATGTGGTGGCTGGTATTCGTACTCCCATCCAGATTAATGACCTTGAGCAAAAGCAGCCATTGGTTTATGATGAATTGCTCAATATCAGCAGCAAGCTGGAAGAACATTACCAGGATATGCAGGATATTGAATTCACTATTCAGGATTCCCGTCTGTTTATCCTGCAAACCCGAAATGGAAAAAGAACCGGCCATGCCGCCATAAAAATTGCAGTAGATATGGTAAATGAAGGGGTTGTGGAAAAGAAAAAAGCAATCCGGGATTTAGTCACACCAAAACATATTGAACAACTATTGCATCCACAGTTTAAAGAAAATTCGTTTGATGAAAATAAAGTGATTGGTACCGGCCTGGCGGCTTCGCCGGGAGCCGCAGTAGGCAAAGTGGTTTTTGATCCTGCTAAAGCGGAAGAAGCGCATGAAAAAGGAGAGGACGTCATTCTGGTGCGAATAGAAACCAGTCCGGAAGATGTAGGAGGGATGGCTTCGGCTAAAGGAATTTTAACGGCTCGTGGCGGAATGACCAGTCATGCTGCGGTTGTTGCCAGGGGCTGGGGAAAGCCCTGTGTTGCCGGCTGCCATGATATTGTGGTGGATTATAAAAACCGGTTATTTAAAAGTGGTGAAGTGATTGTGAAAGAAGGAGACTGGATTTCGCTAAATGGAACCACCGGCAAAGTAATTCGTGGCAAAAAAGAGCTTGAAGACACTTCCTTCAGCCCCGACTATCAAACTTTTATTGAATGGGTTTATGATGTTGAAGAGATGTCGGTACGCGCAAATGCTGATACACCGGAAGACGCCAAGGTTGCCCGCTCGTATGGTGCCAGTGGCATTGGTTTAACCCGCACTGAACACATGTTCTTTAAACCCGGCAGGATTAAATTTGTGCGCCAAATGATCATGGCGGATAGCGAAGAAGAGCGGCGGGCTGTGCTGGATAAATTGCTCCCTTTTCAAAAGGAGGATTTCGGCGGCATTTTTAAAGCCATGGCGGGATTCCCAGTAACCATTCGTCTGCTTGATCCGCCCCTGCACGAATTTCTTCCTCGTGATGAGGATGAAATAAAATCTGTAGCAGAAGAGCTTGAGATCAGTGAAAAACAGCTGCTGGATAAAATTAATTTGTTGAAGGAATATAATCCCATGCTGGGCCATCGTGGATGCAGGCTGGGTGTTTCTTATCCTGAAATTACCGAAATGCAGGCGCGGGCCATTATCGAAGCTGCTTGTGAATTGCAGGAAAAAGGGGAAATTGTACTGCCGGAAATCATGGTTCCGCTGGTGGGTAGTGTGGAAGAATTTATCCATCAACGCAAAATCATTGACCGCATAGCGGATGAGGTATTCCGTGAGCGTGGTGATTCGCTTAAGTACCAGGTGGGCACGATGATTGAAATTCCTCGTGCAGCTTTATTGGCTGATCAAATTGCCGAAGTAGCAGACTTCTTTTCCTTTGGCACGAACGATTTAACCCAGCTCACCTTTGGCTTTAGCAGGGATGATGTGGTTAAGTTCCTGCCGAAATACCTGGAGATGGGAATTCTGCAAAATGATCCATTTCAGGAATTGGATGAAGACGGTGTGGGTGAACTGGTAAAAACAGCTACAAAGCTGGGAAGAAGTGTAAAAGGTGATTTAAAAATCGGAATCTGCGGCGAGCATGGGGGAGATCCAAGGAGTATAGATTTTGCCTACCAAACAGGACTGGATTATGTATCCTGTTCACCTTTCAGAATTCCCATAGCACATCTTGCCTCATCACAAGCAAGGCTTAAACTGGAATTGGAAGAAGGTGCGAAAGTGGAATTGAAGGCGGTGTAGAACTTTTGAACATCGAACATCGAAGGCTGAACTTTGAAGGGAATACAAGATTCTCCGAGTGTATCGTTTAAATTTTAATCTTCATCGCTGGCAACTTTTCCAAAGTTAAAACAAGATAGTTATCAGACCTGTCACCCCATTAACTTTGGAAAAGATCTAATTTTTGTTACCTGTTACCTGTTATTTCAGTTCCGGATTTTGAGGAGAAGTATCCGGAAACGTAGGCTAGTACGGCGGTGTAGTTTATGGCAGTTTCATTTACCAGGTAATTTTTGAATCGGTCTTCATAGTTTTTTCCGGGGAAAGGCGATATTTCCTTATCATTCAAATGTAAATGATTATTTGGGCCACCGACCAGCATTCCCGGAATCGGCTCATCAAAGCCACCCATTTCTGAAAGCTGGTGATAGGGCTTTTGGGAAGAGCGGGTTCCTACAGCAGTAACTTGCGACATATTAAAAGGATTTCTCCCAAGTACGTAATGGAGTTGATCAAGAGCCGCCGTTTTGTATTCCTTTTCATTTGTTAAGCGAAAAGCCTGAATCAAGTCAAAAGAATATGCCAGTCCAACACTGTTTGAACCCCAGTAATATTCGCCAGTGTCTATCAAGTTCAAATAATTATTGGTTTCTCTTTTATTAAGTATAGTATTGGCATGTGTGATAAAGAGCTTCCTGACGCGATCCTTAATACCGGAATAATGGTGCTGTGTATCCATATGAATAAATGAGCTGTAGGCAAGGCTTTCAAAATTCTTCCAGCTAAGCGCAGGAATAAAATATTGATCCATATCCCGAAAAGTGGTGACAAAAAAATCGATAAACTTCTCATCGCCGGTAAGTTTAAATAGTTCTATAGCTGCCCAAATCCGTTCATCTGAATCATCGGGATCGCCGTAAGAACCACCATGTACATCCGGCGGATTTTCAAAACCTCCCCGAGGTTGTTGATAGGGATGTTCTTCCAGGTAATGCCAGGAATTGAACGCCGCATTGGCAAGCTCCTTCGCGTATTCACTGTCATGATCTTCAAATAATTTAGCACCCAAAGCTGCCACAGCGGTAAATGTTGCCGTAGCACTACTGCTGATATCAAAGATATAGCGTGTTTCAGGGTCTTCGTGTGGCAGGTATTCGCCGGTCCATTTTTTTTGGGAGACTTTATGAAATACAGCCCCATCCTGTCGTTGCATTTTCAGCATCCATTCCAAAGCCCATTTTACTTCATCCAGTAAGTCCGGTATGCCATTACCTGATTCGGGAATATTCAGTTGAGCATCCGTAAATGCAGCAGGTTCTAACTCATAAAGGTGGAGCAGCAACCCCACACTTACGGCGGTATTTACTGTGAATTTATTGTAATCACCGGCATCATGCCAGCCGCCTGTCACCTCTCTTTCAATTTCAGGATAATCATAGAAGGGGGCATCATCGAGATGACAAACTTCATAGGTCCATTGCTCGCCATTATCCACTTCCGTTCCACAGCGATGGTAATAATAGCTCTGGAGAACCGCACTTGTTACCTCACTGTACACATTTTCATCAATTTTAAAAGAATGAGAACGAATTTCAGGATTCTCAGCAATGCGGATGTAATATTCTCCCGGTTCTGTCAATTCTGAAAAATCAATAAGAGAGACAGTATCTCCTGTGGCCTTATCCGGCTTTTTTTGCTGCCAAATAAAACCGCTATAGGCAACCTGATCATCCGCTGAATGTACAACTTCAAATTCATTTGCATCAGCATTTACAAGAAATGCCTGTTTGTTATCATCCGAGCTATAGCCGGTTAAATTTACAGCGATAAAATCTGAGGAAACGCTGTCACAAAATGAAGTCAGCAGAAAGATAAGAGACAACAGTACCCATTTGACCTTCATGATTTCACCACATCTCAATGCTTTACTGTGATTACCCGATCGTTTTATTTGATTATACATACTTATTACTTTTTCTGAATAATTAGACAGTCTGTCCCGGTGCTATGATTTACTTAAACAATCATAGAAAAATCATTCTAGTTCCATTTGTAGTAAATGATGAATCATTACCATTAATGGCTTCGCTGCTCTTCACCAACGGCATACCCTTCGGTGAAGTCAGCGTTTGAAAAGCAGGTTTTTTTGAATCAGATATGGGTAGTAAACCATCTATAGAATTTTTACTCTTGGGTAAACTTTTCCAAAGTTAAATCCAGATAGTTATCAAACCTTCACCGTTAATTTTGAAAAAGCGACTGATACAGTTGGTAAATTAAATAATAGTAGGTTATGCCTTCACAAAACAATTTCGTTGCATGGATACCGTTAATCCATTAATTTGAAGAATGATCAAATCATTCGGAGATAAAGCAAC
>JBBDNN010000046.1:0-22821 GCA_040877545.1 Balneolaceae bacterium
CACCACGAACAGTGATTTTAATATCATATTTTCCTTCTGTTTCAGTAACACTCATTGGGTGCAATGCGATATTGCGGCGAGCTTTTACCGGAAAATATTCTTCGATGGGCTTATGGTTAATAAGAATTTCGCCTTTGCCCGGTTTAATGTATAATCGGGCAGTTGAGGTCTTTCGTCGTCCTATGTAATTCGCTTGTGCCATTTATTATTTATGGATGGATTAAAGCTCAATGATTTCTGGTTCTTGTGCTGTATGCGGGTGCACGCTTCCGGCATAAACTCTCAAATTGGTTGCAAGCTTACGGCCTAATTTGGTTTTTGGAAGCATTCCTTTAACAGCTTTGGTCACGAGAGTAGTCGGATCTTTCTTCATCAACTCTTCTGCTGATGTAAAGCGTTCGCCGCCGGGATAAAATGTGTGACGGAAATACAATTTATCCGTCATTTTTTTGCCGGTTAATTTCACCTTTTCAGAATTGATGACAATCACATTGTCACCAGTATCCATGTGCGGAGTGAAGGTAGGCTTGTTCTTGCCTCTCAAAATAGATGCAACTACAGTACTCAATCGGCCCAATGGCTGATCTTCGGCGTCAATAATAACCCATTTTTTTTCAATGTTGCTGGGTTTGGCTGAATACGTTTTAAAACTTAAGGTGTCCACGATAAAAACTCTATTGAATTTGCTTGTTGGGAAGTCGATTAAGATAGAGGGATTTTAGAAGGATATCAATACGTAATCGCATAAAAATTATGCTTTCCTCAAACAACATATCGACCTTTTAAATCGAGTAGGAAAAATAAGTATATCTATGGAATGATTCTGGAATTACTAAAATTCTAGAATTTAGCAGGTAATTAAATTCTTGGTTAAAATTCTTTCTCTTAATGCATTGGCCAAATAGAATAAAAACAGAACCTATATTTTTGTTGGGATTAATTTTTGTCCCACTTTTCCTTTGTTCACAATTTGCCGCAGCTCAATCTATCAGCATTCGGGGCATTATATCGGATGACCAAACCGGGAATCCGCTCGAAATGGCAAATGTTACCCTCGAGAGTATTTCAGGGGATATTCAGCGTGGCGCTGCTACCGACAGAAATGGCTTGTATGAAATCAGCAGTTTAGAAACGGGGCAATATATCTTAAGGGTAAGCTACATTGGCTATTTAACACATATTGATACGCTGGATATTGAACAGTGGCCACAAAATATCACCCGCAGTGTAAGAATGATAGCAACAGATGAAAGCCTGGAAGATGTGGATGTAACTTATATCAGGAGAAAAGATGATCTGGATGCCGGTCAGCAGAAAATTCAACAAACAGATTTAAAAAGAATTCCGACACCAGCCGGCGGTGGTGATCTTGCAAGCTACCTGCAAACACTTCCGGGGGTAGTGGCAACCGGCGACAGAGGCGGGCAGCTTTTTGTGCGTGGCGGCACCCCAGCTGAAAACCTGTCTTTGATCGACGGTACATTGATATATCAGCCCTTTCACATCATTGGTTTTTTTTCCGTATTTCCGGAAGAAATTGTTTCGGATGTCGATTTTTTTGCCGGGGGTTTTAGTCCCAGGTATAGCGGAAGAATTTCCTCTGTTCTGGATGTTCGGTTGCGCCATGCAGATTTTGATAAAAATAGATTTTCAGCCTCAATAAGTCCTTTTTTATCTGAGGTGTTTTTAGAGGGGCCGCTTGCTGAAGGCGAAACTTCCCTTATGCTGCTGGCAAGAGGATCAATGATTGAGCAGGCAAGTACACTGCACCCGGAAGGACAACAACCTCTGAGATTTAACAGCCAGCTTGCGAAAATAAGCAACCGAAATGAAGAAGGATCTAATTGCTCAGCTTTATTAATGAGAACCTATGACCGGGGAAGGCTGGATTTTGAAGGCGGAGATATTTTCAGGTGGAGAAATTTTGTGTTAGGGGGACGGTGTGCGGTTTTATCACAGGAAAGCAGCGTTTCTTTTTTTGATATCAATATCGGGATATCTCATGTTGGAAATGAGGCGGGAAGGATGGAAGACCCGGAGCGGTCATCCAACATCACCCGGTTTAATACTGATATCAACCTGATTCAATATGCTGGGGATATCAGGCTGGAATACGGCTTTTTTACAAATATAAGGTGGCTAAGACATGACATAGGTGGAATGTTCGTAGGCCTGGAAAGTGAAAGAAATGCGTTTATTACCTCCGGGGGTTATTTAAAAACCAATCTGCCCATAGGCTCAAAATTTGATATAGAGCCAGGGATTTCCACTTCTTTTTATATAAGTAAATTCACACCAAGTATTGAACCCCGTCTTCAGCTTTCATGGCAGCCAAGAGAGAAGAAAAATGAAGAGTTGAATGCAGCCATCGGAATTTATCGCCAGCCCATTGCAGGTGTTACAGACTTAAGAGACGCTGGTTCTGCCTTTACAGCCTGGATGCCAATTCCTGATACCGACAAACAGATGGAGGCAATCCATGCATTACTGGGATGGCGGCAGCCGATGGGCAGGTTTCTTGATTTTTCGGTGGAAGGATATTATAAATGGCTACGGAATTTACCGGTTTCCACCTGGAATAATGTGGCACGTTTTAATACCAATCTCGCCCTGGCAGATGGATATGTGTACGGCAGTGATTTTCGCCTGGAGTTTAACAGCCGCTTCTTTTATTCGTCGGCAGGATATGGATACTCAGTGACTGAATATGAAAGTTTTCAGGAGCTCTTTACAGCCTGGTTTGGAGAATCATCCCAAAGTTATCATCCGGCACATGACCGCCGGCATCAGGTAAATGCACAGATGGGGCTTGAGTTCGGAAATTTCACGGCTAATATAACCTGGCATTATGGTTCAGGGTTACCCTTTACACGTCCCCTGGGATTTGATTCACACATAGCCTATGATACTCACCTGCCAGATGTTCGTGACACCTATGGAACTCCCCGCATAATAATTGATCAGCCTTTTACCGGAAGAATGCCGGATTACCACAGCTTGAATATTTCTCTGGAACAAGCCTTTGAACTGCGAAATGTACGGATGAGTATTCAAGGTGGAGCCATAAATTCATACAACCAGGAAAATATGTTCTATTACGATATTTACACCCAGCGGAGAATAAATCAACTCCCGCTCTATCCTTATGTATCGCTGAAACTGGAGACCTCATGATTGCAGTACAAAGAGGCTATGCATATCTATTGATGGTGATGTTGGGGGTTTTTGCTTCACCGTATTTCACAGGTTGTGAGAGTACCTTTGAGCCATTGCAGGAAAATGGCCGATATCATTTTTCCATCTTTGGAGCGCTTGACCACTCAGCGGATACACAATGGGTGCGTGTGATGCCAATAATGGATACAGTTTTTGTAAACAGCTCTGAACCAATTGATGCTGAAGTAACTATGACACGGTTAAGCACCGGTGAAAGCAGCGTGTTAAACGACTCCCTTTTCAGATTCAGTGATAGAAGCATCGCCTGGAATTTCTGGACAACAACACCGGTACATGCTGATGAAGAATATATGATTACAGCAATGGCATCAGATGGCAGTTCCAGCAGAGCCACTGTTTCCATCCCGCCGGCTTTTCCAGAGCCTGAGGTAAATTATTCTTTTAATGATGAGGAAGGCATTGTGAACATATCTGGCGTACACCAACTGGTTGTGGCAGATATAATTTACACATTTACAATTTTGACAGATGCTGGAGAAACTCCTAATCCTATTGAAATTAATATTTCGCATTTAGACAGGTTATCCCATGTTTCCAGTAGTTCTTATCGTTTTTTCCCAAATGATGTGGGGAGAATAGCCAGTGAATATGGTGTAACCGGAGAAAGAATATTAATAAAGAAACGGGAAGTGTTAGTGGTATCAGGTAGTGCAGAGTGGCCGGATTTTGAAGAATTAAGTGAAGATGAAGCATTTCTGCCGGAAATAAATTCTAATGTAGAAGATGGTTTGGGAGTTTTGGTTGGCATTGTCAGTAAAAGACTTTCCCTCGTTCCATAAGTTAATCAAATAGTATCATTCTCTATCAAAAAACCTCAGGATTTTAGAAACCTGAGGTTTTAATATTAAATAAAGATCCCAAAAAACACTCAATTAATCCTTACCCAAACGAAAAAACCCTGTTCATTTTTCTTTTAGTTAAGAAAACAAACCTATCTGCTATATCTACAATATCAATCGTCTCATCTCAAGAAATAATAGTAGAATTTCGTACCTTCAGGACTCTCAAATAGGAAAGACAATTAACTACCAAGTACACAAGATGAGCGACAAACTGAAGCAAACCCGCGTTGAATTTGATACCGGTTCCGGAAAAGCACATTTATTCAGCCTTCCCAAGTTGAAAGAACTCGGCTACAATAAAGTCGACAAACTTCCTTTCTCCATAAAAATATTATTAGAAGCCGTTTTACGTGAATATGACGGCTATGCTGTCACGGAAAAAGATGTTGAAATATTGGCTAATTATGACGCTAAAAATCCAACCGGCGAAATACCATTCAAGCCTTCGCGTGTAGTGCTTCAGGATTTTACCGGTGTACCGGCTGTGGTAGATTTAGCCGCGCTTCGTTCTGCGATGAAACGCATGGGAGGTAACGCCACCGACATCAACCCGCAGGTTCCGGTAGATTTGGTGATTGACCATTCCGTGCAAGTAGATATGTTCGGGCAGGAAGCTGCCCTCATGTTCAACGTGGAAAAAGAAATGGAGCGAAATAACGAGCGCTACGAATTTCTGAAATGGGGGAAGGAGGCTTTTGATAATTTTCGCGTAGTGCCTCCGGGACGAGGAATTGTCCACCAGGTGAACCTGGAATATTTGGGCCGCGGCGTTTTCACTCGTGAAGAAAAAGACGGCACTACAACAGCGTATCCGGATACACTGGTAGGAACCGACTCGCACACCACGATGATTAACGGTCTTGGAATTTTGGGATGGGGCGTTGGTGGAATTGAGGCGGAAGCCGCCATGCTTGGCCAGCCTATTTACATGCTGGTTCCTGAAGTAGTTGGCATGAAATTAACGGGGAAACTTAGTGAAGGAATTACCGCTACCGATCTCACACTCACAGTGACCGAGATGCTGAGAAAGCACGGTGTTGTTGGTAAATTTGTAGAATTTTATGGAGATGGACTGAGCAGTATGAGCTTGCCCGATCGTGCAACCATCGCAAATATGGCACCGGAATACGGTGCAACCATGGGCTTCTTTCCAATCGATAGCGAAGCACTTCGCTACATGAGCAGAACCGGCCGTTCAAAAGAACTGGTAGACCTGGTTGAAAATTACACCAAAGCACAGGGATTATACCGCACTGATGATACACCCGATCCCGAATTTGCTTCTACCTTAGAACTTGATCTGGGGACCGTACAAACTTCACTTGCCGGGCCAAAACGGCCACAGGATCGTGTTACTCTCACTAACATGAAACAAGCTTTTGAAAACTCACTGGTGAGTAATGATCCAACTATGGGCTTTAATCTTACCCAGGAAAAGCTGGCCAATAGAGGAACGTTCAAGAATGGTCAGCAAATTGAGATGAAGCACGGCGATGTGGTTATTGCCGCTATTACCAGTTGCACAAACACATCGAACCCAAGTGTGATGTTGGGAGCAGGAATTGTGGCCAAAAAAGCTTATGAAAAAGGACTGAAAGTACCGGCCTATGTAAAAACATCCCTCGCTCCGGGATCTCGTGTGGTAACGGAATATCTGAAAGAAGCCGACCTTACAAAATATCTTGATTTCCTTGGCTTTAACCTGGTTGGTTATGGCTGTACAACCTGTATCGGGAATTCAGGGCCGCTCCCGATTGAGGTGGAAAATGCTATCAGGGAGGGGGATTTGATTGCCGCCGGAGTTCTTTCCGGAAACCGTAATTTTGAAGGCCGGATTCATCCGTATGTGAAAGCAAATTATCTTGCCTCACCGCCCCTGGTTGTAGCTTATGCGTTAGCCGGCACAGTTGATATCGACTTAAACAAAGAACCGCTCGGTAAAGATAAAGATGGAAATGATGTGTATCTGAGAGACATTTGGCCCACAACAGAAGAAATTGCCGAGCAACTCGATAATGCCATTCGCCCCGATCTTTTTGAAAAGATGTATGGTGATATTTTTGATTCTCCTGCCTGGGAAGAAATTCCCGTTTCCGGCGGAGAATTATTTAACTGGAGCGAAGATTCTACCTACATCCAGGAGCCGCCCTTTTTTATGGATATGAAGGAAGAACCGGAGCCCATTAAATCTATTGAAGGCGCACGCGTTCTGGTAAAAGTTGGAGATTCCATCACCACAGATCATATCTCCCCGGCAGGAAATATAAAGGAAGATGCTCCGGCAGGTGAATACCTAAAGGCACATAATGTTCAAAAAACGGATTTCAACTCCTACGGTTCCCGCCGTGGAAATGACCGGGTGATGACTCGCGGTACTTTTGCCAATGTCCGTTTCAAAAATAACCTGGCGCCGGGCAAAGAAGGCGGGTTCACCAAATATTTCCCCACCGATGAAATCACTACCATTTATGATGCTTCCCTGCGCTACAAAGAGTCAGGAACACCATTAATTGGTTTGGCCGGTAAAGAATATGGAACTGGGTCATCGCGTGATTGGGCTGCAAAGGGAACTATTCTCCTGGGCATAAAAGCAGTGATTGCCGAATCCTACGAGCGAATTCACCGCTCCAACCTGATTGGAATGGGCGTTCTTCCTCTTCAATTTAAGGATGGCGAAACGCCGGATACCCTGGGGCTAGATGGTTCGGAAGAATTTACCATTCATCTGAATGATAATATGAAAGCTCAACAGGATGTAAAAGTAACTGCGAAAAAAGGGGATGGCACCGAAGTTAAATTCGCTGTGGTAAGTCGCATTGATACACCTGTGGAAGTGGATTATTACCGTAATGGCGGTATCCTGCATACGGTACTCCTCGATTACCTAAAGAAAAAGTGATCGCAGATTTCCGGGATTGAAGGACTGCGCAGATTAAAAAGCATCGCCATTGGCGATGCTTTTTGCTTTAGTAAAGAAAATAAAAATACTGTCAGCAGCACGATTAGGTGACTTACAGGGTGCTTAGGTGGTGCTTTGTAAATTAACCGAATTCTAACGTTAGTTGAAATGTGTTTAACCCAAAATTTTTTATATTGGGTGCCTGTTTAAAAAAACTAAGGTCAAATCAGCAATCAAAGCAAAAATATAACCCAGCACTCTCGGGTTTCAAGACAAAAAGAACTGTTGCTTCAGGTAGTAGAAGGAATCAACAGAACATTTGAGCTCAAAGACTTACTCAAAAAATGTATGGAAGCCGCAAGAATCGTGATGAGCTCAGAAGCGAGTTCTCTCATGCTATTAGATGAAGCATCGGGGGAATTGAGTGTGAGTATTCCCACAGGACCGGTTAAAGAAGAAATTACCGGTTTGGCCATTCCCAAGAATAAAGGCGTAGGAGGATGGGTCTTATCTAATAACCAGCCCTATTTTAGTAATGATATAAATGAAAGTGAAATCTTTTGGCAGGATCTGTCGAAAGGTTTTCATACCAGGAATATCATTTGTGTGCCACTTCAAAATTCAGAGGGGAAGGCTTTTGGTGTGATTCAAGCCATCAATAAAAAAGAGAATGAAGCCTTTGACGAGGATGATGTTTTTGTATTCGAAGCCCTTGCCTATCATGCCTCATCAGCAATTGAACGGGCACAAAAATACGAGGAAGTGGTAAATAAACTTGCAGACCGGGAGATGCAGATTTCAGAAATCCATCACCGCCTGAAAAATAATCTGGCTACTATATGTGCACTCATAGAGTTTGACCTGGATGATATTATGGATAAAGGATCAAGGCAGGCCCTGGTTTCTACCAGTTCGAGGGTTCGATCAGTTGCCGAAGCACATTCCCTGTTGTATGATAAGTCGGAATCGGAAACTATTGATCTGTCTACTTATCTTTTATCAGTAATTCATAATGTAGAAAAAGTTTTTGAAGAGCCGGATAAAGACATCCGGGTAAATGTGCATTTTGGAGATATAATTCTTGATGCAAACCGGGCAATGATATGCGGACTTATCGTAAATGAACTCTTGATTAATGCCTATAAGCACGCTTTTGTTGACAGTAAAAGTGGAGAAGTAACAGTGATTTTAAAGAAGTCGCCACAAGGAAAAATTGTTATTATGGTGACGGATGACGGCGTTGGTTTTAATGCTGAAGAGACTATTCCCGCGAAAAAGAAAGTAATGGTTAAACCCAACGGGCAATTTATAATAAGGGCACTGGCTAAAAAATTGAAAGCTGATCTGAGTTATGGTAAAAATCCGGGAATTGGTTCTACTTGTGTGATCTCTTTTCCAGGTTAAAATCACCAGCCTTTAAACCCTGCATCGTAAAAAGTTCTGCTGTTTTCTTTCGAAATACTGTGTTTAGCATTCCCCTCACCAATAAATTTCGAAAAAAAGGCAGCGATGATTTCCTCCCCAGCCACATATTTAATTCCGCCCGCCGCGCTGCTTTCCTGACTGTTTTTTTGTGATTAAGAGAATAGCTTTTCAAAATAGAAGGAGCAGGTTCAAATTGTGATGCGTTCTCGTTGTGAAAAATACGTGACAAAGCATCAGCCAAGTCCCAGGCTCCCAGCCACCCCAGATTCATTCCCTGTCCGCCTATGGGACTTACCACATGAGCCGCATCTCCCGCCAATAAAATTCGATTTTTTACAAAGGTCTCTGCGGTAAAATGTTGCACACCAAAACTGCTGAACATGGTGCTTTTCACTTCACTTAAATCATAATTAATTCGAGCTTTTACCAATTTTGTCAGATCTGTTGGAGTTGGTTTGGAGATATATTCCGTGGTTTTTACCACCCATCTTCGCATTCCATTTGGCAGGGGGAAACATTCTATCATTCCACCTTTGAGAAGAAATACCGCCGCATCGGGACCAAAATCAGTGGTATCTTTAAAATCACCCATGATGTAGGTGTCTGGATATCGTTTGCCTGAAAAATGAATAGAGGCTTGCTGGCGCACCAGGCTGTTTTTCCCATCACATCCAATTAAAAACTTACTTGAAAATTGTTTCTCAGACTCCTGAACTCTGCATTTTGTTGTTACCGAATGCTCATTGTCCTCAAAGCCTTTAAATTCGGCCTTGGTGATTAAAGCAGCTGTATCCAATTTAGATAGTTCTTCACGTAAAAACTGCTCCGTATAAAATTGAGGACAGGCCAGTATATAATTGTGTGGTTTTGGACAGCTTTCGAAAGAAATTTCGCCTATTTTTTTACGCTCTGTGAGGGCAATTCCCTTACGCATTTTCACTCCTTTTTCCAGGAAAGGCTTGATAATTCCCAAACTGTCAAATAACGCAAGAGAAACAGGATGAATTCCGAGTGATCGGGAATCGGGAACAGGATCGTGCCGCTTTTCAATAACTTTGCAATTGATGCCTTTTTTGAGCAGGCAGATGGCAAGGAAAAGGCCAACAGGGCCTCCACCAACAATTATTACTGGTATGTTGTTATTGGTTAAATTCATAGATCAACAAAAGCCGAAATGGAAAAACCCGCTTTACGGCCCAGCCATCGGGAGCCATTTCTGTTAATTCTCTGAAGGTATAACTGCGTTTGATAGATGTAAGCCCGTCAGCCGTTATAAAAGATCTTCTGAAAACAAGCCGGGCAAATGTGGTGAATAGCAGGTAACCCACATCGCTTCGCTCAATATCATTAAAGATAGCTTTTTGGCCTGCCAGGGTTTTAGCTTCCTGGAGGACCTCATCAGTCAATTTCTGATTTAAATGATGCAGCACGTGATTCGAAATCACAAAATCGAATTGACGATTTTCCTGTACCAAATCGGTGGAAGAACAATGCCGGAAGGTGATGGAATCCGGTGCTTTTATCGATTGCACATAATCAAAAGCGCGCCTATCTGTTTCTATCGCTGTGATCTTTAAATCGAAACCGTCTTCTTTTGCCCACTTGTTTAATTTGATGGGAACATCGCCTCCGCCAAAACCAATATCTAAAAGTGAAAATGATGTGGATTTATTCATCAAAGGCTTTAGCTCTTTTTCATAGATCTTTTTCCACTGAGATAGCAACAGGTTGATGGTGCCGAATTGCCGGTAGGTATTTTCGAGCAGTACAGGATCACAATCATCCCGGTCCATAATTTCAACAAGGTGTGGTTGGCGTTCACCAAGAAAAAATGGCATAAATGAGTGGCTAATTTTGCGATTCATGAAAAGTAAGCAGCCCGCTTTCGATCGTTAACCCCGGACCAAAAGCCATGGGCAGGATCTTTTGCCCTTCCTTTAATCCAGACTCAAAAATTTCCTTCAATACAAATAAAACCGTAGCACTGCTCATATTGCCAAAATCAGCGAGAACTTTACGGGAAGCTGAAATCTGATTTGGCTTTAGTAATAAGGCTTTTTCTATTTTATCAAGTATAGAACGCCCGCCGGGATGAATAGCCCAATAATCAATATCTTTTTTTCCAATCCGGAATTGATCGTAAAGCGGCTGAATTACCGACTCAAAATTTTGCTTAATGATATCCGGCACATAAGTGGAAAGAACCATATCAAAACCGGCATCTCCAATTGTCCATGCCATATCTTTTTCACCATTGGGAGCCAGAGATGAAGCAAATTGGTTTATTTCAAAATTGCGTTTCATTGGCTTTTTTGAGGAAAGTATCATTCCGCCTGCGCCATCTGCAAAAACAGAACCTGACAGCAGGTTATCTACCGAATTTTTGAATTGAAAATGGAGGGTACATAATTCTGCACTTATAACCAGAACAACAGCATTTGGATCAGCGGTACAAAAAGCCTGTGCCATTTTAAGAGCGGGGAACACGGCATAACATCCCATAAATCCCACATGAAATCGCTGGGTAGTTGGTTTCAGGTTCAAAGCTTTTACAATCTCATAATCCGGGCCGGGGGCAAAAAAACCGGTGCAGGAAACCGTTACCACATGGGTAACCTCTTTCGGCTGGATATGCGGATTATTTTCCATCAGTTTATTGGCAACATTCACAAAAAGTTTTTTAGCTTCACTTTCATAAACCTTATTTCGGGCTCCGGTTCCGGGTTCGCTTTTAGCCTGGCCATTAAAAAAAAGAGTGCCCCTGTCATTGGGGGAGAAATCCTCTACTACAGAATGCCTTTTTTCTATCCCGGATTGGGTGTATATCCGGTGAATGATAGCCTGGGTTTTGCGGTCTTTGCCAACATGTCTTTTCATTACCTCACGAATATGTTGCTGTCGGCTGAATGCATCAGGAACTGAAGTGGATATGTCATGAATGTAAACGGGCATAGAATAGAATAACAATTTATGGGTGCTATCCAAACCACTGGTTTTAGAACTTCATTCAGCAGGTGGGGTAAGATCCAGTTTCAATTGGTATGATAGGTGATCCTGATTTTACTTCACTAGGGTATTAAAAATAAACTTCAAAAATGGGAGTCTATTTCTGATTCAAATTTTGGGGCGGCATGAGAAAGATATATTTATGCGAATGAATGATGGATTGGCTCACTATAATGGGAGAAAATAACGAACATCTATTTAACCTTGATAATTCATTATTAACTGTTGCTAACAATGCTATGATATTCGAACGTGAAGGTTTTTTTGTTGGAAGAGATTATGATCAAGGAACCAATTATATCTATCACAGTACCTTGCGCCAGGGGGGACTGCAGAAATATATAATAATTTTTCGTGTTCTAAATGCCTTGGTGGCTAAAGAAGAAGTTGTTAGTCTCTTGGTTTTGTAAGTCTGTTAAACCGATAATTATGAAGAATAGCAGCGAGAGTTAATCCGCAGATCAAACCAATCCAAAGTCCCTCGGGGCCGAAGTTGAAAAAGATTCCGAGCAGGTAGCCGGCCGGGAAGCCAATAATCCAATAGGAAATGAAATTTACTACCATAGGAATACGAGTATCTTTTAGCCCACGCAATGCTCCAAAAGCCCCTACCTGCAGTCCATCTGAAATCTGAAATACTCCTGCCATAAAAATCAGTGCAACTGCAATGTTGGCGACCTCAGGATCATGTGTATAAATCCTGATAATAAATTCAGGAGCAGAGAAAAGGAGAATTGCAGTACAGGTCATCAATAAGCCGCAAATGGCAATCCCCACATAACCACGAAAGCGAGCTTTACTCATTGAACCTTGCCCGATAGAAAAACCAACTCTTTGAGAGATGGCAATGGAAAGTCCGAAAGGAATCATGAACATGGTAGCCGCCACATTTATTGCCACCTGGTGAGCCGCCGCCGCTTTTACGCTCAATGTTCCCATCAACAAACTTACCACTGCAAAAAGCAGCACTTCCATCGCAGAGCTGGCGCCGTTAGGAAGGCCAACTTTCAATAATTCTTTGATATACTTCCACTCAGGACCGGTAGTTCTTTCAAAAATATTGAATCTTTTGAATGGCTTGAAAGAAGCTGTGAATCCGATAAAAACTGCTGCTCCAAAAAAATTAATAATGGTAGTGGCATAACCCGCACCAATTGCTCCCAGTTGTGGAAATCCCAATTTGCCATACATAAGAACATAATTTGCGCCGACATTCAGCACCAAACTTGCAGCAGCAATATACATTGCGGGGCGGGTAACAGATAAGCCTTCGCTAAAATACCGCACCCCGGCATAGGCAAAAAGAGGAAGCACTCCCCATGAAATAGCTTTTAGATATCCTGAGGCGAGCGGAATAATTTCATCCGTTACGCCAATCAATTCCATCACAATATGAAGGTTGCGCAGGATGAAGAAGCAGGGGATGGCAAGCATCAAAATCAGCCAAAACATTTGCCGGGCACTTTTACCAATTTCTTCAAATTTACGGGCACCCAACAATTGAGAAACAACGGGATTTACGGCAATTAAAGTAGCCATGCAAAAAATTGCTACCGGAAGATAAACAGCATTTCCTATGGCGACCCCGGCAAGGTCGAGTGCAGACAGATTACCCGCCATCACCGTATCGGTGAAATTGAGCCCCATGCGCAATAGTTGCGTTGCAATTATCGGGCTGCCCAGGGCCATCAGTTTCAGGCCTTCTTTTTTTATTTCTTTACGAGGAATTTTCATGACGAATAGAGCCGCAAAAGGTACGCACAATATTCAGGAAATGATAAATGTTTAGCTTTCTTTTTCCTCGGCCAAAGGTAAACTAACCCTAAAAGTTGTGCCTTTTCCCAGGGAAGATATAAAGGTGATTTTACCACCATGCTCTTCAATTATTTTTTTGGTGATGGCTAATCCCAAACCTGTTCCGCTTGATTTGGTTGAGAAATTAGGCACAAAAATATGTTCAAAATTTTCTTCAGAAATACCCTCGCCCTCGTCGGCTACAGTAACTATAGCACGGCTCTGCCGTGAGTTATAGGAAGAGCCCAATGTAATGACTCCACTCTCATTAATAGCTTCATAAGCATTCTTTACCAAGTTGATAAGAACCCTTCGGAGTTCTTCTTTTGCTCCATTCACCCAAAGGTCTTCTGAATGCAATTCCATTTTTATCGTCAGGTTTTTCTCGGGTGCGTAAAGTTCAGCAATTGAGTTTAAAAGTTCATTCACTTCAACAGGTTGAAATTGCTGTTCCAGGGGCTGGGCGAATTTTGAGAAATCGGAAGCAATCTGGCTAAGCGATTCTATTTGCTCTATCATATTAGCTGCGATTTTTTCTATTTGCGGCTTCATCTTATTGAAATCAGATTCCGGAACTTTTAGCTGCCGCTCCAGATGTTGCAGGTTCAGCTTCATGGGGGTTAACGGATTTTTGATTTCATGAGCAACTTGTTGTGCCATTTCTTTCCACGCGGCTTCGCGTTCAGCCTTGGCAAGGTCTCGCTGAAGGGTTTTCAGCCGGTACACCATAATATTGTATGCATTGGTGAGAGATCCGATTTCGTCTTTACTTTTTACCGGTAAGGTCGTCTCCAGGCTGCCACCTGAAATTTTCTTTAATCCCTCTCTCAGAGAATGTAGTGGAGCGGTAAGCTGCGTAGAAATAAAGGCTGCACCCAAAATGAATAATCCAAAAATGATCACATAAAAACCAATCAAATAACTGGTAGTGGAAAGAAGCTGCTCGTTAAATTTTGGGGCCTTTAAAAAAGTGGGGATCGCCACTATTCCTGCAATTTCCCCCTCATCATTCATCCAGGGCTTGTATCCGATAAGTAATTCCTGATTTCCCAGCATAATTTTTTGTGTCTCCTGATTACTGCCATTGTTGTAAATAGCTTCGTAAACATCCCAGGGTAATAACCGGGGTAAAAGGTGTTGTCCATAAATTTGAGAAGTAGTAGAAATATCAAGTGTTTCGTTTGTATACAGAGATGCATCTGAATCAAGGGTTGAGGTTAACTCATTGAGTGAAACAGTAGGGTCCCCTGTATTTTGCGTTGATTGTTGTGAGAGAGCAGTGGCAAGATTTCCTACTTTATCCAGTAGACTGTCGCGTACATTTTTTTCATTTTGAGTATTGATAGCATAATAGGAAACCACGGTTAAAACCATCAGGCACAGAAGGGAAGCCAGAATGAACCTGTCGAGAAGGCGGTCGCGGAAACGGCGGTTATGCCCTAAAACAGTGATATCTTTTGTCCACGCTAAACATATAAGTAAGACAAGTCCGCCAATCAATACACAAAAAAAGTAGCGTAGTACAGAAAACAGGTGATTATCAAATCCGGCATGGCTGGTGGCTGCACGTATTATTTGATGGTCGGAAATGGCTACAAAAAGCTCTTTAATTTCCTCTTCCCCAAGTGTGTGTGTTCTAAAGGAAATTGAATCCTGTTTTACCTGATCCATCAGCGGTTGTGAAAGACGAATATAACCTGGTAATTCCAGGGGAACGCCAACAATAGATTTTCTGGCTGATACTCCGTCCACATATTCAGTAATATTTATGGATGAGTTCCAGTTGTCGCTTCCTTGTGCGGCAACCACGGCGCGAAGCGGCTTTTCGAATTGAGGGCGTTCGCGATAAACCGAACATAAAATCCAGCCTATCCGGTTTCTTGTGTCACCGGTATCATACAGCGGAATCCAGGCGCGGCGGAAGGAAGAGTAATTTGAATTTGCTTCATTCAGCGGCCGCTCCCTTATAATGGGGCGCAGATTATTAATCCGGATTCGCTCTTCCTCAAAGGGAATTTCAAGGGAAAGCATATTGAAAGCACGGGTCCAGCCGGGAGAGTCAAGATCGGAGGTATACTCTCCAATAATTTCACCCGAATTATTTACCAGTTGTGTTGAAATTGAAAAGCTTTCCCATTCCTCTGATATAATTTGTTGCGTTTGCCGGGTGAAAAGGCTTTCCACGTAAGAAGGGCGTTCATTAAGGTCTTGAGTTGTCAGCCCCGAAATAGCCTCCTCTAATTCGGTTAAAAGACTTCTGGCAATACGTTCCGCCTCCGATGCTTCTTCCTCAATAAATGACTCAGCGGCCTGCAGCATTTGTTTATCCAGCCGTTCAGAATAACCCTTATATACGGCAATATAAGTAATGCATACTGCCACAAAGCCAAAAAGGAGAAGTAGCCGAAGCGGTGATGAAGAGTTAAGAATATTAGGACGCCGGAGCAGCAAAATGGTGAATAGCACCACCACTAAAAAGGAGAGGCTGGTGGCTGCACTAATCCAGGTAAAGGCATTATTTAATGAGGTGTAATTCATCAGTATCAATAAGCCAATCCCATACCCGCAAATCACAAGAAGAAAAGAAAGCCATGAAGTGATAGCAGTATTTTTTACCAGAAACCATCCGGTAAGGCATAAAAGGATAATTACTGATATGGAAAAAATACCAGAGGCTACATAAAGAATCAGGGTTTCCCATGGTGGAAAAACATTCAAATCCATTACGGAAATAGAAGAGTTGGCAAAGAGTAGGTAGGTTTCTGATATAAAAAAGTAAAGCAGGAAGGAACTTAATACGCCAAAAAGAACAGCAATAACCGGGAGTAACCTGCGTGTTTGAATCGAGATTCTAAGATCAGTATTCGATAGAATATTGAAGGTTGAAATAGTTACAAAAAGAATGAAAAAGGCATTTAAGCAGTAGGTGGTTAGCAGGGTAATTGCTTGTGAGTATCCTTGTTCTAAATCGGGGAAGTATGCCAGCCACCCTAATTCATATTCTATATTTGTTAATAAAAGCCACGCCAGTGTGATTGCAATAAATTTTAACAGAAGACCTTCCCATACAGGGAGCCTTCTCGCAACCGATATGAGTAAAAGCATGGAGAAGAGAACCAGCAGAAAATGAAAAATGGCACGATATAACAGGTTATTACTTTGCTGAGCTCTAAAATATTGATCTTGATCACCGGCGAGGGTAAAAACTGAACCAACAGAATCTCTGCTTTGTGTGCTGAGGGTGGTTTTATAATCAACATTTGCTGGCAGGGATTCGAAAAAGCTAAAATAAATTGGAAAATCTTTTTCGGCTTGAAATAACTGAACAGGATCTAATTCTACATTCCGGCCAATAGGTAATATATTATTTTGCTGAATCTTCGCTCGCGTAAACACATCATACCGCATTAAGGAATCTTCCTGTTCAATAAAGAAAGGAACCTGGGAACCTAAAAACGTCACATTATTTTGCCTGAGTACATCTACATATTGTTTCTCAAGAGTATCAGCTCCCGATGGGTAATTTTGTTCTCCAAAACCTGACCAAAGCCAGATCGTTTTATTTTCAAAAATTGATATTCCCCAGAAGTCATAGTTTTGAGAAATAATATCAAATATTTCTTTCCGTGAAGAGCCCGCTTCAATTTCGTTTTTAATAAAGCGGGAAAGGCTGCGGCTGTTCTGAGCGAAGCTATATTCAAACTGAGAATAGTTTTGAGCAGCAGTTTGTATCGCAATTTCTGCACGTTCTGCTTTTTCGGTTTCTGAACGTTCGTTTTGATGAATACTCAATTCGAAAAAACAGTAGGTAACCGCAATTATTAAAAGAATAGCGGCTAAGAGCCAGTTTGTATTTTTAATTTTTGATTTCAAGAAAAAGCATTTAGTGAAAACCAATATGAATGTTAATCAACGGCTAATCAAGTTGGGTATTTCCGAAGCCGGTACTCCTTTTAAAACCGATACAATAGCTTGAGCAGCCAAACGGCCAATGGCGTCGCGTGTTTCGAAAGTAGCGCTGGCGATATGAGGAAGTAACAGCGTATTGGGAGCTGTTAACAGCCGCGGAAGAACAGCCGGCTCCTCTTCAAATACATCTAAACCGGCCCCTGCAATGTTATTATTGTGTAAGGCTTCTGCCAGGGCAGCCTCATCTACCACTGCGCCCCTGGAAATATTTATGAGCAGTGCATGTTTGGGTAAAACGTTCAGGAGCTTTTCATCCACCAGGTGAAAAGTTTCATCGGTTAGCGGGCAGTTGACACTTAACACATCGCTATGCCGGGCAAGTTCAAAATGACTTTCATAATAGGTTGTATTCAGCTCCTGTTCGATAGATTGCTTTATCCGGTTTCTGTTATGATAGGCTATATCCATCCCGAATGCTTTCGCCCGCCTGGCAAAAGCCTGGCCAATTCTTCCCATCCCGATAATACCTAATGTCTTCCCACGAAGCTCCATCCCTAAAAAACCTAATGGCTCCCATCCTTTAAATTTGCCTGCCCTCAAATAGTTTTCAGCCTGCGGAAATTTTCTTGAAAGGGCGAGGAGTAAACCCATGGCAAAATCACCACATGCTTCAGTTAATACATCGGGAGTATTGGCTACTTTAATATCAAGTTCACGGGCAGTATTTACATCAATATTATTATAGCCTACTGCAAAATTGGCAACAACCTTCAGGTTTTTCCCTGCTTTCAAAACTGCTGAAGTAACCGGCGTTGAAAGCATACAAAGTAAAGCATCAAATTCTGCAATCTCTTGAAGGAGTTCTTCATCAGAATGATAACTTCCTTTTTTACCAATAGTTACCTCCCCGGCAGTGGATAAAAGCTCAATGGCAGATTCGGGAATAGGTTCTGTAACTAAAATTCGAGCCATGGCTTAGCTAATTGCTGATGTTTTAGAAAAAAAAGAGTGCTTAATATCTTTCATGTTCTGAAATGCATTCGTTCTTCAAAATACCCTGAAATTGTTTACCCTTCTTTTTCTTCTTCTATAGTAGTTATTTTTGCATCATTCCACATACGCTCAATATTATAATAGTCTCTCTTTTCTTTACTCATAACATGAACCACAATATTGACAAAGTCGAGAATTATCCACGAGCGGCCACTAAAGCCTTCTTTTTTCCAGGCTTTCTCGCCTGTTTTTTTCCGTACATCCTCTTCAACAGCATCGGCGAGTGCTTTTATCTGTACATCAGAAGTACCATGGCAAACAATAAAATAATCGGTGAGGGTGGTGAGTTCTGAAACATCCATAATAGTGATGTCTTTCCCTTTTCTGCTGAGTAAAGCCTCCGTTATGGTCTCAACAACTTTTTTTGAGTTCAGGTTGTCATCAGAATAAGCGTTTTGAAATTGTTTTTTTCCCGTTTGTTGAATTTTTGTCATCATTAATTTGTGTTTAACTTTTCGTAATCAAGCCCAATTATAAGCGTTACGTCCAGATAGTAATCAGAAGAAGACTCTCTTATCACATTCTGTTCTGCTATGCCCAAAGCATTTGCCACTCGGTAAGCGTTATCCATAACACCACTTCTGGAAATTACGATCGTTTCTTGTAGGTCGAAAGTTTCAAAATTTCCGGTTTCTACCACATCAAATCCATTAGCCCTTAAAATACCAGTATAAGAATTGGCAATACCTGGAATCCCGCATCCATTTAAAACTTCAATTTGAATAATTTCACTGATTAAGCCTGAATTTTGTTCAGAGCGTTCATTAAATATCCTTGGATAAATCACACGTGTAAAAAGAGCGGCAAATAGAAGAATCAGAAGAACACTTAAAAAACCAATAGCAGCATTTAGATAAAGCTCATTATTGGTGGATGCACCTTTACCGTTTGGTTCTGCCATTAAATATTATTTAGTACCACGAACCCATTCTGTTATAACCGTAGGGATTATAAAACCCAAAGGACCTTGGAAGCTGCTGATACTGAAGCGAAATATGTGCGTTATCATTTATCTTGTAGTTCAATTCCGCATTGCGGATAATTACCTCGCCACCGAGGCCATTATCTGTATTAGAGAAATTTGATTGCCCAAAAGGGGAGTGAAGAAATGATACATCTACGCGGCCATCTAGTTTTGGAGTGAGATCAAATTGAAGCGTATTTGTATATGCGTTGATGTTTTGGAAAGAGCCGCCAACAGATCCAAAATTCATGGAATAGGAATGGCTCATAGTTACTTTATTATTAAAGAACTCGTTCAATCCGCTTTGGACGGTAGAGGCTTTTGTATTTATTACCGAACTACTGTAATCGGGGGTAGTTGAAAGATTACTTCGTAGCTGAGCAGGAAGTTGTAAACTTATAAATAAGGCAAAAATAAAAGTCAGTGTTGTTGTTTTCTTCATAGCTCTTCGTGGTTTCCATAGTGAACGATAAACCTTCACCTAAAGTATAATGAATTGGCTAACAATAATAAACCATTCGCCAAGGTTAATTCATTGAAATCACAATAAAAAAAGGCTATCTTAGCCAACTTTTCCAACAGTAATGCCTAAATTACCTAAGCTAAATGAAGCTCACCGATTTTCGATTTGAAATAGAAGGGTTAAATGTACCCGAAGAACCGCTTAAAGAAAGAGACGCTGCAAAATTGATGGTTTTAAACCGTGCTGAAAAAACCATCGAGCATAAAAAGTTTTCTGACATCCACGAATATATTAATGAAGGTGATGTTGTAATCTATAACAACACCAAAGTTTTCCCCGCTCGCCTGAATGGTAAGAAAGAAAAAACCGAAGCGGATATTGAAGTTTTTTTACTCCGTGAATTGCAGCCCGAAAATATGCTTTGGGATGTACTTGTAGAGCCAGCCCGAAAAATCAGAATTGGAAATAAACTCTACTTTGGAGACGAGGAAGATGAATTGACGGCTGAAGTGGTAGATAACACAACTTCCCGTGGACGTACTATTCGTTTTCTTTATGAAGGTTCTAACCAGGATTTATACGACAAACTGGATGCCTTGGGAAAAATGCCGCTGCCTCCATACATAGAACGCGAGCCTGTGGAAGAAGACAAAGATCGTTACCAAACCATTTTTGCTACTGAGCGTGGCGCCGTGGCCGCACCTACCGCTGCTATGCACTTTACACCGGAACTAGTGAAAAAAATTGAGAAAAAAGGGGCTGAATTCTTACCTGTTACCCTACATATTGGCTGGGGAACTTTCAGAAATGTCGAGGTTGAGGATTTAACCAAGCATCGCATGGATTCTGAAAATTTCTTTATTTCTAAAGAGACATCAGATAAAATCAATGTAGCCCTGAAAAGTAAAACAAATAAAGTGGTTGCCATCGGGAACAGTGCTGTGCGGGTTATTGAAACCAGTGTGATGGCTAGTGGTATGAGCAAGCCCGGAACCGGCTGGACCGACAAGTTTATTTACCCACCTTACGACTTCAAAATTACAGAAGCCGTAGTTACTAATTTTCATCGTCCTGAATCTACCTTATTAATGATGGCTGCTGGTTTTGCAGGTTATGATTTCCTGATGGAAGCTTATGAGGAAGCCAAGAAGAAAAATTACCGATGGTTCTCATTTGGCGATGCAATGCTGATTATTTAAAATGGCAAAATTGTCGGTCATATTTCCGGCGGCTGGGTCAGGAGTCAGGTTAGGCTCCTCCACCCCCAAGCCATTTATTAAGATAGGTGATAAAACTATTCTTGAGCATACCATCTCAAAATTTACTGCAGTTCCGGGATTGATACAGGTAATAGTCGCCACTTCGGTGGATTCTATTCCCATCGTAGAGGAAATTTTTAAAAGCTTTCTGTCAATTCCGGTTCAATTTTTGGCAGTGGAGGGTGCAGATGAGAGGCAATTTTCCATTCAGAATGCATTGGAAAATATTAGGGATGAAGCAGATTTAGTGGCCGTCCATGACGCCGTTCGTCCTTTTGTTAATTCATTGCAAATAAAAACCTGTTGTGAGGCTGCCGGGAAATATGGCGGAGCCGTTCTCGGAGTTCCCGCCAAAGATACCATCAAAAAAGTAAAAGCAGATCGTCTCATTGAATCTACCCCGGATCGCTCCTGTTTATGGCAGGCACAAACCCCGCAGATTTTTAAAAAAGAGTTATTGCAAAAGGCTTATAAAGCAGCCATGAAAACTAATTTTATTGGAACTGACGATGCTGCGCTGGTGGAAAGAATTGGCGGGGTAATTCAAATGGTTGAGGGAGAAAGGGAAAATCTAAAAATCACCTATCCAATTGACCTCAAAGTTGCGGAGTTAATTTTGGGAGAAGATATATGAAGTCGATAAAAGTTGGGTGTGGTTATGATGTGCATAAGCTGGTTGAAGGCAGAAAGTTAATTCTGGGCGGTGTTGAAATTCCCCATTCAAAAGGGCTTTTAGGACATTCTGATGCTGATGTTTTACTGCACGCAATTTGTGATGCTTTGCTCGGTTCCTTGGCGCTTGGGGATATAGGAAAACATTTTCCAGATACTGACCCGGATTTTAAAGATGCAGATAGCCGCAAATTATTACGCCTGTGTTATGCAATGGTTCGTGAAAATGAATATGAAATTGGCAATCTTGATGCCACAGTTATAGCTGAAGAACCCAAATTACGTTCACATATAAATGAGATTAGAAGTGTGATCGCTGAAGATTTAGAGTGCAGCAAAGCGGATGTATCTGTAAAAGCCACAACATCTGAGAATTTAGGATTTGCTGGGCGTGAAGAAGGAATTGCGGTACATGCAATAGTTCTTATTTATAAAAAAGATTAATGGCTGACCAAATAATCCAAAGCATTATTGAGTGGATTGAGGTAGTTCCTCCAATTGGAATTTATCTCATTTTTTTTGGCATAGCCTACATTGAAAATATGATACCACCTTTGCCGGGAGATGTAATCGTCGCTTTTGGGGGCTATCTTGCTGCTGAAGGAGTTATTCAAATTTTTCCGATTTGGTTTCTAACAACAGTTGCTTCTGTTTTTGGGTTTATGACTATGTATTGGCTCGGGTATAGATGGGGCAGCCAAATAGAAGGTAACCGTGAGGGTCATTTCATTCTGAAATTTATCGACTATAAATATTTCACACGTGGGAAAAAATGGATGATACGCTGGGGGCAGGGAGTGGTAGTTGCAAACCGATTTTTGGCAGGAACAAGATCTGTCATTTCACTCACCGCTGGTATATCCCGACTTAAATTCTGGCGAACCTCATTTAGCTCATTAGTTAGCTCAATGTTGTGGAATGGTTTGCTCTTGGGGATGGGTTGGTTAATACAAGATAACTGGAGAATCATCGGTGGTTATTTATCCAATTATGGAAAAATAATTCTCTTACTTATCGCTGGCGTCATTTTAGTAAAGTTTTTCCTGAATTACAGGAAGAAAAAAACTGGCAAGAATGCTGATGTCAGGGAGTGAATTTTTTCACAGAAGTATATTGACAATCATACATAGCATGGTTAATTTTGAAGTCTTTCGCAAAAAGCCAGTGTAGCTCAGTTGGTAGAGCAGCGGTTTTGTAAACCGCCGGTCATCGGTTCGAGTCCGGTCACTGGCTCAAGCGTTAAGAGGGGAGATACCAAAGCGGCCAACTGGGGCAGACTGTAAATCTGTTGTCGTAAG